>DIYF01000095.1 GCA_002427745.1 Roseivirga sp. UBA6061 | reverse complement strand
GATTCGGTTTTGAAATTCCCGGCAGAGGTAAAAGAAGAACGGCTGGTGGCTCACATTTCAAAGTCAGTGTATCCGGTTGAAAAAATAAAGGCAGATAGCTGTGTGGTCTGCCCGGAACTGCCCGATGAAAAGTATAAGATAAGCAGGTCTAAATTCAAGGGGTTGTTGTTTTTCCTCAGGCCGGTTTATGATGACAGGGTAGCGGAAACGCAGTCACTGATTTTTGATGCTTCGGATAATAGCAAATGGGTTTGGCAGCGGGGAGATAAACAGTTGTCATTTCGATATCGCCTGAGCAGCCTTCCCGGAAAGGACTATCAGATCACCTACTCGCTTCCCAGGAAGAACAAGCCCATATTTCTTCAGGGCTCAGTTTACGGACAGATTATTATGACACTGCTCATTGTTGGCGTTTTGCTCGTACTCTTCTACCTGGTGATGTTCTTTGCCCGTAAGATTTTTGGCTTCGACTATTCAGCATATAAGCCCAATGACTTCAGGAATCCGGAGAACCTGAAGAGCTTAAAGAAAGCACTGCAACAAGAGGGAGCGGTGAGCAATCTGTCTATTGTAGGCTTGCCCAACTCGGGCAAAATGGCCCTTGCTTTTGAACTACTGAGCAGTAATACGGCCAGAAAGATCGTATCGATTTCATGTCTGAATATTACCAATAAGGACAAGGTATCCATGGATTGCGCCAGGATAAATGCTGTGCCGGATGACAATGGCATCTATTCCTATGTACCGGGAGAGAGAATGGGAGTGAAAAGTGTTGCGGACCTGAGTGACTATGATGTTTTCGTAGTTGAAAACTTTGAACATGGTTATCAGTCGCACAGCGAAAATGCCAAAAAGCTGAAGTTGCTAAAGGAACTGCTGGACCAGGGCAAGCAGGTGGTTTTGCTCACCGATATTTATCCCAGCCAGATACTCTCTTTTTACCGTAGGCTCATCCATGCCAGCGAAACACCTGAGCCTGAGCATCAGCAACATTTTAATGCCTGGCACAATATTTTTGGCTCATTCACAGATATACTTCATGGCTTTAACAAAAACCATCAAAGCCTGGATGGCTTTATTACTGACTATGAAAAAGAGATCGGGACCAAATTCAAACGAAGTGCCCGGGACCTGATCTCCAAAGAGCTGGGATTTGGTAACTACCTGCCATTGCTGGCTGAACCTGTGATCTCTCTGATGAAAAAGACAGACTATGTAAGTGTGTCGGTCAAAGAAGAAACGGCAGGTAAAAAGTCAATTTTCAGCAAGAAGCGGAATACGAAGGAGGCCAGAATTACAGTGAATAGTGAGGAGTTTATATTACAGGTAGAAAGCCTGGCACGGGGTTATTATGCCAACATCTGGAATTCACTGGCAACACGTGAGAGGTTTATCATCTACGATCTTGCCAAAGATGGTTTTGTGAATATTAAAAACGGAGCAGCTCTCTTTTCATTAATGAAAAAAGGTGTGGTCATCTGGAGAGAAAAGCCGGTGCTGTTCAACAAGAGTTTTAGAAACTACATTATATCCAGTATCAGCAAAGAAGAAGCAGAGGCCATGAGGCAGCTTATCAGGAAAAACGGGTCCTGGGGCTTTACCAAAATGGTGCTGTACATCGTAATGATTGGTCTGGTAGGTTTCCTGATGATCGGAGAGCCGCAGTTTGTGAATGATTTCCAGACCTTTGTTGGCGTGCTGGCAGGTCTGGCTACGGTTATACCCGTGCTTTCATCTTTTATTGGGAGCAAGGGGAGTGGTGCCTGAATATTGAGGCAGGCCAGAATTGTTCCTTGTTAAGGTCGCTGCCACCCGGCCGCAGGCGATTCGCCCTGCGACCAGGCACAACAACGATACCAGGGTATGATTCTTACTTCATATGCTTCAGTTCAAATTCACCACTCAGTTGCTTTATCATCTCTGGTAGATGGGTAAAGCGAACCCGAGCTGGTAAACTGTACTCTTTCCTGTAGTGGGCCAGTGCTTTATCAAAGTCTCCTGCGATGACATAGGCATCTCCCAGCCTCAGGAGTGAGGTGGTATGGTTCGGGTTTTTCTGCAGGCCGAACTCAAAGAATTTCACGGCCTCCTTACCGTAGCCATCGACCATCAGAATCCAACCGAGGTTAGCTACTACGCCTGACCAGTTGGTTTGCCTGTAATCAGCACTGCTGGCCAGAGACATCAGTTTTTTCATGCCATCCTCAAAACCCCTTGCCTTGGTTTCCTGGTAGATAACACCAACCGGATTGTCATGGCCTGAGTCGGTTTTACTCAGAAACAGTGCCTGCAGGTAATCCAGGGTATAATTCATGCCCACCAGACTGAATTCGATTGTAATCTCATCCCCGAGCATCTGTATGCTCTGATAGCCCGAACCCTTGCCAAGTCCGAAATCACTTCGTTTAAAATAAAGTCTGCCTTTTGCCATCAGCATGTCTCTGCCGCCCATGGCTTTCCGCATTACGTTGGGTCGGTCAATATGTAAAGTCACCTCCTGCGTAACATCTTTGATATTGAGTTTACCCACCAGATCCAGTCCGCTACTGGTAGGGGTGGCTTTTGTGCTTTGAAACCAGATTCCCGGAAAATTGGCAGCGTCCAGAAATGCTTTACCGTGTAGCTCCCCATCCCGTTTCGGATGAGCTGTAGACAGGCTTGCTGCCCCGAAACGAATAGTAGCAGAAGTGCGGTCAACATGGTCCGGGTCAAAGAAAATGTTGGCCTGATAAGCGCTGATGGCACCTCTGATTACCGGAAACCCGGCAAAGGATGTTTCAAAGGTGACGTAGGAGGCGTCTTTAAAGATTTGAAAGCGATCTCCCATATCTATGGCAGGTGACTGCGCTGACAAGACACCAATAGAGGTGAACCAAAGGAGTAACATAACCACCGACATGGTGGGTAATCTTTTAATTTTCTTAATGCTCATGATCGTTGTGTTTGAGTTTTTCATTGACCCAAACAGCTCAAATCATGTATGAGAGGCTACATTTTTTTCTGAAGGTTTTGTGAAGAATTAATCTGAGGTCATGAATGATTAATCCTCATCATGATTCATCACGGTAAAAGCCTGCCAGGTATTTTGCTTACCCATATTGAGTATGAGTTTATAATCACCAGCTTCAATAAACTGGTCGTACCGGAAAAAATAGGGCAGGTTGCTTTCCTGCTTTCTGACTACAAGGTCCCAGCGAAATTCATTGATACCCGCGATACCGTTAAGCGAGACAGACCATACCTTTTTGTCTTGCGAATTCCTGATATCAAGCGTGACCTGTCCTGCTCTGGGTAAAAAGAAGCTGATAGTTGATTTCTGAAGCGATGCGTAATCTACATCGCGATGCGTGTCCCTGAGCCTGGGAAGCCTGAATTCGGGTAGTGAGAATATCCGAAGATCTGATTTGTCATGATCCGGTAATTCATACAGAGGACCCAGGTTGACTTTATAA
>DIYF01000149.1 GCA_002427745.1 Roseivirga sp. UBA6061 | reverse complement strand
CCGGTTCGCGCAATGATCTTTCCGGTTCGCGTTTTTGAAAAATTTTCGCAGGTTTTGACTGCCTATATTCGATCATCGATTACATAAAAACACCCGGATGAAACCCGCCAGAATTGTCTTTTTTGAAATCCCCTCTGCCAAGCCGGCAAACTGCCTGAGCTTCTATCAGAAGGTATTTGGATGGCAGTTCCGTCAACTGGAGGGGCAGCCCTACTGGCTTGCCAAAACAGGCCCTGATCACTTACCCGGTATCAATGGAGGCATTATCTCAAGGTCAGCATTCAATCAGTCGGTGGTGTATACCTTACAGGTGCAGAACCTGGACGATATGATGGTTGCGGTCAAAGCGCATGGTGGTGAAGTAATCTCTGAAGAACTACTTCTGCCGGGAATCGGACGAAGTATTTACTTCAGAGACCCTGAGGGCCACGTATTCAAGGGCCTGCAAGTCAACCATCCGGACAAATGAGAAATTTCTAAATTGTAAATTATGAAACGACTTACTTTTTTACTTTTTGTGCTCCTCTACTGTGTCACCTCTGCCCGTGCACAGGACAGTTCCGAGGCTCCTGCCTTCGAAATTGTGAAGTACTATTTTGTGGAGCTGATCACAAACCCCGACCGACCCGAACTGCCCAAAGCCCAGGTAGACTCCATTCAGGCTGCCCACATGGCCAATATTGGTAAGATGGTAGAGGAAAAGACCCTGATGCTGGCCGGTCCTTTTGAAGGGGGCGGAGGTATCTTCATCCTGAAAGTAGATAGTATGGAAGAAGCCGAAAAGCTGGCAGCCCGTGATCCGGCCATCAAGGCAGGCAGATTACTCACCAAAATCAGACCCTGGTATACCACCACAGGATCGTTTATGGCCGAAGAGAAATATAAAGACAATCAACCGAACCCCTAATACAATGAACAATCAAAAAATCAATCACCTGGCCGTCTGGGTACTCGCCATTCTGGTACAGCCACTCCCTATGATCTGGTACGACAATGTACTGTTTGGCATTCGCTGGCGGGAGCTTAATAATCTGACAGAAACTGATTTTTCAGACTTCAGTCCCCTGAACTTCCTTTGGGCCATAGCCGCTGCCGTAATACTGGGCTATATCCTGGCCTACCTCTATCAGAAAATGAACATCACCAGGGCGGTGGATGGCCTCAAAATAGCGGCACTGCTCTGGTTTGGCCTGTTGTTTCTGGAGCTGGGTACACAAAACGCCTTTACGCTGCGTGCCTTCGAACTCACACTACTCGATACCCTCATCGTGCTGTTTAAATATGAAATTATGGCTGTGGGCATCGTTCTCTGGAAGAAAAAAGCCAAAGCATAACACTTAACTGTACAGCTCATACCTGAGCTGATAAACTCAAAACTATTCGAGATTTCAAAAGCCCCGAGAACGGGGCCTGGAATCCCCATGCCTTATCCCGCTACGATCGGGCATGCGATCAACTCATTGCTAACACTTAAAACATCACATCATGGATATTTCAAGCTTAAATTATCTCGCCATTTTCGTGGCGGCACTTTCTACCTTTCTTATCGGAGGCCTCTGGTATTCACCATTGCTGTTCAGCAAAGCCTGGATGCAGGAAAACGGTTTTACAGAAGAAGACCTCAAAGGAGGTAATATGGCCCGTATTTTCGGAGGGGCTTTTATTCTGGGCTTTATTATGGCCTTTAACCTTGCAGCCTTTCTGGCCGACTCAAACGACCTGGCCTGGGGCATTACAGCCGGAGCTCTGGCAGGCATTGGCTGGGTGGCAGCCAGTATGGGAGTTACTTACCTTTTCGAGCGAAAATCTATGAAGCTCTTTCTGATCAATGCCGGGTATCATATCCTCAGCTTCCTGGTCATGGGGGCTATTGTTGGCGTCTGGAAATAGAGATTGAGATGAGCCAGCGTGGAACCAGAACACCACGCTGGCCAGCACTACTATCTTTCAAAGACATGTTGATTTCTCATAAACCAATCATCAGTCCCATCGTATCTGACCTTCTTGGTTACTGTAATTTTTGATGTAGTAACCACTACAGATTGCTGAAAATCAGCCTTGCGGTTATTGTCTTTGCCCGTGCTTTTGAGCTGCAGTGTCCAGTTTTCTTTGTCCTGAACCTCTGCGGATACAAATTCCCAGCGACCATTGTAGTAAACCTTCTCTCCGCGAAGCTCAAACTTACCGGTACGCTTTTCAATAGCTCCTCCGGGCTCTGTATAGAAGTATTCAAACTTCAGTCCTTTGTCTCCATAGGTAGCCACCAGCTTTACCGGCAGTTTCACCAATGTTTCGTCATCTCCATAGTTGAGGTATGTCAGGTTACCCTCCCAGTCTCCCTTAAAGACTTCAAGGTGATCATTGGTAAGGTCATTATTCAATATCAATCCGATACTTAAAAGAAGTGTGGCTATTATCGTTTTCATGTCTGATTTTTTGAATCAACTATTCCCAAAAGTCTGCCAAAAACACAAACAACTAGAAATCAACCACTTACAAAACACCAACATTCCTTTCATGTTTCGTTTCGGAACAACTTATTGATGCAAAGCGGAACAGTTTTTAAAGGTTTCGGAAGCGTTATCACAACCTGCTCCATGATATGGGGAAAATGAATTCTAATTTACCGGGTCAGCTTCTGATTATGATTTAATAACCCTACCTTTGCGGCCAGAAAAGTAAAGGCTATGATCGCAGCACAAAACGTTTCCCTGGCTTATGGCAAAAGGGTACTCTTTGACGAAGTAAATATCAAATTCACCGGTAACAACTGCTATGGTGTAATTGGTGCCAATGGTGCCGGTAAATCCACCTTCCTGAAGATACTGTCAGGTGATGTTGATCCTAACAGCGGTAAGGTGGTGATGGAGCCCGGAAAACGCATGGCCGTGCTGAAGCAAAATCACTTTGAGTTTGATGATTGTACTGTGCTGAATACCGTGATGATGGGCCACACGGTTCTGTGGGACATCATGCAGGAAAAAGATGCCATCTACATGAAGCCTGACTTCAATGATGAGGACGGTATCAGGGCTTCTGAGCTGGAAGAAAAATTCGCAGAGATGGATGGCTGGAATGCCGAATCTGATGCCGCTGCTCTTTTGAGCGGACTGGGCATCAAAGAAGACCTGCACCATAGCCTGATGAAAGACCTGAACGGTAGCCAGAAAGTAAGGGTATTACTGGCTCAGGCACTGTTTGGCAACCCTGACATTCTTATTCTGGATGAGCCTACCAACGACCTTGACATTCATACCATCTCCTGGCTGGAAGATTTTCTGCTGGAGTTTAAGAATACCGTAATTGTTGTATCGCACGACCGTCACTTCCTGGATACGGTGTGCACCAATATTGTTGATATCGACTTTAGCCAGGTCAAGCTGTTCACAGGTAACTACAGCTTCTGGTACCACTCAAGCCAACTGGCTCTGAGCCAGCGCAGTGCTGCCAACAAAAAAGCAGAGGAGAAGAAAAAAGAACTGCAGGAATTTATTGCCCGCTTCTCAGCCAATGCCTCTAAATCGAAGCAGGCGACCAGTAGAAGAAAACTTCTGGACAAGATCAATGTAGAAGACATTCAGCCTTCTACCAGAAGATACCCGGCTATCATCTATACGCAAACCCGCCCGGCCGGTGATCAGATTCTGGAAGTGAAGGGACTCAGTAAATCGACTCCTGAGAAAACGCTTTTGAACAACTTTGAGCTGTTCGTGAACAAAGGCGATAAGATTGCTTTCCTGAGCAAAGACAGCCTCGCCATCACCACGCTGTTCCAGATTCTGATGGGAGAGCAAAAGGCCGACTCAGGTGAGTTTAAATTTGGTCAGACCATTACCACCTCTTACCTGCCCAATGAAAACGAGAAGTATTTCAACTCAGACGACAACCTGATCGACTGGTTAAGACAGTACTCAGAAGGTGAGAAAGACGAGGTTTACATCCGTGGTTTCCTGGGCAAAATGCTCTTCTCAGGCGAAGAGGTGTTCAAAAAATCCAGTGTACTTTCCGGAGGAGAAAAAGTACGCTGCATGATTTCACGCATGATGCTGGCCCAGGGCAACCTGCTTATTCTGGATGAGCCTACGAACCACCTCGATCTTGAGTCAATCCAGGCATTTAACAATGCCCTGAAAGACTTCCCGGGCACTATCCTTTTCACATCTCATGACCATGAGTTTACCCAGACCGTGGCGAATCGTATCGTAGAGATTGGTCCGAACGGTCACCTGGATAAGCTCAACACTTATGATGAGTATGTAGAAAACGAAAACTTCATCAGCCAGCGAGAGGGGCTTTATAACTAATGCCGCGGCCGAATGGTCGGAGAATGGTCTTTCGTTTCTCTTAAATAATAGTTCAACACGCCTGATTGAACTCATGGCACTGCGCATTGTTCTCTAAGGGATTTGTACAAGACACTATTCTGTACTCCTGAATAATCAAGTGGGATTACCTTCGTTATTCAGGATAAATCAATAGATTACCATTCTATGAAAAGGCTTGTATACTCCCTGGTTCTGATGATAAGCGTGGGGCTTGCGCTTCAGGCACAGAGAATCCAGCGATCTGATGAAGACAGACTTGAGCTGAACCAGTGGCACCCGGGGAAAGTAACACTACGTGAGGGCAGAGTAGTAGAAGGAAAAATCAACTTCAACTATGTGATTGACATGATCAGGGTACAGAGCGAGGGAAAGCTCAATACCTTTAATCATAAACAGATTCTTGAATTTGAGGTATTCAAAGAGGAAGAGAATCGCACGGTATATTATAAATCTCTCAACCTGCCTATCGGTCATAAAATTTATGAAGTGGTAGGTGAAGATGAGGAAAAAGCCCTGCTGGTAACGACTATTATCGACCGTGAAGCCCAGACAGAGTATACCAACCTCGGTTTTTACAGCCCCCGCTATCGCTACAATGCGCTTCCCCCTACCCCCGGCACTCCGGGAACCCGTACCTATACAGTCAGCCGTAAAGCTGAGTCTTTCTATTTTATCAGAAATACAGGAAAGATCGACCAGATTGGTACCATCGTCATTACGCGTCAAAACAGCAGAGGACAGCTCAAATCAACCATCAAAAAGAAAAAACTGATCAAAATCCTCAAGGAGTACGATCCGCACATTGAGACCTACCTGGAAACGAACAACATCGACCTCAAAAGACGAAAAGAGCTGATTCAGGCGATTCTTTCAGTGATGAACAACGGGTAATTTAATTAGCCTCTCCCACATTGATTCCTGGTGATAAGGGTTCTATCTTCACCATCATTTTTTTATTGATGGAAGAGATACTCAATCAACACTACGGGCTCGGCACTTGTGCGCTGAAAAAACTGGCAGGCTATATCAGTACCAATTACAGAGTGAAATGTGATCAGGGCACTTTCCTGCTCAAGGTTTACGAAAACACCATTGAAATCGAGCAGGAGGTACTGGCAGAAATAGCTATGATCCGGCAACTTGATCACCTGGATGCCCGGTCTGTCTCTACCCCTGTACCGAACAGAAGTGGCGAGGATATCACCATACTGGGCGATAAGATATACAGGCTGATGTCTTTCGTAGAAGGTGAGTTTCTCAGTGATGCTACTCCTACACAGGCCATGTATACCTCCATAGGCCGGTTTATGGCTAAGATTGATGTAAAGCTCAAGGGCTTCAGAAACGCTCCTATTGAAGCCAGAA
Source organism: Roseivirga sp. UBA6061 (assembly GCA_002427745.1). Taxonomy (GTDB): domain Bacteria; phylum Bacteroidota; class Bacteroidia; order Cytophagales; family Cyclobacteriaceae; genus Roseivirga. The sequence continues at coordinate 10,998 of DIYF01000149.1, read as the reverse complement.
AACTCGATTGGGATCTGCAGTATTTTCAGCGGGTACCACCCCTGACTAAATATGTGGAAAAAGCTGAAGACAGGAAGCTGGTTGAGCATTTCATACTCCAGTGGAACCAACACGTGAACCCGAAACTGGAGCAACTCAGAAAATCAATCATCCACAATGATGGTAACGACTGGAACCTGCTCATACGTGACGGTGAGGTAAAAGGCGTCATCGATTTCGGGGATGCGGTACATACCCCATTGATCAACGAACTGGCCATTACACTTGCCTATGCACTGTTTGATAAAGAAGAGCCCCTGAAATGGGCGGGTTATATCATCGAGGCATATCACAGGGAATACCCTCTGTTAGAAGAAGAGCTTGATTTGCTCTACTATCTTATTGCCGGCAGGCTTGTTACATCGCTCTGCTTTTCTTCTTATGACAAAACTCTCCAGCCGGATAATGATTATATCACCATCAGTCAAAAGCCTGCTTTAGCCCTTTTGAAGCAGTGGCTGGCCATTGGTCCGGTCAAGGCCCGAAAGGCTTTCTATCTGGCAGCCGGTTTACCCATGGAAACTCCACCTTCAGAGGCTGAGGTACTAAAGAAGCGCTATGAGGTAGTCAGTCCCATTTTCTCCGTCAGTTATAAGCAACCTATTCATATGCAAAGTGCTGCCTTTCAGTATATGTACGATGCACATGGCAATACCTTTCTGGATGCTTACAACAATATACCACACGTGGGGCATCAACACCCTCAGGTAGTGGCGGCAGGTCAGCAGCAAATGGCCACGCTGAACACCAACACGCGCTACCTGTATGATCAGTTGGAAGCTTATGCGGCCAAACTTCTGGACAAGTTCCCCGCCTCGCTTAATAAAGTCTACTTTGTCAACTCCGGCAGTGCTGCCAGTGACCTGGCGGTAAGACTGGCACAAAACTACACGGGGCACACGGCCATGATGGTCATGGAGCACGGCTATCACGGCAATACCCGCATGGGCATTGATATCAGTCACTATAAATATACCAGCAGAGGCGGCAAAGGACAGTCTCATCATATCATAGAGGCCCCCATTCCCGGTACCTATCGCGGAGAGTTTAAAGGAGAAAAAGCCGGGCAACTATATGCCGATCAGGCTATTGAAAGGCTTAAAGCTTCTGAGAATCCGGTTGCGGGATTTATCGCAGAACCCATCATTGGCTGTGGCGGTCAGGTGCCACTTGCACCAGGTTACCTGCAGGCCATGTATCCCGCTGTCAGAGCACAGGGAGGTCTCTGTATTTCGGATGAGGTGCAGACCGGTTTCGGCAGGATGGGCAGTCACTTCTGGGGCTTTGAAATGCACGGGGTTACACCCGACATTGTCGTACTGGGCAAACCTATGGGCAATGGGCATCCCATGGGAGCCGTAGTTACCACCGATGCCATAGCAGAGGCTTTTGACAATGGCATGGAGTTCTTCAGCTCCTTCGGGGGCAACCCGGTTTCCTGTGCCATCGGCTCTGCCGTACTGGATGTCATTGAACAGGAAAACCTTCAGGCCAACTCTCTGGCGGTCGGCAATTACTTTATGGAATCGGTGCGGGCTTTACAGTCAGAGTTTGCCTGTATCGGAGATGTACGAGGCTCAGGTCTCTTCATAGGGATTGAGTTTGTCAAAGACGAAAATCTGACACCTGACACGGCACTGGCCGGTCAAATCAAGAATCAGCTCCGCCAACGATACATTCTGGTCAGTACCGATGGGCCCTATGACTCTGTTATCAAATCCAAGCCACCACTCTGTTTTACAAAAGCCAATGTAGATCAGGTGGTTGGGGAACTTCGAAACATCTTAGTTTCTGTCTCTTAGTGGTCAGGTTTACAACCTGACCAAAGGTACTTCAATAATATTCTTTGTAGTGCACAACTCTTAGATCGGGGCAAAGCCCATTTCCATAAAATGAAGCACTTGAGTATGCATAATCGTCAGGATACTCTACAAGATTCCAATGGCTTTGCAATGGATTTTCATGAATGTAGTCAAGCTTATGCTTTAACATGGCTTTGCTTCTGATATACTGGTCATCAAAACGCTCCTCCCAAACTTTAAAAATTCTATTCCGGGAATCAGTTCTGATACTGTCTAGTGTATAAATTAGGTTTCTGTTTTCCAGTTCTTGCCTGATTTTCACTGAAGTGAATTTCTTAAAGTCTCTCATGTACCCTGATAAGTGGTTTTCTCCTTTAAAATAGAGAAGGAGGTGCAGGTGATTGGGCATTATGACATAACCTAGTACATCACAATTATATTTCTCTCCGACAAAAGTCAGGCTGGAGTTGATTAAATCGTAAGAATCTGTTTGTCTGATTAGCGGTTTCCATCCATTACAGGTAGTGGTCACGAAAAAGCACTTCTTATGTAAATACATAGTTCTATTTCGCAGTCCCATAATTCAAAATAGTGAATTCCCTGAACCTGATAATACATCACCCAATTAAATTCAAAACTTCTGACTCTGGTATACTCACTTGTCAGATTAAATATCTGACCACTTACGTATGAGGACACCATAATGCTTAAATTCACCTTCATCTTTTTCATTAAGACCATGCAAATCATAGACCTCTCCAAAACCATTGAATACAAAAAGGAAGACCCCTGGTTTATGCGGATCAAGGTCAAAAATAAGCCTCATAAGAAAGGCTATAAGATGATCAGGTATTTCCTGAAGTTGCCCAAAAGGCTATTCCCGAAGAATTTTGAGGGCTGGGCTGATGATAAAATCTATGGCATGGGGGTTCATTCTACCACCCATATCGATGCTCCCTGGCACTACAGCCCCATTGTAGAAGGACAGCCAGCCAAGACCATCGATCAGATACCTCTGGAATGGCTTTACGGACCGGGTGTCGTGATTGACATGTCGCATAAGCCAGATTATGAAGAAATCACTGTACGGGATTTACAGGACGATCTTGAAAAATCAGGAGCCACCCTGTCACCGGGAACCATCGTACTCATTCGTACCGATCGCGACCAGCTCAGGGGTAGTGACTTTGTAGAAAAGGGAACCGGCATGAGTAAGGCGGCCACAGAATGGCTTATCGACCAGGGAGTGAAGGTGATGGGCATAGACCAGTGGGGCTGGGATCTGCCGCTGAAATACCTGGTACAACAGGCAAAAGCTACCAATAACCCCGATCTCTTCTGGCAGGCACATTTGGTGGGGCGAGAAAAGGAATATCTGCACATGGAGCAGCTGACCAACCTGAAAGCCCTGCCCTCATACGGCTTTAAAGTGGCGGTATTTCCCCTTAAGATCAAAGGAGGCTCTGCCGCTCCGGCTCGTGTGGTAGGTATTATTGAGTAGATCTCAGTAACACAGCATGATTTTTTTCTTCTTAAAAGAATAGCTCAGTCTGTTTTCATTATATTGACTGATACAACCGTATTAGTACTATGAAGAGAATTATCACTATCCTCGCCCTTATCTTAATTGGCTTAAATGGTATTCAGGCACAGACAGATGCCAGTGCCAAACTCAAAGAAGAGCTGGTTACCATAACCAATGGCAAGTATCAAATCGAAGATTTTCAGCTGCTCACTTTTGCCAATGATGCTACGCTACAGCTTGAAACAACGGCTTCGGCCCCGGAAGGAGTCATCAGTCGCGACCAGTTTGTTGCCATTTATAGCTCTGTTGGTCTTTTTATGATTGTCTCAATACTTGGCGAGGCAGGAATGAGCATAGACGATGTGAGCTTTAAAGAGTTGGATGAGTTAATTGGTGTGGCAGATATCAGCATCCACCTGGAAATGACCAAAAATGGCCTTCAAATGGCAGTAACCACTGAAGATGGCACGGAGCGCGAAACCATGACCTGGGACGAGTTTTTTGAGGATAACTGATTTGCAGTTTTCTTCTTAAAAACATAGCTCATACCATTGAGGATGTCGGAAATACCTATAATTTGAGAGATTCAATACGAAAGTTGAATTCTCTCAGACTATAATCGCTAAACACATGTCCCGACTCGTTCATCTGGAAAAAGACTATCAGGAATTATTTACTGACCTGCACGCCTCAGGATTGTGGCATGACGGCAAGGAAATATCTGATGTGGTGTCAGACAAAACACCTGCGGAAATACTGGCCCTTTATCGGGCGGAAAGAGATAGTTCAGAATTTGATCTCAAAGATTTCTTTTATACCCATTTTCGCAAGGCTCCTACGCGCGAAATCGACTATCAGAGTGATACGACTAAACCCGTGGAGGAGCATATCAATAAGCTTTGGGATATCCTGGCCCGGCAGCCTGAAAAAGTCAGCTTCCACTCTTCTTTGATTCAGCTACCTCATCCCTACATTGTACCGGGAGGGCGTTTTAATGAGATCTATTACTGGGACAGCTACTTTACGATGCTGGGCCTGGCGGTGAGTGGCCGGCTGGATATGATTGAAGATATGATCGACAATTTTGCCTGGCTGATCGAAGAGTTCGGTTTTATCCCCAATGGCAACCGATCCTATTACCTGGGGCGTTCTCAACCACCATTTTTCTCCCTGATGGTTAAGCTGCTGGCCGATGAGAAAGGCGAAGACATTTATGCCAAATATGCTTCTGCCATGGAAAAGGAATATTTCTTCTGGATGGCTGAATCGGAAACGCTGGAAAAAGACAATCAAGCAGTAAAGAGAAGCGTGAGACTGCCTGGGGGTAATATCATGAACCGGTACTATGACAACTTCCACAATCCACGGGCAGAGATGTATCAGGACGATGTGGAATTGATTGCCACCAAAGGAGATGAGGGAAGAAAAACCCTGCTTGCTATACGCTCCGCCTGTGAGTCGGGCTGGGATTTTAGCTCGCGCTGGTGCGCCAACCCTGCCAGCCTGGAGAGCATCTGTACCGATGAAATTGTGCAGACCGACCTGAACTGTCTGCTTTATGGTCTGGAAGAACTTCTGGCGGATGTCTTCATGGGACTGGGAGAAACGGAGCGAGCCGTGATCTACCAACAACAAGCCAGATCAAGAATAGAAAGCATTCAAAGCTTCTTCTGGAATGAGGAAACCGGGTTTTACCATGACTACAACTTTGTAAAGGGAGAACAAACCACATCTGTTTCTGCCGCTGCGGTATTCCCTCTCTTCTTCAAAATCAGCACCACAGCACAGGCCGCCTCCGTAGCACAAAGACTTGAAAAGGAACTGCTGAAAGATGGAGGACTGCTCACGACTACCTTTGAATCAGGTCAGCAATGGGATGCGCCCAATGGCTGGGCACCCTTGCAATGGATGGCCATTCAGGGATTGAGAAACTATGGCTTCACCGAGCTGGCCAATACCATCAAGATGCGCTGGGTTGACCTGAACACAAAAGTGTTTAAGAACACAGGTAAGCTAATGGAAAAATACAATGTGGCAGACACCAATCTACCCAGCGGAGGCGGAGAGTACCCCGTACAGGATGGTTTCGGCTGGACCAATGGAGTGCTGTTAAAACTCTTAAGTGAATCATAAAACCGGTCATGACAGTCTTTATTGGGGTCATTCTCTGCGTAGTATTGATGGGTGCCATCGGCTATGGCTATTACCTGGACTACAAGAGGGATAAGAAAAATTTTGTATTAGATGTAAAGTCCGTACTGATCAAACTAAGCTGGTGTATCGGTGCATTTATCATCTGGATGGGTATAGAAAGAGCAAGTGAAACTTTACTCCCCATACACAGTGATTACGGCAAAGAGTTCAACGAAAAGCGAAGAGAACTCGGAATACCTCCGATGCCCGATCACTGGAATCAACTGACCTTTATCAGTCGACAGTACTCAAAGTGGTATGGCCCGGAAAGGAAAGATATCATTACAGGACATTACAAGAAATACATAGAGTTTAATTACTGGCATGCCACGCTGGAAGAAGACTATTACCGGAATACCAAAACCGGAGAAAATCTGGTGGCCCGGTATGATTATGGCGAAGAAAGCCACAGGTACTACCTGATAAGAACAAGTGGAGCATTCGATATCAGTCTGGTTTCAGGAACCATCGATGATACTAATGGAACCCTGATCACCAAAGACCGTTTCGATCAAATACTCAATAGCTGGACAAAGTCAAATGCCCTTTTGGAAAAAGAAGAAAACGAATAGCCCTGAAAACCCCGGACGGGATATGCTCCTGGGCATTGCTACCGGTGATGCATTGGGGGTACCCGTAGAGTTTAAGTCCCGCACGGAAATGGAAGTTTTTCCGGTGAGCGGCATGACGGGCTACGGATCACACAATCAGCCTCCCGGTACCTGGTCTGACGACAGTTCTCTGACGTTTTGCCTGGCCGAAGAGCTCATTAAAGCTTATGACCTGCATGCCATAGGTCAAAGCTTCCGGCAGTGGTACTACCAGGGCCACTGGACCGCTCATGGCTCCGCCTTTGACATCGGCAATACAACTTTTGATGCCCTGGAGCGGCTCAGTGTCCAAGGTGTGGCCCCTGAACTGGCCGGAGGCTTTTCTGAGTTCAACAATGGCAATGGTTCTCTGATGCGTATTCTGCCACTGGCATTTCACACGATCAATCTGCCTGTTGAAGAGCGCTATGCCAGGGCCAAAGAAGTATCCTCGATCACCCATGGCCACTTTCGTTCTGTTATGAGTTGTTTTCTCTACCTGGAGTTTGCCCATGAACTGATTAAAGGAGCCGGAGCAAAGGAGGCACACAACACCCTGATTAAAACAGCCAAAGGCTTCTTCAGTGGAAAGGATTATGATTATCAGGAGCTAAGCCGTTTCGACAGAGTGTTGGACGGTCAGTTTGCCAAAGAAAGTAAGAGCTCCATCCGGGGCTCAGGTTATGTCATCCACTCTCTGGAAGCCAGCATCTGGTGCCTTCTCAACTCGGGAGATTTTAAGGGAGCTGTTTTAAAGGCGGTCAACCTGGGAGAGGACACCGATACCACGGGAGCCATTACCGGAGGACTGGCCGGCCTGCTATATGGCTATGAAGACATTCCCGAAGACTGGCTTACTGTACTGGCCAGAAAAGACGATATAATGAGTCTGGGGGATCAGCTTTCTGAACGCTATCATCTTCAACAGTAGGGTTCCCCTTTTCAACAGATAGCCCTATATTTATTGCGTGAGCAAGACGCAAAATATTGAAGTAACAGTGGATGCCATTGTTTTTGGCTATAGCAAGGCAGAAGGTGTTAAAGTAATTCTGATCAAAAGAAAGTACCCTCCCTTTGAAGGTCACTGGGCCATACCGGGTGGTTTTGTCAATGAGGCCGAATCGCTGGAAGAGGCCGTGGAGCGGGAACTCCGGGAAGAAACCGGTATACACATCAACTACCTCGAACAGCTCTACACCTTCGGGCAGCCACAGCGTGATCCCAGAAAGCGCATTATTTCGGTTGCCTACTTTGGCATTGTCAAGACCAGTGAATTCAAACGGCTCCATGCCGATACAGATGCAGAAGAGGCCCAGTGGTTCCATATAAAAGAGCTCCCTCAACTGGCTTTTGATCACCAGCAAATCCTGGATATAGCCATAGAGCGACTCCGGGGCAAAATTGTTTATCAGCCCATTGGGTTTGAATTGCTGGACAAGAAGTTTCCCTTCTCCGATCTCGAAAACCTGTACTCCACCCTACTCGACCGACCTATTGACCGCAGAAACTTCAAAAAGAAAGTGATGCACCTGGGTATTCTGGATAAGCTGGAGGAAAAGGCCAAATCAACAGGTTCAGGCAGGCCGGGAAACCTCTTTCAGTTCAACGAGAGCCGCTATAAGCAGCTGGTAGAGCAGGGAATTCACTTCGAGATCTGACATTGCCCCGACTCCTCTGTTTTTCACAGCCCCCTGATTGTATCATCAAAGGGGAGTATCCAGGGTTTATGCCTGAAAGACTCATTGAACTGCGTTAGGTCTACATCAGGGTCTATGTAAGGCCTGCTTCTACGACCATTCATCGCCACATAGCTTTCTACAAAAACCTGCAGGTTTTCATGTCCCTGACTTTCAAAGTGTGCTTTGAGATAATGTGCGTACTCCAGGATAAAGTCTGGCTGGGTGGACATTTGCTTTTCCTGAAAAGGGGTGAGAAAATCACTGTTGTCCACATAAAAACGCTTACCCGTAGCCTTATCTACTATTTTAAAACTGGCATAACCGGCTTTCTCCATCAGCATCACCCTCCAGGAAAAACGATAGCCCTCTTCCGTCCAGAACAGCTCTCCGGGATACAGCAAATACCTGAAGGGCAGCAAGAACTGGAGTATAAAGAACAGTCCCAGTCCATAGATTTTCAGCCTGGATATGACAGATCTGCCAACGAGTGTACGCCCGTTATCGAAGGACCTGCGTGATATATTGAATACATTGCCAAACACATCTAGAATACGCTTGTGGACAGATTTGTCGAAAAAGATCAGCGCACTCACAATCATGATGTAGGGGAACATACCTATGGGGAAAAGCACCCGGGTAAGTACGTGGAAAACAACTACGGCTATAAAAGCAGGTACTCTTGTGCGCCTGTACAAGAGCAGGAAAGGAATGAATAAGTCGTACAAGGCTCCCGACCAGCTAAAGGCATAATGCACCCATTCTTTTTGCAATAAATCTCCCAGCAAAGGGGTATCATACTTGGCGGGAAGCCAGATTTTCAATGGCATGGCTGAAACCAGCCAATCTGAATTTAGCTTGGCCAGCCCCGCATAGAAATACACAATCCCCAACAAGAGCTTGACCGCATCAATGGTCCAGACAGGCACCTTCTGAAACGCCAGTTTCGGCTTTCTGCGGGCATCCATGGCAAAGTAGGCATTGGCAGGCAAAAAAATCATCACAAAGCTCACCAGGCTGATGAAGTAATAGTGATTGAGATAAGTAGTCTTATCCATCAACTCGATGTAGGTGAAGCTCAGAAAAAACACCGTTATCGCCAGCCGGTAATAGTAGCCCAAAGCCACCAGAAGTGCCGCTACCCCACACAGAAAGAACAGTCCATAGGTGTACTCACCCAGTGGTTTTACAAACTCAAGGCCATAATAGGAGAAGAAGAATTCAGGCTGAATATACAGCTTGTCAATCCAGCCATAAGACCAGAAGCGGGTGATACTGGCCAGCATCATAATGCCAAAGAAAATACGAAAGACCGCCAGTGGGGCAGCCTCCGTGGTTCTTTTAAAATATGGTATGGGTTCAGAACTCATGCTTCCTCCGCTATATCCGAAGCCTGTGCTCCGGTTCAAACAGGAAGTTAGACTTTATCTGTTGATTTTAGCTACCTGCTACAGCCACAGTAAAGTTGAACTTAGCGGCAATCGCTTCTGAAATAGCATCCAGTGTTGCCGGAGTTACATCCCACAGACCATTAGTACCTCCCATCAGGTCGTTGAGAAAACCATCTACCTCTGCTTTAGAAAAATAGGGTTCGTTATTCTCGAATCTCCTTGTGAATCGCAGGCCGTAAATAAAACCAAAGCCCTCAGACAGGTCATGGAAGGCAGCTCCGTAATCAGGGTCGCGCAGTTCCAGACTCAATTTACCCTGCTGCAGATAATAGATAGACCGGATGGCCATAACCTCCGAAAGGCGGGTTTTTATAAGATCTGCCTGTGTATCTCTGATGGTATAGTTCTTGGCTACAATGGCCGCTCTGCCCAGAGAGAAAGCACTGAAAAGTTCAGCTGCCACCCCGCTGAAATCAGGATCGCTCTCAACACGAATCACGTACTTGCCCAGGAAGCTATCATTGGCTCCAATGGAAGCAATAGGATTGGCAATATTAGAAGCCGCTGCAAAAAGATAACCATAGGCCTCATCCCACTTGTGCTCCATAGTGGTGTAATTCTGACCGGTTTCCAGTACATCGCTGTCGTTGTTGGCGCGGTTATCCCCTTCGTCCAGCACGGCAGGGCTCAGGTAGTTATTGACAATCTGATCCAGCATCAGCGCTCCGATCAGTCCTTTGTTTACTACCTGATTCAGCTCCAGTCCATTGGCATTCACATACCTGGTAGAACTTCCATCTGCAATCTGACCGGCAGTACCTGCCTCGGCCAATGTATTCTCGTTTGAAAAGACCTCAGTTACCTGCTCGTTGATCCAGCGTTCAAAATCAGCTTTAATAACACTTCCCTCTGCAGTATTGGTAGAGAAAAAATCTCTGGAAGCGGCTACTTTACTCTTAACACTTCTGGTGCTGGCATTCAACTCCTCAGTAGAAAAAGGGTTGGCATCCCCTCCCGCCTCAGTTTCATTGCGATACATTTCCAGCAGAGACACAGCGGTGGCATTATCGAAGTCCAGCATGGCGTTGATCAGCTCAGTTGCCATCTGAATACGTTCCATTTGCCCGATAAATGACACAGTAGTCTGTCCGTTTCGGGTAAAGTTATAGGTGGTAGGTGTCTGAATATCCGGCAGATCAATGTCATCATTGCTACAACTGAAGAATACCACGGTTGCCATAGCAGCCAAAAGCAAACATATGTTTCTGAGTTCTTTCATAGACTTTATTATCTCGAGTCTTACTTAGATCAATTTTAAACGGCCCAAAAGTAGGCGCAGGCTACAGGGCTATCAATAGCTAATACTAGTGATTTTGGGTAACTGTTCCGGGAAACGGGCTGCCCTGTCATCCAGCCGATACATTCTCCCCGCGATTATAACTGGTTTTCAAACGAAGATCGCATAAGATGATACACAAAATGCGCATCTTGTACAGCTCATATGGAGATATTGAAGACATACGAGCTGACGATTCAACAAAAACAAGGCATTCTCAGGCTTTGGAATACTGAATACCCGGCACACCTGAACTACCCGGATATCAGTGGTCTTGAACAATACCTGGAGGGACTGGCAGCTCCCCGGCATTTTCTGATCGTGGATGAGAAAGCGGAGGTACAGGCCTGGCTCTCCACCTTTACACGGGATGAAGCACGCTGGTTTGCTATGATTGTAGACAGTTCTCTTCAGGGCCGGGGCATAGGCAGCCAACTGCTCAACGA
>DIYF01000124.1 GCA_002427745.1 Roseivirga sp. UBA6061 | reverse complement strand
GGTGGGTTGAGGCTGGCAGGCATCGTCCCTGGAGCTGGCCTTCAGGTTTTGAGACAAGGCATTGGCGATGGTTTTAAACCCATTGCCACTTGTGAGAATGCCTGCAGGTTTATGAATAAGGGCACAGTGCTCATCTTCAAATAAGACCTTCAGGGGAAAGATAAGCTTCTTACCTTTTTCGGCACTCTGAGGAACTGATAAGTCTATCCGCTCTCCTCCGTTAACAAAAGTAGCCGTGGAAGCTAATCTACCATTCACGGTCATATACTTCTTCTTAATCGCTTTTTTTAAAGCAGATTTGGTCCAGGCACTTTTAAAAATACCCGGTCCGTAGTCCTGAAGCCTTATGGGGTTAGGGAGGGACGGAACAATATGAGTTTCATCTGAGGTGATGGCGCTTGTTACGATTGGCGGATTTAAAATTAGCCATTTTTCAGGGTCAGTTTTTCACCACCTCATAAGATAACTCTACCATACCGTCTTTATAGGCAGTGACATCTTTCAGATGAAGTCTTTCCTGACGACCCACAAAATCGAAAAAGAGGGTGCCTTCTCCTACAATCACCGGCATTACCGATACAATGATCTCGTCTACCAGTTGCAGGCGAATAAACGACCTGGCTGCGGCAGCTCCTCCCACGAGCCAGATGTTCTTATGGTCTGATTTAAGATTGCCGGAGAGCGTTGCGATATCACCAGAATAAAAGGAAACCGTCTCTCTTTCGTCCTTCAGGTCTCTTTGACTCAGCACGATCACCGGGGTGTCGCCATAGGGCCAGCCGAGCTCCAGTGCTTTTTCGTAGGTACGGGACCCCATCACATAACAGTCTATAGACTTTACGAATTCATGAATAGCTTCCTCGGTAAGGGTAATGCCTGGCTCATATCGATCGGTAGACTTCAGCCAGGACACATCTCCGTTCTTGCCGGCCACAAAGCCATCAAGGCTCGAGACCATATGGAGTGAGATTTTGGAGACAGATCGGGTCATATCAGGTTCGGTTGAGCCATTTCATTTGGCATGAACAGCATAAATGGAAGAAGGCGTTTATCTGAATTGCCTTAGTCGAAGATAAGCATTAGAACTCATTGATTAACCAGGTCGATCGTCTCGGGTATATAACCATCGTGTATTCTCTTGTCTGCTGCCGGATCACCGGTGAGTGAGGCATCGGCTGTGCCCTCTTTAAACCGCACTGCGCGGGTTCCATCTTCTTTGGAGGTATAGCTGATCAGTAATCGGTCACCCCCGTTGATAAGCCGGTTGTCGATGAGCATCTCTACCTCACGATAGGAACCAAATGTCCAGGTATTGGCCATCCAGCCATAAATCCCGAAGAACTTATCTATCGTATTGACACCTTCAGGATGCATTTCATCCCATACATTCGGGTCTCTGAAAATCCAGTCAAACTCAGTCTTTTCGGCTTTATACCGGCCTCCTTCCTTGTTGAGGTCTATCTGACCCAGGGCTGCTGATGCATGCAACACCTGAATTTTTTCGTCAGACACCACATAGGCATTTAAAATGGTACTGGTATTTGACCGAATGGCGATATAAGTAAAGTCTTCTGATTTTTTGATGATATAGCGAGGCTCGTTGATCGTTCGTTTTAACAGAAGCGTATCCGTGACTTCACTGACGGAAAGGCTACCGTCAATCTTATATTTTTCAGCGAGTTGCCCCGGGTTTTTCCAGTAGGTCTGGGCCTCTATGAGGGGTACAGCGATCAGGCAAAAAATCAGACTTAATGTGAGTTTCATGTTAAAAAGGTTAGTTGGTCTGTCTTGACGAAAAATCAATGATCAGGTTGACAAGTTTCGATAGTCTGCGGCTCAGGTCAGGCATAAGTAAGAGGTGTAAGCATCAATCACATCTGACCAAAAGAGCTTTCTTCAGAGCACCGGGATATCAGAACGTAATCATTTCTCCGTCTTCGGGTATATAGGTTTTCTCTGCCAGCCCCAGTGCTTCCAGTTCAGCTCTGAGTCCTTCACGTGTAGTGGGACAATGATTGACTGCCTCCAGGTGGTTGGCAATCACCTCTGCCGGGGCATTTTTCACGAAGCGAATGATGTCTTCTACAGTCATCAGCAATGGTTTGAAAATATCGAGTTGGGCACTGCCACAGGCTACTACAGAAATATCAGGTTTGTAGCTTTTTAATACCTTATCCACGTCATCTGTATAAATGGTATCAGAGCTCAGGTAGAGCGTTTTTTCGTCAGGAAGTTCAATATAATATCCCATGACATTGCCCATAGGTTTGGCCACAAATCCATAACCATGCCTTGCCGGAATGCCCTCTATGGTTCCTCCCTGAAAGTCAGTCTTTTTCCAGTATTCCACTGTTTTTTCAATGTTGAGTCCGGTTTTTCTCAGTGTCTTGTCATCGCGGATGCTACAGGTAACGGGAATATTCCGCGATTTAAGAAACTCTATGGCGGTACTATCCAGATGGTCGGGATGGAGGTGGGTGATAAGGCAATGCGTGGTCTTGTTAATCACATCCATCGCATTGTCTGGCAAATTCAATATCGGGTTACGCCTGGCTTTGAATCTGATGACCGAGAAGGGAGGTGCCGAAGCTCCTTTTTTTCCCAACATCGGGTCGATCAGAATTACTTTGTCACCAGTCTCTATTACCATGGTGGCATTTCTGATATGATGAATTCTCATGTTTTGCTTTTTTCCTGATGCGATATGGGTATTGGAGTAAGAAGATACTCAGGTCTGGGGGATAATAGCAAGTGAGAGAGGGATTGGCTGGTAATCAATTATTGAGATACAGTAATAGTTAACCTCTTAACAAAAGAAACCAGCCGATAAGCGTGTTATCAGACTGGTTTTGTTGTCAAAGGCAGCTTGTTCTCAGGCAGCCTTTTTACGTTTTTTCCTTTCGAGTTCGGCCATGCGCGCTTTTTTGGCGGCAGATACTTCTCCCGTTTCTGCAAAGATCTTTAGTTCATTCAAGGCTATCGGAAGATTCTTCAGTACTGTTTTCTTCATTGGACCTCCCAGCAAGCTTCCCACAAATTTCTTGAGTCTCAGCGTAGCCTCCATTTTCAGTACTGAATGTCGGGAGTCGACTTCAGAAACCGTCCAGTGATTGCCGGCAAACAACAGAAAACCGGGAGCTCCTTCTGTCAGCTCATAGGCGAGCTCGCGTTTGGAATCGTCAAAAAAGGTGAGTTTCTCATGTACCTTACTGTAGCCTTTGAGATTTACATAACAGGTGCGTTCGCTGTAGCTGGCTCCTTCAAATTCAGACTTTCCGCTGACTGTTACATAGTCAATGCTGGTAAACCACTGACCCACATCTTCGAATTTCCGCACTATTTGCCATAAGGCATCGGCAGAGACATTGATCACTTCACTTACCTGGGTTATCTTAATTTCCCTGTACTTGTTTTCGGCCTGTTTCATATGCTTTCTTTTCATTGGTTATCCAAAGGTGGATAAACAGAGAAAAGATCACCTTCTGCTTTTGGCCAGTGAGTTTCTGGTTTGGTTCAGACGATACTTTGAGGGAGGACAGGCGAATTTTTCTCTGAATGAAGCAGAGAAAGTCGTGATGTCCTGAAAACCAGTTTCATAAGCTATATCCGATACGGATTGACCGGTAGAGATCAATAAATGTGCGGCATGCTCCAGGCGTCTGTTCTTGATGTATCTGGATGGGGTGTCATTGTAAATTTTGCGAAACTCCCGTTTAAAAGAGGAGAGACTCTTATGGCAGATAAAGGCCAGTTCCTGTATGCTCATGTGTGTAAAAATGTTGTTCTCTATGGCATTGGTGAAGTGTAGCTTGTCAGGCGTAAACAGGTTGGCCAGAAAGGCGCTGACACTGGCATACTGTTCGGACTTCATCAGGATCAGTACCAGCTCTTTCAGCTTGAGCAGGGCCAGCTCTTCATCCATGAGTTCGGGATTATCAAAATAGATAAACAGGTTTTGAATAAACTTATCCAGCAGTTCGTTGGCTACCATTTTCTTTGGTGGTGCCATAGGTTTTTCGCTGAGAAAAGAGGGAATCTCAAACTTATAGATTTCGTGGAGTACGTCAGGGTAAAAGAGTATGGTAATGCACTCCCAATCGCCCTTGTCCAGCTGAGAGACATAATTGCCACACTTTTTCAGGAGCGCCTCATTAGTACCAACCCTGATAGCCCCCCGTGATTCTATCACTTCGTAGGCCCCCTCGATTAAATAGAAAAAGCAGGCCATATCATCCATCTGGCCTGATATTCTGAAAGGTGTCTTGATTTTGGCCTTCTGAAACAAAGGCCTCCCTTTAAAACTTACTACACTTTCTTCGAGTAACATTGCGGTAAGCTAGCCAGTAGTGATCAGAAAGACTTTCTCAAAAAGGTCAAATTTCTAGCTCCTCCAGGCCCGCCCATTGACAATGGTGAAATCCCACTCAGACCCATAATCTGAAATGACATTGAGTTCCCACCTTGAAGGGTCGATGGGGTTGGTTATCTCAATACCAGTCACACTGATCTCCCGGCCGCCTTTTGATTGATACCTGACCGTGGATAACGCGTATTCGAGGTCATGCAAAAACTCAAAAGCCTTTATCAGATGGCTGGGATGGGGACTTTCTGTGTTCCCGGCTACAATGATCTGCATTTCGGCTATTTCGAGAAAACCCGGGTTTTTCAAATCTGGATAACCCAGCAGCAAGTCGGTTGTATTAAGTTCAGCGAACCACAGTGGAGTATCCGGCTCTGTATGTTCTATAGAAATTTCAAATGGCAGCCTCAGGTATTCTCTGAAGTTTTTGGTGACCCACTGATCATAACCCCCCATGCCTGAGGGTCGGGAAGAAGAGAGAAAGGATGTGAGCCAGTTTTTCTCACCAAAAAATACGAAGCCCTTTTCCTCCAATTGCTCGAGTTGGTTAATCCTGTTCAGAATGACAGTTTCATTCGAAAAACTCAGATTCATGCCTATAAATGACCGCCTCCTTTGCTCTTCAGTAAGCGAAAAATAGGTGTCAGGAGCAATGTAGCGCCTTAGCTTGTCTGAGTGTGGCTGAATATGCATGGCCTTGCAGGCTCTCTGTATAGGGTTAGTCTCTTAATTTACGCATTGTTCTGATATCCGGTAGCGAAAAGCCGGGTCATATGAAGGACAGGACGATCTGCGCTTTTAATCTCTTTGTTCAAGTACCTGAGTGCCCAGCAGCTTGTCGTATAGCGATTGCTGTTTAGTATTGGCCAGGATGCTCAATACCCATATGGTGAACAGGGAAATGCCCAGTAGGGTGAGGAGTCTGATCTCAGGCTCATCAGTAAAATACAAGGGAACCGGAAAGATTACCCCGACATGTGCAATTTCCCAGGGACCAAGTTTTAAGAACGTGCGCATCAGTGACTTAGCCTGGGGAATTCGCACACCGCTCTGATCGACCAGGTTCAGTTTTAGTAATCGCTTGCCAAATGTTCCGCGGGTTTTATGGCTGTCGAAGTAGGTGAAGTACCACCAGACCGGTAATGAAATGGTCGTTAATACATACAGTTGTACATGCCAGCTGTCTTCAAACCAGGCGTCTGTGATACCGATAGACTCTCTGATGTTACTGAGAATTGCCCATTGTACAATGAGCATGATCACTGAATAGCAGAGCAAACAGTCGATGGTATAGGCTGCTGCGCGTTTAATGAGATGTGTCATTCCTTTTCAATCAAATTGACCCTGTACTGATTTTGCGAGGTCTGACTTAAAGGTAAACGGGCCGAAGGTGGGAGAGAGCTGGTTTTGGTGAAACGGAATTTGAGAGCCCTGACCGGTGCAGGTCTCTTCGTTGACCTCATGTGTCAAGAGGTTTCAGCTTCGCGCTTTCCTTATTGAAAATGGAAGTTAAAAGGAGAAGAGGGGTGATTCGAATTAATCAGGGTACAGCAGGTCATCCAGTATGATTCTCAGGTCATCTGTCAGCTCGAGTGCTCTTTGACGCTGACTTTCGAAATCTTCCTTATTACGCGCAATTTTCTGAAGGCCTTCTGCATAGTCGTCAAGGCTCAAAGCTGTGTTGCAAGGTTTCAGGGCATGCTGTGTCGCAAATACAATGGCGTATACCTCAATCACCTGACATTCCCTGTCAAACAGCCTGTCGAGTGAATCAAACAGGTTTTCAAGGAGTTGAGTCTCAGTCTTTGATAGCCCTTGCGTCATGAGTGCCTGTGTTCTCGTCAGAGGTTTCGTTTATCTGCTTCTATGCTGATAAATTCAGGCAGATAGCTGGGGGTACAGCCTCTGGCAACTACTTCATCCCGGTAGAGTCCTGAGTTCTTACCAATATCAATGCAGCGGGTACGGTATTGCTGATCAAATACACCTATCCAGCCGGCCGTGAAGTTCATAGCCCATTGCACCTCAGGTTTCTCATCAGCCAATCGGTTTTCTATGGCTCCGAGCAGTGCTTCAGTATTGTCGGGTGGAGTCTGCCCCATCCAGCGCAGCCTGGCCTGGTAGTACCAGAAGAGCCTTCTCTGTATGGGGGAGGGGCTCTGCTCCCAGGATAACAGCAGGGCTATTGTTTTTTTGTCTTTTGTAAGCTGATTGGCCATAAGCCAGTCAGCCAATTGATTTCGCTCTTCAGAATCATGGCCCCGGATATCCTCATCAAGCTGGTCGATCACCTCCTGTGTTATGAGCTTCTTATCCATAATAAGAATAGCCAGTTGCCTGGCCATAAAGTTCCTTGTTGCCCATAGCTCCATAGCCAGTGTATGGTCCTTCTTTATTTCTTTGGCGATCTTTCTCAAATCACCCAGTTTGGTGCCTTCAGCACTTATATCCGCATAGATTGCTTTGGCCTTTTCGCTCAGCATTACATCCATTGTGACTTTCATTTAGGAACAAGGTTAGCTGTGGAACTCTGGAAGACCGGAAAGTGGTCTTTGGGTTCCGAAGTCATGCTGACTGAATTTAGCTAAAATATCTTCAGGTACCAGCTATCACGCGGAGATGGGCGTGATCATGTAGCATGTCCGGAGATTAATACTGTCTCACTGATTGTTTTTGATATAATCGGCAACTCTGTCTGCAATTAAAGCATGAGCCTTTGCATTCGGGTGGCCATCATATTTAGAGATTTTATATTCATTGCCATCGAGCCCTTTGAATTCAGTATCGCCTTTTACGTAGTGAATTCCATTCGCTCGTTCCATATAGAGATAAACCGCCTCATCGGCTACCGAGAATAGCTCTGGTTTGTGTAGAAGGTTGAATTCCGGCATCTGATAGATAAAGAGTTGCGACTGACCGGCCTCACAGGTTGCTAATACTCTGGAGAAAATTCTCTGGCTCTCCTGCCAGTTTTTTGAGGTAGCCAGGTAAGCTTTCTGTGTCAGGTTATAGAAATCTCCTACGGGAGGAACAATGCCCATAGTCTTCAATTCTTTCTGAATATTCTCCGACAGGTATAGGGTCAGCTTAGAGTTGGAATATACCCGCTTGACAATTTTGTCCAGACCTTTCCTTTCCCGTAATGCCTGTTTTGGAGGCTCATTAATAGGTTCGCTGGAACCCTGATGCTGTTCTGGGAGTTTGACCCTGCCAAGAATATCGTTATACGTATAAGCCCAGAAGACCAAATGAGGTTGAAAGCGTTCGTAGTAGTAATGAAATGAGTTATAGTTATCAAGTGTATTATTCCGTGGGACAGAAACATCCAGAATGACATAATCATGTTCAGACTGACTGTCATTGTTCAACAGGCCGTCAAGTTTTTTTGAGAACTTATCTGTAGGGTTAATGCCACCACCATGAATATATGAATCACCAATCACCAGAATTCTGAACTGACCGGAGTCTGCTACAAAACGTCCACTTTTTACACTTTCCAGCAAATCAGATTCCTCGATCTCAACCGCAATTTTTTCAGGAGCATTATTCAGCAAATCATACCGGATATCTATCCTTACGAGTAGCTCACCGATCAGGAAAAACAGGCAGGTATACAGTATGAATTTGAGGGCTTTCATAGATCAGAATTGAAAGTAAATAAATTCGACTTCATTACTCGAGTGCCAGATTACGATCATCCAGAAAGTAATGAAAACTAAAATTCTGTCCATGAGCCTGTAAACAGACAACTCACTGTTACTTTTTTGAAGTCCATGTTTCTTATCGCGATGAAACCACTCTACAAATACAAAGAAAGCCAGGATGAGAAGCAGGCCGCCAGGAGGGTTCTCTACGGGTGACAGGAGAGAGCCTGAGAAGATCGTGGTGAAATACTCCCAGGCGTGATGAATGTTTTCAGCTCTGAAAAATATCCAGGCTATCACTGTCAGGATAAAGGTGATGAGCATGAACACTACTTCTTTAAGTGAGGGGAGAAACTTTCCGGAGGCAATGTTGTCCAGATGCTTTCTGTTATTATTGGTGAGGAGCACCGGCAGGAAATAGACAGCATTCAGAGCCCCCCAGATAATAAAAGTCCAGTTAGCACCATGCCAGAATCCGCTGACAATGAAGATGATGAACGTATTTCTTACTTTCATCCAGGTACTGCCACGACTGCCGCCCAGGGGAATGTAAACATAGTCTCTGAACCAGGTGGACAAAGAAATATGCCACCTCCTCCAGAACTCGGCAATGTCTCTGGAAAAATAGGGGAAAGCAAAGTTTTGCTTCAGGTTGAATCCGAAAAGCCGGGCAGTGCCTATGGCAATGTCAGAATACCCTGAGAAGTCGCCATAAATTTGAAAAGCGAAGAGTACCGCTCCCAGTGCCAGTGTACTGCCATTCTGCTCTCCTGAGTTGTTGAATATCTCGTTGGCGTATTGGGCGCAGTTATCGGCAATCACAACTTTCTTGAACAACCCCCAGAGTATCTGCCTTAAGCCATCCCAGGCATGGTTCTTATTGAAATGTCGTTGGCTGTAAAACTGGGGAAGCAGGTTCGTGGCTCTTTCGATGGGACCTGCCACCAGTTGTGGGAAAAAGCTCACAAAAGCTGAAAAGGCAATAAGGTCTCTGGTGGGTTCAAGCCTGCCTTTGTAAACATCGATGGTATAGCTTAGCGTCTGGAAAGTGTAGAAACTGATACCGACCGGCAGTATGATATTGAGCGAATTGGCATTGATCTCCGCACCGAAAAATGAAAAGGCTGAGACAAAGTTGTCCAGAAAGAAGTTGTAATACTTGAAAAAGCCCAGAAAACCCAGGTTAACAGCAATGCTCGTCCAGAGTAATAGCTTTCTCCTGGTTTTACTTTCCTGCTTTGAGAGCAATACACCAACTGAATAGTCAACTAAGGTGCTGAATAATATGAGGGATAAAAATCGCCAGTCCCACCAGCCATAAAACACATAACTGGCCACCACAATCAGTAAATTCTGAAGTCTGAGGTTTTTATGTGTGACAAACCAATAGGCGAACAATACTATCGGCAGAAAAAAAGCAAAATCCAGGGAGTTAAAGAGCATTTTTGAGGGCAGTAGCCAAAAACAGAGCTTGATGGATTTTCAATGATACGAAACTCATTTTACTTGTGGAAGCTGGCGGGTTCCTAAGCAGTTCAGTTGTAAACCTGTATTCAAAATGTTTGATAGGGCTATCAGGAAAAATGTCCCTGACCAGGATCTTTTGGACTCCTGAAAAGGGACATTATCAAATGAATTGTATGTAGGTTATTTTATGATCTCGCTGATCTGTAATACAGGCTGCACATTCGTGTAGTTCGGTATGTCACTCAGTATCTTCTGAGCTACCGGACCGAAAGCAGTCTGGTAATCTTCAATCTTATCAAAGTAGAGATACCCAATGGCCATATAAGGAACGGGCTCCTGAGGCGTTCTGCCCGCAATGCCCTTGTCTATAGCGTAAGACTTCATTGCTTTACCCAGCAGGTCGGCCACCATGGGCATGTGTTTGTCCTTATAGTAGTCCATATCAAAGGTATTTCCGTCACCACTTGGATACATAATGGTCACTTTGACCATGCCTTCCTGGTCAACAGAGCTTTTAGTAGCAGTAGCGAAATAGCCTGCTAAGAGCATAAAGGTTCCCAGCAGAGAAAAGGCGATTTTAGTTTTCATGTCAGAAGAGGTTTTGCGTTTCAAAAAGTGTCAAAGGGGAAGACACCAACAATGGCATTTATCCCGGTTGACGAAAGAAGATGATGAATACCCAATAAACAATCAACTTGAAATTAAGCGAAGTGAAAAAGTTGTCGTAGTGAAATGTGCATATTTTGCAGCAAATCCGATAGGAGTTTTCCTTCTGACTTCTATGGATTAAGCCTGAAAGTGTCGATTTGTTCTGACTATTTCGGACTCACTCAGGAAGAATCAAAAAGGCGGGTGGCGATCAAACAGAGTGATGATATCAGCATGTTTAAGGTCGTAGGACCAGGCCCGGGCTTTCAACTCCTTATTTCCTTAGAGTTGTTTGATCAGGCTGACGGCCAGTTTCATGATCTCTACTGTGGACCTGGCGTTGTCCCAATGCGCAGTAGTAACGACAATGAGGTCTTTGTCAGGAACAACAAACAGGTGTTGACCTCCGCTTCCTCCTGCAAAATAGAAGAAGGGGGCATCATTTTTAGCAGTCATCCACAGGTAGCCGTAGTCCATAAGGGGCGTGGCATCATATGCTTTCTCAGTAAGAGCGGCTACCCACTTTGGAGATAATATGCTCTGGCCCTGGTATTGACCATGATGGAGGAGCATTTGCCCGATTTTGATAAGGTCCACCGGTTTCAGAGAGAGTTCTGAGTTGCCGTAATATTCTCCCGGGTGATCCTGCGCCCAGGAGTTGATTTCTATCCCCAGTGGACCAAACAGCTGCTTTCGGGCAAAGCTCAGGGTAGATTCTCCTGTAGCTCTGGAGAGAATACCTGACAGCAGGTGCGCTACCGCAGAATTATAGGAAAACTCTTTACCCGGCAGGGTGTCCATAGGAAATTCATTGAGCAAAAAACAATGAGGCCTATCATGAAACCACCAGTCATCTTTAATGAGGGCCCTGTTGTTCCAGGCAATTCCCGACTGCATCATAAGCAGATGCTCAATGGTAATGTCCTGTTTCTCCTGCTGTGCTTTTTTTGTCAGCTCACATTCGTCAAAATACGAGAGTGCAGGTTCCCGAAGACTTTTGATGTGGCCCTGGTCCAGTGCTATTCCGATTAAAAGGCCAATAATGCTCTTTGTGATGGATTTAACGTTGTTCAGGCTATCTGCAGTATATCCGTTAAAATATCCTGAATACAGTTCCTTATGGTCCCGGTAGAGGGTGATACTGTGAATATCACCCGCCATAAAGGAATCTTGTGAAAAGGCCTCATTCAGTCTCTTTTCAACGATTTCTGTTTGTGCAGTTACCGACTCCTGTGAGCAGGCAGACAGGAGAATTATCAGTACAAAACTCAGTATATAAGGCAGCCTCATTTCTGATCGAATATCCAGAATACGTCCATGATGATCCATTTGCCCTGCAGTTTGGCCAGGTGGATGTATTCCTTCCATTTTACATTCGGGTAGCCTGTGGTCAGTACCGCTGAGGCCATCTTTTGATCTATAAAAATACTGTCCACCTTGTTCTCCTGAAGCCTCAGTGGCAGAGGCTGTTTATTACTCATGAGCTCTTTAAGAACGCTTTTGGGGAAATCATCACTCAGTCTGCCGGCCTGGTCAATTCCTCTCTTCGCCAGTCGGTCATGAAGGTGCTTCTCCATTTTATCATAGTCGTTGGTAAAGAAGTTTTCGATATAGGCCAGGATGGTAGCCTTGATTTTTTCTTCTTCGTTTCCCTGTTGTGCGAATAGGCCTGAAGTGGTGGCCAGGAGTGCGATTGTGATGATTGTCTTTCTCATGTGCTTATCTGATCTATCCAAACATAAGCCGTAAGCTGTCAGATCATTTATCAGATATTGCGAATCGCAATGGTCCTGTAAGGAGGTATGGATTGTTGAAACCTCTGGTTGCGGAGTACTTTAGTTCATAGATGAACCAAAAACTACTTCAGCACTCACCCAGTACACCTCTCCATGCGTAACTCCTGCCCAGCCACGCTTTCCGGTGCTGCTGTATCTTCTGGTAAAGAAGAAGTACTTACCGTCCGGAGACATATAGGGACAAAAGTAGATCCAGTCTTTTTCATAAGACAAATCAATTCTTCCGGGTGATTGCCAAACACCGTTTTTCTTCAAAGAGACCTGGAAACCTTCCGGACTGCTGGCTATAAGATAATCTTCATCCGGACTTATATAGCTACTTGTGGCATTGGCTTCTGAATTGAGACTGATGCCCACCGGGCTTTCGAAAGTTCCGTCATCCAGATATTGAGCCCTGTAGGTATCTCTGCCGCCAGCACCTCCGGGACGGTCAGACTGAAAGTATAAACTACCGTCACGCACCGCAACGGGGTATGACTCAAAATGTTCTGTAGATACCGGTTGTACAACTTTGGTTGCGGCCTGCCACCGGCCATTTACTTTTTGGCTTTTGTAGATATCTGGCGGTATACGATAAAGCACATCCCGTGAAACCCCGGCCTCATAGCTTTCAGGGTCTACTCCCAGAAAATACATGGTCTGGCCATCAGCAGTAAGTGTAGGGTCACAGGCTATGGTCATTCTATCTATGCCCGGGTACATATCGATAGGGGACGCAGTTGTCCACCGGCCATCAATCAACTCTGAATGATGTATGAGAAAGCTGCCACCCACAATCCGGGAAAAGAACATCTCGGTGAACGAGTTATTGAATACCACGTTCAGCTCAATGCTCTCTGTGTTGACAATACCAGGGGCGAAGAGTTGTGGGATATGAGCAGGCGGGAGTTGATCAAAATAAGTGTTCTGACTGTGCCTGCAGCCAAATTGGAGCATAGCGAGTGTAAAAACAGAAAGAAGGAAATAAGACTTCATAGAGCAGTTTTGAACGTTGATAACGCCTGAACAAACAAAAGGATAGTCTTAAGACCTATATGCCCGGTTTAGTGTGACAGAATTGGCGTAAAAAGAGACGAAGTACTCAACCTGATACAACCAGTGGCCTGAAGCCTCCAAAGGCCATGCGGCTGGCATCAAAAATCAGTCTTGATGCATGGGTGAGAGGACCTACCAGATCAGCCATTCTCGGGTCTGCTGCCACAAGCTCATTTGCCCGATCACGGGACTCTTTAGAGTCGAATACCACCCAGCCGAAAACAATGACCTCACCCTCTTTGGCATTGGCAAAGTCCGGGAAAGGACGTGTGCCTTCCAGAGCCAGGTCATCGCCTACAAACTCAAAATACTGCAGAGCACCATGTTCCCGCCATATAGCAGCCACTGCCCCGGCTACGCTTTTGTATTCATCCAGATGTTCCCCGGGAACAGGCAGGACGAATGCATCAATATAATTTGCCATAATTACCTGATTAATATCGATTGATATTCCTACAGACATTGCCGTAGTGACAACAATTTACTAATTGTTGTCTTAGTCGGGAAACATTGGGTATTCAGGCGGCCGGGAGGCGCAACCCGGGAATTACTCAGTCGATCTGCTTTTAAAGCTGTAGGCGTAAAAGAATAAGCCGAGAAGTCCCATCGAAATAATGTGATCAAGCACATTGGTCATGGTGTAGGACAGTGGAAACAGGTACCAGTTCATTTGTGGAAAGTCACTCATAAAGCTCACGGCCAGAGCAAGCAGGAAGAGGGTGGTAAGTATATGGCTGAAGGACTTTTTTGCCAGTCTGCTGGTTATAATAAACAAACCGGTCACGGCTATGAGGTTAAAGAGGAAGTTGGTTAAAAAGGTGGCAGGGTCTAAGAGTTGGGTAGGGCCGGCTTTATAAACCATCAATGTAATCCTGGGGCCTTTGGCAAGCCGCTTTTCCAGGCGCTGCATTTCTGTCGTTCCCATATCCTGACTGAAGCCTGGAAAATGATAAACGCCATCTTCCGGCATGTTTTCCTGCAGCGTTGCTCCGTTTATGGCAGATTCAGGGATGCTTTTCAGTGAGTTTCCATGAAAGGGTAGTACCATCCAGGATACGGCATTCCATACAAAGAGAATCAGGGTTCCTACCAGAATTGAAGTCAGGTTACGTCTCATGTTTTAGGGTTATGGTGTATTAAAAATCAGGATTGCCTGGCGAGAACCATTTCGAAAAACTGGTACCAGCGGTTTGCTCCTGTCAGCACTTCTCCTTTGCCTATCCATTGGCCGGGGGTGGATAGATCCTCTGTAAACCTGATGGTCGACCCGGAGCGGGGATCTTTGAACGACCAGTAAAAAATGTCTTTTCCTTCCACCTCGTACAGTGCTACTTCTGATCTGCCCTGATTTTCCAGAATGGAAAAAATAGTGGCATTACCACTTTCAGGGTTGATGGAAATGATACCTACTACATCATGGATCACCCGGTCGGTAATGCCGGAATCTTCCATAGCGTAGCCCAGGCCATCAATGGTCAGCACATTTCCGTTTACCTTGGATTTGATTACTTCTGTCTGGTGAAACCGCTTTTTATGACCGGAAGCATCCATGATCCAGCCTTCTCCCTGCCATGTGCCCTCCATGACCCTGAGCCGGGAGATATCTTTGATCAGTGAATCAGCAGATTCTTGCCTGATTGGAATGAAGAAAATGATAGCAGTGAGTACAAGCGCTTTCATGTCTGATGTGGTGTTTGAGTTTCAAAGCAAAATTGAAAACTCCCGACATCGAATGATTGTAACTTTGCGTCAGTTTTCTGAAAAAGACACTTCTACAGAATTCATATAGTCCTTAAAGTCTGTATAGGGCCGCTTCATTTTTTTCTTGAAGTCATTGATGAAGTGAGACTGGTCATAGTAGTTGTACCGGTAGATAAGTTCTCTTTTTTCATCCGGGTATCTGATAAAATCCACCCACAGTCTGCGTAGCCTGGAATTGATGGCATATTGTCGCATGGTAATTCCTGTTACCTCTTTAAACTTCTTTTGAATGACGCGGACTGAGGAGGGAATTGACGCAATGGTCTCACCAACAGGCTGATCATTATCCAGGTGCATACAGATATATTTGACCAGGTTGTTTTCCTGTATGGGAATGTCTCTAAGAAAGGCAGACAGTTTTTTTTCGATCAGTCGGGCAGAGATATTTTCTTGCTGTTCAGGCTCAGTGAGCGAAGCAAAATAAGCTTCCAGCGCGGAAGGAATCTCAAGAGTTTGGTTTACTGTGTCGGGTTTTACAAAAAGAGAAGTCTCGAATTCAATCCATGCATGGAACCTGATGCCTACATACAGTGAGCCGGGATGCAAATCAATTTGAAATTTTTTAGAATGGGGCCCTAAAGCTCTGACTCCCCGGAAGTAGGGCTGGTCAATGGCTACGATGGACAGACAGCTATCAGGTAGCGTTTCATGTTTTATGGGAAAGGTCAGTGTCTCATTTTTAAAAACTCTGAATACCCAATAGCTGTGCACAAGGTCACGGAAATTTTTGGAAGGACTGTATTCTTTATATTCCATATATCAGCCCTGTCGAGCTAATTGATCTTTTCCAGTTTCAATGATTTGCCGATGCTTTCGGCATAGATGAGAAAGGTACGATCATTCTCAGAAACAAAAGATATTTTGTAATAGTCCTGGCCATTTTCAAAGGTGTAATGATTATCACCGATTTTGTAAAGCTGAAAAGCTTTTTTCGATCCTGAAGGCCTCAGGCTGAGTGCCCCTTTTTCCAGCTCTATTGTCATGCTTTTGCCCTGATCAGCTCCCTTATAGGTGCCCACCATCTGCCTTTGTACAGAGGGTGAATCTTCAAGCGTTTCGAAAGACTTCATCACCGGCCAGTCGTAAGCCAGGGCCACGCTGGTCATAAACTCCTGCATCAGTCTTTCACCACCTTCTGAATTGAGCAGTATGACAGCGCCCGCCTCCTGATCCGTCAGGCCATAGAAAAGGGCCGTGTAACCCAGGTTCTGGCCTGCATGCCAAAAGGCTCCGGGAGCCTCAATACCCCTGAGGTTGACGCCCAGTCCCTTGTTGTTGATCTGCGGGCTTAACAGCTTTTTTGCAAATGCCTGGCTAAGAATGGCATCAGAGACACCCCTGGATGCCTCTTGAATGCCGATAATCAATCTGGCCAGATCCTCAGCAGTAGTCCAGAAACCCGCTGCCGCCTTTTCAGGGTAGATATGGTACTTCTTCTTTTTCAGAGATTTTCCATTGGAAAGGTGGCCTGCCGCAATGTGCCTTCCCGGGCTTTTATCAGGCCGGTTGTCATAAGTGGAACACGTCATTTGCAAAGGAGTGAAAATGTGCTGTTGAACATAATCGGCAAAAGCGACACCGCTGAGGTCTTCAATCAATAGCTGAATGATGAGGTAGCCACCACCAGAGTACCGCTCAATCTTACCCGGAGTGGTTTTAACATCCAGAGATTTTTTAACATTGACCATGGGGTGGCCATTCAGAATCTGGACCAGGGTGGGAATCTCCTTTTTAGGGTCGTATCCCGGAAAGCCATAGTCATCGGTTAGCCCGGCCGAGTGAGATAAGAGATATCGCAGCGTTACTTTTTCAGATGCTGTGAACTCGTTTTCGCGGAGCTTCCATCGTAGCAGTTTGTTGTTTACGTTCTCGTCCAGGCTGATTTTACCTTCCTCTACCAGTTTCAATGCCGCAAGAGCCGTCACCACTTTTCCGATAGAGGCAGACTGAAACAAAGTTTCAGTACCCACCGGGTCAGATCCGCCAGCCTCTGTGACGCCATAGCCTTTTGACCAGTCCAGTTTACCCTCGCGTACCACGGCTACGCTGGCCCCGTGTATCTTATGATTTTTCAGGCTTTGTATAAGACTGGTTTTGACCATCTCTCTGCCGGGGGGCAGTGTAGTGGCAAAGGTCAGGCCGTTTTCCACTTCGTTAATGCGTGTTGAAAGGTCCTGGGCCAACACAAGCCGAGCAAAAACCAAAAGGAGAGAGGTGAGCAGTATTCTCATATTGAATAGTAAGCGTAATTTTTTGCTCCACTTTTTCCGTTTATCCGTATATGCCTGAAGCAGGGATGACAGGAGTGACTGCACTGATACGCTTTCTTATTTCTTTGTCTAATATGCTCAAATTTAACCGGCAAGAGGAATGATCATTTATCATATATTGCGAAACAGCCTCTGCCTGTACAGATGACTTATAAGCAAAATATTCACTTGCTAAACCCAAAAGGAGGAAATCAGTTTCCCGATCGGTTCGGAAACGAGATTTACTTTGTAGAAAACCTTTCGGCCAAGGCAGTGCCTTTCAATTACGTGTCGAACTTCTCGCTGAAGTATATTTTTTCAGGAGAAGAGCAATATGTAGTAAACAAAAAGCGAAAGAGAATCTGCGATCAACAATATCTGGTGGTGAACAATGAGTCTGAGGTTTGCAGGGTATCTTCAGCAGGCACGTCCATCACCATCTTTTTAGAACCAGACCTGATCAGTGAATGTCAAAGAGCGCTGCATATGAGAGAGGAGCAGCTGCTGGAATATCCCCTTTCAGAAGATTTGGGTTCTGTGGAGCTTTTTGATGATGTGGTTTATGGCGACCTGGGTTTTCTTGGTGATTTGAAATCCCGGATTGCGGCAGACCCTGATCTCATCATTCCGGTAGATTATTACTTTGAGCTGGCGCATCAGCTCCTGTTAAGTCAAAATGATGTACTGACGCAAATGAACAAACTGGAGCGGGGCAACTATGCCACCAAAAGAGAGCTCTTCAAAAGGGTAAACAAGGCCAGGAATTACCTGGAAGATACTATTACGGAGAACTTTGACCTGAACCGTCTCTCACGGGAGTCCTGCTTATCAAAATACCAACTAATCAGGGACTTCAAATCGGCCTTTGGTACTACGCCCCACCGCTACTTTATCGCCCGTAAACTTCAGAGAGCTTGCCAAATGATGAGATCTGGTGATTACGGAACTTTGAATGAAGTAGCTTTTGAGCTGAATTATTCAAGTCTGGCAGCTTTTAGCCGGCAATTCAAGCAGTTGTATGGTGTTAGCCCGGGAGCTATGATGGACGCTGAATAGTCCTTCTGTTCAGGCGCCTTGCTATTTCCAGAATTGCCACCATTTCTTACTGACTTTATTATGACCTTCTGTTTTAGCGGTTAAGTCGACTTTAACGGAAACTTCTTGTGCAAATTCCCAGATGAAGGCAGTTTCTAAATCTACATTGTGTTGTCTGATGAATTCATTGGCCTCAATTTCTCCCAATGTCCTATCGGTGATTCCCCTTTGAGGAACTCTTACTATAGAGCTGTCATTGTTGTCAAGTCTTCTGAACCAGTCTAAAATAGCTTGTTCCGATTCCTGAGAATAACCAGTAGATACGGCTGGATCGATTTCCAGATCTTCCGTGAACATGGCATAGTCTGCAAAGTGGATAGAAAAGAATATTTGCTTTTCCTTGTCCAGGTAAAAAGTCTCGGTCAACCGGCCCGGCTCCAGAGAAAGGACCATGCCAAGCCAGCCAATAATATGATCTTTCTTGTCCATTAAGCTGTGATTTAGCAAGCTTACAGCGGTTGTACTTTGTAAAGCGCTTTCATCTGTTGCATCAAAACTTTCTCGGGGGTCAGTTTCATCATACTGCGCACTACTGACTGACCCAGCCTGCTATGGGCCATTTTCCCAAACCGCCATGAATTGTTAACAATGTAGTCAACTTTCTTGCGTCTGAAAGTATCAAATACCTTAAAGGCGAGGTCCGGGCTTTTATGAGTTGCCAGGGCCTGACTCAGGTACCAGGCATCTTCTATAGCCTGACAAGCACCCTGGCCCATATTCGGTGTGGTGGCATGGGCTGCATCACCTATCAGGCATATATTACCTGAATGCCACTGGTCCAGGCGTTTTAAATCCCCCAGCAAAGCACGATGAATATGGTCTTCAGGGGTGTTGCTGATGATTTGGCCTACCAGTGGATGAAAGTCTGAGAACCTTTCCTGAAGATAGGGCCTTATCTCAGGGGGTAGGGAAGAAGGCAGGGACGACTCCCTGATAACAGCAAACCAGTAGACCTCGGAGGCAGAGATTTGTGAAAAACCAAAGCGAATTTGCTTACCCCAGGCTTCCCGCCCTACCTTAAGATCCTCAGCCGGTAAAACTGTATTGGAAATACCCCGCCAACAGATTTGTCCGGCACTGCGGATAAGGCTGTCGGGAAACAACGACTGGCGTAGATGGGACTGGATACCATCGGCCCCCAGCACTACTTCAGCAGAGGCTTCACCTTCTCCAAAGCGGATGCGAATACCATTGTCTTCCGTTTCATGGGCCTCGTAGCCCATACCCAGCTTTACCTCCATGTGCTTAGACACTTCCTGATAGAGTACCTTTTGCAGTTTGCTCCGGTGGATGGCAATGGTCTTATTGCCCGAGTCATCCTGTACTACCTGATCCTTGATTTCACGAAAAGGCCTGAGCTGATTATTGGTGATTTCCATCCTGTCAAGCTCCATTCCTTCTTTACTCACCAGGGCCTTGATGCCCAGAGCATCCAGAATTTTAACCGCATTGGGCTGCAGCCATACACCGGCACCGATCTCATTGAGTTCACCGGCCTTTTCGTAGACAGTACATCCAAGCCCCTTCTGATGTAAGGCAAGGGCTGTAGTAAGTCCCGCGATGCCTCCTCCGATAATCGCTGTTTTCATATTTTCAGTAAATTTAGGTCAAGTTTACTAAAAATTAGGTCAGGTTTACTAATTGTGAAACGAACCCGTGAAAAAATTCTGGATAAGTCAAGAGAACTGTTCAATGAGCAGGGCATCCAGGTTACTACATTGAGGCAAATTGCTATGGCCCTGGGCATCAGCCAGGGCAATCTCAATTACCATTTTAAGACAAAACAGCAGATACTGGAAGACTTGTATTTTGAGCTGGTCAAACGCATGGATGACGAAATGCAGGCCATGACGCAGCAGGCATCTGTCTTGTCAATGTTATATGAGTCAGCCGGGAAGTCGATGCTGGTATTTTATGAATATCGATTTTTGCTGCGGGATATGTATTCTGTTTTCCGGGAAAATGAAAAAATCAAAACGCATTACCTGGGGCTTCAGCAGGTAAGAAAGCAGCAGTTTCTGTCAGTCTTTGGTATGATGACTGCTCAGGGTTTGCTAAGAGGAGAGGAGTTTCCAAATGAATATGAAAGGCTCTATGAGCGTATGAATATCCTGGGTGACAACTGGATTAATGCTGCAGGCCTGTTAAGAGTCCATAATACAGATGCCGTTACCTACTACCATCGGCTACTTTTTGAGGTCATATATCCTTACCTCACAGCGGAGGGAAAAGCGGAGTTCCACAAGCTGATTTAGTGGTACAATCAGTTTTGATTGGGTTTTTCAACTGATCAGTGTGTCTTTGGCTGTGGCTGTAGCTTTCATCAGGGCTTCAAAGGTGGCGTTGGCATGAAAGTGTTGATCCCAGTGCTCAAATGAAACGTAATCACTGATAACCAAAAGAGCAGCAATGTTGACCTTTCTGAATGAGGCGACTGCAAAGAGAGAGGCAAGCTCCATTTCTACGGTGGCGATTCCCTCTTCCGCATAGTGCCTGATTTCGTCTTTTGTTTCCCTGTACATGCTGTCAATGGTCCAGCTGCCTCCTGTTTGGAAGGGTACATCCGATTCAGTCAGTTTCTTTTTGAGTCTGTCGGTTAGCTGAGGGGAGGGACAGGCGTATTTTTCAGGTTTCAGGTAATGATGCGATAGCCCCTCATCCCTTACAGCCTTATTACTTAAAACAATGGTGCCGATAGAGTTTGATTTTTGCAGACCTCCGGCATGCCCCACCACCACAAACTCTTCAACCCCTGCTGCGATGAGGATTTCGAGCATTTGACCGGCAGCAGGACCGCCAATACCGAAATTGCCTACCAGGGCCACTTGCTTGTGGTGTTCGGGAAAGTATAGCATCTCCCCGGTCCAGAAAGGTATGGACTCCATTTCACCCCGGGCTTTAAAGTGATTCATGAGCGATGACTCAAAGCAAAGAATTACAGATTTTGGTACATCAAAATCCTCATAATGCTCCTTTTCTGCCAGGAAGTGTTGTCGGGGAGAGATGATTACCTCCTGATCGTATTTCTTGGGGTATTGCGGAATAGCCATGCTGTTTTTTCTTCTGTACTCTCAGTGCCCTGAAGCTGTGCGCCTTTCGCAGATGGAAGGTACATTATTCAGAGGAATCAGGCCTCGGGGTCTGAGGTATATTGCGAGTTTCAGACTGTCTTAATTCCTCTTCCTTTTTTTTAAACCGAAGTATCTCTTGTCTCATTTCTTTGTGCCAAAAATCCATTTTATCCTGGTAAACTCTGAATTGGGAGAACTCTTCTTTCTCTCTTTTCAAATTTCCGACCCTATCGACCACGACAATCCGTCCGTCTTCCAGTTCCAATACAAAACTATCATGGTCGTTCTTCCAGGCAATTAAGTCCGGGGATTTGTTTTGAAAAACAGAGACATCGGACAAGCCCGGAGTGAGCTTGTTTTGCAGGTGCTCAAATAAAGACTCCTCAGTATCCATGGCACTTGTATAGGGAGGGAGGAACTCCAATCCGAAAACCGAAGTATTCAGTATCTGCGCCAGATTTCCTGATTCCAGTAAGTCGCTAATGGTTTTTTCGATACAATCTCTGCTGAGCTCTCTTACAAACAGATCGGGAGGTATAAGGTATAGGCCGTTAAGGTTTTGATCACTTTCCCGGTCATGCCTGACAGCCCTTTCCAGAAACTTGTATGTCCAGACGTTAATTCCGTAACTTCTTCCATCGAGGGTATCAACAGCGATATTGGCAAAGTCATCTTCCATATCATCCCACGGACTTGTTTCCTCAAACTCCAGCCAAAGCTTAAAAGACTTTCCGCTAGCGTTGATAACCTTCCCGCTGTTCGGGTTTGATGTTTTATTGAGTGTTTTAATATCCATTTTTGCTTCTCAATGGAGTGGGCTTGTTTGTAGGACAAGAGACAACCACTGTCTGTTCAGGCCCTTAGCGGCTCTTTTGACAAATCAATACGTATGCGACCGATGTTCTTTGAGTACTCGTTTCTGTGGAGAAAATCGGTATGAATCAGGGCCCGGCAGGGAAGTTCAGTTCCCATGCAACCTTCCGCTTTTGTATTGATCTCTTATTTACTTAACAAATGTGAAATAAATTATTAGTTTTATATTTGTTAAGTAAATGAAAACTACTTAAGGTCAATGAAACCACAACCCTCTCAAAGAGCACTTCGCTTTCTACGATGGTTTTGTCGTGAGGATTATCTTGAAGAATTCGAAGGTGATCTGATCGAATTATTCGAACAACGCTTTGAGCATTCTCCTGTCAGGGCGCGTTTGCAATTCTTCCTGGGCGTGATCCGCTGCTTTCGCCCGGGCTTTATCAAAACATTTAATCAGGGCAAACACTCAAACAACACTGCTATGTTGCGACACAACCTTTTGATTACACTCAGAAATTTCAGACGCCAAAAAGGCTCCTTTCTCATCAACCTTACAGGACTTTCTGTAGGGATTTTATCTGCCCTGCTCATCTACTTTTGGGTGTACAGTGAGGTTACTGTAGATGCCTTCCATGAAAATGATAAGCAGCTGTATCAGGTATTAAGAAACATCAGAGTAGGCACTGACCTGAGAACCAATACTTATAATTCAGATCTGCTCGTACCGGCTTTAAGAGATGAATTGGCTGAAGTAGAATCTGCTGTGCCACTGGCAAAAATCTGGTCTGATGTGTATTTATCTCTGGGAGATAAGAAGATTAAAACCCGGGGCAAGCTGGCGGGAAAAGACTTCTTTAAGGTCTTTTCTTATAACCTGATCAAAGGAGACAGAGATCGTGCGCTCACGGGTTTAAAAAGTATTGTACTATCCAAACAACTGGCCGAGCGCTTGTCGGATCATGGTGAAGTAGAGCCCGGTCAGGTCATTTCAATACTGGATGATACAGAAGGTGGTGCCTGGTATGCAGGTGATTTTATCGTGACAGGCATATTTGACTTGTCTGATCAGAATACCTCTGAAGAATTTGATTTTTTACTCACCAATGAACTCTTCCTCAACAGACGGGGGCCGGGCAACGATGTATGGTACAGCAATGGTGTCAAAGTCTATGTCACCTTAAAAGAGGGAACTGATGTGGGGCAGTTCAATGAGAAACTCAATACTTTCTATCAGGACAAAAGGATCGCCACGATCGGTGAAACAGACCGTGAAAATATGCCCTCCATGTTTTTGCAACAGTTCTCAAAGCGGTATTTGTACGGCAATTACAGCAATGGCGTACAATCCGGAGGAAGGGTTGATTATATCATCCTGTTCTCAGCCATCGGGCTGATGATATTATTGGTTGCCTGCATCAATTTTATGAACCTGTCTACAGCACAGGCATTCAGGAGAATGAAAGAAGTGGGGGTTAAGAAAGTGGTAGGGGCCTCCAGGCAGGTACTGGCTTTTCAGTATGTGACAGAATCTGTTATTCTGTCGCTGTTGGCATCTTTGATAGCCGTTTTTGGTGCCATAGCACTTTACCCCGGACTTAGTATGTTTTCAGGCAGAGGGTTGATTGTTGACTGGAATTCCGGGCTGATTTCAGGAATTCTCCTTATTGCGTTGGGTACCGGAGTAGTTGCCGGAAGTTATCCGGCTTTCTTTATTTCCAGGCTGAAACCTATCCAGATACTAAAAGGTAAGTTTAAGGCTTCATTAAGTCAGGTGATAACAAGAAAGGGATTGGTTGTTTTTCAGTTTTGTGTCTCGCTGATCCTGATCATCACGGTAATAGTAGTCACAAAGCAAGTTGATTATACCCGATCAAAGAATCTGGGTTATGACAGGAACAACGTGATCACCTTTGCAAGAGAAGGGAAGTTGCTGGAAAATTACGAAGCTTTTCTGCATGAGGTTGAAAAGATCAAGGGTGTTAAAAGTACTGCGACAATCGAAGGAGATGCTACACAATTCAGCAACTCAGGAGGAGGCTTTCCGAGGAAGGGGCAGCCCAACATCCAGTTTACTTTTGCCAGAGTTGGTTATGACTATGTAAAAACCATGGGGATAGAAATGCTGGAAGGACGTTCGTTTTCCCGTGAATTTGCCAATGAAGGCTCAAAGATCATTCTGAATGAAACAGCACTGAAGGCCATGGGACTGAAGGACCCGATTGGGAAAATCGTTCGGATCAGAGGAAAACGGGAGATTATTGGTGTCATGAAAGACTTTCATTTCCAGTCGCTTCATGAAGAGATCAAACCCTCATTCCTGATCTTTGTACCGGAAGATGCACTGAACGTACTGGTTAAACTTCAGGCGGGTATGGAGCGCGAAACCCTGATAGAACTGGAAGAAAAATATGAATCCTTTAACTCAAACCTGCCTTTTGAATACAGATTTTTGGATGACAATTATGATGCGCTTTACAATGCGGAGGAGAGAACGGTCACGCTGGCAACCTACTTTGCCCTGATAGCGGTTTTTATTTCCTGTCTGGGATTGCTTGGGCTCTCGGCATTTACCGTTCAGTTGAGGCTTAAAGAGATAGGCATCAGGAAAGTGCTGGGTTCAGGTATCTGGAAGATCATCACACTCCTTACCAAAGATCTGACCCGAACCGTCTTTATTTCCCTCTTGATATCTATACCTTTGGGCTATTACCTTTCACAAAACTGGCTTGAGGGCTTTGCTTATCGAATTGATCTGAACATCAGCGTGTTTATTATATCCGGTCTGGCGGTGGTACTGATGGCCTGGGCCATTGTGGCTTTTCGCGCGCTGAATGCCGCGAGAGTAAACCCCGTGGAGTGTCTGAAAGATGAGTAATGGAAACAGGCCTATTCGAGCTTGATCTTCTCCAGGATAATCAATGGTTCTTTTAAAACCTGATCTAACGCCATTAAACTCTCATGAGATACTTTATGGTCAAACTCGATTAGTCTTTTATCAGCATTGTAATGAATGTGTTCGGCATTGGAAATGACTGACTTCAGCAGGTCGGGTGTATCACTTAATTCTTCCAGGCTTCCGGTCAGCAAATCAAAGGTGGCCAGCTGTCGGGATATAGGGTCATATGGATCATTTACAGCGAAGTAGTAGCATTCCTTTTTGGTAAGAGCTATCCGGTTGCCTTCCATGGGTCTGTCATCCCTAAAGCTTAAATAATCATCTTCTGTGTAATGATAAGTCTCGTCAAAGTGCTTTAGCCAGAGTTTCTTGTTTCGTCTGAAGTGATAGTAAAAGGCCTGAGTTTCCGATTCAAAAGACACCAGTTTATAGAAAGATAAGCCCAGCTCAGTCAAAGCTGAGGTAATCTGTTTTGGTGATAGCTGTTTAACATAAGTGTCGGTCATTTCTCTGGTGAAACCCGATTTGGGGTTATAAACCCGCTCTTCCTCTATCTCCAGGATTTCAGCCAGCTTTTTGCCCAGTTCACTTTTACCTACAAAGACGAAATCAGGCTCAGCCTGACTGTAGGTCAATTGAAAAGAACGACTTGTAAAGACCCAGCCGCTCAGCAGTATTTTCTGGTTGTGCTCATCAATTCTTTTTTCTGCCTCCTCTCTGGTTGAGAATAATTCCTCAATCTCGTATTCACCATCGTAATTGTACCAGTCATCGTCAAAGACCCAGCCTACAGGTCGGATGCCATACTTTTTCATATCAGGTCTTCTATTTTATTACAGGATTGCGGGGTTGAATTCATTCCTCCGTTCATCCAGTTTGAAAATTTCATCTTCTGGAACAGCAGATCAGGCGAAATAACAAATTCAGTGATGCATGGCCTTGTTTTGAATATCCTCGGCATAATGTGATTGATAAACCAGCTGTTATGAGTTATCAAAAGAGCCTTGACACTGCCATGAATGGTTAATGGAGAAAGGAGCAGTTCTGTTTCTTCAGGAGAGAAGCTGAACTTCTTATGTAGTTCATTTATCAATTGGGTTTCCTGCTCGGTCAGGTCTTCGATTTCATAAGCAAAATCAGAAAGGGTAGGTATAAAACGATTTGAATAATCAGGTAGAATATGGTCCTGTTCACAGAGGTCTTTGATGTTGACAGTTTTACCATCGCTATTGATCAGGGTAGGTCCGAAGATGGGGACTAAGACTCTGCGTATTCCCCATAAATTGTGCAGAATACGATGTCGGTTATCGCTGCATAGCTCTTTGGTCGAGTCCATAAAAGAGTGGATTTGATAATAATCCTCTGGTTTTCCACCCCTTCTTGAGGCTGATAGTTCAGCGTGTCTGTACGAATTCATTGACTTTTAGTGCTTACTCTTAGCTATGCCGGTTATATGAGTATCAATACTATAAGAAAACCTTCAGTGTCACAATTCAAAAGGGGCAAAGGTTCTGTCCGCCATACTGAATTCATTTAATACTGAGAGCCTTCCCGGCACAACATATCGATAGTGGTGTGTGGTTTTCACAGAAGCTATCCATGTCTCAGATCATTCCGACAGTACAGCACCACAAAAGAAAAAGCCGGTTTTAACCGGCCTTCCATGTCTTTAAGCTCTGATTTTTCCAGCGTCAGGGTGCGATGCCGGGGTTATTCCGACTATTCAATGGAACCATCAGCAAACCGGGCCCATCTCAGGGTAGTAGCGCCTCCCTGTGCTCTGGATACCATCTGGAATTTGTAGAGGTTGCCTGAGCGGTCTTTTACCAGATAGACGGGTTGGTCCGCTTCTGCCAGGTTCACAATACGTTCTCCGATGACCAGGTCCTGGTAGGCTGCTCTCAGAATGTTAATATCAGCACGGCCATTCTGATCCACATCAAGTACCGGGTCAAAGAGAAATTCATCGTCAGCTGACAGTGCCTGTTGCATAGCCTGGGTTACATTGGCGAATGCGTTAAATCCCGCACCGCCAGAAGCAATACCCAGGCCATCGCTGACATTGACAGCCTGCACGGCTGCAGCCGAATTACGGCTATCTCCAAAGAGAATTACTCCCGGTCTGCCACCTTCGGCCGTGCGGTAGGTGATCACGTTGATATCCCATTCCAGGGCGGTTACCTCATCCAATTGGACGACACGTCCCGTATCACCGGCACTAAGGTCCAGGCCAATGCCTGCGGGAAAATTGTTGGGATTGATATTGGCGGTACCTTCATAGGTTGCAGTGTCTGTCGATGGCCCCGTGGGATCATCATCTCCACAGGAAAGGCCAATGGCCAAAGCCATGACAAACAGAAGGTTGATAAATACTCTCTTCATATTAGTAGTAGTGTTTCTGGTCGTATAATCGTTTAATATAAAACAATTTTTAACCAAATAGTCCTAAAATCGAGGTATTTGAAAGAAATGGTGTTACTGGTTCCGGAAACAGGATTTTGTCTGAAAAGAACTGTGATGGCGAGTTGCCCTGGCAGAGAGATTGCCTGCTAAGGTATTTGTCAGGGATGGGCTTTTGTCATCAGGTCAGCAGGCCTGGAGTCTATCAACGGACGTATCGCCAACTCATCCGAATAAATCACTGCTGAGGTATCTGTCTCCACGATCACAAACGATGTGAACAATAACGCCTTCCTCTATTTCTGAGGCCAGTTTCATAGCGGCTGTCAGGGCACCGCCTGAGCTCATACCGGCCAGCACGCCTTCTTCTTTGGCCATTCTACGGGTCATATCAGTGGCTTCTTCCTGGCTCACATCCATTACCCGATCTACACGCTCCGGCTCGAAGATTTTGGGTAAGAACTCCGGACTCCATCTGCGAATGCCCGGAATGCTGCTGCCATCCGTAGGCTGGGTGCCAATGATTTGTATATCAGGGTTTTGTTCCTTCAGGTAGCGGCTGACTCCCATGATGGTACCGGTAGTACCCATAGCAGAGACAAAGTGTGTGACCTTACCCCGGGTATCCTTCCATATCTCCGGGCCGGTGGAGCGATAGTGCTGTCCGTAGTTATCGGCATTGCCAAACTGATTGAGCAGGTGGTAGCCTTCATTGGCGGCCATTTCATCGGCTAGTATACGGGAGTACTCTATCGTTTGTTTGGCGGGAGTAAGGATTACTTTCGCCCCATAGGCTTCCATGGACAGCACGCGTTCGCGGGTAGAGTTATCGGGCATGATAAGGGTCATGTCCAGCCCCATAATCTGGGCAATCATAGCCAGGGCAATACCTGTGTTACCGCTGGTAGCTTCCACGAGCTTATCTCCCGGTTTTATATCTCCCCGGTCCAGCGCTCCTTTGATCATACCGTAGGCCGCCCGGTCTTTTACTGATCCTCCGGGGTTGTTACCTTCCAGCTTTCCGTAGATTTTTACCTTGGGATTGGTGGGAATGTGTTGCCACTCTACCAAAGGGGTATTGCCAATTAAGTCTTCTAATTTCATATTACCGGTTTCGCCTGTGACCTGATTTATTAACTGACGGGACTATGCCATTTCTCCTTTAAATACAATGGTATCGGTACTGCCATCAGCCCCGTTCATACTGGCCTGGTAGTATACCTTGGAGAAAGGGGGAATGCTGCGGGTCAGCCATACATTGCCGCCCACTACCGAGTCGTGACCAATATGCGTTTTGCCACCTAAAATGGTAGCACCCGCATAGATCACTGCATTATCGCCAATGGTGGGATGACGTTTGGTCTTGGCATCCTTTTTATCTACACTCAGGGCTCCCAGAGTAACCCCCTGATAGATTTTCACATGGTCGCCTATCACAGTAGTTTCTCCTATGACAACTCCTGTGCCATGGTCAATGCAGAAGAAGTTGCCAATGGTAGCTGCCGGGTGAATGTCTATGCCTGTTTTACCATGAGCATACTCTGAAATCATGCGGGGGATAAGCTGAACTCCCATTGCATCCAGCTCATGAGCAATACGATGAGCGGCAATAGCCACAAAGCCCGGATAGGTGCGGATAACCTCCGTTCTGCTTTTGGCAGCTGGGTCACCCTCAAACAAAGCCGTAATGTCTTGCTCCAGCTTTTGATGGGTGAGGGGCAACTGCTCAAAAAAGCTCTCTGCTATTTCACTCGATTCCCTTTCTGATTTTAGCGGATTGCGGGATAGTATTTGCTCCAGCTGCAGTCTCAGCTTCTCAAAATGCAGCTCAAATTCCTTATGCGAGCTGAATTGCTGCTTGGCAAAATCAGGGAAGAGCGTACCGAGTAGTTCATTGAACCAATTGACCACTGCATAGGGGGAGGGGCAATTGGGGCAGGCCTGCTGTCGTATATACAGCGAGTTGATGAAATCGCGATCCATAACGGGTTAATTCTCTATGGGTTTAAAGAGTTCACGTCTATTTCTAAAAAGGTCAGCTACTCGTCATCAGAAGAGTATAGAATGGCTCACGGGTTTAATTTAGAAAGGTTGTCTGTTTT
Organism: Roseivirga sp. UBA6061; assembly: GCA_002427745.1. Lineage (GTDB taxonomy): Bacteria > Bacteroidota > Bacteroidia > Cytophagales > Cyclobacteriaceae > Roseivirga. The sequence goes on along the minus strand of DIYF01000124.1, from coordinate 38,813 downwards.
CTCTATATATTTAGTGGGGTAATTAAAAAACACCCCGTCAGATCGAAGGTCGGATGGTTTACTACATCCCGTCAGACCGAGGGTCAGACGGTTTCAGGTCTTAGATTTCCCATCCGACCCGGCCTTGTGCTGAAGCTTCAGTTTGTGCATGCAGTGCTAATGGCTTGGGCGTATCCAGAGATGGGTTCTGGTCACTCGCAGCATGCAAGCGACTGATCGAATGCGAGCGACTGGTGCATTCGTCTGACCACTGATAGTGGTCGGACGAATGTTCATCCCGCTATTGACTGCTGACTATTGACCAATTCCCGTCAGACCGAAGGTCAGACGGTTTCGGGTCTTAGATTTCCCATCCGACCCAGCCTTGTGCTGAAGCTTCAGTTTGTGCATGTAGTGCTAATGGGATGGGCGTATCCAGGTCACTCGTAGCATGCGAGCGACTGATTGAGGTGGTGATTCGTCTGACCACTGATAGTGGTCGGACGAATGTTTATCCCGCTATTGACTGCTGACTGTATATCCCTAGATAGAGTTGACCAATGACTATTGACTATTGACTAATGACCATTGACCAATAACCACCAACTACCCCTCCGATTCAATATTTATCGAATGTGCGAAATATCTCGCATGAAGCAGGGGGGCTACTGGGTTCTGTTAAGGTACTGCAGACCTCTGATAAATGCCGGAGCCATAGAGCTCATATGAGACGCTTCAATTTCTTCCGATTTGATCTGTATGCCACGCTTCTCCCAGCTTTTAAACCTCTCCAGAAACCGTTGGTAGGCTGTCTTGAATGAGGTTTTTTCCCGACTGCCATAAGAGGTATAAACCTTAATGGGGTGGGAAGGAGTACTGGAGGTCAGGGTCATCCTGCGCACGGAAAAATCATCATCCTCATCTACTGAGGGACTGGTAATGATATAGCCTTCGAATAAATCAGGTGTTTGAAAAATGGTATACAGGCCAAAGAGTGCAGCTGTTGAGTGGCCGTATAGCAGTCGGCTGTCTGTAGTGTGGTATGTTTTATCTATATGTGGAATAAGCTGCTTTTCCAGAAACTGCAGGAATTTACCTGCTCCTCCGGAACCGGGGGCTGTACTTACCTCGTGTCCCATATAGTCTCGGGCTCTCTTTTGTATCCAGTTGGTGAAGTCTTTATAGCCAATACCTACCACGATCATGGGTGGATTTTCGGGCTCAAAGGAAAGCAAGGTCTGAATATCATGCACCATACCAAAGGTGACATTGGCATCCAGCACATAGAGTACCTTATAGCGGGTGTCTGACCGACCATAGCCAAAGGGCAGACCCACCATGATTTCGAAGTCGTCATTGATGGCATCTGAGTGTAAAGTGAATTGCTGTGTATTGGCCAGCTGTACGGCACGGTTCTGGGCACTGAGATGCCATGCGGGAAGGACTAAGGCCAGGATACTGCCATAGAGGAGTTGCTTAAAAAATCGCGATGTCATGTTGTGAGGTTTTCAGGAGAACCTCCGCTTTCCTTTCATAAAGGTTTTTCTCTCTTTGAGCTGATGATTGGTCAGTATAAAATAAAAGAGCGGGCCTATGAGCAAAGCACTGATCAGGGGAATTTGCTGCTTGCTGAGGCGTGTTCTCCGGGTTCGGTAATAGTCTATAAACAGAAAGGCATGCGCTACCACCAACAGTGAAATCATTACGGTCCAAAAGGTAGTGCCCATACATATATTCACGTAAAAACGAGGTTTTTAGTTACATCTGTAGCTGAGATGTGATAAACCTCAATTTATGGGGCGAAACAACTCTTTGATGGCCTGAAACCCTTTATTCCAGCTTGTATGAACCTAATGCTGCACTAATCCGGTACCGGAGCCAGCATCCGGTCCAGGGCATATACCTTGTGAGTGCCCTCTTTACCTTTGGCCTTGATTTCGTAGGAGCCACTGACGGTACACCATCGTTTAAACTTTTTGAACAGAGCTTCTGAGATCAGGAATTTAGTATTCAGCCCTTTGTTGGCTTGTTCTATACGGCTGGCAAAATTGACGGTATCGCCAATCGCGGCTTCCTTCTCCATACCTTTGATGCCAATGGTACCCCAGATGATATGGCCTGTATGAGCCCCCAGTCTGATTTTAAAATCCCGGTCTACCAGTGAGTGGATATCTCTGTCAAATTCATCAATGGCATCCTGCAGGGCAAAGCCGGCTTTGATCAGGTCTCCCGCGTGGTTGGGGTTATCATCAAGACCGAAAATGGCCAGAAAGCCATCGCCATAATAGTCGATGATGCGACCATTGTACTTTTTGATGATGTTGCCTGCTATAAAGAAGTAGCGGTTGAGCACATGTACTACATCATAGGCCGGGGTTTGCTCGGTAAAGGCCGTATAGTCAGCTATATCTACAAAGAGTACCGAGGCTTCTTTTTCCACTCCCAGGCTGCGTGGCTCATTGGCGCCTCCGTATTGCATGATCACGTCTGCATCAACCTGGTCGAGTACCAGTCTTCTGGCAGTCACTTTGCCGGTTGGGGTAGTTTGGCATGCCAGACGTATTTCAGGAGGGAGCCCGAGCTTATCGGCAAGCTTCATCTCTGCCTCATTTTTCTCATTCAGATTCTCCTGTCCTTCTTCTATCCGCACCCGGCAGGTAGAGCAGAAGGCATGACCTCCACAGGCATGAACGTGATTAATTCCGTTGTCCAGAGCAGCATCCAGAATGGTCTGACCTGGTTTTGACTCTATAGATATATCATCACTGACTAATTCGATTGCTGCCATACGCTACGATTCTTCGCTTCCTTTATTTGAGGCGCAATATGAGTGTCTGCTCCCGATACTTTGGTGACTAAAGATACTCAGAGAGTTCAAGCCACCGCATCTCCTTTTCATCCAGCTCATCTGTGAGCTTTTCTATTTTAGCAGATAGCTCCATGAGCTCTTCATGACCGCCCTCACCACTGTTTAGCTGTTCAATGAGTGTGGCTTTTTCCTCTTCCAGTTTAGGGATGTCGGCTTCCAGCTGCTCAAACTCGCGCTTCTCGTTAAAAGAAAGCTTTTTCTTCTCTTTTTGTTCCTTAGCTACGGTTTTTTTGCTCTCCCCGGATTTAGGAGCTGTCGCTTTTTTCTCGCTTTGCTTTTGGCGATAGTCCGTATAGTTGCCGGGAAAGTCACTGATCGTTCCACTGCCATCAAAAACAAAGAGATGATCTACCAGCTTATCCATAAAGTACCGGTCGTGAGACACCAGCATCAGGCAGCCTTCGAAAGATTCCAGGTAGGCTTCCAGGGTATTCAGCGTAATCAGATCCAGGTCGTTGGTAGGCTCATCCAGCACCAGGAAGTTCGGGCTTTGAATCAGGATTTGCAGTAGTTGCAAACGTCTCTTTTCGCCTCCGCTCAGCTTACCGATAGGCTTGTACTGTACATCGGGTGGAAAGAGAAAGCGCGTGAGGAATTGCGAAACAGGAATGGTTTTGCCCTTGCCCACTTCCACTACTTCGGCAATGGCCTTGGCAAATTCTATGATGGTCTGATCATCGTCAAAACCCAGCTCCGTTTGACGGTAATAGCCAAACTTTGTGGTCTGTCCTTTGATCACCTCTCCTTCGTTGGGGGCAAATTCTCCCAGCAAGGCGCGGATAAAGGTCGTTTTGCCGGTACCGTTGGCACCTACAATCCCCACCCGGTCTTTTCTGGGGAAGACATAGTCAAAACCTGAGAACAAGGGTTTTTCTCCAAAACCATGACCCAGCCCTTCAATCTCCAGCACTTTCTTTCCTTGTCGGGAAGCCTGAGCTTTCAGCGTAAGGTCCTGCGTAGTCTGACCGCTAAAGGCTTTTGCCTTGGTATCGTTGAAGGCGTCTACCCGGTATTTGGCCTTAGTGCCTCTTGCCTTAGGCTGTCGTCTGATCCAGTCCAGTTCCTTTCTGTAAAGGTTTTTGGCCTTGTCGATAGAGCTGGCTTCAGCTTCATGTCTTTCGGCCTTTTTCTCCAGAAAGAAACCGTAGTCACCTTTGTAGTGATGTAAATGACCCTGGTCCAGTTCAATGATCTCATTGGTGACCTTCTCCAGAAAATAGCGGTCATGCGTCACCAGTATCAGGGCCATGTTGGCAAGGCTCAGGTAGCTCTCCAGCCACTCTATGGTTTCTATATCCAGGTGGTTGGTAGGCTCATCCAGAATAAGGAGGTCTGGTTTTTGAATCAATACCCTTGCCAGGGCAATGCGTTTTTGCTGTCCTCCGGAGAGGTTGGTCACCTCCTGGTTCAGCTCATGAAGTCCCAGCTTGCCCAGTATTTGTTTGGCCTGACTTTCCAGGTCCCAGGCACCGGCTGTATCTATCTTTTCAATCAGCTCGGTGAGCTTATCGCTTCCGCTTAGCAGTGCCTTTTCATAGTCCAGCAACAGCTTGTGGGCCGGATCATCCGCATCATATACAGCATCCAGTATGGTCTGGCCTGTTTCAAACTCCGGATTTTGCAAAAGGTGTCGTACTACAATATCGTTGCGAAACACCACCTCACCGGTATCAGGTTTGGCAATGCCGGTCAGTATTTTCAGCAGGGTAGACTTGCCGGAGCCATTGACGCCCACCAGGGCTACTTTTTGCCCCTGAGTAAGGCCAAAGGAGATATTGTCCAGAATGGTACGGTCTCCAAAGGTCCGGGAAAGATTTTCTACAGATAGGTAATTCATGAGCGGCTAAAGCTACAACAGGGTAGGGGAAGAATGAACTGAACCGCCATAAAAAAAGAGACCGCCTCACCCCGAGACGGTCTCCAGTAATTGTTCTGAGAATCGAACTAACACAGCAGGAGAGGGTCATCTGCTCCCACTGAATTATCTTTATTCAGCCCTGCCATTCTCATAAACAGGGCCGTGTGGTTTTTAGAATGAAAATACAGCTGCCAGTAAAAATGATGACAGTGATTTGCTGCTCATCGTACCAGGGTTCGCTGCATCTGTAGCAAAACCATCGTACGAAAGTGTGTCTACCCTGATTTCAGGTATCAGCGTCAGGTTGCCTACGGAGTAGTTGGCAGAGAATGTAAGGTCAAATACACTTTCATCCTGAGCCAGTACGCCTACACCTTCATCACTGAAATACTCACCTCTCAGGCCCAGTGTCAGGGCGTCAGAAGTAGCTACCTGTACATAACCGGCTACCCCGCTGAAGTTATCAGAAGCGGTGGTGGCGTTGAGCCCCAGGTACACATTGTCAGATACATTGGTACCGGCCGTGATATCAAATTGCGTAAAGCCATCATTGATGATAGAGTTCAGGTAGACAGATGAATTGTCGTTGGCATAGCCCAGCTGAACACCACCGACATAAGATCCGGTAGGGTTGAATTCAGTCGCGTCAGTAGGGTTGAAAAGGCCGGTCATCAGCGAGAAGCCTCCACCCAGATCAAAGTCTGCTTTAAAGCCTGTGTGAGAGAACGGGCCATAAGAGAACATATAAGAGGTGGAATAGTTGAAATTACCTGCGGGAGAGATCACTTCGTAACCCAGAAAGGTGTTGAAGTTACCCAAGGTCAGCGTGATTTTATCTGATACGCTGTAGTACACGTAGAGCTGATTGATAATATTGGAGTTGGTAACTGAGCCGAATACAGCTTCCTGTCCTCTCGGACCAAATACCATATCCGCTACCACACCTACTTTACCACTTTCATACGTTCCGATAAGGTTGACCATACCCAGGGAAAAGCCGGGCAGGTTGGCAAAGGATGTGCCGGGAGCGAGGGTAGAACCATCGCCCGGTACATTACCGGAATTCAGGTTGGCCCGGAAGTAAGTATCTATGCTACCGGACAGACTAAAGGGATTTTCTTCTTTTTCTTCTTCTTGTGCTGTGGCAGTGCTTGAGATGTAAAAACAAGCTACCAAAGCAAGTAGGTATTTTATGTTTTTCATTTTAATTTGAAGTCAGGTTAAAGATGATTTAACTGAGAAACCCATCCAGGTCTGTACAGGAGGTAGGAGTCCTGTGCAGGCCGGGTTTCTAAAACAGCAGCGGAGAAGTTCCACTGCTGTTTTTTTTATTGTGAGCGATGATGATTATTCGTCATATACGATGGTATATCCTCTCATGCCGTGCTCGTGGCTGTCGAGTCCTTCTACCTCATGCTGCTCAGATACTCTGATGCCGAACAGCTTTTTCAGCACAAAGAAGATAGCAAAGGCTCCGGCAAAGGCAGCAGCTCCGCAAATGGCTACCCCTTTCAACTGAATCCAGAAGGTATGCTCAGGATTGCTGGAGAAGATACCTACAGCGAGGGTACCCCAGACACCACAAACCAGGTGTACAGGAATAGCACCTACTACATCGTCAAGCTTGAGCTTGTTGAGGGCAACTGCACCAAATACTACCAGGATACCGGCAATAAAGCCAACCAACAGTGATTCAGAAGGAGAGATAACATCTGCACCTGCCGTAATACCTACAAGCCCTGCTAGGATGCCGTTGAGCACCATACCCAGGTCAAGTTTCTTACTCACCAGGTAGGCTGTAAGGCCTCCGCCCAGCCCACCGGCACAAGCGGCCAGAGAGGTAGTGAGGAGTACAAGTGAAGTGGCTCCCGGATCGCCTGACAATACAGAACCACCATTGAAACCAAACCAGCCTAACCAGAGCAGGAATACCCCTATTACCGCAAGAGATACGTTAGACCCAGGCAGATCATTAGATTTTCCTTTGGCGAAACGGCCTTTTCTAGGGCCGAGCAGGATAATGCCCGCCAGGGCTGCCCAGCCACCCACTGAGTGTACCAGGGTAGAACCCGCAAAATCATAGAATCCCATTTCATCAAGGGCACCACCGCCCCACTTCCAGCTACCTACAATAGGGTAGATCAGACCTACAAAGATCAGTGTAAACACCAGGTAGGAGGTAACCTTGATCCTCTCGGCTACGGCACCGGAAACGATGGTGGCAGCTGTAGCAGCAAACATGGCCTGAAAGAGAAACTCGGTCCAATACGTATAACCTACATTGTAATCAGCGGTAGTACCATTGGCCGGCATATTCAGAAACCATCCACCGAAATCAAACCATCCGGGAGTGTCAAAACCCGGGTACATAAGCCCGAAGCCGCAAACGAAAAAGGTAAGTATCCCGATGATGGGAGTGAGGGTATTCTTAAATAAAATGTTGACAGTGTTTTTGGCCTGGCCAAAACCTGCCTCAACCCCTGCAAAGCCAAGGTGCATGATAAATACCAGGGCAGTAGCCAGCATCATCCAGATGTTGTTGGCAGTAAACAGCCCGGTGGTAATGGCTTGTTCCAACTCTTCGCTGGTAGGAGCCGCTTCTTTGACTACTTCATTAGCGACAGATCCTACCTCTTTGATGGGATCTGCCAGAGCCAAATAAGCTTCGCTAAAAGATGAATAATCCATAATGAAATTTTGTTAATAGTGTCGATTTGTTCAGAAAAGTTTTAAGCGCTTGGTACAAATCAAGTGTATCGACTTTTGAAATCAAAAGCGATGAAGGGTAAAAAATGGTGATTAACGGAGGTGATTTTTGTGAAAACGTTTTCATTAGGGTGTGAAAACACCTTCAAAAGTTAATTTTTACGTAATGTAAACGATTGCATTGTTGAAAATGAGATTTTGGTAAAACACGAGCTGAAAAAAGCCACTGTTTTATTTCAAACATTCTTTGCTCACAGAACATCTGAAATTGTAACCAATTCATTGGTTACGAAGTGTATTAATTATGTAATGAGAGTCTGCATTACATCGTATTAGTAATAGAAGCATCGAGGTGTTGACAGTTGTGAAGAGGGTAATTGCTTTTTAGTTATAAAAAATGTTAAAAAAGGTCGAATCAACTATTTGTAAACTATATTTGTAGTTAACAACGAAACTCAAAAACAACACCTCAAATCATGAAAAAAAGAAATGTTACGATTGTCGCAGGCATAGTGGTCGCTGTGATAATCTTCTTTATCACCCGGGTCAACAATGGCGCGACAGGCAGTCGCGAGGTTACCGTAGATGTACAGCGCGGTATTTTTAAGTCTGAGGTCACCGCTTCCGGAGAGCTCTTTGCAAAGAAATCAGTGAAAATTATGGGGCCCGAAGGTATGCGTCAGGCAAATGTCTGGGAAACTACCATCAGCCATATTATAGACGAGGGCACGGTCGTGAAGCCCGGAGATTATGTGGCGAGACTGGATCAATCGGAACTGGGGCAGAAAATCGAACAAAAAAAGAATGATCTGAAGATCAGCTCAGCAGAGTTTGCTGAGGCGAAACTCGATACAGCCATGGAGCTTCGCAAGGCCAGGGACGAAATGGACAATATGCTCTACGAAATGGAAAAACAGAAACTCGTGCTTACCAACTCTGAGTTTGAGCCACCGGCAGTGATCAAGGAAAAGACTATGGACCTGAATCGCGCCAAAAAGAAATACGAGCGAACCAAAGAGAACTATGAGTTGCAGGTAAATAAGGCTATTGCCAAAATGCAGGCAGCTCAGGCCAAACTGGATGAAGATCAGAACCGACTTGATTTCCTGATCAAGGTAAGTGGCCAGTTTACCATTACTGCCCCTGAGGCGGGCATGCTTATTTACAAGCGAGACTGGCGGGGTAACAAGATTGCGCAGGGTGGTCGTGTGGCAGGTTGGGACCCTATAGTGGCTACGCTACCAGATCTGACTAAAATGGTATCCAAAACTTTTATCAATGAAGTAGATATCAATACAGTACAACAGGGACAGGTGGTAGATATCGGTTTGGACGCCTTTCCGGATAAACATTTAACAGGTACTGTACTGGAAGTGGCTAATATGGGGCAGCAGCGGCCCAACTCCGATGCCAAGGTGTTTGAGATCCTGATAGAGATAAATGAGTCAGATACCACACTGCGCCCTGGTATGACAACCAGTAATAATATAGTGGCTGATGTAGTAGAGGATGTACTGTTTGTACCGGTGGAAGGTATTCACAGTCAGGGAGACTCTATTACCTATGTTATCCAGAGAGATGGTGCGGGTATGGTGAAGCAGGAAGTGATACTGGGTCAGTCAAATGCTGATGAAGTAATCATACTGGCAGGTTTGACAGAGGGGGCATCCATTTACCTCTCAGATCCGGAAGGGCTTGAAAGCAAGGAGATCAAGCTGCTGAATAACGATATCAAGGATAAGGCACTGGCAAGAAACGACTGATCATGGTCAGGAAAGTTCTTACAAATTTTGCCATAGCCACAGAGGCTGTGTTTGCAAACAAGGTGCGTTCTCTACTGACCGGGCTGGGGATTATTTTTGGTGTGGCGGCTGTGATTGCCATGCTGGCGATAGGCTCTGGTGCTCAGCAGGAGATTCTGGAGCAGATCAAGCTGGTGGGGGTTAACAACATCGTCATTACTCCGGTAATAGAGCAGTCTGAGGGAGAAGTATCAGAAGAACAGGCGGCAGCTGTGGGCGATGCCAAGGGGAAAAAGAACCTGTCTCTCGGGCTCAACTTCCTGGACGTGGAAAGTATCCAGAAGATCATTCCCGGTATTGAAGCAATCAGCCCTGAAATTATACTGGATACTAATGCTTCAAGAGATGGCTTTCGCAGAACGGCTAAGCTGGTCGGGGTAGAGAATACCTATTTTGATATCTCGGGTTTTGAACTGGATGAGGGTGCTTTCTTTAATGAAGAGCATTTTGAGTTGGGTAAGCCGGTTTGTATCATAGGTAAGTCCATTAAGTCAAAGTTCTTCAGTTCTGAAGAGCCGATTGGCAAATACCTGAAGGTGGGCCGACACTGGCTTAAAGTAATTGGTGTGCTGGAGAACAGGGTGATTTCTGAAAAGAGTATTTCCAACCTGGGGATCCGTGATTATAATATGGATATCTACACGCCCTTCAGTACAGCACTGATTCGCTATGAAAACCGGGCTATGGTTACCAATGCCCTGATTCAGGAGGCCCGCAGAAATCAAAACAACAAACAGGGAGGTGCTTTGAATTACCATCAACTGGATAGACTGGTTATCAAGGTGAAGGATACAGAGCAAATCAGTAGCATCGCGGAGGTGCTTTCTAAAATGCTGAAGAGAAAGCATTCGCAGGTAGTAGACTATGAAATCAGTATTCCGGAGCTGCTTCTGAAACAGCAGCAGCGTACTAAAAACATCTTCAACTTTGTACTGGGAGGTATTGCCGGTATTTCTTTGCTGGTGGGTGGTATTGGTATTATGAACATTATGCTGGCTTCCGTGCTGGAGCGTATCAAAGAGATTGGATTGCGTATGTCGCTGGGCGCTACCAAAATTGATATCATTTATCAGTTTTTGCTGGAGGCTGTGATGATCAGCTTTTCCGGAGGTACGGTCGGGGTCATACTGGGGCTCAGTGCTGCTTATGGTATTGCACAACTGGCGGATATACCCACCATCGTAAGCTTTGGCTCCATTATACTGTCTTTTGGTGTGGCCGTTACAGTAGGGGTGGCTTTTGGTATTGCCCCCGCACGAAAAGCGGCCAGTCAGGATCCTATTACCTGTCTGCGCTACGAGTAGTCATTTTAACCAATGTACGAACATGAAATTTTGGTCGTTGATCTTACAAAGGTCAGCGACTTTCTTTTTAGAAGAAGCTTTTAGGTACGCTTGTTGTACAAGCATGGTCAGGAAGGATGTCGATTGACATTTTTAACATGTTTCATTTAAATAACAAAGGTCATGAGGAAGTATATGATGATGTTGGTGGCGGTGATGTTTGTAGCAACCGCAGCCATGGCCCAGGAAGATACCGCAGTAGAGAAGACTGCAGAGAAACTGGAAGGGAAGGAACTTAGAAAGCAAAGGAAGAAAGAACGACTGGAACTGTTTGAACTGCAGAAGCAGGAGGCAAGTGGTTTGCTGGAAAGCAGAGATTTTGTATTACAAGCCGAACGAATCAGTGGAAAGAATACGATTCCGATTAATGTGGCTAATCAGATTAACTTTATCAGAATTGATGGAGACGATTTGATTGTGCAGTATGGTTTGAATGCCGGAGCCGGCCGCAACGGGCTGGGTGGTGTAACCTACGAAGGGAAAATCAGACGTTTTGATACCAAAGATCTGGGTGAGGGTAAATCCCATAACACACGCATTCAGTTTTTTACACCCTACCTGAATGGTGTGGCTACTATCAATATCCGGATAAGGGGTAATCAGGCCCAGGCTTCTGTATGGAGCAATGGAGAGGTGTTGAATTTCGAAGGCTTCTATGCCTCCAATGAGAATAGCACCATTACACAGTCGCAGACACTGGGGAGTTTCTTTTAAGGGCTGCCCGGATAATATAACCGAGCGGCTGTCTTAAAAGTGATAGGTCATTGCGAACGAAGTGAAGCAATCTCTTCATGTTACCCGTAAATGAGGTTGAGATCACTTCATTTCATTCGTGATGACGGTTTCTTTAACTTTTAAGACAGCCGCTTTCTGTTTACAGGTACCCTTTTGTGTTTCTTGCTCTAGTTGTTCCGGTGAGTCATAGCGGGATAGATATAGCGGATCATCATGTCCATAGGTTGTGTCTGGGAGAGTTCATTGTTATAGTTTCCCCCTGTCATGACTACTACAGCCTTTTCATTGGGGAGTATCCATAGAATTTGTCCTCCGTTACCTGTGGCAGCATAGCCTTTCAGTGAGGGCATAAACGATGGCCCTTTTTCTATTACCAGGGCTGTATAACCGTAGGAGAGTGTAAAGGGGCCTATCTGTCCGCCTCCTACCTGGGGAGAGCCTGCCTGTACCACCCATTCTTTGCTAAGTATCCTTTTGCCTTTCCAGGTGCCGCCATTGAGATACATCTGACCAACTTTGGCGAGGTCTCTGGGCTTCATACTCGCTCCGGCTGCGGCATTCAGCCAGTTGTTTTGCTTGTGGGTTCTCCAGGTCAGGTCGCTGATGCCAAGTGGGGAGAAGAGGTGCTTTTTTGCGAAGTCCAGGCCTGGTATGGGGAGGGCTTCTTCCAGCACAGCGGCAGTGGTGTTAGCCAGGCCTCCGCTATATTCAAATTTGATTCCGGGCTCAGAGACCACAGGCTTGGACAGGGTGTACCTTACCCATTCGCCATTGCGGTACATCTGTGTTTCGTCATTCTCATCAGTACCATAAGGTACATTGGATTCCTGCCACTCAAGTCCTGCTGACATCGTGACCAGGTGTTTCAGGAGGATTTTGTTTTTAGCCTCTGTCTTAAGATCCTGGTACTGGGGTAAAAAATCGAAGACAGGCTCTTCCTTTGATGCAATGTGGCCTTTGTCTATGGCAATGCCCAAGAGGGTAGAGGTGAGAAACTTTGAAATAGATCTCAACGAATGAATTCTGTCCCGGTCAAATCCACCACTGTATTTCTCCATCAGAAGCTTACCGTCCTTGATGATTAATACACTGTGAATGTTTTTGTAGTGGCCACTGTCTATTTTATCAGAGAGCGTTTTAAGAAGTCCGGTGTTCATGCCGGCATCTGCGGCTGATTGTGTTTCCCAGCCGTCATTCAGCTGTGGGGGATTGAGATAATCTTCCTGGGCACTAATCTCGTGCACTGTGAGAATCAATGTGGCTATGAGTAAAACCTTTTTCATGTTTTTACCCAAAGCTGTGGTTTTCAGCAGGACTGATCGTCCGAAATAATGATTTCGGTACAATTGAATTGCTCAGGAAAACTGATTTCTGAATTGATTAGGCGTGACGCCTGTCAGTTTTTTGAAAATCGCATTGAAGGAAGACTTGGAGTTAAAACCAGAGTCCAGGGCAATGGCCAGGAGGGTGAAGTTTTGGTGGTCCCCGGATTTCACCCTGGACTTAAATTCGGTGACCCGGTACTCATTGACAAAATCGTTAAAGTTCTTTCCGGCCCCCTGATTGATGATGAGGGAAAGAATGCCTGTGTTTACAGACATCATAGTGGCCAGATCAGATAGCTTGAGCTTGGGGTCGAGATAAGGCTTTTCTCTTTCCATAAGGTCCAGCAGTTTTTCAGTGTAAAGACTGAGCTCCGTTTCGTTTAGTCTTTTAGGGTTGGCGGAAGCAGGCGCAGGCTCTGATTCTCTGTCAATAAAGATCTCAGGTCGGAACAGGCCGTAGTAGCCGATTACCAATACTACCACCGACATGGCTGCCCAAAAGAAATAGGCTACCTGCATAGAGGGTTCTCCAAACCAATGGATCAGGTAAGCAATATCCGCGTATCCGGCTATCCACCAAATAATAGTTACCGCCAGAAATGAATAAGTGAGCCAGCGAAGCCAGTTGAGGTTAATGTGCTTTAAGTCCGAGTGGTGGTTGCTTACCCAGTTCCGGTAGTGCTTCATCTCCAGGGCGGCAAAGACAACATAGATCATTGCCTGAATGGCTACTCCGACCTGAAACAGCGAGGTGATGCCTAGTAATGAGTCATTACTAAATATTTGCTCATAAGACGTAATGGAGTAGGTGGTGGTTAAGATGTTGATGAGCAGCAGATAGGTAATGGCGGGAACAAGGTGCCACAGGTGTCTTGTGCGCAAAACAAATTTTGGACGCACAACACTCCGGATATACAGGAAAAAGGACGGGCCCAGAAGCAGGACAGAAACCAGATAATTCCCCATGCCAATGGACGGACTGTAGGGTGTATTAAGGAGAAGTTTAAAGGAGTAGCTTAATAGAAACACGGCTAGCAGAGTGTTAGATAGCTTTCGATGTCTCTTAGATGTGAGCAAAACAATGGCCAGTGTCACTCCTTGTGATATACCTGTCAATAAAAGGAAAGAAACGATCTGTTGATGGCTCATTTTCTGGTTTCGGTTATTCGTACTCTTTTCAAGTAGTTAGGTTGCTTAGGGGATGGGTTTAGAGATTAAAAGGTTGCCTTAGGGTACAAAAAAAGGCCGTCATTTTCAAATGACGGCCTTTTTTCATTTTATAAAAAGCTGATTAATCAGCTGTATTTGCTAATTCAGTAATAGCCTCTTCTATTGGCTCTACTGTGATCTCTTTTACGTTCTCTACTTTGGCATCATCAGCAGTTTCGCTGCCGTGTCCACCCAAAATAGGAGCAATCACCAATCCTACCAGACAAGTCAGTTTGATCAGGATGTTCATAGAAGGACCAGAAGTATCTTTGAATGGATCACCTACGGTGTCTCCAGTCACAGCTGCTTTGTGAGCTTCAGAACCTTTGTAAGTCATTTCACCATCGATCTCTACACCAGCCTCGAAAGATTTCTTGGCATTATCCCAGGCACCACCGGCATTGTTTTGGAAGATAGCCCAAAGCACACCTGATACAGCCACACCTGCCATGTAAGAACCTAATGGCTCAGCACCCATGGCAAAACCTATAATGATAGGGAATATGATGGTAATAGCACCAGGGAGCATCATTTCACGAATGGCTGCTTTGGTAGAAATATCCACACACTTACCGTACTCAGGAGTAGCAGTACCTTCCATGATACCAGGAATTTCCTTGAACTGTCTTCTTACCTCTTTTACCATTTCCATGGCTGCTTTACCTACTGACTCCATGGCCAGGGCAGAGAAGATAACCGGTACCATACCACCAATAAACAGGGCAGCGAGTACATCGGCTTTGAAGATGTTGATACCGTCAATACCTGTAAAAGTCACATAAGCTGCGAAGAGTGCCAGGGCAGTCAGGGCAGCAGAAGCAATGGCAAAACCTTTACCGATAGCGGCAGTGGTGTTACCTACAGAATCGAGGATATCCGTTCTTTCTCTTACTTCTTCAGGAAGCTCACTCATTTCAGCGATACCACCCGCGTTATCTGCAATAGGACCGAAGGCATCAATTGCCAGCTGCATGGCTGTTGTAGCCATCATGGCAGAAGCAGCAATACCTACACCGTAGAAACCGGCCAGCTCATAAGCACCCCAGATTGCGCCTGCAAAAAGGATGATCGGAGCGAAGGTAGACTTCATACCAGTTGCCAGACCAGCAATGATGTTGGTGGCAGCACCGGTAGAAGAGTTTTGAATAATATTCATTACCGGCTTTTTACCCAGGCCGGTGTAAAATTCTGTAAAGTAAGAAATAGCTCCTCCTACGAAGAGACCTACCAGTACCGCACCAAATACGCTCATTGAAGTGATTTCAACAGCACCTTCTCCGAAGAGTTTCATGGTCATGGTTTCTGGCAACATAATGTCGATCAGGAAGTAGCAGGCTACCGCTGTCAGAATGATAGAACCCCAGTTACCGCGGTTAAGGGCGGCCTGTACCTGAGCTTCTTTAGCGTCATTGCTGCTGATTTTGATAAACAGCGTACCGAGGATAGAGAAGATAATTCCCGCTCCGGCTATCACCAATGGTAAGAGAATAGGGCCAATTCCGTTGAATTGATCTCCTTCAATAGAACCTCCCATGTCGCTGATTACATAGTTACCGAGCACCATAGAAGCCAGTACAGTAGCAACATAAGAACCAAACAGGTCGGCACCCATACCGGCTACATCACCTACGTTATCACCTACGTTATCTGCAATAGTAGCGGGGTTTCTTGGGTCATCCTCAGGAATACCTGCTTCTACTTTACCTACGAGGTCAGCTCCTACGTCAGCTGCTTTGGTATAAATACCACCACCTACACGGGCGAAGAGAGCAATAGATTCTGCCCCCAGAGAGAAACCTGCCAGGGCTTCCAATACCACAGTCATTTCACTAACGCCACCGTTAGCAAAATCACCCTTCATAAAGAACTGGAACAATGCGATAAATAGAACACTAAGTCCGAAAACAGCCAGGCCGGCCACTCCCAGTCCCATTACCGTACCACCGGTAAAAGATACTTTCAGTGCTTCTGGAAGGCTTGTACGGGCAGCCTGGGTAGTTCTTACGTTAGCCGCAGTAGCGATACGCATACCAATGTTTCCGGCCAGCGCTGAGAAAATGGCACCAATCACAAAAGCCACTACGATAAACCAGTGTGTGGTTTCTACTAAAGTGGAGACAACTCCTAATAAAATTCCGGCAACAACAACGAAGATGGCAAGTACTCTATACTCAGCACTCAGGAAGGCCAAGGCGCCTTCTCGAATGTAATTAGCAAGGTTTTGCATTTTTTCGTCTCCTGCGTTTTGCTTGTTAACCCATTGTGCTTTCACAATCATTACTAACAAGCCGATGATCCCGAGAACCGGGACTGCATAAATCAGATAAGACATATTTCTATTTATCGTTTTTAAAAATGACGTGCAAAGATAAGAGAAGCCTCCTAAAAAACGAAAGAAGGTTGAATCTAAAAAAAGCATTCGTTTTCATGGAAAATGACATGGCTCACAGCCGTTGAAAGTTCCTGTCACTACAGCCTTGGGTTTTCCTCCTGTTTATTCAAGGGTCAGGTTGGTGTCTGGGGTGAGATGAAGCTGTTGTCGAGAGAGAAATGTCTGACAATCATTAGGTTGACTGGGTTTTGTGTGGTTGGCCTGCTCAGGTCGGGCGATTATAAACCCGGGAAAGCTTTTTCAGGTTGTGGGTTGACTGGCTTCAGCGGCATCAGGTTTTTCTTCCTTCTTGCTGTCCAGTGATTCTCCTTCAAACAAGGTGTGCACTTCCTGTGCATTGAAGCCCTGCTCATTCAGCCATCGACTGTATACGGCAGTGTAGCCATGAGTGACATAAATGTTTTCAGCGCCCGTTGCCGCCACGGCTTCATTCAGGCCATTCCAGTCAGCATGATCTGAGAGAACAAAACCACGATCTGCCGCCCTGCGTCTTTTGGCCCCTCTCACCATCATCCAGCCTGAGCAGACTCCCGTGGCATAAGGCTGGAATTTTCTCATCCAGCTGGAGTTGGCTGCAGAAGGCGGAGCCACGATCATACATCCCTTATAGCGGCTTTTATCAATGTCATTGTCGGCCAGTTCGAGGCTGGGCAAGGGGGCTCCGTTCTTAATCAGGGCTTCATTGGTGTTGCGAATGGCTCCATGAAGAAAAACCTCACCAATGCTCAGGTCCAGATTGTCAATGATTCGCTGTGCTTTGCCCAGAGAGTAGCCAAAAAGTACTGTGTTCTTTCCTGCTTCCCGGTTCTGCCTCCACCAGCGGTTGATCTCATCAAAAACTGTTTTTTGAGGTTGCCACTGGTATACAGGCATGCCAAAGGTAGATTCCGTTACAAAATGATGACACTTTACCGGTTCAAAGGGCGTGCAGAAACCATCGTTTTCAGTTTTATAGTCCCCGGAAACTACCCAGACCTCACCCTTGTATGCTACGCGCACCTGTGCAGAGCCATAGATATGGCCGGCAGGGTGCAGGCTGAAATTCACTCCGTTAATAGAGCGGTTTTCTCCATAGGGCAGTGTTTCCAGTTGGATGTCCTGTCCCAGTCTCAGCTTTAATACTTCAGCAGAGTCTTCGTGAGCCAGGTACGACTGCATTCCCCATCGGGCATGGTCTGCATGAGCGTGCGTAATGATGGCTTTTTTCTGTGGCTTCCAGGGATCAATAAATACATCAGCCCTGGGGCAGTAAATACCTTCCTTGTGAAACTCGATCAGTTTTGACTTCGCCATGTAGGTATAAACCTACGCAAAAAGGCTTTGGTTGATAAATACTACTCTTTAATTATTGGGTGAGTGCATCAAGAGACACTTTGGTGGCACCCAGCACTTTGTAGCTGCTGTTTTCCTGCGCATAGAATATTACGCTGCTTTTTGAGAGGTCAATGTCTTTCGGGAGGCTTAGCGCTACGCTACCGTTCTTAGTGAGCGGCTGCTGTTTAAAATCTCTCACTACATTATCATGCTCGAGTTTTCGACCGCGGTTTTCGCCACGCGTCACCTCTGTTGATATACCGCGCTCTACCAGGGCAATGTTTACAAGGCTGCCTTGCGGTGCCTGATCTGCCATGTAGGTGAGTTTGATGGTGTTTTTATGCTTTGATACTTCAGTAGTCTCAATTTGTACGGTGGGTGTACTGGCAAGTGCGGTGCGAATGGCACTCGAGGCCTGTCGCTTACTGGAACCTACAAACTCTGTTTTACCATTGACGATCATTTGTGGCGTATAGACTCCCCGGTTACCGAATTTTGCGGCATAGGTATATTGACGCTCTGTAAACTCGCGATCGCTGAAAGGGTCTCTCCAGCCCAGTCGGTTCCAGTAGTCCACATGAAAGGACAGTCCGTAGATAGGCAAAGCTCTGTCACTTGACTGGTCTATGAACTCGCTTAAGAGCCTGTCTGCTGATGGGCAACTGCTACAGCCTTGTGATGTGAAAAGCTCAATCACCACTGCGTTCTGGTTTTCAGGATTGTGGATGATCAGCTCTTCCGGATTTCCCGGTAGCATCGTAAAGAGAATGGCCGAACCGGTAATAAATGAGGCGATGACAGCAGCTTTTAAATACATAACTTCTTGATAAGAGTGAACAACTATATCAAGAAACGCAACTGGCCTGGATATGTCCCGGTCATCGATCAGAGGAGGTCTTCCTTGTGACGCTCTTCGGAAAACTTTGAAGGTTTTGTGAGATTGCCGTGATCTATTGACGGCTATTCAGACAAAGGTTCGGGGAACTTGTCTGGTTTGGCGTACTCCAGCCTCGACAGTGCCTGGGTCGTGTGATACTTATCCAGGCCTGAAACGGTAACGGTTTCGGCTTTTTCCAGGTCGAGAAAGCCATCAGCTGCGATAAGGTCGTCTTGTATGATCAGCTCTTTGATTTCACCCACCAGCAGGGTTGTCTGATTGGCCTGTATTACGTGGCGCTCTTTAAAAGCCATAAGGGCTTTTACTGCACTTTCCTTCACGTAGGGAGCGTGGTTGTTTTCAGTATACTCTTCTGTCAGGCCTACCTTGTTGAATTCGTTTTCGTCCCAGCGCGCACTGGTCCAGTGGGCTTTTTCGTAAAAGCTGCGATGTACCTGGTTGATTGTGAATTCACGCGTGGCGTAAATATTCTCGAGGGTATGTCTCGGAACAACGGCTGGTCTGAACAGAACGCCCTGCAGGGGCGGGTTTGCGCCCACGTGTATGACCTGACTATAGAGCCCCAGGTTGGCAATGCCTTCATGGCTTCTTGTAGCGATCAGGTTGATACTTTTAAATCCCGAAAGACAATTGATCAAATTGGTTCTGTACCTTTTCTCAAAGCTGTCGATATCCGACCTTGAAATGACCATATCAGGGTTTAAGTGATCCTACGCCTCCGTCAATGCCTATCACCTGTCCGGTGATCCAGCTGCCTTCATCAGACAAAAGGAGTCTGGCCATATGGGCGAGATCTTCTGATTTTCCAAAGCGACCGATCGGGTGTCTTTTGTTGGAAGCCTCCTGTTTTTCCGGTGTAGCCAGCAGGCGTTCCGCCAGGGGAGTGTCTGTCAGTGATGGTGCCAGTATATTTACCCGAATACCATGTACGGCCCATTCTGCTGCCAGTGATTTACCGAGTCCTTCAATGGCGCCTTTTGATGTCGCTATAGAGCTGTGAAAGTTCATGCCGAGTTTGGCGGCTACTGTACTGAACAGTACTACAGAAGCTCCTGTAGCTGCTTTCAGAGGCTTAAAGCAAGCCTGTAATACCTTGATGGCACCCATCACATTGATTTCCAGGTCCTGCTGGAAGACTTCGGGTGGCAATCTGTGAAAGGGTTTCAGGTTGATAGTACCCGGGGCATAGACAACCCCATGCAGCACCTCAGGAAGGCCGTCAATGACAGACTCCATAGAGGTCACATCCAAAGGTATGTAAGAAGCTCCCGGAAGTTCGGGGTTTGTACGGGAGGCCAGAATTACCCGGGCTCCTTCAGCAATAGCCATTTCGGCCAGGGCCTTACCAATACCGGAACTGCCCCCGACAATCAGAAGGTTCTTACCTGTCAGACTCATAAGTACTTCAGGCTTTTGTCTGGATGTAGCTCAGGAACTCACTTTTGGTGCCTTCCTCCTTGAACTTGCCATCAAAATGAGCGGTGACGGTACTGCTGTTTACATCCTGAATGCCCCTTGAAGAAACACAAAGGTGTTCTGCATCAATCACTACGGCTACATCATCTGTTTCCAGCAGTGCTTTCAGGTCATTGGCGATTTGTACCGTCAGCCTTTCCTGAACCTGCGGACGTTTGGCAAAATAGTTTACAATACGGTTGATCTTGGAAAGTCCTATCACCTTACCGCTTGAGAAATAAGCCACATGCGCCCGGCCGATAATCGGTACAAAATGATGCTCGCAGTTTGAGTAGAAGGTAATGTCCTTCTCCACAAGCATCTCATTGTATTGATACTTGTTGTCGAACAATGCCACTTTGGGTTTGTTGGCAGGGTTAAGCCCGCTGAAGATCTCTTTGATATACATCTTGGCTACCCTTCTTGGAGTACCACTCAGGCTGTCGTCATTCAGGTCCAGTCCCATGATTTCCATAATGTCCTTAAACTTGTCTTCGATCAGCTTCATTTTCAACTCATCGTCCATGTCAAAGGCATCGGCTTTCATGGGCGTGTCATAAGACGTGCCGATATGCTCATCTCCAATCTCTTCCACTGTATACTTGCTAAGCGGGGTACTCAACAAAGTTTCGTTCTGTCTCATAAAGTCTGATTTTTAATTCAAGTTTTTCATCCACTTTGGCGCGCAGGATATTATAGATCACTACCGCAATGTTCTCGGCAGTAGGGTTAAGCTTCCTGAATTCCGGAACATCCAGATTCAGATTCCTATGATCAAACCTGTCAGTGACATGCTCTTTGATCAAATCGCTTAAGATTTTCATATCGCACACATACCCTGTGTCAGGGTCAGGCTCACCGATTACCTTCACAATCAACTCGTAGTTGTGCCCGTGGAAGGATGGGTTATTACACTTGCCGAAAACGGCTGTGTTTTTTTCCTCTGTCCAATCCGGGTTATGAAGTCGATGAGCAGCATTAAAGTGTTCTTTTCGGAAAACTGCTACTTTCATTTACTTGCTAATGTTCAAGATTGAGTAAAAAGTGTGTTTACTACTTATTTCTTTGCAACATGTACCGAACATAAGGTACATAACTTTTGTTCAACTATTCTGAAAAAATACTGAACGAATTAGTGAATAATGCAGAATAATTGTGGTTGAAACAGAAGTGTTGATTGTGGGGAGCGGCATGGGAAGCCTGTCTGCCGGGGTGCTTTTGGCACAAAAAGGCCTGAAGGTGACCGTACTGGAGCAGAACTGGCAGCCCGGTGGTTGCACCAGCTCTTATTGGCGCAAGGGCTTTGTATTTGAGGCCGGTGCTACCACGTTGGTGGGGCTGGGTGATCAGATGCCTCTGCAGTATGTGCTGGATCAGACCGGGATCGAACTGACTCCCAGACATCTCAGCTTACCCATGCAGGTACATTTGGAGGATGGTTCGGTTATCAATCGTTTTGAAGATCTTAATCAGTGGATTTCTGAAGCAGAAAGGGTCTTTGGAAAAGGGGGGCAGCGATCTTTCTGGGAGGAAGCTTACAGGGTCAGCAGGTTTGTATGGGGAACATCTTTGACGCAAACGGCATTTCCTCCATCCAGATTCAGCGATTTATGGCGGTCAGCCATGAATGCCTCGCTCAGCCAGGTACAGCATCTGCCTTATGCTTTTATGAGTACGGAAAAGCTTCTGACCAGACACGGACTTCACACCAATAAAGCCTTTGTCAACTTTGTCAACGAGCAATTGCTGATAACAGCACAGAACCACATGGCTGAAGTAAATGCGCTTTTTGGGGCTACCGCATTGTGTTATACCAACTACCCCAATTATTACCTCGATGGGGGTTTGTTGAATCTGGTCAATCCTTTTGTGAAATATATTGAAGACAAGGGGGGAGAGGTGATTCTGAGAAAAGCAGTCAGTAAGGTTGAGCGCAGTCGTGAAGGATACAAAGTTATCTGTAATAAAGGGGAGGAGTATAAGGCTGACTATCTGATTTCAGGTTTACCCATCAATAACACACTGGAAATGATGTCCGGAGAGATGGGGCAGAAGTTGCAAAGCAAAGTGATGGAATCTTCTCAGCTGAACAGTGCCTTTCAGATGGGTATAGGTTTCAGGCCGCACAGAGAGTTTGAGAGTATACATCATCAGATTCATATTCCCGAAGGACTCGCTGAAACAGGCTCTGCCAGCATCTTTATCAGTCTGAGCCACCCGCAAGATGCTACCCGGACAGATGAGGAAGGACTGGCTGTTATGTCAGTAAGTACCCATATACCAGATCCTGCTCAAAAGATAGTGGATAAGGACAGGGCGGCAGAAGCTGTGATCAGTGAGCTGGAGAGGTGTGATTTTTTAAAAAAGGAAAATATCATCTATAAGCACGCTTCAACTCCCAAGTCATGGGCTAAATGGACCGGGCGTAAATGGGGTTTTGTGGGAGGCTACCCTCAATACATGTCGGTGAAGCCCTGGCAGATGCTGGATGCGCGCCTGGATCATCATAAGGCTTACCTGGTAGGAGATACGGTGTATCCTGGTCAGGGAATACCGGGGGTGACCCTCTCGGGGATCATTGCGGCAGATAAAATGACCAGAGATTGGGGCTTGTAAAAAAAAGAGGCTGTTGGGAGTTCCCCAACAGCCTCTTTGATTTTTTTAAGTCGGAGTTAATTTGAAACCCAGATATCGGTAAGTATGCCGTTGTTATTACTTCCGCCACTTACCCATAACTTGTTATTTAGGACAAACAAGGCCATTTGGTCTCGTACATCAAATACAGGGTTGGCGGTCTGTTGTGTCCAGGTAGCACCATCCGGAGAAGTCCAGACATCGTTAAAGCGGTTGCCGCTATCATCATCTCCTCCAATCACCCAGAGCAGGTTATTGTGTACAATAGCACCATGAATCCATCTTTCCACAAAGAGGTTACCCGTAACGCTTACTTCTGTCCAGGTTTTACCATCGGTGCTGGTCCAGATGTCATTCCTTTGCCGCAAAAGCTGATCTCCATCAAGGTCAGCTCCGGCTATCAGTATCATTTGGCCGTTGAATACCGTCAGAGAATGCGCTTGTCTTGGAGTAAAAAGGTTACCGCTGGTGGCTTCCTGGCTCCAGGTAATTCCATCACTACTACTCCATACATCATTTTGCATAGATCCGTCACTGCCGCCTACAACATATATCTTACTATTCAATACTACGGCAGCATGATCGGCCCGTGCCGAGAAGGTTCCTGAAGTGTTAGCTTGTGTCCAGGTGGCTCCGTCAGATGACGACCATACCTCGTTAGAGCGACCTCCGCTTGTAAAGCCGCCAATCACCCAGATCTTGTTGTTAAATATGACTGCCTGATGACCGTTCCGTGCTGAGAATATGGTGTTGCCGGTGGTTACCTGTGTCCAGTTGCTGCCATCTGTGCTCGACCATACCTCATTGATACGGTCAATACCCCTGATGCCTCCGATAGAAAAGAGTGTGCCATTCAGGTTAACAATCTGATGCCCATAAACACCTCCAAAGGCAGCATTGGCAGTGGCTTCGGTCCAGGAGAGTTCAAAAATATCATTCAGATTAACAGTGACTATCGAGGTTGCCTGGAGGTTGGCATTGGTAAGGCCAATATTGGCTGTCAGAGAGGTGTTGGACTCATAGTCAAACTTACTCGGGTCGGCCACAGTGAGTTCTCCTGTTGTTTCGTTAATGGCAAAAGCTCCGGCAACACTCTCGTTTTGAATACTGAAAGTCGGAGAGCCCAGGTCGGTGTCACCCATGATGGTAACCAGTGACTGTCCGTTGGTCGGGTTTTCATCTATGGTCAGGGTTTCATCCTGTGTGGTGAGTGTCTCCAGTACATTGTTGACATCAATGTCTACTCTGGCGTTATCGGTGCCCTGACCGTTCGTTGCGGTTACCAGCATAGTCAGGGTAGGGTTGGTCTCGAAATCTATGGCTGTGAAATCAGCGACTGTGATTTGCCCTGTGTTAGGGTCGATCGCAAAAGTTCTGGCCGGTGTTTGTGAGCTGATGCTGAACCTGGGGGTGCCTGAATCCACCGTGGCACTCACTGTCGTTACAACCTGGCCATTCGTTGGGTTTTCATCAATAGAGACTGTCTGGTCGTTGATATTTACTTCATCCGGCATGTCCTGCAGGTTGATGGTGACGGTGGCAGTTTCGTTGACATCTCCGCTTGTTACTTTCACGGTGATTTCCAGCACGGCCGGTGAGTACTTTTCAAAATCAAATTCCGAAATATCATCAACCATGAGTTCTCCGGTACGAATGTCAATCCAGGTAGCCCCTGTGGAGGGTGATTCGCTGTCTACTGAATAAGTAAGAAAACCTTTGCTGGTACTGGCATTGATGGTAGTGATCACCTGGTCCTGAGAGGGGTTCTCGTCAAAATTCACAGTCACCGTAGGGTTGTCTATGGTGATAACTGCCGGATCGTCATCGCTGCCGCAAGAGTGGATAAAAAGTACAATGATCAGAACGAGCGGGTAAAATAACTTCTTATACATGTTTACACAGGTTAAATAAAAAATCTGCCAGGGGCTGCAATGGAGGAAAGTCGGAGGTTGAAATTGGCAAAAATCTGCCCGAAATCAAAACCTGCAAGTCTTGTGCATAAGCCTCAATAGCTTGTTCGAATAGGAGATTGTTGTGTCGAAAAATACGGTTTACGCGACTTCTGAGTCATTATCGATTCCTGAATTATGATTCTGGGATTGTTTGATGCAAACCTCAGACAGCCTTTCCGTAGGCATCATTAACTTTTTCAATCAAAATCTCATTTATGATATCGATAAGCGTTAATGGCCGGAATTTACAGGTAGAAGACGATCCTCAAACTCCGCTCTTATGGGTGCTGAGGGACTCTCTTGATCTTACAGGAACCAAGTATGGTTGTGGCATTGCTCAATGCGGTGCCTGTACCGTATTGCTGGATGGTGTGGCTGTCCGTTCCTGCTCTCTGCCGGTGGGGAGCCTGGCAGGTAAAAATATTACCACCATAGAAGGGCTGGCTACAGAAGAAACCCTTTCAAAAGTACAGCAGGCCTGGGTAGAGGAAGATGTTCCGCAATGCGGTTATTGTCAGTCAGGACAAATCATGAGCGCTACTTCACTATTGACCCGCAATAGCAATCCTTCTGATGCAGAAATTGAAAGCGCTATGAGTGGCAACATCTGTCGATGCGGTACTTACCCCAGAATTAAGAAAGCCATTAAAAGAGCCAGTAAGGCCTGATTATGAACAGACGGAACTTTATCAGGCTCAGTACCACCGCTACCGGAGGTCTGGCCATTGCCATGACGGTGCCGGGTGTTGCTCAGGCAGCTGTCAGGGAAGAAAGCTTTGTCGCTAATGTGCTTTGCGAAATCCATGCTGACGGCTCAATTACCTTTATGCTCACCAAGCATGAAATGGGGCAGGGAACCGGTACAGGGGTGCCTATGATCTTCTGTGATGAGCTGGGGGGCAACTGGGATACATTCAAGGTAGTGCAGGCTCTGCACGATGAGAAGAAATATGACAGACTTCAGGCGAATACCGGGGGAAGTAGTGGGGTAAGGTTGATGTGGAAGCCCCTGAGGGAAATGGCTGCTACCACACGTGAGGTGTTGATCAGATCAGCAGCAAAGCATTGGGGAGTGGCTAAAACCGGCCTGTATACCGATAATGGTTTTGTGATGAACCCGGCTAATAATAAAAAGGTCAGTTTCGGAGATCTGGTGTCCATTGCTCCGACTGTGGAGACACCAGCTCTTTCTGAAATCAAACTAAAAGAGCATAAAGACTTCAGGCTGATTGGTACAGAAGTCAGAAACCGGCTTACTCCGAAGATTGTCAGGGGAGAGAAATACTTCGCTCTGGATCTGAAGCTGCCGAATATGGTTTACGCCAGTATTGAGCGGTGCCCGGTCTACCGTGGCAAAGTGAAAAGCTATGATGATACATCAGCCCGCAAAGTACCCGGTGTGATTGATGTGATAAAAGTCCCCGGAATTTACGAAGATGCTGATTTCATCGTCCGGGATGGTGTGGCGGTCATTGCGGGAAACACCTGGGCGGCCATGCAGGGCAGAAAGGCATTGGCGGTAGAGTGGGAAGCCGGCCCGAATCGTAATACCAGCAATGCTTCCCTGGAGGAGAAAATGCAATCACTGGTAGAGGCGCCCGGAGAGAAGGTACACGATTACTACGGCAACTTCGGAGATGTGGAAAAAGCTATTAGTGAAGCCGATGAAGTACTGACCGCCACCTATGAAAACCCGTATCACGCCCATGCCTGTATGGAGCCTATGAATGGTGTCGCTGAAATCAAAGAAGGTCATATTGAAGTCTGGTCCACCATGCAGAACCCCAACTGGGCCAGTGAGCAAATAGCAAAGTATGTCAACATACCGGTAGAAAAGCAGACCATTCACATTCTCCCCGCAGGAGGGAGTTTTGGACGGAAGTTCTACCCTGAGCACATTGTGGAGGTAGCCTGGCTCTCTTCAAAGCTTGATGTGCCGGTAAAGCTCACCTGGACCAGGGAAGATGATATTCGCTGCGATTATAACAGTGCTTTTCAGCACGACAATCATCGAGTGGCTCTGAAGGACGGTCAGGTCACAGGCTGGCGTACCAATGTTATTTCTACCAAGAGCTGGTCTCCTGAGCCATGGTTTCCCTATATCGTTCCTCATAAGCTGGGTGAAAAACACATTGTTGACTCGCCATTGTCTACCGGGGCATGGCGTAGTGTGGGACCGCACAGAGCAGCCTTTGCTATGGAGGGTATGATGGATGAAGTGGCTCATAAACTCGGTAAAGATCCTTTGGCTTTCAGGCTGGAGATGCTCGACCGTCAGGTTGAACTCGGAGCAGATGCTGAGAAACACTATAGTCAGCCCTATTCCATCGATGCTATTCAGAAAACCAAACAGGTATTGAATTTAGTTGCTGAGAAGTCCGGTTGGGGTAAGTCGATGCCTCGAAATTCAGGTCAGGGCATTGCAGTATATCGTTTTGCTATGAGCTTTTGTGCACATGTGGTAGAAGTGACGTTTGCCAATGGTGCACTACGTGTAGATAAGGTGACGGCCGCTTTGTACTGTGGTACAGCTGTCAATCCTCATTTCGTAAAAGGACAAGTCGAGGGAGCCATTATCTGGGCTTTGACTTCAGCGCTCTATGGAGGTATGGATTTTAAAAACGGAGCAGTGCAACAGAGTAATTTTCATGATTATAAAATGTTGCGTATGCATGAGACTCCGGAAATCGATGTACACATTGTGCCCAGTACAGATGCTGCCCTGGGGGTAGGAGAGCCCGGGGTGCCACCCCTTACTCCGGCCTTAATGAACGCCATTTTTGCTGCCACCGGTAAGCGAATAAGAAAAACACCGCTGGATATGGCAGAGTTGCTTTGACTTGAGCAGGTCCCGGTCGGACATCAACAGGACCGGGGCCCTTTTTATTTAATCCTCTTGTCAGAGGTTCATTTTTTCCTCCAGAATGGCAATCCGCACATTGAGGTCATTGATCAGGGTATAGGCATCACCCGGAGGAGAAGCATAACGTGTAATGTTTGCCTTAAACTCCCATACCTCAATGATCTGATCAGGAGAAAGCGGGATGTCAGGATAGTCTCCCGAGCGGTTATCTGACTTACAAATCAGCCTGGGGATTTCTCCATCCAGTCGGTTGATGCACCTCTTTAGCAGCATGCCATCAGGCGTTACAATCACATAAACCCGCCCATCCCTTATCTGGTGTGGGCTTTCCACATATTGATTGATGGTGATATCACCCGGGTGAAAACCTTTGTTGTCTATCTGTAGCATGGAATGTCCTTCCACCTCAAAAGCCCTGAAGGTGCCATTCTGAAAGCCCGGTAAACCAAAAGAAGGTAACTTTTCCACATACTCCTGATTGGCATATCCCTGAAGGTAACCCGCCTGAGCTTTAATAGGAACAAAAGCGATGTTCTCAGCCATTTCATCATTCATGGTAACCATAACAGGCTTGATCGTGGGTGGGCCTGGTTCATTTACAACAGGTAAGGCCCGGGAGCTATCAAGGTCGTAAGCTTTAGGCTCATTCGGGCCTTTGTGGCTGTCTCCGAAAGTTACTCCCATCCTCTGCAGAGTCGTTACGTCAAGATCAAATAACTCCAGGATATTCAAATCCTGAAAGCCATTCATGATTTTGATAAAATGCTGGATACCATAGTTTTTTCCATTCAAAATATTGTGCATTTGAGAAGGAGACATGTCGCACATGCGAGCCGCTTGATTTGCTGAAATGTTGTGTTTTTCCAGGTAAAGAGACAGTTTACTACCAATAGTATTTAAATCAAGCATTGTTCATTATTTTGAATTCAAAATTTGCTTTTGTTCAATATATTGAATATATTTACTCTCACAAACTCATACAAATATGATAAGATTCATGGACATAAAAAACTATCAAAAGATCAGGGGGTGTGCCCAATAAGGTGATAGTGTGAGACTTAAGTCTGTGGTGTTCATTATGGTGAATAGCAGCGGACCGCAGCAATAGAAACAGTACAGGTCAGAAAGCAAAAGAGAATGGAAGCAAAAGAATCATTAAACGGAAAAGCATGGACGTCAATGCAGCAAAGAATCCAGGATATCAGGCAAAGAAAAGAGCTGCTTGTGAGGATAAAAGAGCTTCAAAAGTCATTGACCATCCTCTTGATACAGGTAGAAAACCTGGAGAAGAAGCCTTTGGGGCAAACCTACCAGGATAAGAAGAGCAAGCTGCGGAGCCTTTCCGATCAGCTGAAACAGCTGCGGTTTGACTATCTGAAACTGGCAACCGCTGAGATGGAGACGCTTAAGTCGCATCTCAGAAATACCATTAGCCAGATCAGGGCTGCAGAAGAATGTGATGTAGACCTGGAAGACAGGAGGTTTTCATTACAGCATACCATTTGGGCACTTCAACAGGAAATGGATGAAGTGAATAGAACATAAGCAGGTAATGACCACCAGCCGGGTATATGGCAGATCATGAAAATGGATCGCCCGGAGAAGAGTGGACTGACCTGTGGAATTACACAAAACAAAACACAAAATATTTTAACATGGCAAAGAGAATCAGAAAGAGAATTGTAGTAGCCCCTTCCAAAGAAGAAGTAGGAGAAGTAATGAGAAGCTTCGCTGAAGCAAGCAGTAAAATCAAAGAACTGGAAGCCCTGGAAGAGCTACAACTGCTGGAGGTAAGAAAAACTTACCATAAGAAAGCCGAGACCCTGCTCGAACAAAAACAAAAGGCAATGGAGAAACTGGAAGCCTTTGGCATCCACAATAAGGACGAGCTGTTCCGGAAAAAAAGAAGTATGGACCTCCAACATGGCGTAATCGGTTTCCGTACAGGTACCCCCAAGGTCAGCAAGCCCAGATCCATTACCTGGAATAAGGTGATTGAAACACTCAATGAAACCGGTTCGGACTTCCTCAGAACCCGTGTGGAAGTGGATAAAGACAAGATCATCGCCAGTCGGGATGATAAGGACCAGATGCAGGAACTGTCTCAAATAGGAGTCAGTGTTGTTCAGGAAGAAACCTTCTTTATTACCATCAAAGAAGGACAGCTCGAGAATATGTCTTTTGCCATGGTGTAAATGAGTACACCCTCCAACTGATACCATTGCCGGCTGGTACAGCCGGACTTATTAAACTTTGAATTCCTTACAAGTATACAGACTCGCCAGCCTCCGGACCGGCAGGGAATCCTATGAGGCTATCTCAAAAGACGGATTTTCATCATCCTGATTGAGATAGCCTCTCTTAACCTCCAAAAGCACAATACCATGATCAGAATAAGATACAGATCCGGCTGGATCCGCTTCAAAACCATTGACGAATTAGTAGCACTTACCGGCTGGTCATTCGACCGGATTCTTTTTGCATTGAAAACAAACACCCGGATTATGGGAGTAGAACTGGCTTACGGAGATCAAAAACCCAAAACCAGAAATTCTCAAATGAAGAAAACTCCAGAACCATCACCCAAATACCAGGAAATGAAAATTCAGTTGCGCATGGTTAAAAAGCGCAAAGGCAGGGCTGACCGCATTATTAAAAAATACGAAGACACCTGGTTTCCAGGACGTGTGGAAACCAACGAGATTAAACGTGCCCGGGCCGAATCCAAAAGACTGCAGCATGAAGTGGATATGCTCACCAAGTCAATAGAGCACTACAAACGCTATGAAAGAAGAAGAAAAGTAACCGTTCCTCTTTACTAATCCTCGTTTAAAAAGCACCTCGTCATTCTGATGAGGTGTTTTTGACTAAGCCCTTTTTGGTTTTGCCCGAAAGCAGACATTCACATCAAAGAACCCATTACCGTCCCTATGAAAGAAGAGGAGATTCAGCTGTCAAGATTTAATAAGCAGGAATTACTGGCTACCCTGGAGAGGCTGTTTCTGGGATATTACATCAGCCCGATGAACGAGTGCCTGGAGGCAGAAGAGAAGAATGAAATGGCTGTGAACTACCTGGCCATCAAAAAGGCGATTAATGAATCTGAGGCAAACTGACAGATTGAGGCACTCAGTCAGATTTTAATATTTTCCTTTCAATCGTTGCAGGAGAAATCCCAAACTCCTCCGACAATGTCTCAATCACATCATCCCACCGGATCCGCTGTTCGTTATACAACTCATTGCAGCGTTCACGCACTTTTTCATAGCGTTTCTGCGTATTTCTTTTCCGTACAATATCACTTTGTCTTACCTGCTTCACTTTCATATCCATGGATTCTGTTCCTTCAATTCTTCTCTACTTTCTGTTACATAAAAATACCGGAACAGCCGGGCTTTTATCAAATTCACCCTTCCGTTCCGGTACATTTTTTTCCTCATTCCTGAAAGAAACTCTCACCCTGCTCAAATCCCCCAGAACATGGGAGATTCAAAGTCAGGATCATCCCCCGGATCAAGCTCTTCCATATCCTGGTCCAGCTCATGCCGGTCCTTTGTCGGGAGCTCCACGGCAAGTTTGCCGGTCCGGATGTCTTCCAGCTCCTGCATGGTAGAAACATAGTTGAGCATTACTGCATCCGGAATGCTATCATCAGTTTTGCTGTACAGTTGATGAAGTACCATGCTTACCACCCATTCGGTCAGCGGAAGACCACTCTTGCTCATTTGCGGACTGAACAGCCCGTCCGTTTCATACAACTCCTGCAGGTGGCAGTCTATGATAGAAAAGGCGATCGCCTCTTCATCAATCCGCACTTCTTCCTTACTCAGCAGGTCATGTCTGAGCAAGCGACTCAAAGTGCTTTGGTCGATTCTCTTTGTGTAGTGTTTCCTTGTGATTAGATCGTTCATTTCTCTGTCGGTTTTGATATCATTTCTAATTGTCTGCATCAAAACTGGAGATCAAAAAGTGGGTTTTCAGGCCATTCAGGTCCATTGGGGTCGCTTTCGTACCCAGTCGTTCAAATTGCCGCACCATTGGGTAACCACCCGTTTTACAGCTCAGGTCAGCCCCGCATATTTGAAACATCATTGATTGAAAAACAGCCCAAAACAAGCCGAATGTCTCTGATAGACTGGCCTTGAATAAGCTGAAAGGATCATGTGAAGACTAGGTCCATTACACCCTTAACCGAGCTTGAACAGTCTGACACAATCCATAGCACACAATGATAGATAGCGTATGCCGGAAGGGCCGGCAAAACAGAAGGAGTATGTTTCTGTGACCCGTTAAAGTCCGGGATCCGTCCCGGCTTTAACACCTATTAAAAACAAATGATAGACAGCATTTTAAATCGTATGTGTGAAATCTCAGGGATGTGCTTCAGCCTGGCGGCAGCTCTCCTGACCAGTAATAGCCCGGCCCTCTCCTGGACAGAGGTGGGGAGCCAGATGGTCTTTGCCTTTATCACCGGAATAGTAGGTGGCATCGCAGGCCTGATAGTGAAGCTG
Source organism: Roseivirga sp. UBA6061 (assembly GCA_002427745.1). Taxonomy (GTDB): domain Bacteria; phylum Bacteroidota; class Bacteroidia; order Cytophagales; family Cyclobacteriaceae; genus Roseivirga. The sequence continues at coordinate 6,968 of DIYF01000124.1, read as the reverse complement.
GTCTGGAATAAGGCAGGAGTGAAGGAAGTGACTAAGAAGAAGAAAAAAAGCAAACAGGCATAATGGCCTGACACTGAAAACAGAAAAGAAATTTTAACAGGATCGCGAAAGCGAATTAACCACTATAACCAATTATTATCATGGGATTACCTGATGTTAGTATAAACATTTTGAATGGCCAGTTGGGCCGAACTGAAAGTACTGCGGATGATGTGGCAGGTCTGATTATGACAGGTCCGGCACCAGCCAGTCTTACCAACGATACACCAACACAAATCTTCAGCCTGGCAGATGCTGAAGCCCTTGGAATTACATCTGCCTATGACAGCGATGACCGCAAGGTACACCGCCAGATTGCTGATTTCTATGAAATGGCAGGTGACGGTGCTGAGCTATGGATCTCGATCGTGCCTGATACCGTTACGATGGCTCAGATCTGTACTGTGGGCAATGCCACTAATTCAGCTAAAAAACTGCTTGAGGCCGCTAATGGAGCTATCAGATTGCTGGCTGTAGCCAGAACTCCCGATGGTGTGGTGACTGCTTCAGACGGATTTGATCAGGATGTGGCCGCTGCCGTGACAGCCGCGCAGGCACTGGCAGAAGCCTACGCCACAGATCACAAACCACTGCGCGTCATTCTGGAAGGTCGTGATTATCAGGGTACGGTCAGTGCCGTGAAAGACTATACGAATGGTTCCGATAACCGCGTAGCCATTGTGGCGATGGGCTTTGAGCCCTATGGAGCCACACCTACAGCATCGAAGGCAGCAGCAGTAGGACGAGCACTGGGAGCAGCAGCAGCACAGCCGGTACAGCGCAAAATTTCCAGAGTGAAAAACGGAGACCTCGGACTTACACAGGCCTTCCTGAGTGACGGTACCAGTCTGGCAGATATTCAGGAAGCAGATTTAAGCGCCCTGCACGATAAGGGCATCATCGTGCCACGCACCTTCACAGGTATCAATGGCTTTTTCTTCAGCAGCGACAGAACCGCTACCGGTGAGTCAGATGATTTCTCAAGCCTGGCCAGAGGACGTGTAATCGATAAAGCACAATCTATCGCTTATCAGGTGCTCTCCAGAGAAATTGAGGATGATATTACCCTCAATGCACAAGGTCAGTTGCCACTGGTAGTGATGAAGAGCTACAAGGCCAATGTAGAAACTGCCTTCAACGCCCAGATGGTAAGTCAGGGAGAAGCGAGCAGCGCAGAACTCATTCTCGATGCGAATCAGGACATCCTGGCCAATGATGGAATCCAGGCAACCATTTCCATTATCCCGGTAGGGTATTCATCCAACATTCAGGTCGATTTGAAATTTGATAATCCAACAGCATAATCATGTCAGTTAACACAAACGAATACGCATTTTCAGATGTAGCAGTAAGATTCCTGGACCGTACGATCTCGGGCTTCCAGGGAGTCAGTTATAAAGTGACCCAGAACAAGGTCAATATCTACGGCAGGGGCAACAAACCCGTAGCCCGTGGCAGAGGCAATAAAGAGTACGAGGGCACAGTAAAAGTGCTGCAAAGCGAACTCGAAGCCCTTCAGATTGCAGCCGGTAAAGGCAGTGATATCTGTGACATCCTTCCCTTCGACATTGTAGTGACCTACGAGGTAGAAGGCGGACAGGCCACCACCGATACACTCAAAGGTTGTGAGTTTACCGAGCAGGCCAAAGAGCTGAACCAGGGCGACACACACATGGAAGTTGAACTGCCTATCACCATCAGCGATATCGAATTCAATAGTTAAAACAGAAATATACTTTAGTTATGTCCAAGCAAACAGAAACAGGGGGCCGGAAAGCCGGCCCCTCCCAGGAGCAAATCGAAACATGGAAAAGACAATTCGGAGATGTCTTCAAACTTGACGTGGAGGGTGGCTTTACCTGCTACCTTAAAAAGCCGACCAGAAGAATCTATTCCATGGCCCTGAGTCAGGGGCAGAAAAGCCCTATGCGATTCAATGAAATCATCATAAACAACTGCTGGATAGACGGTGACGAACAAATCCGTGAAGATGATGACCTTTTCTATGCCGCATGTGGCCAGATCGATGTGCTGATACCTGAAGTCGCGGCCGACATAAAAAAGCTCTAGACGAAGCGAAGGGTGTCGTCCGGAATTCCATCCGTGTCATCGACACCCAGCTTCGCTACTATCTCAACATTCAAAACCCCGAGGCATTGAGCGATACAGAGTGGGCTGAAGAATACACTCTCCTCATGCATATCAGAAAACTTGAAAAGGACCAATCGCAGTGAGTACATACGAATACATCGTGGAAGTGAACGATAAGGCCAGCGGTTTTATCAATCAATTTACCAAAACACTAGACAAAGTAAACGAGCGCTTTGGCTCTAACAGAATTTCTGGAACTGAGGCATTTGAGAGTCTGACAGCACCCCTGGATAAAGTAAACCAGGTGGTGGGGAACCTTGGTGGCGGACTGAGCTCCTTGTTCAGCTTCGGGCCCGAAGGAGAAGCTGCAAATGCTTCTGCCGGGGCCCTGGAGCAAAGTTTGGGAGGGCTGGAGTCAAAGGTCAATCAGGCCTTTGATAAGTTTCAGTCCTTCTCAAACTCACTCTTCCAAAGCAATTCGGAAGGAGCAAAGGCCGAAGGCACTTTTGAAGGAATGGCCGGGGTACTGGCCAGACTGGGAGTCGATACCGGTAACTCCGGCAAAATGCTGGACAACCTGGAGACCAGGGTGATGAAGGGTAAAGAGGCTGTGATCAACTTCGCTGACAACATCATCAACAAGGTACCCGGAGCGCTGGATTCCATTTCAGGTGCTGTAGATGTAGCCAAAGATAAGTTCCTGGAAATAGGCAGTACGGTGGGTACTATGCCGGTGGGAGATGCCCTCTCATCCGTTATGTCAGGAGCCGGAGAAGTAATGAAAGGCGTACTGCCTGATGCCATGAACGAAGAGTGGCTGCGCATTAGTGAAGGCATTCAAACCAACCTGGTGCCCGCTTTCAATACTTTCTCAGAAATGACCGGGATAACCCTGGACAGCATCAGTCCGAAAATAGCCGAAATGGCTACAGGCTTTGGTATGTTCCTGGGAGAAAATGGCCCGGCTATTCAGGAATTCATTGGCCAGGGCCAGCAAATGATAGGCTTTGTTTCAAAGGCAAGAGATGCCATTACACAAGTCAGCTCTAAGTGGACGAAGTATAAAGGCCTGCTGACTAAAACCAATATCCTGGCCAAAGTCAGTGCCGTAAGAGCAAAAGCACAGGCAGTAGCCACTACAGCATTCAGTGCAGCTACCGGTAAACTCACCTTTGCCACTAAGTTGATGGCAGCCGGGCAGCGCATCCTCAACACCGTACTTAAGTCAAATCCCATCATTCTCGTAATCAGCTTGTTGCTGGCAGGTGGTGCGGCTATTCTGGCCTTTGCCCGAAAAAGCAATAAGGCCAGTGAAGCCACCAAAAAAATGAACGAGATGCATGAAAAGACCAATGAGGTACTGGCCAAAGGAGAGGAGCTCAGAAAGCGGGTCAATAATGTAGATAATCTCAATACCCGGCAAAAAGAGGATCTCCGTTCCGACCTGCAAAACCGTCAGAAGGAACTGGAAGATATGAGAGCAGCTAACCAGGTAGAGCTTAACAGCTTTGATCTGAAGGCCAAGAAAGAAGCACTGGAAAGCGGTGACCTGAGCAGAAGGGAACAAAGAACAGTCAGGGAGGAAATAGACAACTATGAAAAGCTCAGACTGGCTGATTCCAAAGTGGCCGATGCCCTGAAAGAGAATGCTGCACAACAGAAAGTGGTCAGTGCGAGTATTGCAGGCCCGGCAGGAGCAGGTGCCATAGCAGAAGGGGAGGGCAGTATGGCCACACTCCAGGAAGGTGCCACCGATATAGCCGGTGGAGGTAAAAAGGCTACCAATATCAACATCAGCCTTGAAAAGATGATTGAAACACTGGAGGTGCATGCCGAAACCCTCGATGAGGGCCTCTCAGATGTGGAGACCAAAGTGAAAGAAGTGTTTTTGAGAATCCTTAACAGCGGTAATTACGCAGCCCAATAAATGGAAGAGTTCAAAACCCCCAATCAGCTTGACTTAAGACAGCTTTACCAGCAGCTCAATGCCAGGAGAATGAAATTTGTTGTTCCCCCGGCCAGTCTTCAGAATGGTAATAACAGCAATTCTGAGGTGCAGTTCGTTCCGGCAGAGAATGAAGAGCAGACACAAAATCCGCTGACCACTTACTACCCTGATGGAGTACCGGTGGAGCCGGAATCAGTACAGGAAGTGACCGATGAAGATTTCAACCTCAAAAGCTACCTCGGCACGCCACTGGTAATGCCGGTGATGCTGGAAGACTATCAGCTTCCCAATGAACCCATCATTACAGTGACGGGAAACAAGAAGATTGTCAAAACAGCCCTCACAGGAGTCAACCGGGAAGGAGAGGTGCAGCGAAGAGGCTCTGTCAAAGAACTGATCAGCGTCAATGACTATACGATTAAGATTTCGGGAGTCATCGTCAACGAAGATCATTTCGGGGAGTACCCCAGGAATGAACTGGCTCAACTGCGCTATCTCTATGAAGCACGCAGGGCGCTTAAGATCCGGAGTCTTATTACGGATGTCTTCGGTATCACCCATATCGCAATCAGCAATATCTCTGTACCCGGTCAGCCCGGTATGCACAACAATCAGCGCTATGAGATTACCGGCTTTTCTGACGAAGATTTCCGAACCGATCTGATTAGCCAGACCTGATCCGCAAAACTGTAGAGCTCATCCGGGCGAATCAACATCTCAAAATACGTTCATGTTTACCCTTACCTGTCAAATAAAGATCGGGGACATCACCCTGAACCAGATCAATGATGTAAAAATTGAAAAGAGCTGGCGCAATCTGGATGATAAAGCCATGCTCAAACTACCACGTGCCCATAGGCTATTGTCTGAGAACTTTGAAGTAGGGCAGCCGGTTGCTATCACCCTGGCCTATGAAGGCGTGCAAAGCAAGGTAGAGTTTGAAGGCTATGTGAAGAAGATCAAACCTAATGTGCCCCTGGTGCTGGAATGCGAAGATCCCACCTGGCTATTGAGACGGACGCATATCGAACATGTCTGGAAAGCCGCTACTACTGTGAAGGAAGTGGTGACCTACATTGTTGATCAGGTCAATTCGGAAAGCAACGCGACTCCCATCACCTTGTCCGGAGATATTCAGGAGATAAAGCTCGATAAGTATCGTATCACGGGTGTTTCGGCAGCTGAAGCCATTAACAAACTCAAAGAATCTTATGGCCTGGCAGCTTACTTCCGGGGGCATGAGCTCTATATAGGTATGGCTTATGGCCGGATTGAAGGCAGAGTCGGCTACCATATGGCCAGAAATGTAATTAAGAACAACCTCACCTTTAGGAGAAAGGAAGATGTGAAGGTTAAGGTCAAGGCCACCTCCATTACCAAAGATAACCAGACCCTGACAGTGGAGCTTGGCGATGCCAAAGGGGACCAGAGAACGCTGTTTTTCTACAATGTTACCGATGAAAAGGTATTGAAAGAGATGGCTGAGACCAAGCTGGGAGAACTCAAGTTTGATGGCTATGAAGGGAATATCAGCACCTTCCTGATCCCATATGCCACGCCAGGCATGACAGCCGTGATCACGGACCCTGACCACCCGGACCTTAAAAACGGATCTTATGTCATCGATTCGGTGACCACCACCTTTGGCATGAGAGGCGCCAGGCGCAAAGTAGAACTCGGAGCATTGATAGCCCAGACAAACGAATCAGATGAAACTTGACGAACAAATATTGAACCGACTCAGGGAAATGATCAAGGCACCCTACCTGGTTTTTCCGGCTTCAGTCAAAGAAGTAGACAGAGACACACTCACCTGCACGGTTTTACCACAGGATGGCGTGGAAATGTTCGATGTGCGCCTGAAGGCCGGAGTCGAAAACGTAACAGAAGGCCTGGTGGAAATTCCGGCTGTCGACAGCTCCGTGCTGGTAGTACTGATTGGTAACTCTACAGAGAATGCCTTTGTAGCCAAATGCTCCAGGGTAGAAGAAGTACTCTTCTACGGGGGAGCCAATGGAGGACTGATCAGGGTAGAAGAACTCGTCAGCCAGCTGGAGAAGATCAACAGTTACCTGAATACACTCTCCAGTGCCCTGAAGCCACCTTTCCCGGTATTAACTCCGGATGGAGGACTTGGTCTGGCCGCTCATATTTCAACACAACTGGCAGCAGAGCAGCTGCCTGACTATTCAAGAATTGAAAACCCTAAAGTAAAACACTGATGAAAGATATACTCCTGGACGAGACTTTTGATTTACAGGTGAAGCATAATGACTTCGTACTGGGTGAAAGTACCCGTCAACATCAGGGCCTTATACTGATGGCCAACAAAGGCGAATTCAAACAACACCCTTTTACCGGAGTGGGGCTTCGGCTCTATGTAGAGGATGATCGCCTCGGAGCCTTGCGTGTGGAGATGGCGAAACAGCTGGAACTGGATGGTATGACCGTGCAGCGAGTGAATGTCTATTCCAATGGTAAACTGGAAATAAGAGCCAGCTATGAGTAAGCGATATTATACCATATGTGAAGGGCAGAGCATGCTTGATGTCGCTCTCGAGGTTTATGGAGACATAGACGGGGTATTTGCCCTGATCGAAGACAATCCGGAGCTGTCATCCCTGGATGATGAACTCTATCCCGGTCAGCAATTATTGATTGACAGTGCCAACGAGGCCAACGAGGATGTTGCCCGCTATTATGCAGAAGAGGACATCCGCCTCAACAGCCGGGCCGTGGCGGGCGAGGCACTGGTAGAAGATCTTACGGGTCTGGTCTCCTTTGATGACATAGCCCTGAGAGATGTAAATGACGAAATATTAAAAGCAAACGACCAATGAGCAAATTAGATAGAACACGAGATCAGATAAACACGATCCTCAATAGCGTC
>DIYF01000122.1:44740-45713 GCA_002427745.1 Roseivirga sp. UBA6061 | reverse complement strand
CTCAGCGCGGTGCTCTGGACTGGAAAGACAAGTTCTATGCAGCTACCAAGCCTGTATTCGAGCAGCTCTATAAGTCCGTTACTGACGGTATTGAGGCAAAGAACTCTATTGATTCTAATTCTCAGGCAGATTACAGAGAGAAGCTGCAGGTAGAGCTGGACGAACTGCACAACTCAGAAATGTGGAGGGCAGGAAAGGCTGTAAGAAGTCTTCGTCCTGAGAATGCTCCTTCAGTTGAGAAGGCCGAGGCGGAGCTGGTATAGTAATTATTAGTCATTGCGAGATGGTCTGCCTCTGAAGGCATAACAAACGAAGCAATCTCTTAGTTGTGGGCACTCACCTCAATACGTGAATATCCCCGGGAGATTGCTTCATTTTGTTCGCAATGACTTTGTTAAAGAAACAGATATATGCAAACCAAAACCAGCGAGCTACCGACTCTGGAAGATATAAGCAAAGCAAGGTTGCGACTGAGAGAAGTGGTGACTGAAACACCACTGATGTCTAATCTCAATTTCTCGGAAAAGTACAATGCGAATATTCTTTTCAAGAGAGAAGATTTGCAGGTGGTGCGCTCTTACAAAATTCGCGGTGCGTACAATAAGATCAGCGGACTGAAGAAGTCGGAGCAGGAGAGAGGTGTGGTTTGTGCCAGTGCGGGTAATCACGCACAGGGAGTTGCTTACTCCTGTCAGCTGTTAAAAGTAAAGGCCACGATCTTTATGCCGGCTCCTACGCCCAAGCAAAAAGTGGATCAGGTGCGCTTTTTCGGGAAGGAATTTGTCGATGTGGTGCTGCTGGGTGATACTTTTGATGATGCCTATCATTTGGCGATAGAGTATTCTACTAAAGAAAGAAGTAAGTTTATTCATCCATTTGATGATAAGGGAGTTATAGAAGGTCAGGGTACTGTAGGTTTAGAAGTTTTAGACGCGTCTAAATCTCAGATTGACTACCTTTTTATGCCCATTGG
>DIYF01000122.1:43847-44669 GCA_002427745.1 Roseivirga sp. UBA6061 | reverse complement strand
ACCTTTTTATGCCCATTGGCGGTGGAGGGCTCGCTTCTGGTGTATCTACCGTTTTCAAAACACTCTCTCCCAATACAAAGATCATTGGTGTGGAACCAGCCGGAGCACCGGCCATGAAAAAGTCACTGGAAAAAGGAGAAAATGTCACCCTTGAAAATATTGACAAGTTCGTGGATGGTGCCGCTGTACAATCTGTAGGCAAACAGACTTTTCAGATTTGCAGGCAAAACCTCGATCAGGTAGTCACGGTTCCCGAAGGAATGATTTGCTCTACCATGTTGTCATTGTACAATCGGGACGCCATTGTAGTAGAGCCTGCGGGGGCTTTGAGCCTGGCAGCTCTGGAGCAGTTTAAAGATGAGATACAGGGCAAGAATGTTGTCTGCGTTTTATCCGGCAGCAACAACGATATTTCCCGTACTGAAGAGATCAGAGAAAGGGCACTTTTACATGAAGGCTTAAAGCACTATTTCATCGTTCGTTTTCCACAGAGAGCCGGAGCCCTGAAAGAGTTTTTGGTGGAAGTGCTCGGACCTGATGACGATATTGTTCACTTTGAATACACCAAGAAAACTTCCCGGGAAAAAGGTCCTGCATTGATTGGTATTGAGCATCAGAGAAAAGAAGATGCAGAGCCATTGAGAAGAAGAATGGAAGAGAAGAATTTTGCGGCAGAATACCTGAACGAGAAACCAGACCTCTTCGGGTACATAATTTAGTTATCAGTGATGAGTTAATGGTTAATAGCTTTGCTTTGCCGTGAGCATTTGAACCCGACTTATCTCATCACGTTTCAAACCCAATTACCAATTACCAATTACC
>DIYF01000122.1:40693-43770 GCA_002427745.1 Roseivirga sp. UBA6061 | reverse complement strand
CCAATTACCAATTACCAATTACCCAAGCAATGCGAGTATTAAAATTCGGAGGAACCTCAGTAGGAAGTGCAGAAGCCATCAGACAAACCGGTCAGATCATTCGCACTACGGCCACCGAAGATCAGATAGTGGTAGTGGTTTCGGCAGTAGGTGGCGTAACCAATCAACTGATTGCCCTGGCAGACCAGGCTGCTCTGAGAGACAGAGGCTATGAAGAATCACTGGCAAAGCTGAAAGTCTTGCATGCCGGCATCTATGCAGAACTTACAGGATCAGAAGATGGAGGCTTTATTGACAAGCTCTTTACCCAGCTGGGAGAGATGTACAAGGGCATCTTCCTGTTGAAGGAGTTAACCCCGCGCACTTCTGACTATATCCAGAGCTGCGGTGAGCGATTGTCTTCTCACATTATCTATCATTACCTGAAGGGTGAGGGGGTTGATATAGCGTTATATGACTCCAGAGACTATCTCATCACCGACAAGCAATTCGGTAATGCCAACCTGCTTTGGGAGCCAAGCCGCAAGCGCTTAGGGGAGATTAAAGAGGACATGCCACAGGTCAGTTTGTTCCCCGGTTTCGTGGCCTCTACAGAAGACAAAGAGACGTCTACGCTCGGGCGCGGAGGATCTGATTTTACTGCTTCCCTACTGGCCAATATACTCGAAGCCGGTGCGCTTGAAATCTGGACTGATGTAAACGGATTAATGACGGCAGACCCCCGTTTGGTCAAACAAGCCCATTTATTGGAACATGTGTCGTATGAGGAAGCACTGGAGCTGTCCCATTTTGGGGCAAAGGTGCTTTATCCCCCCAGCATTCAGCCGGCCCTTGACAGGGGCATACCGATCTGGGTAAAAAACACTTTTGACCCCAACGGACCCACCACGAAGGTGACCAGGGAGTGGGATCAGGAAAAGCATCTCATTCGTGGTATTTCCAGTGTGAAAGACATAGCCCTGCTGACTTTGTCGGGCAACAGTATGGTAGGAATTCCCAGCTTCTCTTTCAGGCTGTTTAAGGCACTCTCAGAGGCTAAGGTCAATGTGATTTTGATTACTCAGGCTTCTTCAGAACATTCCATTTGTGTGGGAATAGCCAGTGCCGATGCGGAGGCTGCTGCGGCAGCTGTAGGCGGAGAGTTTGAGACGGAACTGGAACTGAGAAAACTCAATCCGGTATTGGTGGAGAACGATCTGAGCATCCTGGCCCTGGTAGGTTCCAATATGAGAGACCAGGTAGGGGTGAGCGGCCGTATGTTCAATACCCTGGGCACCAATGGTATCAGTGTTAAGGCCATAGCACAGGGGTCTTCAGAGCGCAATATCTCTGCGGTGATTCACAAGTCTGATCTCAAAAAAGCTTTAAATACGCTACATGAGAGCTTCTTCCTGTCTGAGGTAAAGAAGATCAACTTGTTTGTGGTGGGTGTAGGAAACGTGGGAAAAGCCTTCCTGAGCCAGGTACAGCAGCAGCAGCGGATGTTGGTAAAGGAGTTTCGCCTGAATATTCAGGTGGTAGGTATCGCCAACTCCAGAAAGGCCCATTTTGATGAGCAGGGCATGGACCTGGGGCAGTGGCCGGATCTGTTGGAAAAGGCCGGGGCTTCCAACATTGATAGTTTTGTGGAGAAGATGCAGTCTATGAACCTGAGAAACAGCGTCTTTATAGATATCACTGCTTCCAAAACAATCTCTGAAGTATATCAGCAATTGCTGGAAGCTTCCATATCGGTGATAACGCCCAATAAGATTGCGGCTACCAGGGAAATGGATAAATACCTGGCCCTGAAATGGGCTACCCGCAAATATGGCAGCCAGTTTCTGTTTGAGACCAATGTGGCAGCCGGTTTACCCGTGATATCTACCCTGAATGAGCTGTTTAAGTCAGGTGACAAAGTACACGCCATCCAGGCGGTACTCAGCGGTACACTCAATTACCTTTTCAACAATTATGACGGCACCAGGCCCTTTTCAGGTATTGTAAAAGACGCTAAGCGACTGGGCCTCACCGAACCAGATCCGAGACTTGATTTATCGGGCGAAGATGTGATGCGTAAGTTGTTGATACTGATCAGAGAAAGTGGCAGAAAGTTTGAAATGGATCAGATCAGCCAGGTTTCTTTCCTGCCTGAGGCCTGCGAAGCAGCAGACGATCTGGAGGCCTTCTACGACTCGCTGGATGCTCATGAAGCTCATTTCAAAGCCCTTTATGAAGATGCACAGGCTGAAGATGCCCAATTGCGCGTAGTGGCAAGTTTCAGGAATGGTGAAGCTAAGGTCGGACTGGAAAAAGTCCGGAAGAGTCATCCTTTCTACTACCTGGAAGGCATGGATAACATCGTGCTTTTCTACACCGATCGCTATAAGGAGCAGCCACTGGTGGTAAAAGGAGCCGGTGCCGGTGCAGATGTCACGGCTTCTGGTATTTTTGCGGATGTATTGAGATTGGTGAATCGATAGGGGTGTAGTAGTTATCGGTTATTGGGGAATCAGTATATCAGAAATCAGGAATCAGTTAATTGGTGTATCAGGAATCGGGAATCAGGGGTCAGGAGTTGTATACCACAGATAACTGATCAACTAATCACTGATAACTAGTAACCATAAGAGCATGAGTCAAAGAACCAAATCCGTCACTATATTTTCCCCTGCTTGGGTATCGAATGTAGATCCGCACAGTTACCGGTTAATCAGTATATCAGGAATTGGGAGTCGGGAATCAGAAATCAGGAATCAGGGATCAGGAGTTGTATGCCACTGATAACTGATCAACTATCACTGATAACTTATAAGCATCAGAGCATGAGTCAAAGAACTAAATCCGTCACTATAATTTCCCCTGCTTCGGTATCGAATGTAGATCCGGACAGTTACCGGTTAATCAGTATATCGGGAATCAGTTAATGGGTATATCAGAAATCAGGAATCAGGAATCAGGAATCGGGAATCAGGAATCAGGAATTGTATACCACTGATAACTGATCAACTAATTACTGATAACTTACAAGCATAAGAGCATGAGTCAAAGAACTAAATCCGTCACTATATTTTCCCCTGCTTCGGTATCGAATGTAG
>DIYF01000122.1:40040-40627 GCA_002427745.1 Roseivirga sp. UBA6061 | reverse complement strand
CCCTGCTTCGGTATCGAATGTAGGTCCCGGCTTTGATATCCTGGGCTTTGCTTTAGAGGGAATGGGGGATACCATAACGCTTTCTACTAGGGAAGACGACCAATATGTAATTGAGGCTATTGGAGCTGATTTGCCTTTGGATCCTGAAAAGAATGTAGCCACTGTGGGCCTCAGGTCGCTGTGTGATCATCTCGGGTACAGGGGCGGTTTTCATATCCGTATTGAAAAGAACTTTACCCCGGGAAGTGGTCTGGGGTCCTCAGCTTCCAGCGCGGCCGGAGCGGTCTTTGCCGCCAATGCTTTGTTAGAGGGAGGGCTCAGCAAAGAAGAGCTGGTGCCCTTTGCCCTGGATGGAGAGGTGGTAGCTTCTAAAAACCGACATGCGGACAACATTGCTCCCTGCATGTTAGGAGGTTTTGTGGCGGTAAAAAGCTGCGATCCTTTCGATGCTTTTTCGGTTGATTACCCGAACGAGCTCAAGGTGCTCATTGTCTTTCCTGATGTGCCTATTAAAACGGCTGAAGCCCGTGAAATCCTGCCCAAATCGCTGGATATGGCCACAGGTATTCGACAATCCGCGAATATGG
>DIYF01000122.1:0-39965 GCA_002427745.1 Roseivirga sp. UBA6061 | reverse complement strand
AATCCGCGAATATGGCGGGCCTGATTACGGGCCTGATGCGCAGTGACTATGAACTGATCAAAAATTCGCTGCATGATGAGTTTGCACAGCCCTATCGCAAACAGCTGATTCCTCATTATGATCAGATCAGTGATCTGGCTTATCAGCATGATTGTATAGGCTTCAACATTTCCGGCAGCGGTCCGGCTATGTTCGGACTCTTTCAGGCGCAGACGAATACGGATGAGCTAAAAGCCGTGATCGAAGGCATCTATACAGAGGCAGGCATTGGTATCAAGTTCCACGAGTCAGGGATCAACCACAGAGGAGTAGAGATTGTAAATGTTAAATGTTAAATGTTCGGAATGCCTCATTCAACATTTAACATTCAAAACTCAACATTCGAAAAATGAAATTTTTCAGTACCAATAGAAAAGCACCCGCAGTCGGATTTAAAGAAGCAGTAATCAACAGCCTGCCTTCTGATAACGGCCTTTATTTTCCGGAGTCTATCCCCACACTTAGCCCCGAAGTACTTAGCGATTTTACCAGCCTTGCTTTGCCTGAATTGGGTTTTGAGATGATGAAGCCTTTTGCTACCGATATTCCTGAGGCCGATTTGTTTCAGATTCTGGAGCAAGTGCTCTCGTTTGATATCCCGGTGGTTCAGGTAGCAGAAGACATTTATTCGCTGGAGCTTTACCATGGGCCTACCTATGCTTTCAAAGATGTGGGTGCGCGATTTCTCGCACGTTGCCTGGGATATTTCTCGCAGGATCAGCAGGAGGAAGTGACTATTCTGGTGGCTACCTCCGGTGATACAGGAGGTGCGGTAGCCAATGGTTTTTATGGCGTGGAGGGCGTAAAGGTGGTGATTCTGTATCCTTCCGGTAAGGTGAGCGACCTGCAGGAAAAGCAGCTCACTACCCTGGGCGGTAATATCTCAGCCCTGGAAGTAGCCGGAGATTTTGACGATTGTCAGGCATTGGTAAAGCAGGCTTTTCTGGATAAGGAGTTGAACGAGAAGCTGAGCCTTACTTCAGCCAATTCCATCAACATTGCCCGCTGGATGCCACAATCTATCTATTATGCCTGGATGCTTACACAACTGGCCTCTGAAGACCTGCTGATAGCGGTACCAAGCGGTAACTATGGTAATATCACGGCAGCTATGTTTGCCAGGCGCATGGGGTTTCCCCTGGGTAGCTTCCTGGCCTGCTCTAATGCGAATGATGTAGTACCGCGCTACCTGCAAACGGGAGGCTATGAACCTGAGCCTACCATAGCCACTTATGCCAACGCCATGGATGTGAGCAAGCCCAGCAACTTTCCTCGCATGCAGGAGCTGTATGACGGCTCCTATGAGGCCATTAAAGAAGACGTAAGAGGCTTTACGCTCTCAGATGAGGAGATACTGCAGACCATTGCTGATTGCAGGCGAGAGAGCAGGTATTTGCTCGATCCGCATGGAGCCATTGGCTATGCGGCCCTCAAAGAGCACTGCAAACCGGGACAAAGAGGTATTTTCCTGGAAACAGCCCATCCCATCAAGTTTGCCCCGACCATGGCAAAGGCCCTGGGACAGGAGTTGCATATGCCAGGCTTTGTGACCGACCTGATAAAACGTGAGAAAGTTGCTGATAAGATAGGGAAGGGGTTCGAAGAGTTCAGAGAGTGGTTGATGAAGTAGAACCATCCGCGTTGCAAACTTAGATGAGGTAAGATCGGGCCCTGCTGTAGAAAATGAAGCTGGTATGTCGAGTTAGCCTCCCATGATAGTATAGGTGATAAGTTCATAGCCATGCTCTGTTTCCTGGTCAAGCTTCCAGAGATAGAGAGTTCCCTGGTCTACCTGTATGTCTTCAAAAACCTTGTGAGGCACTTCAATCTCCGCCAGACAGTTGAACTTCTTATCAAAGATCATGATGTATTTATGAAGTACATCGGTACCATCAGAGGCCTTGTGAAACTGAGAGTGGAGCCGAATGAAATAACCGCTGGTCTCATCATAGAGAAGTGGAAGAAAGAAAGCGCCTGAATACTGATAGCGTATCAGTTCTTCAGGGGAATGTCTCCTGTTTATGGGAGACCTTCGGTTTTGTGTAAAACGCGTTTTTGCCTGAAATACATCTGATTGTTGTGTTGTGAGGTTGTAGCGATATATACTGGAAGAGAATTGGAAATTGTAATACAGGTTATCTCCCAAAAGCAAGCCGTTGTGTTGAGCAAGGTGATTGTAAAAACCGCTTTCCGGGTTGTAGATCAGCGTTTCGGGCGGAGACGGGATGGGTAAGTCTGTTGCAATACCCGAAGGCAGGTCGTATTCCAGAAATATAGTTGAGGTGGTATCACTGAAGTCTGCCGGGCTCACGGCTGCGCGCAGTAGTTTTGGAAAGATCAGCTTGTTCTTATTTCTGGCAATAAAGCTTCTGAGTAGCGATTTGGAATAGCCACCTGAGATATCGTTGATCGCTATTCTCTTTTTAATCGCCCCGTTCATATCTGAAATCATCAGAAATGATGGAGATAGCAGTATGAGTTCATGGCCCTTTACCTCGGCATCAAGAATAGGTTGCTCTATGAAATCAGGACCGCTCAGCTCAAAGCTATCTGACCAGACTGGTTTTTTATGTCGAAGACTGAACAGGGTGAACCTGTGTGTTTGTTCATCATAGGTGAGAAGACTGTCCCGGCCTACAGTTTTCATAAAAGCCGGTGGCCAGGACAGGATAAGATCTTCGTGATCCAGAATGACTTCGCCTTTTTGCAAAGACACAATGTCTCGGTTATCTGATCGATCTTCTCTGCAGGAGAGTATAAGGAATGGAAAGACAATACTCAGGAAGGCCAGAAGTAAACAGGGCTGGCGCATAGCTTAGTCCTAGAAGCAGCTTGAATTGAAGCCGTCTTCATGGATGGTGATAAGCCCTCGCTTACCTGTAACCAGGTTGATAGTAGTAATGGTTGAACCCGCACAGCAGTTCAGCTTTGCATCTCTGGTGGCAGCAAGTGCTTCTGCCAGCGTTTTATGGTAGAATACACTACCATGGCACTGAACTGCGTGAGAGCTGAAAGAGGTCAGGGCAAAGAGACCAATGAGGGCTGTAAGTCTGAGCCTGTTAGGTTTAATAATCCTTAAAATAATTTTATAATTATTTATGTTTATTGTATTGATTAAATTATAAAATAATCTATCAGATTTGAGATTGAATGATAGGAATACCTGGTGGAATATCGCTATTAAGTCATTGTGCAGACTTAAACGGACATGAGTGGGGATGCTCCTTAAAATTCAAACACCTGGCTTTACGAGTACCCTATAAAAAGTTTAAAAGAAAACAGGGAAGGGTTTTAAGAGTTCAGGGAGTGGCTAGTTTCTTAAGTCCGTCCAGGTTGGCTTTGAGTATCATTTCCACATCAGCATTTTCGACATGACCCAGGATGCCGAAATCACCCTGGTAGCCTTTGTCAAGCAGGAGTCTGATCATTTGTGCTTCATGATCTCCTTCCCCTATGGAGAGGATTTTAGGGCCGCTCTTTCTCACACCATTGAGGTTTACGCTCCACAGGTAGGGTAACATCTTATCCACCATCTCCGGAAAATAGTCTATCTGCTGATGAGCATGATGAAAATTGAAAATGATGCCCAGGTCTTCATCGGACAGGGCCTCGATGATCTTAATCTGATTTTCAGGTTCCCCAAACCAGTCGCCATGGTTGTACAGAGCCAGCCGGCAGCCCAGGGCCCGTGCTCTTTTGCTGAGAAAGCCGATCATTTCGGCACCCTTTTCTACCGCTTCCTGGTCCGTGAGGTTTTCAAAGAAGTTGGCATTAAAACTCACCCATATCTGCCCGTGATAAGCTTCTTCTTCGATGATCCGGAAAAGTCTTTCATTGGCCTCATTGAGTTTGCCAACAGCATCCCAGTTGTCGTCTATCCAAAGCCAGAGTGCATTGATTTCTATGCCGTTTCTTTTGGCAAGCTTAAGCTCTTCAGCTGTAGTTTCCAGATGTTCCTGTCGCCAGTCATAGGCATACTTAGACATTCCCAGCCCTTGGAGCATAGCGATTCTTTCTTTCGGGGTTCGGTTGAGGCTGTCAAAGGGTACAATACACCAGGCATATAGCTTTTCAGGGTCAATACCTGACTCCTCCTTTGGTGTCTTACAGGAATGGAGTATCAACATGACTGAAAGCAGTATGACGGTAGGTCCCTTCATGTTACTTGATGGTTACATACCTCACCAAGGGACTGGTATTATGATCATTGCTGCTGAGCTTCAGTAAGAGTCTGTACTGCTTGCCTTTCAGCTTCTTGTCCAGGTCAATGCTATGGCTGCCCATTGTCAGCTCCATCCAATCCGTGGAATCGTCAGCCGTGTTGTCTCCGTTTTGATCTACTTCTACTTTGAGCTGAACGCTTTGTCCGGTATTCTCATAGATTTCTTTGAGGTCACGGTACGCAGCGCCAATGGGTCTTTCAGTGAAGAGATATAGGGTATTGTCTTCCAGGGCAATGTCGGCATCTCCTGTACCAAAATCATTTCCTTCCTTGTTGTCATTGTCCCAGGTCTGGCCCTGATCAGGGTTATAGGGGCCGTAAATGTCATTTTCAAGTTGCCAGCCATAAGGAAAGCGCTCAGCACTGGTCGCGGCATAGCCAATGTTGTAGTGCAAGTGCTCCCCGTCATCAAAAAACATATGCCATTGGTTATTGAAAAAGCCGATATCCGGATCACCGGTGTGGTCTCCTACATGGAGTACTGTATCGCCCTTAATTACATCTGTAAGGTTTTTGTCCAACTGGTTGTAAGTCAGGTAATCGCCATTTTCATTAAAGAGAAAGAAGTCTTTGCCATCGTAAACCATACCGGGATCGCCCCCCAGTATACCCGTGACAGGACCAAGGTCTGTCCAGTTGATAATGTCCTTGCTCAGCCACATATGAGATTCGCCATCATGAGTTTCATCAGGGGCATAGAAGGTTCCGTCAACCTCAAGCCAGTCATTGGGGGCCTGTCCGTCAATGGGCCCATATAGCGGAAAGGCGGTTGTATCGATGTAAAATGGGTTTTGCCCCTTCTTAAGGGGAGTTAGGCTGTCTGCTACGGCAAAGCTCCAGTAGTAGTCATTTGGCCATTTATCGGGGGTATGATTGAAAAACAGAAGCCATTTTCCCTTCCATTGGCCCGTGCCCTTGAGTATGGACTGATCTTGCGGTACACCACCGGGAGAGGGGAGCAGAATGGTCTGGTCAGTTATATTCTTCCTGTTCAGTGGTAAAAGCGTGTTTTCACCTGAAAGCACCGGGTTCCCGGAGAATTTGACCCAATCTGCTCTCATATCGATAGGGTTACCGTAATTGATAACTTCTGATTCCACTGAGCGAAGACTCCTGCCATTTAAGGACTGCCAGCCGGATGACCAGGTGCCGCTAGCAGAGAATTCGGTTGTTTTCTGAAAGGGTTTTCCGACTTCTTTCTTGGTGAGCATCAGACCGCCATTGCCCATAAGGTCTTCCACACCGTTTAGGTCGGTACTTTTTTCAATACTTACATTCTCAGACCGGGCTGTTTTTTGAGTCCAGTCATCTTGGGTATCAATTGTTAAAACAGACTTTTTGTCACTGCAGGCGGCCAGTATGAGGAATAAAACAATGTAAAAGTAGCCGGGGTATTTCATATCCCTGGTTAAGCGTCTTTGTTTTGTAAAGAGAGAATTCAAGAGTATACAGAGGATTCGTGAAATGCCAAGATAGGACAAGCCGCTCTGAACCGATTGCCGTATTTAATCAATTTTAGCACAGATTTGATCTGTTTTACAGATCAGATGCCTGAATAAGCGAGCAATCTATTCAGGAACATGGCCGCAGCTCTCAACCGTGTGATTCTAATGACAAGTCTTTTGGGCTTGTTACCCATAAGGTCGCAAGACTTGACACTTCAACGAGATAAGCGCATCGCCTTACTACATTTAGCTTATAATGCTAAATGAAATACCAATACCGGGTGGTTAACAGTCAGTAGAATCTGTTATTTGATAACAAACTTCTGGGGCTCTGACCAGTCACTCCATACCAGTCCTTTGGTTCTGTAGCGCACTCGCCAGTGATAGGTCGTCTTTTTCTCCAGTGAAGTGACCCTTAGTTGCGTTAAGTCAATACCCGCGTTCAGGTCTTTATTGCCGTACCAGTCTTCATGATTTTTCCAGACATCTACCTCAGGATTGGCAAAATTGTAGGTGCGGGCTACCTGCCATTGGGTCTGCCCGTGCTCAGCTCCATCGCTGACTTTAAATGTTGAGGCTTTCAGGAGAAGCTCGCTCGTTTTTACTTTCGCTTCTTCAATAGGAGACAGGCAAACAGGTGTCTCAGGTTTGATGCTGTACCTCTTTACTTCGATGACATCATTTACCTCATTGTCTTTTGGGTTGGCAATATCACCGCGGCTTACCCTGACGAGCTTGAATTTAGGATCATCACCAGCTGAGACGTCCATCAGTACAAAACCGTAGTCGCTGTGGCTTACAGAAAACTCATCATAGTTGGTCTGTTCGTATTCGCCCCAGCCATCAATTTTGCCACCGGCCGTAGCTACATTTACCCAGAGGTGGGTATGATCTCTTGACTGCCCCCTGGAATAACCATGGGTATGGCCGTAAAAGTGGATGGTAGGTTTGCCGGTACGTGTTGAGAACTTTTCCAGCTGAACTATCACCTCTCCTGTATAATCCCTTTCGCCATCTATCCATAGCTCAGATTTGTGTGGATGGTGAAGCTGAGCGAAAACAAAATCTATCTCATCCTTTTGTGCGGCATCTTTCAAAACGTCCGCCAGCCAGTCCAGCTGCTGTTGAATTCTGTAGTTATCGTTCGAGTTGAGGCCGATGATCCGGACGTTGCCATAATCCTTGTAGTACCAGTGCTCCATATAGCCTGGTGTTCCATTGTCGGGCAGGTGGAAATAGTTGAAATAGAAGTCACTGTTCCTTTCGTGGTTGCCCAGAACCGGGTAAACAGGAACATAGGGCAGCAGGTTTTTCGACTGACCGAAGAAGTCGTTGGTCCAGTCTGTATAGTTAAGTCCGTCTTTGGTCAGATCACCCGGCACCAGTACCATACCCAGGTTTTCAAAAATGTCGTCCTGGTCGGTTTTGTTTTCGAGATAGGCCAGTACGCCATCCTCAACGATCTCTTTGAACTTTTGGGGGTGCTCATCATCGCGCTGCATATCACTGAGCGCTACCAACTGGAAGTTCTTGTCCTCTGCCGGCAAGGGGGGAGTGGTGAAGTGGTAGATGGCTGATTCCGTTTTGCCGGTGATGACTTTATAGTAATAAGTGGTAGAGGGGGTGAGGTCGGTCAGTTCAACACGGTGTATTTCAGAAGGCCTGTTGTTCACAATAGAAAAGACCCTCTCAGAAGTATGGGAAAGCTCTTTATTTATGCCCCAGTGTACTTGGCTCTTGCCACCTGTGGAGGTTTCCCACATGATATGGATACCGGTGGGGGAAGCATGTTGCAGATAGGGCTGCACCACCAGCTCCTGTCCATGGACTTTAGGAGTGGCCAGGTGAATAAAGAGTAAACTCAGGGCAAAAAATTGAATTCTGTTTTTCATGTCGGGAGGGAAAAAAATCTTTGACTGGATCAAAGTTAAAGCGAGATAAGCGAGACTACCGGAGCCAGAGGTTATTTAATTCTTAATTAATCAGGGTCTAAAAGAACTTAATGAGGTGAAATTGTTACTGGTAAGTTGTGTGATGATCAGGGGCCTCAGATCTAAGCCTGCTTTTCGGGATATTTTTATATTTAATGATTCAATTTTGACCTTATCATTCTGATTTATGCTGTTGACCTGCCTGTATATTGTCCTGGGAACCCTTGTTTTTTTCTATTTGCAGGTAACTGCTGCCAAACTTTCTGCTAAGGATATACTCAAGCCATATAGTCATGGAGACGAGTTGATTAAAAAAGACCTGAGCCAGGTAAAGGCTTCAGTCGAATTCATGGAAGAGCAGCAACTTAATACACTTACGACCCAATATGAAGTAATAGAAAGCAAGAAGGAACATCATATGAAAGTGGCCAAGCTGATGAATGCTTACTATTTCGCATCGACATTGACCCTGACCATACTTACCATCGCGCTGGGACTGCAAATACTTATGATGGCCGAAGATGGTATTAAAGATCAGACTGAGACATTCCAGGCAATTTTCTACTCCCTGTTATGTCTCACCGCTTTTTTCGGGATCCTTATCAAAGTACTTGATCATAAGGGAAATATTGCGACCAATTTAAAGTCATACCTGGCTTTCTCTTCCATACAGCTGAGAATTTACAATTACCTCGTCACCGGAGGCATGGTAGAGGGCAAGACAGAGGTTATCAGTCCTGGTCAGTTTATTTCAGCCACTAATACAGAGATTGATCGGGTGAACAATATCACCTTTGGTATCAAGCATGAAAACATCAAGAGCGCCAATGAGATTCTCAACTATGGAAATTAGGTAGCAGCTTTCTAATAAGTCTTATCTGACCAAAGTGGTAGTAGCAGTGCTCAATAATGCCCGCCATGTTCCTGTTGTAGTCACCGTATTTTTCATCGACAAAAACCTTTTCCAGGTCTGAATCGGCCAGATTTTCGATATGTGAGGCAAGTCTTTCAGTGTTGCTGAATAAATCGTTCTTCAGTTTCTGCCAGTCATCTTCTGATTCAAGGGGTGGGAGGTCAAAACTATATTTATCCCGGATTACGAGCTTTCCGTTTTCAAAAAAGTCTGATACACCGGAAATATAGTAGTTGATATGAAAGGTCAGGGCAGCAATGCTGTTCAATCCGCTTATCTCAATCAGTGCCTGCTCGCAGGTCAGGTCTTCAATTTGTTCTTTCACATTGGTCCCTGCCACCCATTTACCATTTATGATTACTTCTTTAAGGCGTTTTGCCAGTGCTTTTGTTGCTTTCATTTGTCTATGATTTTGGGTAATGCCGCTAAGGTCTGAATACATTGATCAGCCAGATTCGATTTTATAATGCCTTCTCTTAAAATCTGGATGGTTTGTATCCCCAGGTTGTTTCCGGCTTTTATTTCTGAATGAGGATTGTCTCCCACAATTAATAGCTCCGAGGGCTGATAGCCATAGGTTTCTATGATGCATTTCATAATCTCTTCTTTATCCTGCCATGTCAGCCTTAGGGGGTCGTCAATAAATATTTCAGCAAACCAGTCTCTGATTCCCAGGGCATCGATTTTCTGATTTTGAAACTCTGTGAGCCCGGAAGTGACAAGGTAATTCGTAACGTTTATTCCTGTGACTACATGGCCATCACGATAGGTGGCCAGTTTGGGTAGGAGCGGCAGGTTTTTGAGTTTTGTGACAAATGCTTCCCTGGTAGTGTCAGTCAGGTGCTTATCAATAAAGGCATTCAGCGAAATTGAAAAGAAATCCTTTCTGATCATGGTCATTTCTTCACTGCTGAACATTCCTGCACTTTCCAGCCATTCAAAAGCCGACTCAAATATCTGCTTGTCAATACTTCCGGGATCGAAAAGCGTATGGTCCAGATCGTAGATTATGGCTTGTATCATGCTTCAATAGTCGTGAGCAATGAGCTGAGAATTGATAACTTCTGGTCAATTCCACTAATTAAATATGCTAAAACAAATCAATAAGGTTGTAGTGAAAGCGTCTGTTTGAGATAGCCCGGCTTTGACACTGAAAATTCCTGAAAGTATCAGGAGTTACCCTCATGAAAATATTCATAAGCCAAAGCTTCGATATCACCACATTGTTCTTCTCCTCCCAATTGATTACCCTTTTCGTCAAAAATGGTATAGAGCTGTTGTTCCAGATTGCCAATAGATGTTGAACCATCGAATGCCAGCAGGATACTATACATTAAGTCATTAAATGATGCGTCTAAAAGCTTTTCAAAAGTAGCCCTTTGTTCCTCGCTCAAATTGAGCTTTTCAATTAACTGACCTACATGGGTATCGGAGCCGTGGCTTAGATACACCTGAAGCATTTCTTGCTTGTGGAGATGGAAACCCTTGACGAATTCTTCAGTAGTCATATTGTGTGTTTTTGATATCTGGTAGGGGCTGTAGTTTGGCTAATGCTTCTACCTTAATCAACCCGTTCTCCTCAGCCACATCAGGGCCGGTAAATCATTGGATTACCCGCAGAAGTTTTTCCTGCAAATAAGTTAGGTTTTAATGAGAGCATAAGCAATCACAGGCCGTTTGACTACGGGTATTTTACCAGGGGATAATCTCCTTTTCCAGCTCTGTGATGCCGTTTTCTTCCACAAGCCTTCCTGTTTCAAAATGACTCAGAATGCGATGAGCTACCTCTGCCGGATCTGCATCTGCGTCACTTGAGGCAATCTCCGTTTTCATTTTTCCCGGATGCAGGCTGATAAACTGAATTTGATCCCTGAATTCAGATCGCAAACAATTCGTAAGCATGTTCTGAGCTGCCTTGGCAACTCTGTAAGAGTAGCTGATCGCCAGGTGATCATAAACCCCTGCACTTTGGCGTGAGATGGACCCTAATCTGCTGTTCAGGTTCAAAACAGTCGGTTTATCGGCTTTCAGAAGGTTGTTCTGTAATGCCTTAACAGTCCGCAGCACACCCAGACAGTGCACATTAAAGAGGTTATTGATTTCTGCTGATTCGACATGGTGAAGCTGATAACTACTGCCGGCAATTCCTGCATTGTTAATCAGGAGGTCTATCGGGGCATCCTGAACGGCCTCACGGATCAACCCGATTGAGGTATCAGAAGCCAGATCAGCGACAATGACCCTGGAGTTTTCAGGAGCCATTGCTTCGAGTGTCTTTACATCAGAGGCTTTTCTCACTACTCCGAATACGAAATGGCCTTTTGAAGTAAAAGACTTAAAAAGCTCTTTACCCAGACCTTTGCCAACGCCTGTTATCAATACATTTTTCATTTTTTACTTTCTGAATTCCTCAATAATACGCGCATCTACCCAGTAGATATCCTGCTGGCTGGTATAGAAGAGGTACTTACCATCTGAGGTGACATAGGGGCAGTATTCGTAGCCCTTCGTGTTGATTTTATCACCCATATTTACAGCCCGGGTCCAGCTACCATCTTCATTTCTGAAACTGATGTATAAATCGCCCCGGCCCAGGCCTTCTTCTCTGATACCACAAAAGATAATATAGGACTCATCGGGACTGACGAATACATCGGCTTCATAGGCAGGCGTGTTCACTGAATCATCGAGTCGCACCGGTTTCTGAAACTGTCCGTTGACAGACTTTGCGTAGTAGATATCCAGGTCTGTGCGTCTTTGGTCTTCCGGGGCCTGTACACTTGAGGAAAAGTACATGGTGCCTTCATGAGTGAAGGAGATATAAAACTCGCTGGCTTCAGAATTGATATTCTGTCCGGCATTAATGGGCTCAGACCAGCCTTGAGTAGTTCTTTCTACATACCATATATCATGGAAGGGCATGCGTTCAGTACCGGTAACCGGCCTTCGCGAGATAAAGTAAAGTCGCTGCTCATCAGGGGAGAGGAAGGGGTCATTGTAGCTGTATTGCTCATGTGACAGAATGACTTCGGGCTTACTCCATTTGCCTTGGACCAGGCTGGAAAAGCGAATCTCATTTTTGCCGTTCACATCTACTGCATAGTAAAACTCGGAGGCATCTTTGTTAAAGACTGAACCAAACTCTGACTCTTCTGTAGAGATGATATTGGGAGCAAACAGCTCAGGTATCATGCCCGGTGGCTTTTGCCCCAGATAAGGCCCTTTCAGATAAAAACTTCTTACCAGCTGCTTATCAGCCCCCTGATCGAGAAGCCAGCTGGCGATATCAGAGGCACCGATTCTTTCAGCTATTTCCAGCGGAGTGCTGCCCCGGTTGTTTCTTACATCGATATCAGTGCCTGCTTCAATGAGCTTTTTTACAAAGTCCGGGTTCTTTCTCAGAATGGCTGTTTCGAGCAATACAGCACCATATTGTGTCTGCCAACCCTTGTATTCCGGCAATACTCTCAGCAGGTCAAAGAGGCCGGTACGGTTAAATCGCACTGACATTTGCAGGGGAGTGACCATTTCATCATCTCCGGAATTAACGGCTATGCCTTTGGCTATCAGGAAATCAACAATACCGGATCTGTTGCATGCTACGGCCCAGTGCAAAAGAGACCTGCCCCGGTCATCTGTTGTATCCAGGGGCGTTTCAGTCAGCAGACTGTCCAGTCTGGGTTGGTTACCTCCACAGGCTGTTCTGAAGATACTCTGTGCTGATACCGGGCAGCAGAGAAGCGTAATAAATAAGAGAAAGGTGAGTCTGACCGTGTTCACAAGTCCGCAGTATTTGGTTGAAAGCGTATGATGGTCAAGTTATAAATAAGAAGCCTTGTATGACCACATTAGCATAAGAAACGCAAACAATATGGAACAATTGCCGATGCCGGGTACTCTTTCTTACATACGGTAACAAATCCTGCAACAATTCAGGCAGTAGCAAAATTATCCCGTTCGTAGGTAATGGCCTGCTGATAAATGTCCATGGCTTTTCCTTCATTGACAGGGCTGGTTTTCTGGTACTCTTCAATGAAATTCCCCATGGCAAATGCCCCCGAAGGGTCCTGATTCCATTTAATCCAGTCTGCATAGAGATTATCTTCCTGATAAGACACCAATTGCTGTCCCAACCAGACCCACAGGTATTCGCAGGGAAGCATCACAATCAGGGCATAAATGGCCTCTTCATTGATGCAGGTGCGGGACTCGAAGTCGGCATAAGCCTGGCAGACGGCTGTAGGCACAATGCTGGAGCCGTCTTTTACCCGCCAGGTATCAGGAAAAGTCTCGTTGTACTGCTGATAGCTGTCATGTTTTTGTTGCAGGAAGGCCTTGAGTACCGGGTGAGCAGCTTTGTCTACCGCTACCTGATAATCCTCAGCACCGTGAAAGCAGTAATAGGCATCGCTGACATTAAAGGCTCCGTAGGTTTGGGGATTGAGGTTTCCATCTTTGATTCCCTGCACAAAGTCAGTGGCCAGGGCGCCTTCAGCGATATCTTTACAGGAATTCCACATGTGCCAGAACAAAGAGTCCTGAGCCGGAGAGGAGGTAGACAGATTGTTCAGGTCTATTGTGGCTTGCGGCAACTGAATGGATCTGTTGTTTTTCATGGAAAAAATGGTGTTTTGTGTGTTATTCAATTTCCGCAAAACTGGTCACTATTTCCAGTGCTTAGAGATATCTTTTAGATAAAGAATCGATTAGTAAGCATTATAATAGTCCGCATAGGCCTTGTAAGCCTCATACCGCTCTTCAGGCATTAAGTCAGATATTCTTTTGAGCATCTTTTCGTCAATCCGGTAGTCAGATACATCCATATGAAGAAAAAAATCAGGAGCCTCGTTTTCAAAGAGACCTTCTTCCTTCAGTTCGAGGAGTGTTTTACAGAACATGTCAAAGACCTCATCCCTGTAGTCTTCATGGCCTTTCTCTCTGCTGGAAGTACCGAAGTGGTAAAGCTGATCATTCAGTGCTTCTGTCTTTTTATCGCGCAGGCTGTAGCTTATATCTTCCTGCCATTCTTCCATGCAGAAGACGTAATATGCTGCGGGCGGGTCTGAGTCTTCATTGGCAGCGTTTTCCATATGGCCCGACAAGTGTTGCCGGGTATTATAGTAAAAGCCTATGGTGCCGGCATCTCCATCAGAATAAATGCCGAATGAAATCAGAGGGCTTTGTGCGGTTATACGCTTATAATGAAGTACTGCCGATGCCCTTATCTGTCTGATCAAAGCTGATTTATCCATAAGACTTTTAAAATAAAGCTCAGAACAACTCTTTCCAAGGGATCGCAAAAGGCAGGATCAGTACAACTACGGGTCTCACAGATGAGCGTACTACTTTACCTTCTTGTCCTGTTTTGCCACCCACTTCACAAACTTACTAATCTCAGGATGTCCCAGCAGAGCTTCTTGAGTATGATAGAATCTGCCCAGTTCAATATGGTCTATATGGCGGTGTATGGTTTTATGACAATCAGTGCAGAGCATAAGCCCCATCGTCTGCATTTCTTCTTTGGTGAATTTCTTAAGTAATATTGACTTCTTGTGCACCTTTTTGGGCACAAGATGATGGAAGGTGAGTGGGCGTTCTCTTTCACAGAGAGCACAAGCGGTTTGGGACTCATTCACATCTAATGCTTTTTACTTAGTGCTGCTGTCATGTTAGATCTTATCAGGTTGCTAGTCTCTGTCATACTCAAATGTCTCTAGAAGAAAATCATCAGCTACAGTGGAGTCTGGTTTAAGTTCTACTTGTTTGTAGACTTCGATGAGTTTATCAAAGAGGAGCCTGAGGGTATAAGGCTCTTCATAACTACCATAGGCGTTACTGGAAAATACTCCTTTATCGGTGATCACTTTTATGCCACACGTCTGATCATCGGTCCAGTTTACCTGATAGTCTTTTTTCAGGTTTTCAAAATCAATATTCCTGATTTTCCTTTCAATGATCACAAGTTCAGATTCGGGAAGTTTACCACGGTACAGTCCGTCCATATCGGTGAAGGCTCTGCCATGAAATAAAAAATTGCCATTTTTGTCAATCTCCAAATAGATAGAAGGACATGTACCATAGCACATTGAACTGTAGAAGGCTATTCTATCTATGCTGAGGTCGTTTTTCTGATCAATTCTTCTGGTATTCACTGTTTTAAAGTTCATTCGCCTTGAAAATTTGAGAAGCTCCTTTGTTTCGAGAGTCAAAGGAGAAAGTTGAAGTTCTTTACTGTTAAGTTTAAGAATTTTGTATCGATAAGGAATATGCCTTAGAGAGTCAACATATCTTAGTCGATCTTCTCCTTTTTCTATTATCAAGGTGTCTGAAAGGACGGTATATCTGGTTAACCTACCATGTGAAAACGGGTAGGAGACCAGAGTATCCTGAAACGAAAAAGTGAGCATATTGTGATATTCGTTGTCCCCGGGAAGCTCGGTAATCCAGTCTCCCTTGATAAGCCTGGCATAGCCAGACTGTGCTCCAGTCTCCATGTTCGAACAGCCAAATGCAAGAATGATAAACATGATAGAACCCGGGACTTTTTTTCTCTCAAATAGCCTTTTCATAATGAATCTAATTTAGGGGAATGTCCTTGGCTTATTCCCTTCCAGTCTATTATTTACTGCTTTCAGTGAATAAACGAGCTAATGAACATCTACGCACTCAGAGGACACAAAATAAGACTGACTAATACAAGTTCCGGCTATCACTATCAGACAGAAAGGGCCGAAAAGTACTTAAAAGTGGGAGAGGTTTACACAGTTGATTATACAGAGGTCCATTCTGAATCTACCGATGTTGTATTGCAGGAGGTACCCGGAGTTGAGTTTAACTCTACCTGTTTTGAAGATGTTGAGCCACAGACTGAAGAAGATAACCGAAAGCATCAGGACTATGCACGTTGGAATGACTAATAGCAGTCAGATCACTTGTTGAGGAATTAAATTCTGCTCAAAACGCTTATTATATCACAACGATCACAGTATGACTTATACACCCGAAGATGGCTTTCCTTATTACCTGGAGTTTGTGAAGGGAGAGGACTGTCTGTCTCTTTTTACCTCTTTATCCACTTCTGCCTGGCTTGAGACGCTTACCGAGGAGCAGGGCAATTTTCGTTATGCCCCTGGTAAATGGTCTGTGAAGCAAGTTATCGGACATATTACTGACCATGAGAGAATCAAGATGGCCAGGGCTTTTTTTCTGAGCAGGAGAGAGTCTGTAGAGCTTTGGGGCTATGACCAAAACGGGTTGGTGAATAACAGCCGGTTCGAAGAACTGAGCCTGACTCAGCTGGTAACTGATTACCTCAATGTAAGAAAAGCCTCTGCCAGTTTTGTGGCCTCCCTGTCTCCGGAGCAGATGCAAATTAAGGGAAATGCCCGCCAGTTTGAGGTGACGCTGGAGGATTTTCTCAGAACTGTCATCGGGCATGAAATGCACCATATAAAGGTGATCAGGGAAAAGTACCTTGTCTGAGTAGACTTAAGCCTGTTTACTGGAGAGTGAGTTTTTTGATCAGGATAGGGTAATCAATTGCCCTCTTTGCCTGCTTTATATACATCATACCAGCAAGTCTCTGGCCTGTCATCAGGATATCCGTATTGAGCTCGAAAAGCCTTGCGTTCTGGGGTGAAGTTCCACCAGCTTTTGCTGTTATCTCGGGTATTGGCATAGTGAACTACGAGCCTGAACTGATCTTCAACGCAGGAATCTATCCAGAATCCTTTTTTTCGTTCGTAGAGGTTGGTTAATTCCGCACCATCTTTTCCTTTGAGTTCACTAATCGAGTAATAGCCCAGAAAAACCAAATCTTCAGCGAATTTGATACCCACGGAAGGAATAGTCTGAAACTCTGCCAGTGCATAGAGCTCCTTTGCTCGTTCCGGCTCAACTCCAAGCAGTACCTCCAGCTCATCGGGAGCGTAATCGAGTATGTCACGGATTTTGACTTTGTTCTTCCGCAGACTCGCTCTTTCCGGATCAGTCAGAGGCAGTTTAGGAGATGTTTTGGGTTTCATACTTCATAAAGATAGCAGGCCTGGGTGGTATTTATATAATTGATTTATCAGCTGATTATCAAATAGCCCAAAAACCAATATCTTAGGATGAAATAACCTAAGCTCAATCAGCCAAGCTCTTTTATGAGACTCATAAGACTAACTTTACTGTTGCTGTTGATAAGCTGTGATTTGTATAGCCAAAATCCCAGGGACCAATTAAAAGAGCTATTACAGCGCTCTGACAGAGACACCAGTTGGGTGAAGGGGGTGACAGGACGCTCATTAAGAAGTTTTCGAAACAATGGCCCCCTGGATTCTCTGTTTATTATGGGGGAACTGGTTTTAGAAGAGTCGGGTAAGCTGGGTTTTGAATGGGGACTGTTTTACGGGAATTATCTCAAGGGAAGATCAGTACAAAGGCAAAACCCCGACAGTGCCATGTATTATGATCAGTTAGGGCTTTCAAAACTCTCTCCCGACAGTCTTAAACTCAGAAGTAAGCTATACAGGAGGCTGAATGTAGACTACTACCGTCTGGGACAAAATGATCCTGCCCGGCTCTTCGCTGAGAAAATCGTTCAGGTATCCATTCAACTGTCCGATACGGTGAACCTTGCCCTGGGCTATAACCGCCTGGGGGTTTCTCTCAACCATGATTCGGACTATGTAGGGGCTGTTTCTGTACTTCTTCAATCAGTTGAGTTAGCAGAACAGGTAAGCAGGCCTGGTATTAAAGGATCGGCTTTGCTCAACCTGGGGTCTACCTTTGATGATCTGAAAGACTATGAAAAGGCTTTGGAATATTGTCTTAAAGCCGCGGACGCGATGAAGGCTGATGCTGAACTGCAAGGCAAACCTTATGTGATGAGTCAGGTGCTTGCCAATAATGTTGGTCGACTCCTGGCTAAAGCAGGGGATTTTGAGCGTGGAAAGTCTTATCTCTTCGCTGCACTAAAACAGCCTTCAACGGAAGGTGCCTTCATAGAGAGGTATCCTTTTTATAACCTTGGCAATATCCATATGGCTCAGGGGAATATGGATTCTGCTCGTTACTATCTCAATAAAGCCCTGAAGCTGGCTGAAGAGGTGAATGACGAATATGTACAGTCTCTTAGTAGCCATGACCTGGGCCAGATCTTTGACGGCCTCCAACAGTATGACCAGTCTGAGCAGTTTTATCAGAAGGCTTATGAGACAGCAAAAGACAGAAACATGCTGAACAATGAGTTTCTTAATGCAGCCTACAGGCTATACGAGATAAACCTGGCACGTGGAATGAACAGAAAGGCCCTTGATTATCTGAAAGAATGGGCGGTCTCCCGCGACAGTTTGTATAACATTGAAACGACCAGGCAAATGGCCCGGTTGGAAATGGAGTTTAACTTCGAAAGTGAGAAAAGAGCCTTAATGGCTGCCAATGAAAAGGAACAACTGGTTCTGGAGGGAGAACTGGCGCGTAGAAAAACCTTCCAGTATGCTGTACTCGCTATAGCCTTTCTTGTATTACTGGTGGCTGTTAACTTCTACCGGTCTAACCAGCGAAGGAAAAAGACAAACGAGATTATCAGTGCCAAGAACAGTCAGCTCCTGGTGTCATCGCAAAAAATAGAGCAACTTTCTGATTTCAAAGAAGGGCTTATCAATATGATAGCTCATGACATGAAGAACTCCCTGAATACGATTCTGGGATTGAGTAAAGATGCCCAACCAATGGATAGTAAAAAATCAAATCTGGTGCGGTTGGCTGGTTCCAGTATTCTCAATCTGGTTTCAAATATGCTGGATGTTCAGAAATTTGAAGAAACCAGGGTGAGTATTGAAAAAGAGAGGTTTCCGATTGACCAGCTTATTGACAGTGTTCACGAACAAATCCTGCCACTGCTTCAGTCGAAAAGTATGAAACTCACTATTCAGATTGAAAGAAAGGCCAGTTTTCGCTTTGATCCTGAATTGATCTCCCGGGTACTCATCAATCTGTTTACCAATGCGGTAAAATACGCTCCTCATGGGAGTATGATTACGCTGCAATCGACATTTGAGATTGGTCAGAATACAGGAGAAGCGCTTATTTCGGTTACTGATCAGGGAGAAGGAGTCGAATCTCAATACCTGGAAACCATATTTGAGAAGTTTGTACAGGCCGATGCCAGGCCTTTGGGCTTTACCGGTTCAAGCGGACTGGGGCTTAACTTTTGTAAACTGGCAGTAGAGGCCCATGACGGTAAAATCAAGGCTACGTCTCCGGAAGGAGAGGGGCTGACAGTTTCCTTTAGTCTCCCGTTAGAACCAGATGATGTAGCTCTGATACGGAATACCGCATTGCAGCAACAGGTTTCCGAAGTCAAATCCAGTGTTCCGGTAATGGAAGAAGAGGAACGTCAGGAGCTCCATAAATATGCTCAGGAACTCAATAAATTAAAGGTTTACCAATTGAAACAGATCAAGGAGGTACTTGATCTGCTGGAAAAGGAACAAGTACAAACGGCCTGGCAGGATGACCTGTGGACCGCAGCTTTACACGGAAATGAAGAACGTTTCCGGGGGCTGATAGATGAGGTTTTAGCCTGACAGATGTTTCTTATTGTGAGACTTTCATCAATCCTGATATTACTTCAGCAAGTTGAGAGGCACCCAGCCTTTTGCTTTTTATCACTTTGTTCTGATCCAGTACAAAGATCAGAGGTGTAGACCGTACGTGAAAAGGACCTCTTTCCAGGCTGCTTCCTGAAGCACTGCCGGCCATAATCCAGCCATCCAGGTTCTTTTCATCTGCATAGTCCCAACAGCCCTGTAGCTCGCCTGGGTCTTTGGTGCATACGGCCAGCATTTTCACACCTTTATCCTTGAATCGGGTATAGAATTCAGACAAGTCAGGAGTGCTCTTTTTACAGTGGTCACAATCAAATCGCCAGAAGTAAAGTATGGTATATTCAGCTTCTACATCGTGTAAGCTGAATTCAGAACCATCAGGGCGGCTTAGCTTAATGTTTGGCGCTGTTTTACCAATAAGCAGCGGTTTGAGTCTGGCTGCATTATCCAGAATTTTTTCAAGCTGAGCGGAGTCTACCCAGGGAGCTTTGCCCCCGGTATAGTAGTTCTCCACCATATGCACATAGACGGCATCCATACCTATGATTTTCGATTTGGCATACTCATTCAGAAAGTGAATAACAAAGAACTCATACGTGTCTTTCGCTGGCTTCATTTGGGCCAAAAGCTGATCGATGGCCATGCTGATCGTGTCAGGGTGTTGAATCTGTAGTTTTTGGATAAAGTAGTCCACCTTGCTCTGAAGTACGGGAGTCCGGAGCATACGCGGGTCTGCCACGTCTATATTATCAAAATGATGGGCCTGAGCATAACGCCAGAGTTTGGTCTGTTTTTCCTGCTCTGTACCTTCAAAATCGGGGTACTCTGCAGTCAATGAAGCTTTGACAATGGCTGCTGCCAGAGAAGCGGGGTGATCAGCAATCAGCCCGTCCTGGTAAGCCTTTACTTTTTTAGTCAGCGCATCCATTCGTTTTTGCTGCTTTGCCTCGCTCTTCTTATTGCTGCTCTCAGTGTCCTTTCCTGTCACCTTTTCAGCCTCGTTCCTTTTTTGCTCAAGAAACCTGAGATAGCCAAAGAAGATCTGGTTTTCCCTGGATGCTCCTGTTACTTCAAGCGTTTCTATGGCATTTTCCCGGTCAAAGCTGAGCCCAAAGCGTTGTTCATCTTCATCGATAAGAAAGTCCAGCGTATAGTTATCCGGGGCCATTACCAGGCTATAGGTACCAGGGGCCAGTGACTCGTCATTCGTAAACAGAAAAGAGTTATCCGGCTGTCGTTTGGCCGTATCCTGTAAATACTGCTTGTTACCATAGTGGTACGCCAGGTAGAGAACATCCTCAGTGTAATTATCAACATTGACTTTTATTTCGTAGCCATTTTGGCTGAAGACAGGCAGGCAAATTGCCAGAAGAAAAAGGAGCGAAAGTGAAGATCGCATGGGTACAATTCTGGTGAGACCTGAAGTTAGAGAATATTCTCCAAAAGACGAGGAGGGGTGGAGTCACCCTGATTTTCAGGGTGAGCCCGTTTACATTAGTTGTTCAACCAGTTCATGGTATGTATGCCCCAGAAATAGATACCATCAAAATGGTTAACCCCTGCCAGCGGAACAAACTCTATGTTTCGCTCCAGATCTTTAGCCCTTTCCGCATAATTCTCACTGTTAAAAAAAGGAGCAACCGTATCCGTTGTGCCATGGGTGATCAGTATGGGAACGTTCGGGAAATAGTTGTGTAAACTGTTTTGCCCCAGGAGCCCTAATATTTTCGCTTCCTGTCCGTTGGCCACTCTTTGCAGAAAATCAGGGGCAAAAAGTGATCTCATATTTTCAGGAAGAGCTTCATCAATCTGCTGACTGTTAAAACCACCATCAAAAAGACCGTTTTCGATGCGTTCCGCATATGGCGACTGAAAGTAATCTGTGACAGGGCGTTCTCTGCCTGACAGAGACCAGTAACTGTAAATTAAAAAGCCATTACAGGGCAGACATCCCGTAGTATCATCGAGGAGGCCATAAAAGTAGTTAAATGACTCAAGGAGGTTGTATCCGCCACTTCCCAGTGAAATATAACTTATCTCTATCGGGCTTTGCTCAGCTTCTATTCTGCGGGCCAGTGCCAGGGTGGCATAGGCTCCTTCAGAATACCCTGCCAGGGTTATACCTTCCTGATGAGGGATGGCCTTGTCTTTCAGGTAAGCGAGGCTGGCATTGAGCATATCCAATGAATGTCGGCTGAGACTTGCTGCGTGATGATAGGGGTGAACCTGGTCTTTGGATACACCGTAACCCAGGTAATCGGGCAGGATCACGATGGCTCCATTGGCGGCAAAAATAGATTTACGGCTGACTACCGAGAAGGCTCCGTTTTCAGAAGGCGCTTCTTCGTCAGCAAAGAAAGTGGCATGTTGCAGGCTGATTACCTGGGGTGATGTAACACCTTCAGGAATCAGAATGGCTCCGCTTCCTTCAATTTTATTGCCTGCCAGGTCTTCAGTCAGGTAGGTGATTCTGACAACTGATACATTATGCCTGATAAAGGGCAGGGCCTGCGGATTCTGACCCCAGTAGTCCCTGATGTTTTCTGTGCTGATCTGGTCAAGAACGGTAGCTTCGAGATAAGCCTTTGGGCTGGCATCGTCTGATTTACAACTCAGTGTAAGGCTGAGTAGTACCAATACTGTTTTAATACTTGCAGATATTTTCATGAGTTCTATTCTTTGTTTTTGGCAAACCTTCTAATTTCAGGCCGCTCATTATGGCCCAGACCACTCAAAATTCCCGAACGGTAGAAGAATCAGGACCCAACGGTCAGACTCCCCTGAGTGTAGAATTATTGTTGACCGGCCTTTTTATCCCCATGGTGGCTTTGGTCATGTGGTATCTGGGGAGGTTGAGTAATCCGGGACTTACCTGGAGCTGGAATAACTACTTCATGAATGTGTTGTATTCGGCCTTCTTCGTCCTGGCATTGCGACAGGCCATTTCAGGAGTTTTAAAGCTAGCCTGGGAGGGTTGGAAGGATCACACAAAAATGCTGATGGCTGCTATACTGGCGTATCTGCTGCTACAGAGCCTGGTGGTTTTTCTGATTGAGAAAACGTCTGACCCAGGCACGGTCGGATTAGTGTATGGTGTGGGGCTGGTGTTGACGGTAAGCTATGTGCGACTGAGGGTTTTCCTTATGGGCCTAAAGAAACAGTCTGCAGGTAAGTCAAATATGTTGAAGGCACAACAAAAGGGCAGGACGGTGTATGTGAGCTTTGAACAAACCGAATGTCTTTATACAGAAAATAAGGTGACCTATGCTTTTGCGAAAGGTGCTGTACTGTTGATGACGCAATCGCTTACTGAACTTGAACAAAGCCTGCCTGAGCAGCAGTTTTTCAGAATCAACCGTCAGTATATCGTTAACAAAATGGCCGTTGACCACTTTGAGCGACAGTCGAACCATACATTGGAGCTCCACCTGAAGACCTTTCCGGAGCAGCTTTCTGTAAGCCGCGCTAAAACCCCCGGCTTTATAACCTGGGTTAAAGAGGGAGTTTAGCAGAAGAATAATTCACCCCTGAACAAAGGCAAGGGTGAATTATCATGTAGAAATAACTACAAGGAGCAGGGGGAGCTGTGTATTTCCCTGATCAGTTCATCTTTTGACTTTCCGCTGGGCCTGTCCTTCCTCAGAACGATCATACCCACGGTGTAAGATCCGGCATTATCGCTGAATTTATCATCAAAGGCCAGTATGTGAATCGCTCCGGCCTCCTGGGCAACGCCTGACATACGACCACCATCGACATTACATGGGTAAAAGACATTGTTTTCAATGGCCTTCTTCGGGTAGTATTTCTCCTTTCTTCCCTTGTTTTTGGTATCTCCCGTCAGGTGGTAGCTGTCGCTGGCGTAGATAGCCTTCCTGGCTTTGGGCATGCAGACAATCAGGCCACCTTCATGCTTGGCATAGTCATCTGTTCCGGGATCGAGGCCATAAGGATCTCTTCTGGAATGTTTGATTTTGCTGTCTCCCACAGCATCACCGATTTTATCCAGTGCGCTGTTCCAGGCTTTGGTAAAGGGAAGGGCTGCACCATCAGTGGCGTACAGCAGTGCTTTGGTGGCCACAGCATTGGCTATGCCCACGGCAGCTTTTACAGCTTTCATGCTCGTCATGCGAAAGGAGGCAATGCCCGAGGCATCATAAATGATGATTTCGTCTCCGGGCAGCACGTTGTCGATAATAATCCCCTTATCGTCATTGGCAGCAATGGAAGCGAAAAGCTTGAAAACTTCTACCTGTCCGATATGTACTCCCTCAGAATTGTTCACAGACAAGGGAAGGGTAAGGGTTGGGGTAATTAATCCGGTACTTTGGTCTGTACTCATAATGGTATGGGTTTATGATGGAAAAAGTGTTTTGGTAATTGTTGCCGGTTAATACTATGGGCAGTAAAAGGGTTACCCCTGTACACAGGATTTTTTCAAATAACAGCAGAGAACTTCTTCAGAGGAGAAGATTTGTTTTAGAGAAAAGGAAGAAATCAGCGTTGAAACGCCCTGATCAAGGGTTTTTGGAAAGTTCTTGTTGACTGTCCTGTATCAGATTGAGACAGTAACAGAGGTTTGGTAACAATAAAGTTTTGTCTGTCAATGGTATTCAGGGGTTAATATGAGACAGGATTAGCCAGTTATGTTCCCGATCAATTGGCCATAGGGTCCATAGATCTAACCGCCTGTCGCAATTGAGCATTGCTAAGCTTATCCAGCTGTGGCTGGGTAGGACGCGATGTATCAAAGCCGGCAATCTCTGTCTGATGCTGATCCGCCCAATGTACCAGTCCTTTGATCAGTCTGAGATTGGCCTCTCCATGTGCCGTGCCGTCTCCCATATTCGGTCCTATAATCGTACCCAGAAGAAGCTTGGGTCTGGCAGAGAAGTAGATTTCAGAAAGCTTGGCTGTAAACTCGAGTTCTTTTGAGCTTTTGGAGTAGTTCCGCTTAAAATCAATGGAATGGCGCCCTTCATGGGCATAGATTTTTGAGTCCAGGGCAATTTTCTCTGTCAGATTGATAAAACCGACCCTGAGCTGAGGCCCTGTAAGTCCTGTGGCTTTCAGAGAGTCCAGAATAGCTGTGCTTTCATGGTAGATAAGCCTGAGTTTGAGCGAGGGTAGAAAGGCGTAGGGGTTTTCCTCAGCCATGGCATCTTCCATGCTGGTGAAACGCTCCATGTCGTTGAGTACTTTGCGTGATTCTACCGGATCAGTAAGCAGCAGCCAGATCCGGGTCATTTCTTTTCCCAGCCCGGCACGTACCTGCAGAAAGGAGCCGTCATCTGTGGCCCAGCCACCAACCTGACTGTTACCATCTGAAAACCAGGCTGAAAATCCATTGGAAACCATATGGTCTATCACCTTATAGCGGAAATCAGCACTGTACCCGTACTGGCTGATGGTCCTCTGATCGTCCAGAATGACATGTCCCATATGAAGCCCATAGTGATTACCGGAGGTCATAAAGTTGATCAGTGTTTTGAATCGCGCGGCTAAAGTGCGGTTGAAGGCCTGTCTTGAAAATGTGGGGTGCACATCGTCACGGGCCAGGTCATCCCAAAGCTTCGTGGCCAGCTCATTGTATTGAGCCGTATAGTCGTAGATGGCTACATTGCCGGCAACGGTCTGGCGATAAAAGTCCTGAGTTATCCGCTTTACCTCGTTAAGAAAGCCCTCATATCGCATAATGTCATTGATCTCCCGGTCTTTGTAGGGGCTAAGGCCCAACTCTCTGATTTTTAAGAGTGTGGCCGCATGATAGAAGCCGGATTCCGCCAGTCCTTTGATTGCGGTAGTCACTTCCTCATCATCTCCAGATGCCAGGCTATAACTCATCAGTGCCTTTCTGAATTTTTCAGGCTCGGATAGGAGACTGGGGTGAATGTCCACAATGTTTTTGTGATGATAAAACAGCATCCAGGCTCTGAAGGCTTCGGAGCCGTCTTTCAATAACAGAGAAGATGACAGATACAGCTCGGCAGCTTCTACATCTCTTGGGTTTTCTGCCAAAAGCTCTTTGAGCGTGTTATGAGCACTGAGGAGGTCTGCGTTTTTTGAATCAAAACCTTGGGGGTTATCATCGAGAAATTGA
This sequence comes from Roseivirga sp. UBA6061, assembly GCA_002427745.1. Classification (GTDB taxonomy): domain Bacteria; phylum Bacteroidota; class Bacteroidia; order Cytophagales; family Cyclobacteriaceae; genus Roseivirga. The sequence goes on along the minus strand of DIYF01000122.1, from coordinate 14,720 downwards.
CGGCTTCTGGTCAGCACCTGCTTACTGAAAGTGATGTGACCATGATATGACTCTGTTTCTGACTGAGCTTTGTCTATGGCCTTTTGAGCCATAGCTATGGCTTCATCCAGTCTTCCTTCATCGGCCAGAATACGACTTCTCAGCACATATGCTGTACTTCGTTCATATTCCTGTGCTTCCAGTTGTTTCAGTACTTCATGGGCTTTCTCAGGGGTACCGTAGAGTCTCCAGTTCATTTTAACCAGGTACTGGCCGGCCAGTGTGCGGTCCCGCAGGCTTTGTTGCTGGTCATTCCAGATGTCATTGAAAATATCGTAAGCGATAGCATGCTCTCTTCGTTCAAAAGCTTCCCGGGCATCTTTAATGGATGTACTGTGGCTGCCGGCATTGGCTGCCACCTGACCGCAGGAAGTGATACTTAGCAAGAAAGAGCAGAGCAGAGAGCATATTGCGATTTTAGGAATGTGAATACCAGTTGAGTTCATGAGACCGTGCTTTCCCTGAAATACGGTCTGTTATGTTGAGGAGGCAGCATTCCCCCCTGAGGAAATTGTTTAAATTTTCTGAAGAAGGACCGGAAACAGGCGACAGGCCGGTTTGGCCTTATTTATCTTCCCGGGAGAAGATTTTTTCAAAAGCACTGTAGACAGCCAGGTGCAGCGCATCTCCATGATCCTGCTCTTCTAAAAACTGAAAATATAGCCTGCTGTCTGTATTATCGGAGCGCTTTAGCTTGTCGTAAAGAGCTCTGGCAGTTCTTTCCATTACCTTTCCTTCTTTACCCACCGCGATAAAGACTGACTTATGCGATGTAATAGTTTTGGGAGTTGCTTTTAGCAGAGACTCATTATCCCACCAAAGGCTCGGACTTACGATAATATAGTGATCAAAGAGTTGTGGCTCCTTAAACAGCACCTCGGTTGCCAGTAGCCCACCCAGCGACTGCCCGATAAGCGTTCTGGTATTGCTCACCCGATATTCCTGCTGAATCAGAGGCTGAAGCTCGCGGTTGATAAATTCAATAAATGCTGCAGAATGTCCTGCGGTCGGGAAGTCCCTTCTGTCTCGCTTGTTTTGAGTGGGATAGGTGAAATCCCTTCTTCGGTCCTCGTTCGCTATGCCTACCACGATGGACTCCGGGATCATACCTATCCAGGAAAAAGAGCCGAACTGAACGAGTCCCGCGATATGAATGAAGTCTTCATCTTCCGATCCGTCAAGCAGGTAAATAACAGGGTATTGCTTTGTGGTGCTGTCATGGTAGCTCTGTGGCAGATAAATATTCAGTTGCCGGGTCTCACCCAATATATCAGACTCAAACCCGATTGTCTCACCAATACTGAAGGGCTTTCTGTTATCAACCGATACTTCACTTTGAGCCACCAGGAGCTGTGTAACAGACAGATAGCAAAGGACCAACAGAAATCTGAAACACTTCATCATCTTCTCTTTTTCCCTCCTTTGGTTTTGGGCTTTTTATACTTTTTGGCCATCTCCTTGCGGTAGGAGCCGCCCAGGTTCTGCTTTTTGTTTTTCTCTTTCTTTTCGTGAAAGGCTGCTCCCGGAGTATAGGCCTTAGAGACCTTATGCCGGCTATTAATTTCTTTGTTTTTAGGACGTTCCTCAGGAATGAGCGTGGTAGTTACCTCAACCTGAGGAGGGAAGTTTTCCTGCGGAATCTGATAGTCCATCAAGGCTTCTATGGCAGCTTTTTCTTCCAGCTCTTTCGGGCTGAAAAACAGGATAGCAGTGCCTTGTTGTTCCGCTCTGCCCGTACGACCAATACGGTGCATATAGTTTTCAGGATAATGGGGCACGTCAAAATTCACTACATGGCTGATCTGATCAAAGTCCAGTCCCCGGCCAATAACATCTGTGGCCAGGAGTATACGATGACGACCACTGTCAAAATCTTCAATGGCCCTGATTCTGAAATTCTGGCTTTTGTTGGAGTGAATAATACCCAGTTCTGATCCGTGCCCGGGTAGCAGAGTATCATAAAGGCGATCGGCTATCTTTTTACTGGCTACAAATACGAGTACCTTTTTATACACCTGTTTGTCTGACAGCAGATAGCTCAGCAGGTTTGCCTTGGTGTGAAAGTTCTGAGCAGGGTAACTGAGTTGTGTAATATTATCCAGCCGGGTGCCACTCAGGGCAATGGAGATACGCTGCGCATTGACGAAATAGTCGGCAATCAGGTCATCCACTTCCTCGGTCATGGTAGCCGAAAACATAATGTTCTGCCTGCGCTCAGGCAGCAGCTCAAAGATGTTTTGCAGCTGAAAACGAAAACCCTGATCCAGCATAACATCCACCTCATCAATTACTACTTTGTTCACCGACTTAAGCTGTAGCAGGCGATTGAGTGTAAGGTCGTAGAGTCTCCCCGGAGTGGCCACCAGTATATCTACTCCCTGCGCTACTTCCTGTCCCTGGGTATTGATATTGGTTCCTCCGTATACCCCGACAATCCTGACCGACATGTATTCAGTCAGTAACTGCGCTTGTTCCACCACCTGCAGCACCAGCTCGCGGGTAGGTACCAGCACGAGTATTCTGGGATTCACCTGCTTTGAGAATTTGAGATTCCGCAAAAGAGGAAGCAGGTAGGCAAAAGTTTTTCCGGTACCGGTTTGTGCAATGCCTACCAGATCTTTCCCTGATAGAATTACCGGATAAGCTTCAGACTGAATAGGGGTGGGCTTATCGAAGGACAAGTCTGCCAGTGCATTGTGCAGTTGGTTTGATAAGTTAAGGTCTTCAAAGCCGGACATAGTAACAGATTTCGACAAAGGTAACTGATCTGTTCGTATAGTATAAGAGGGAAAAGTATCCTGATGGGTACTAATCTCTGTGGATATACTTTACCGGGTTGGTCCTGGCTGCTTTCAGCGACTGATAACTAATGGTACACCAGGTAATAACCAGGATAAGGCCTCCTGCCAGCAGGAAAACCACAGGACTGAGGTTAATCCTGTAAGCAAAGTCATTGAGCCAGCTTTCCATGCAATACCAGGCGATAGGAAAGGCGATAAGCAGGGCTACCATAATCATCTTGAAAAAATCTAGGGATAGCAGCCGCAGGATAGACAGAACACTGGCGCCCACCACTTTTCTGATGCTGATCTCTTTTTTTCTTATACTCAGGGTATAGGCTGAAAGGGCAAAGAGTCCCATAATGGCAATGACTATGCTGAGACTGGCGAAAAGAGAAAGAACTTTTCCGTTGCGTTGCTCGCTTTTATACTGACCGTCAATGATTTCATCAAAAAACCTGTACCGGAAAGGGCGGTCCGGAACCATTTGCTCCCATTTTTGCTCAAGGGCAGCCAGGCCTTGTGGTCCTGCAGAATTGAGTCGTGCCACAATAAAGCTCATGCGGTTGGCGTAAAGCTCGTTGCTGAGTATGATCATCGGTGCGATCTCTTCTTTCAGCGAGGCGTAGTGAAAGTCTTTGATCAGGCCTTTCACGGTAAAGTAGGTTCGTTGGGTCAAACCGTTTTCATGGGTGATCATCGCTACTCTTTTGCCCACAGGCTCTTCAAGGCCCAGCTTCTGTGCAGCTACTTCGTTGAGCAATACCTTATTTGAGTCGGTCATACCGGGAGCGAAAAATGCCCCGCTCACCAGCTCTAGCCCCATGACCCTGGCAAAGTCATCACCCATGGTAACCCTTTGGAGATTGACTTCATGGTCAGCTCCTTCAGCCATATAAGGCTCATGTCGTGTACCTCTCAGGCCCTGAACCCAAAGAGAGCCTGCAGCACCACTTACCTGGGGAAGGTTTTTGATTTCCTGTAAATAAGGCTCTGCAAAATTTCCCTTGCGGTCAAAAGTACCCTCAATGATGACCAGCTGGTCTTTATCAAACCCCAGGTCTTTCTGAGCCATAAAATTCAGTTGTTGTTGAAGGGTCAGGGTGCTGATGACCAGCACAATGGCGGTACAAAACTGAAATATGACAAGGCCGTTTCTGAAGCCTCTTCCACGAGCACTGGTTGTAAAGCTGCCTTTGAGTACCGAAACAGGTTTGAATGAAGAAAGGGCCAGGGCAGGGTATAACCCGGCTAGTATACCGACAAATCCGCCCAGGGCCAGTAAACCGGGTATCAGATCAGCATCAAGGCTGAAGGTCAGTTGTCTGTTTACAAACTGGTTGAAGTAGGGCAGGGTCATGTAGATAATAGCCAATGCCACCAGGCTGCTCAATATGCTTAATGCTATAGATTCGGTCAGAAACTGAACGATCAGCTGACTTCGTTGAGATCCCATTACTTTTCTCACGCCCACCTCTCTCGCTCTTTCAGCAGACCTGGAGGTGGCAAGGTTGACAAAGTTCACACAGGCGATACAAAAGATGAGAATGGCTATGGCTATGAGCACATTCATGGTGCGTCTGCTGCCACCGGCTTTCATACCCCCTGGATTGTCAGCGTCAAGGTGAATGGCTGTCAGTGGTTTGAGGAAAAAGTGAAAGTCGTTTCCTGCGGCCTGATAAGCCTCCCAGGATGTTTCATTGGCACGTTCAATCGCGATGACCATATGAGTTTTTACCATTTCCGGAAACCTGGCTTGCAGCTGACCTGCACTGGATTCAGGATGGAGCCGGAGGTAACAATGTGTGGATCTGAGGGTAAAATCCTCACTTTTAAACCATGCCACAGAAGTGGATGACACCAGATAGCTAAACTTCAGGTGTGAGTTTTCAGGCAGGTCACGGCATACCCCCGTAACAATGGAGTTCTTACCCGCTGCAGAAATGAATTGACCTAGCGGGTCGGTATCTCCAAAGAATCGCCTGGCGGTACTTTCTGTTAGTACCACACTATTGGGTTCTTTCAGGGCTGTCGCAGGATTTCCACTGAGAAGTTCCAGGTTAAAAACAGATAAAAACTGATCATCTGCCAGCAATACATGGTCTTCCAGAAAATCTATGCGCTGCCCCTGAGCGTCCTTTATAAAAACCTGTTGACCACTGTAAGGACCTGAAAAAGCGGTAGCACTAGCTACTTCAGGATAGTTTTCTCTGAGAATTCTGGCAAAACTATACGGAACTGTTCTGCTAAAACTCGTGCCTTCAGGGGAGGTCCGGTTTTCTACCAGTTTAAAGACATGCTCTGCCTGTGGCATAAATTTATCATATGACTGTTCATACCGAACATAGAGCAGTACCAGCAGGGTAGAGGCTATGCCCATTGAGAGGCCAAGTATATTTACGAAACTATACTCTTTCTTCTTTACCAGATTTCTCAGGGCTGATTTCAGGTTGTTCTTCCATAAGCCAAAAGAAGGCTTGCCCGGTACTGGCGCAGGCTTGATAATGCCTGGCCGAAAAAGCTGCAGCATGTCCCTTAACAAAAGCCATTTGGCTGAGCGGGAGCCTCTCGTTTCAGAGTTTTCCTGAAAGGACTCTATAATATCACCCTCTATATCAGCGTGATATTTTTCCCTGCAAAACCACTTGAGCAAGCGGAGTACAAACAGGGGAGGTCTTTTGGGTTTATGCTTCACTAATCCAGATTTAATACGAGCTCCGGCAGCGAATCCCACAGAGCGTTTCTCGTTTGACGTGTATAGGTAATGGCTCTTTTTCCGGCAGGTGTAATGGTAAAATAGAGCTTCGGCCGACCTGCTCTTCTTTCTGTTTTTTCTCCGTGTACAGATTGCAGGTAGCCTTTTTCTTCCATTCTGCGGAGGGTTATTTGCAGCGCACCCACGCTGACTGTTCGGCCAAGTCTTTCCTCCAGTTCTTTGCGGATGGTGACACCATAGGCATTGCCATGTAGTATGCCTACAGTGAGTAAAACTACTTCTTCAAACTCACCGATCTGAAATTTCCCCATTGTTAATACTAAATTGTAGTGTTACAATTATAGAGGGTATAGGTGATTAAAACAATATTGTAGTATTTGAATTTTAAGAAATTTGCACATTGCCTTTTTCGAATGGAGGGATTAGCGGAGAGAGGAGAGGTCCCAGTGGCAGACGCCCTTGATGGTGACTGTGGCCCCAAGGCGTTTATAAAACCGGATCGCAGGGGTATTATCTTCTTCAACCTCCCACTTTACCCGGTCAATGTTCATGTCCCGGCACAGGCCTTTGATATGAAGCATCATGGCTTCGCCAATTTTTTTGCCCCGGAAACCAGCCTTCACAAAAACATCGTCAATGTTCATAAACCTCTTTCCCTGCCATATAGAATAATTCAATGTATAAGTGATGTAACCAGTGGGTGCATCATCATATGTGGCCATAATGGCTCCGAAATCCGGGTTATGGTTAAAGCCGGCACTTAAAAGCTCCGCTTTGTCAGTCTTCAGGTATGGCAGTTGGTCATGATAATCAGCAATTTCCCTCATCATTTCGAAAAGGGCGTCAAGGTCTTCAGCTTGTGCTTGTTTTATATCTATCATGCTCATACATCAGTCGTTAAGCATCATGTGAACCACGCTTTGGACATGAATTTGGGTAGTATCAAAGATTTTCAGGTGCGGGAAGTCGTCCTGTTTCAAAATCAGGGGTAGTTCTGTGCCCCCCAGGATCAGGCCCTGAATACCATCTTTGGTCATTTGATCTTCGGCTATGGCCACCAGCTTTTCTTTGGTTTCAGGAATGATGTTGTCAAATACGAGTTCATTCATATACTTATCATGTATATAGGCCTGTTGTTCTTCATCCGGTGCAATAATCTCTACACCATGTTCTCCTGCTTTTTGTTGGTAAAAGCCGCGACTCATGGTTGACTGTGTACCAAAAAGACTAACCTTCTCTAAACCTGTGGCGGCTACATATCTCGCGGTCTCTTCTACAATACTGATCATGGGAATATCCACTTCCTGAGCCAACTGGTCAAACACGATATGAGGTGTATTGGAGGCCAGAATGGCGAAATCAGCCCCTGATTTTTCCAGCAGCAGCACCCTGGCCTTGAGAAACTGTACAAGCTCTGTAAAGTCTTCCCGGAAGACAAAGCCGAGCATTTTGGTCATATTGATACTTTCCAGGCTGATCTCAGGATAATCTTTCGTATCCAGCTTTTGTTGGTACAATCGGATAATTGACCGATAGTATTGAATGGTAGATTCAGGGCCTATGCCTGCAATGATTCCGGGTTTCTTCATGATGGTGTGAATGAGAGGAGGGCAAAGTTAAGTCTCTTTGCAGGAACTGATTGAACCGGAACTAAAAAAGTACGACCTTTGGATTGGCGGATCAGGTATTTTTTCAGGACCTGTTTTCGGTAAAGAATCGGTCATGGAATTAAATTTAGTTGAAGAGTTTTTGCTTATCGCGCTGGATGACGATAAGGGTGTCTTTGTGACAGACTCTACCCATTTGCATTATGGTTTTGCAGGAGCGGTATTGTTGGAACTGGCAGTACGGGAAAAAATCGATATTGATGGAGACTACCTGCGGGTAAAAGACAGTGCACGCGAACCTGAGGAAGCCCTCAACCAGGCAATGAGCCTGATCAGTGCCAGCGACAAGACCAAAAAAGTAAAACACTGGCTGGATGTACTGGCAAGAAAGGCCGGTGAAATGAAGGAGGCGACTCTTCAGCGCTTAATCGAAAGGGGAGTACTGCGAAAAGAAGAGCATAAAATCCTCTGGATTATTCCTAATAATAAGTACCCCACCAGCAATAGCAACCCGGAGAACAAGGTACGTGAACGGCTGAACAATGTGATTCTGAATGGAGGACAGTCAGAGCCTCGTGATATCATGCTGCTCAGTCTGATTGATGTTTCTGACCTTACCAAAGAGGCCTTTCGCGATCAATCCGACTACAAGGAGGTAAAAAGAAAGATCAAAGAAGTAACAGAAGACATCCGAATCAGCCAGGCTATCAATAAGAGCATCCGGGAGATTCAGACGGCCATTATGATCTCCATTGCCACTACCATGGTGGTCACTACGGTGATTACGAGTAATAATTAGGTTTATCAACGGCTTCTCCTGAGCCTTTCATGAAGTACGTTAGCTTCCTCTTCCAGAGTGGGAGCCATGTCCTGTAAAGTATTGATCAGGTCAGCACTCATATGTTGAATAGTGAGTACATAAATATCATTTCCCAGCGTATCACAGATCAGAAAGTGTCTGGACGCAGGGTAGACTTTGAAGCGGTTCGACACATTGTCATTTGTTTTTAGAAGTAGGGGGGACTCAGCAAGAAGTTTCAGAGATTCCTCAATATGACTAAGATACTCATCCGCAACCTTCTCTCCCCATTTTTCCAGCGACCCGTTATAGATGGTATCCAGATCATCTAATGCCCGGTAGGTGAGCCTGATTCTGGTCACTTCTTTAAATCCTTATAGCGTTTTAAGTCTGAGCGCAAATCACCTGAAAACTCAAGCGTTCTGTCTTGAATGGCATCCTGGTAACCTTCGATGATGCTGGCCCTTAACGCCAGAGCCTCCTGATTCCTTTTTTCTTTCCTGATCAGGTCACGAACAAACTCACTGGGGGTACTATATAGAGTACCCTGGCCAGAACTCTCATTGATGAATTTTTTGAGTTCATCCGTTAAGGGTAAATTCAGTGAATGAGATAATTTGGACATAATCAACTCTCTTGCTTACGAAACAATATTCAATATTTGTCAATATATGAAAGTAAACGCATTTTTCATACAACGCTTATTACCTGGTAATACCTGGCTGCGATAGCCTGAATGCAATACAACGATACGCCAGTAGAGGAGAAGCCTGGCAAACTACTTCAGTCCCTTAAACTTTTCTTTGGTTACTTCCTGAACGGGTTTGTTTTCAATCTTACTTTTCAGCCAGGAGAGTATGTCCAGATAGAGGAAAGGCCTGCGCTCAAAAAGGTCATCATTCAGGGGCACTAGACGATCGTAGAGCATCTGGAACTCACTTTTGAGCTCATTGGGCTTGATTTTACCAGATCTTCTGAGAAACTGGAATACTTCTTTTTGTACGGCTTGCTGATCGTTCATCTTACCGATAAACTGAAAGGTAGATTTAATCTGGTACTCCAGCTGAAAGTCCTGTCCCTCCTCAAAGTGTGCAATCAGGTTAAGAATGCGGGCAAAGCAATGTATGTCTTCCCTGAGGTTTACATCCTTAAAGTAAACGATCTGATTCAGGTAGAAAATAGCCTTGCGATAGTTGGCATTGCCGAAGTAAAGAGAGGCAATTTTATAGTAGAACATCAGCACACGTTCAGGATCTATCTTGCCTTCATAGAGCTTTAGTTTATCCAGAATTTCCGGAATAAGCTTAACCCCTTCATCAAAGCTTCCTTCCATAAAGTGTTTGTTCACTTTGGAGATGTAGAGGAACTTGAAAACGAGTATTTCCGTGTTGAGATCGCGAACAATGTTTTTGTTTTCGGCCAGGGTTTCTACTTCTACAATGGCCTCACAGAGTCTGCTGTAATACTGTAGTTGAAACAGTGCACCTAATAGGTTCTGATATCCTTTAATAAACTGTACAGACTGTTTTTCGGCCATTTCAGGGTGTTGCTTAAACAGGTCTACCCAGGCCTGTGCATGCTTATAGGTATTGGGAAAATTCTGCACAATTTTATTATACCAGACATGGCACTGGTGGTAGTACAATTGCTCATAAAAGCTGAGCTGATCGAGCTTTACATCTGGCAGGTTGCGTCTGAAGTATTCGCTTACCTCATTAAAGTCTGCTTCGTCACGGGCATAGCCCTTTTTAAGGAACAGACTGTAGAGGTTAAGCGTCAGGTTTGACAGCTGATGTGAGGAGGTAATGATTTTGGTGGTTTCATCCACCTCACGGGTCAGGGCATCGGCCCGGTTTTCAATACTTCTGGTAATGTATTGGGACTCGATAAGTTTCTCAAACTCCATTACCTCCAGACTGATGGTAAAGTGTTTCGTATCTCTGGCTACGTTCTTGGTCTTATCCAGCAGCTTGAGGGCCTGTTTATAAAAACCTTTGTTATAAAGTACCTTGGCGTGATCGAGGTTTTCGCGTAGTTGAATGTCCAGATTCTGCCCGATATGATAGTGCCTGAGGCTTGATAAAATCTGTTTATACAGGTTCGCCTTTTGATTCGAAAATTGAATTTTTTTAATGCTGGGGACTTTCTTCAGAATGGCCTGATCGTCATACAGTTTCATAGACTCCATGGCATCGAAGAGTTTGATGAACTTCACATCATCCGTATTACCACTTCTGTTGACGAAGAGTCTGAAGTGTCGCTTCTCCGTTTTGGTAAGCGATTTTATGAGGTCAAAAAGCGGGTCTCTTTTCTGGTTTGCCATTGTATTTACAGCCTGTTTAAAAAACTGATAGTCAGTTTTTTACATAAAAAAGAACTTCAAATTGAAATAGTAGAAGTCCGGCCTTCTGGTATTGTCGACCACAGAAGGCACTTTATATTCATTTGATTAAGAGAAAAGAGAATACTGTAATCGAACAGAGACCAAATAAACGATGGATCGACAAAAAATACAAATCTTTGACACCACACTCCGGGATGGAGAGCAGGTACCTGGTTGCAAGCTGAATACAAAGGAAAAAGTGGATGTAGCCAAGCGACTGGAAGCACTGGGGGTGGATGTGATTGAGGCGGGGTTTCCTATTTCAAGCCCCGGAGATTTTGAATCAGTAGCGGCTATTGCATCCGTGGTACAAAATGCCACCGTGTGCGGACTAAGCCGTGCTGTGGAGAAAGATATCATTACTGCTGCGGACTCACTTGCCAAAGCGAAAAGACCAAGAATACATACAGGAATCGGTACCTCCGAGTCCCATATCAAATACAAACTACAAACCACTCCTGAAAAGATTGTGGAGAGAGCTGTGGCTGCTGTAAAACTGGCCAAGAGCTTTGTGGAGGATGTAGAGTTTTATGCTGAGGATGCCGGCAGAACCGACAATGCTTTTCTCGCACATGTATGCGAACAAGCGGTAAAAGCAGGAGCAACCGTACTGAATATTCCTGATACAACAGGCTACTGCCTGCCGGAGGAATACGGAGCTAAAATCAAGTACCTGAAAGAAAATGTGAAAGGTGTGCATAATGTGCGCATATCCACACACTGCCATAATGATTTGGGAATGGCTACGGCTAACTCCATTGCCGGTGTGATTAACGGTGCCACACAGATTGAGTGCACCATCAATGGTATAGGAGAGAGGGCCGGTAACACAGCGCTGGAAGAAGTAGTGATGGTGCTCAGGCAACATCCTGATTTGCTGAAATACACCGATGTGGATACACGACAGTTGAACGAACTCAGCAGGTATGTATCTGACACCATGCGTGTGCCGGTACAGCCTAATAAGGCCATTGTAGGGGCCAATGCCTTTGCGCACTCTTCAGGAATACACCAGGACGGGGTGATTAAAAAGAGAGAAACTTATGAGATAATCGACCCTAAAGATGTAGGTGTCGACCATTCGTCCATTGTACTGACTGCCAGAAGTGGCCGTGCCGCATTAGCTTATCGCATGAAAAACATTGGACATGAACTGACAAGAGACGAACTTGATGTTTTCTATGCCGGCTTTTTGAAAGTGGCAGATGAAAAGAAAGAAGTGCAGGACGAGGATCTGCATCAATTAGTTGAGTCAACAGTGAAACTGGCAGTTTAAAAATGGCAAAAACCTTATTTGATAAAGTCTGGGATGCCCATGTGGTAAAACAGCTCGAGGGCAATATCGATGTGCTGTATATCGACAGACATCTGATACATGAGGTCACCAGTCCGCAGGCCTTTGCGGAGCTGGAAAAAAGAAACCTGCCTCTTTTCAGAAAAGAGCAGATGGTGGCAACACCTGACCATAATGTACCCACTGAAAATCAGCACCTGCCTATCAGAGATGCCTTGTCAAAGCATCAGGTAGATACGCTGATCAAGAATTGTGAAAAGTTCAATGTAGAGCTTTACGGCCTGGGACATCCTTTTCAGGGAATTGTGCACGTAATAGGACCTGAATTGGGTGTTACCCTCCCTGGCCGGACAATGGTTTGCGGAGACAGCCATACCTCTACACACGGAGCCTTTGGTGCGATAGCCTTTGGTATTGGCACAAGCCAGGTAGCCCAGGTAATGGCGAGTCAGTGTTTACTACAAACGCGTCCCAAAACCATGCGCATTACTGTAGATGGTGAGCTTGCCAAAGGTGTACTGGCCAAGGACATCATTCTGTATATCATCGCTCAGCTTACGGCTGCAGGTGGCACAGGCTACTTTGTGGAATATGCGGGTTCAGCTATTGAGTCGCTTTCTATGGAAGCTCGTATGACCATATGCAATATGAGCATAGAAATGGGGGCCAGGGGAGGCATGATTGCTCCGGATCAAACCACCTTTGATTATATAGAAGGACGCGAGTTTGCTCCTCATGGCGAAGACTTTGAAAAGGCCCTGGCTTATTGGAAAACACTAAAAACGGACGAAGGTGCTAAGTTCGATAAAGAATACAACTTTAATGCAGCAGATATTGCTCCTATGATCACCTATGGTACCAATCCCGGTATGGGCATTAAGATCAATGACAAGGTACCTGAGAAGCTGGGAGAAGGTAATCAGGACAGCTTCCGTAAGTCTCTGGATTACATGGGCTTTGGTCCGGGAGAGTCGCTTCTGGGCAAAGAAGTAAACTGGGTATTTATTGGTAGCTGTACCAATTCCCGCATTGAAGACCTGAGGATTGTGGCCGACTATGTAAAAGGTAAAAAGAAGGCAGATGGTGTGAATGCTATGATTGTGCCCGGTTCCAAACAGGTAGAGAAACAAGCCATAGAAGAAGGGCTGGATAAAGTGTTGATGGAGGCAGGTTTTGTATTGCGAGAGCCAGGCTGCTCGGCTTGTCTGGGAATGAATGAAGACAAGGTGCCGGCAGGTGAATACTGCGTTTCCACTTCCAACCGAAACTTTGAAGGAAGACAGGGACCCGGAGCCAGGACCTTACTGGCCAGCCCGCTGGTAGCCGCTATCACAGCGGTAGAAGGAAAGATTGTGGACATTACCAAACACCTGAACTGAGATGGAGAAGTTTAGCAAAGTAATTTCAAAGGCAGTGCCACTTCCGAATGAGGATGTGGATACTGATCAGATTATACCGGCAAGGTTTCTGAAAGCCACTTCAAGGGAGGGCTTTGGCGATAACCTGTTTCGCGACTGGAGATTCAATAGCGATGATAGCCCCAAGGCTGATTTTGTACTGAATGATGATACTTATTCGGGACAGATTCTGGTGGCTGGCAGAAACTTCGGATGTGGCTCCTCGAGAGAGCATGCGGCCTGGGCCCTTGCTGATTATGGCTTCAAAGTAGTTGTATCCAGCTTTTTTGCGGATATTTTTAAGGGGAATGCCCTGGGCAACGGACTGTTGCCTGTTCAGGTGTCGGATGATTATCTGGCAGAGCTGATTGCGGCCATAAAGGCTGATCCGGCTACGGAGGTGACTGTGGATTTACCGAATCAGACCATCAGTTTCAATGGAAATGAGGCCACTTTCGAAGTCAATGCCTATAAAAAGGAATGTATGCTCAATGGCTATGATGACATTGACTATCTGGTAAGTATAAAAGACGAAATAGAGGCCTATGAAGCCTCAGCGATAACAATATAATGGGAGTTAAGAAGAAAATCGGAATGCTGCCCGGGGATGGTATAGGTCCTGAGGTGGTAGCAGAGGGAAGAAAAGTACTGGAGGCCATAGCAGAACGTTTTGGTCATACCTTTGAGTTTGCCTACGGAGATGTTGGCGCTATTGCCATTGACAATACCGGCACCCCCTTACCGGATGAGACACTGGCTGTGTGCGAGCAGTCAGATGCTTTTTTGTTTGGTGCCATTGGTGATCCAAAGTACGATAATGATCCATCGGCAAAAGTAAGACCGGAGCAGGGCCTGCTCAAGCTTAGAAAGAGCCTTGGGCTTTTTGCTAATATTCGACCTGTCACGGCTTATGACAGCCTTTTACACATGTCTCCGCTGAAAGTAGATCGCGTGAAGGGGGCTGATTTTGTGGTGTACAGAGAGCTCACCGGAGGCATTTATTTCGGAGAGAAAGGACGTACGGAAGATGGTGCCTATGACCATTGCACTTACTCAAATTATGAGATCGACCGCATGGCACATCTGGCATTCAAAGCCGCTATTCACAGAAACAAGAAAGTGACTCTGATCGACAAGGCCAATGTACTGGAAACCTCCAGGTTATGGCGCGAAAGGGTATCGGCTATTGCCAAAGACTACCCTGAGGTAGAGCTGGAGGCCATGTTTGTGGACAATGCAGCCATGCAGATGATTCAGAACCCTAAGCAGTTCGATGTAATCCTGACGGAGAATATGTTCGGAGATATTATCTCAGATGAAGCGAGTGTGATCGGTGGTTCTCTGGGGCTGCTTCCCAGTGCTTCTATCGGAGATAAAACAGGTATGTTCGAACCCATTCATGGTTCTTATCCGCAGGCAGCAGGTAAAAACATCGCAAATCCACTGGCTACCATCCTGTCAGTAGCCATGTTGCTGGATCATATAGGCCTGATCGATGAGGCGATTGAAGTGAGACAGGCCGTAAATGCTTCTTTGAGAAACGGTATGGTTACAGAAGACCTGGCCAAAGATCAGGGATATGGAACGGACAGAGTAGGAGATTTTATTGTGAACCGAATTCTTGACGGAGAAGAGTCTGGTTCTCAGAGCAATATAGAAGCAGGATTAAGTACGATCATCTAATACAGTTCATATTTAATACGTT
>DIYF01000120.1:1875-19554 GCA_002427745.1 Roseivirga sp. UBA6061 | reverse complement strand
TTTATACTTACCGAACCACCTTTGCTGGAACCAGACCTTTCGCAGCTTATTAACGAGCCCATTTGTCCGCAAGCCTCTGACGGAGAGGTAACAGTAGGTGCCATGGGAGGTACGCCCGACTATGAATTTATCTGGGAGCTTACCCCGGTACAGACAGGAGCAACTGCCACAGGCTTGTCCAGAGGTAATTACACCGTAATCATCAGAGATGCCAATGGTTGTGAAACCAGTCAGCAGGTAGAGGTAATAGAGCAGTTCCCCCGTGTATTTGTACCCAATGCCTTTAGCCCGAATAATGACGGTGAGAATGATATTTTCGGAGTCAAATCAAGTTGCTCCCTTGACACTTTCCAGCTGGTGGTGTACAATCAGTGGGGTACCGTGGTTTTTGCCACAGCAGATGTAGCAGGTGGCTGGCCGGGCACGGTAAATGGTGAGCCCGTGCCAGTTGGTAATTATGCCTATGCCCTCTCCTACTCCTTCAATGTCAATGGCAAGCTCTTTAAAGAAAGCATTCACGGAGATATCAGAGTGCTCAGATAGAGGCTGTTTGGCATCGATCACTTTCACCCGATATTAAGCCCTATCCCTTCCCTGAGAGATAAATCGCACCTTTCTCACTGCTAAATTCTCTCGCTTGTGAGCTATGGACTATGGAGTAATAACCCTATTTTTGCCCCCTGAATTTTTAAGCATATAAATCAATGTCCATTTCAACAAAGTACAATCCTGCAGAGGTAGAAGATAAGTGGTATCAGCACTGGATGGAAAAAGGGTATTTCCATGCCAAAGCCAATCCTGAAAAGGAGCCTTACACCATCGTCATTCCTCCACCAAACGTCACAGGTGTACTGCACATGGGCCATATGCTCAATAATACCATCCAGGACGTACTCATTCGTAAGGCCAGAATGGAAGGCAAAGAGGCTTGCTGGGTACCTGGTACAGACCATGCTTCCATCGCCACCGAAGCCAAGGTGGTACGCATGCTCCGTGAAAAGGGCATCAAAAAATCTGACCTGACACGCGATGAGTTTTTGGCTCATGCCTGGGAGTGGAAAGAAAAGTACGGAGGTATTATCCTCAAGCAACTGGAAAAACTCGGAGCTTCCTGCGACTGGGAACGCACCGCCTTTACCATGGATGAAGGCTACCATAAAGCTGTCATCCGCGTATTTGTAGATCTCTATAAAAAAGGCTTTATCTATCGCGATCTGCGTATGGTCAACTGGGATGTAGAAGCCCAGACTACTGTCTCTAATGAAGAGGTGATCTATGCCGATCAGGATGAAGTATCAAAGCTCTACAAGTTTCAGTACGACATCAAAGACTCAGATGAAAAAGTGGTGATTGCTACACAGCGCCCTGAAACCATTCTGGGTGATGCGGCTATTGCGGTAAACCCTAAAGACGATCGCTTTAAGCACCTGATAGGCAAAACTGCACTGGTACCTTTTATTAACCGTGAAATCCCGATTATCGGAGATGATTATGTAGAGATTGAATTCGGTACAGGTTGTTTGAAAGTTACTCCAGCGCATGATCCGAATGACTATGAAATCGGGCAGCGACACAACCTGGAGATCATTGACACCATAGACCTTGATGGCACCCTGAACGATAAATGCGGAGTACCTAAGTATGTAGGCATGGATCGCTTTGCCGTTCGAGAGCAAATCATCAAAGACCTGGATGAAGCGGGTTACGGCCTGGGCTTTGAGGAGTTCACTACACGTATTGGTCGCTCAGAGAGAACCAATACGGTCATAGAGCCCAAGCTCTCTCTGCAGTGGTTTATCAAAATGAAAGAGATTTCGCGTACTGCTCATAAGGTGGTAATGGACGATGAGGTAGAGCTTGTACCTGCCAAGTTCAAAAACACCTACAACCACTGGATGGAGAATGTACGCGATTGGTGTATCTCACGTCAGCTTTGGTGGGGGCAGCAAATTCCGGCTTACTTCTATGGTGAAGGAGAAAATGACTTTGTGGTAGCAGAAACGCCTGAAGAAGCTCTGGAAATGGCCAGAGAAGCGACTGGTAATGCAGACCTGACTGCGGCCGACCTCAGGCAAGATGAAGATGTACTGGATACCTGGGCCTCTTCATGGCTCTTCCCTATTGCCGTATTCGATGGTTTTAATGACAAATACTTCGATAAGGAGACGGGTAAGATCATCAAAGGCACCAATGCCGATCTGGATTACTTCTATCCTACTGCCACGCTGGTAACCGCTCCGGAAATTCTCTTCTTCTGGGTGGCTCGCATGATCATAGCCGGCTACGAGTATACGGATGAGAAGCCTTTCAAACATGTGTATCTGACAGGTATTGTAAGAGACAAGCAGCGCAGAAAGATGTCCAAGTCACTGGGCAACTCTCCTGATCCGCTTGACCTGATTGCAGAACACGGGGCGGATGCCATTCGTACCGGTATGCTCTTTTCTTCTCCGGCAGGTAACGACTTACTTTTTGATATCAGTTTGATCGAACAGGGGGGGAAATTGAACAACAAAATCTGGAGTTCTTTGAACCTTGTAAAGGGTTGGGAAGTTGATCCCCAACTTGATGGTAAGGAAGATCAAACTACTATTGACTGGTTTGAAGCAAGGTTCAATCAGGCCCTTACTGAAATCGAAGATCATTTCAGCAAGTTTCGTATATCAAATGCCCTAATGGCTGCTTACAAACTTATCAGAGATGATTTTTCCGGCTGGTATCTGGAGATGGTCAAACCGGCTTATAAACACCCGATTGCTCCTACTACATTGGAGGCGACAATCGGCTTTTTTGAAAGAATACTAAGGCTCGCACATCCATTTATACCATTCATTACTGAAGAGATATGGTCACTTCTAAAAAAGAGAGCAGACGGTGAAGACATAATTGTGGCCCCTTATCCGATTTCTGGCACTAAGAATGATGTCATTGTTAAAGAGGCAGAGCTCGCTTTTGCTGTGATTTCGAATATCAGGAACATCAGAGTCACGAATGGTATGTCTCCCAGAGAACCTCTTTCATTGCACATAAAGACTACTGAAGAAAGTCGCTTTGCAACCTTTAAAGATGTCATTGTGAAACTAGGCATATTAACAGACCTCAGCTTTACTAATGAAAAAGTAGCACAGGCGCAGAGTTTTGTTATTAAAGGAGATGAGTTCTTTATTCCTATGGAGGGTAAAATCGACCTGGAAAAGGAGAAAGAAGAAATCACCAAAGAGCTGAATCGTCTGAGAGGCTTCCTCAAAGGGATTATGGGTAAGCTGGGTAATGAGCGTTTCGTAAACAACGCACCTGAGCAGGTAATTGCCAACGAGCGCAACAAGAAGGCCGATACTGAGGCTAAGATCAAAGTGCTCGAAGAAAAGCTGGAAGGACTGAGCTAAGCACCAAAAACTTACTGACATTTATCCAGAATGAGCTGGGGAAACCGAAGGGGTTTCATCAGCTCATTTTTTGTTGGTTACAACCCTTAACAGTCCGCCCGTGTCAAACAGACTAAACAACACAAGTAATCACAAATGACGAAAACTCAGATCCCATCCTACAAGTGCAGTTTTCTGGCAGGGCTGTCCTTCATTCTGACCATTTTTCTTTTTTCATGCGAGCCATCTACTGATGTCATTCCCGAGGAAGAAGAAGGCCAACTGCCTGAGCTGGCTATTCTCTTTGAATCAGACTATGTCAACCATGCCTGGGGCTACCAGCACAGTGGCTGGTTTCTGGATAATCATGGTAAAATCAGGAAATACGAAATGCCCGATCAGGAAAAGTGGAACAAACCGGATAACGATGGTTTCATCTCCAAAGAGGACCTGGCTGAAAATTTTGAACTGGCCAACACCCTGGTAAGAGAATTAGCCAGAAGCACCGTAAAAGAAAAAGAAGGCCTGATCGCAGGCAGCCTTGATGGCGAAATGTCAGACCCCGTAAACCGTGCTGCCGATATGGGAAGTTTCGGATGGTATACTTACCTCTGGGACGCTGATAAAGAAATGTATAAGCGACAAGTTCTGGGCATAGCAGGTGACTGGGAACAGTTCAATCTGGCTACCGATGCACAGGCCCTGCTTCAGTGGCTTAAAACAATTCAGGTAAACTGATTAATCGCAAATCATCAAAAAAATAAGCCGGATATCATCCGGTTTTTTTATACCTGATACTTTGTCACGGATTTGGGCCAGGTATAGAGTTTCCCGCAAGGTTGACCACAGAACCGGAAAATGGCATACCCTGTCTTACGCAGACCCCGGATAAGAATAGTCTTTTAAGTAAGAGGAATTACTCTTACGATCTGGTTAACTTCCATCATTTAAAATCAGAAGCCAGGGAAGCAATATGAGTTCTATACAATATACCCGTGGAGACGCCACCGCCCCTGCAGGAGCCGGTCCGAAGATTATCGTCCATATATGCAACGATATGGGTGGCTGGGGCCGGGGTTTTGTGCTGGCCCTGTCTAACAGATGGAAAGCACCTGAGCAACAATACCGCCAGTGGTATAAATCAGAAGAAAACTTCGCTCTGGGGGAAGTTCAGTTTGTTCAGGTGGAAGATCAACTCTGGATCGCCAACCTGATAGGTCAGCATAAGATCAGGAAAGATGAAAAGGGAAATCCACCCATAAGATATAGGGCTGTAGAGCACGGCCTTTCCCTTATCGCAGAAAAAGCCTCGTCCCTTCAGGCCTCAGTACATATGCCTCGCATTGGTTGTGGGCTGGCAGGCGGAAAGTGGGAGAAAATAGAGCCGCTGATTATCAGGACTCTGATAGAGTCTCAGATTGAGGTCACTGTTTATGATTTTTAATACAACCTGCTTTAGGTAACTTATTCATCCCGATTCAGTCTTACTTGTATGAAACACCTTTCCTCACTTTTTGTAGTCGCACTTTTACTCTGCGTTACTACCCTGAATGCTCAAACTGATAACAACCTCGAAGCCCGCATCAAGCGTATTGAAAACGGCCTGATGCGTAACCTCCAGATTGAGGGCGAAGAAAACCCCACTTACAATATCAATAAGCGCCTGAAAGAGCTCAATATACCCGGATTGAGCATTGCCTTTGTTTCTAACGGAAAAGTGGAATGGGCCCGGGCCTATGGCATGGCCGACCGGGGTGAAAACCGCCCGATGACTACCGAAACCATGTTACTGGCAGGATCTATCAGCAAACCGGTAGCAGCACTGAGAGCACACCAAATGGTTGAGGCCGGTAAGTTCAATCTGGATGTGAATGTCAATAACTACCTGAAATCATGGAAGCTGCCGGAAAATGACTTTACCAAAAAAGAAAAAGTAACCCTGAGAAGGATACTCAATCACACAGCCGGCCTCACAGTTTGGGGCTTTCCCGGCTACGACAAGGGAGATAAAATTCCCACTGCGGCTGAGGTACTGGACGGAAAAGGAAATACTGATTCAGTACGAGTGTATAAGGAGCCCGGAGAAAGCTGGATGTATTCCGGTGGCGGCTACACCATTATGCAGCTGATGATCACGGATACCGAGCAGACGACCTTCCCTGAAACCATGCAAAAACATGTGCTCGATCCGATGGACATGAAAAAGAGCACTTTTGAAAACCCATTACCGGAGCAATACCATGCCATCGCTGCCACCGGCTATCGTGGTAATGGCACAGAAGTAGAAGGCAAGTGGCCTATTTACCCTGAAATGGCCGCAGCAGGACTTTGGACCACCCCCACCCAGCTTATTCAATACGCCATAGAAATTCAGAAAATCAATAACTCTAAAAAAGACGGCATTCTGGAATACAAATCAGTAAAGGAAATGCTGAAGGGCGGCATGAACGGCCATGGTCTGGGACCACAAACCTCAGAACATATGTTTGGCCATGGAGGAGCAGATGAAGGCTTCCGTGCTCAGTTATTCGCCTGGAGGGAGCAACCGCACGCTGTAGTAGTGATGGTGAATTCTGACAATGGCAGCATCATGCAGGAAGTGTTATTGGCTGTAGCTCAGGAATACAGCCTTCCCGGCATTGAACCGGATAAGCGTGAAAATATAAAAATGGACCCGGCTGATCTTCAGAAATACACCGGAAAGTATAAGCTGGAACGTATGGGAGATGTAGAGCTCAAATTAGATGGAGATCACCTCTTTGTACATGCAGCCTTCTCTCCTGAGCCCATACAGTTGAATGCTGAAAGTGACGGACGTTTTTATGTAGCCAGAGACGGTGTCAGGTTCACCTTCGACATCCAGGACGGTAAAGTCATGGGTTTTGAAGTACAGAGACTCAAGGCAGTCAGGGTTGACAACTAGACATTAGTTCTTGTCTATAGCACATTCGTATACCCGAAACCCACGTCTGCTAATCAAAGATGATTTGAGGGAACAAAGGTTTTGAGCAAAGTGGAAAAGAATCCATCTTTATGGAATTCATCCACCGTCCGTCATGCGAAAGTCTTCACTGTTTCTCCTTCTCTTCCTATGCCTACACCTGGCCCATGCACAGGAATCAAAACATGAAACTGTACTCTCAGCACCTGACACCTGGAGACCTGAGATCATCAATATGCCATTGGGCTTTGCTCCGTCCATTACCTATAAAGGTTTTGAAGACATTCGTTTCGCCCAGGGCTGGTCAGACACTACCGCCAGTGATTACTTCACCTATACTTTTGTATGGGTACTGGACAAAGCTCCCAAACTGGATCAAATGCAATTTGAATCTCATATGCGGGCTTATTTTGATGGTCTGATGACTGCCGTGAGCGGACGTGATGATCTGCCAAAAACTCAGGCATCTTTCAGATTTGCAAAAGCGAAAAAAGATTTCGGAGCCGTTGGGCAGATCACATTTTATGAAGCATTCTTCAAAAAATCTGTCATTACACTCCATGTAACAGCCGAGAGCAAACACTGCCCTGAACAGAAAAAACACCTCGTCTGGTTCAGGCTTTCCCCGCAAGACCAAAAAGACCCGCTTTGGAAAAAGTTTGACGAGGTACAACTGAAGATAGGCTGCGATAAATAAGTTCGGCTGATTGCTCACCTCCATTTAGTGAATGAGACTAATCAATATCTCCCGGGAATGTCTATTTTGAGTCACTATGAAAAAATCCACTCCCCCTACCCTGTTACTTATTCTACTCACAGCCATCCTCTCATACAGCTGTGACGCTATTTCTGCCAAAGAGGTTGCCAGACTGAGCTTTGACAGAGTAGCCACCCGGGAAAACCTCAATATTCAAACCACCGAGCTCGAGCTTAAAGCCGGTGATAAAATCCAGCTATGGACCGAAATGAATATGGAATATGAAGGTCCCTTAGGGCTTGAATACAGGGTTATGGTCACCAAAGAGGCCGATACACTCGCTTTTTTTCAGCTTGACCCTGAAGACAAAGACGTTACCATGGGTGAGGTAAAAACCAGTATTAATGATAAAACCAAATGGCGTTTTTCAGGCCGTATGGGCAAGTTTGCTATAGAAGATGACGGACTTTATAAATTCAGTTCCATGCTCGCTTCAAGTGAAAATCCCTCACTAAAACTGAACAAAGCGGATTTAGTGTTAAAGAAATAGCGGCTATAGGTAGTCTGCGGTTACCACTTACAACAAAATAATATCCACACACCTCTTAATCAGGTAAGAGGTTACCTAATCTGTCCACCTGGTCAAATAGGCCTTACACTTCGAAGCTTTTTTTTCTTATCTTCAATCTTCTCAACCGGAATACCATGACGCGACTCCTTAGCTGTTTGCTGGCGTTGGTAATTGCATTACCTGCGGCCGCTCAGAAAAAGCCCAAGATCAATAAGAACAAGAAAGCGGTTATCTCGTCCATAGAGAGTAAATACGCAGAGCTCACCACCCTTAGCGATAAAATCTGGTCCTATGAAGAAATTGCCTTTCAGGAAGAAAAGTCTTCAGCCGCGCTGGCAGAATATGCAGAGTCACAGGGCTTCAAGGTCACTCGCGGTGTCGCTGATATCCCTACTGCCTTTGTGGCAGAATATGGTTCCGGAGCTCCTGTAATCGGCATTATGGGCGAGTTTGACGCCCTTCCCGGGCTCTCACAAAACAAGGTACCGGAAAAGAGCCCGCTTCACGAGGGGGCACCCGGCCATGGTTGTGGCCATAATCTTTTTGGTACGGCCTCTCTGGGAGCCGCTACTGCTATCAAAGAACTAATCGAAGCAGGTAAACTCAAAGGAACCGTTCGCTTCTATGCCACCCCTGCCGAAGAAAAATACTTTGGTAAGCTCTGGATGATCAGGGCCGGCCTCTTTGATGACCTGGATGCCATTATGGACTGGCACCCCAGTGCAGAAACCAAAGCCGATGTACAAAGTAGTCTGGCTCTGGTAGACTTTATGGTAGAATTTACCGGACAGGCCGCCCACGCCAGTGGCGATCCATGGAATGGTCGCAGTGCCTCAGATGCGCTGGAGCTTTACACCACCGGCATTAACTACTACCGAGAACATATCAAGCCTACAGTACGCATTCACTATCACATTCAGGATGCCGGAAAGGTCGTCAATGTAGTACCCGATTATGCCAAAATCTGGACCCGGGTAAGAGATACCAAGCGCGATGGTATGGTGGCTGTCTGGAAGCAGGTGGAGCGTATTGCCGAAGGAGCTTCTATCATGGCCAATGTTGATTACAAAATCAGACTGATCTCCGGTATCCACGAAATACTGGTCAACCGGGCAGGCGGTGCCAGGCTACAGCAAAATCTGGAATACCTCGGAGCCATTCAGTATACAGATGCGGAGCAGGAGTTTGCCAAAAAAATTCAGGCGGCTACCGGTAAACCTCAGGTAGGCATAGAATCCATCATTAAACCGCTGGAAGAGACTCAGGAACACCCCATGGGTGGCAGCACCGATGTAGGCGATGTAAGCTTTGTAGTACCCACCATCCGCATGGGTGCCACCACCGCCCCCAAGGGTACCCCGTGGCACTCCTGGGCTGTAGTAGCTTGTAGCGGTATGTCTATCGGTCACAAAGGAATGGATTATGCTGCCAAGGCGCTGGCCATGACCATGGTAGACCTGTATGAAGATGAAAAGCTACTGGAAGCAGTGAAAGCAGAGTTTAAAGAACGTAAAGGAGATTATGTATACAAGGGTATTGTTCCTGATGGCCCACCACCTTTGAGTGGTAAAGACAATTAAACCCCGGCTTAAAGACCTTTAAGGAAGTCATCCCGTGGTAGAGATGGCTGCATATCCGGGACTTCATCAGACCCCAGATTTGATGAAGTTGGTATGCATGGCCCGGTCAGGATTTATCTCTGGCCGGGCTTCCTTATTTTTTGGGCTGCCGATTAGATGCTTTTCGCAAAGAACCTTATCTTAGTTCGTTTAGAAATTCGACCCGTTGCTAACCTCAGACTTCACTCAGTAAGTCACCATGGCGTCCATCGGGTTTCACCCTAACCAGAAGCCTCGCTTGAGTTCCGATTCAGAAGCGTCACTCTGTGACGAAAACGTTTACAATAGCATCTATCAAAAGCAGGTGCAAAAGCTGCGAAACTTCGTCTATTATAAATGTGGCGACCTGGATATGGCCGAAGATATCGCCCAGGAGTCCTTTGTAAAACTCTGGCTCAACTGTGCCACCGTCATTCTGGAAAGTGTGATGGGCTACCTCTATACCATTGCCAACCGGATGTTCATAGACCAGACGCGAAGCAAAAAGGTCAGGCTCAAATTTGAGAAAGAACCTATCCCTACCAGCAATACGGAAGACCCCTATTACGTACTCAGAACAGAAGAATTTCGCGAGACCATTGAGCAGACAATTTCAGACCTGCCGGAAGGTCAGCGAGAGGTTTTTTTGCTGAATCGCATTGATAATTATACCTACAAGGAAATTGCAGAAATGCTCCAGATCAGTAGTACAGCGGTAGAAAAACGCATGACCAAAGCCCTGACCAAGCTGCGAAATCGCATAGAAGAATTTAAATCTCATAAAATTTAGCAGCCGGGGGTGGGGCAAAATAACAGGCAAGACGTCAATTAAACGATGAGCAACGAAGCAGAACAGGAAAAATTGTTGGCACGGTGGCTAAGCGGAGAACTAAGCCCCGAAGAAAAACAGCAATTGGAAGCTGAGGGCGGTCTGGACGATCTGCGCTTTGCATTAGACGACATTGAACGCTGGAAGCTACCCGATATGGATGTATCCAGAGGTTTGGAAGATGTGATGGACCGGGCATTCCGGGAGCCTCCACAAAAGAAGGCCAGACAGGTATTTTTCCAGCCACTTATGCGCATTGCGGCTTCACTGCTTATTGTAGCAGCGGCATATTTCGTTATAAACAACCTGCTTACCTCCGGTGCCACGACTATTTCTGCAGGGGCCGGTGAAACCCTCAGTCATGTACTGCCCGATGGTTCTCAGGTAGAACTGGATGCCAATTCCAGCATCACCTACAAAGAAAGTAGCTGGGACGAAGAAAGAAGTCTTAGTATGGAAGGCCGCGCTCTTTTTACCGTAGAAAAAGGCAGCAGCTTCAAAGTGGATACAGAAAGTGGCTCTGTCACTGTACTCGGGACCATCTTTGATGTAGAAAGGTTCGGTACTGACCTGCTGAAGGTAAACTGTTATGAGGGAAGAGTACGCGTTGACCTCAGCACCTCAAACTCCAAAGAGCTGTTGAGTGCCGGCCAGGGACTGGTTTCAGAAATGAATGAGGTTACCCGGCTTACAGTGGGTACTGAAAGACCCGATTGGGTAAGACAGATAAGTCAATACGATAATGAGCCTCTCAGCTCTGTAATCAAAGACCTGGAACAGCATCACGGTGTGAGTATTGAGTTACCTGCCAGATATGCCGGAGAGCCATTTAATGGAGAGCTCTATTATGGTGACCTGGACAAAGCACTGGACAATCTCTCGGGCATGTTTGAGCTCAAGTATACCCGCACCAGCGAGGGAGAGGTGATTTTTGAATAAAGCCTCAGATATTCAGAGAGGTGAGTACGGCAAAAGGCTGTGTCTCAAAAGTCAGTAAAACCATCATCACAAATAAAAAAACCTGCGCTGAGTCTTACACCAAAGTCTTTGGCCACCCGTGAAAGTTTCCGGGAAGGGGCATCAGGTGATTTCACCATAGTAAAGAGATAGCCATTCGGGTTAATTCACCTCATTCTTAAGACGAGAACCTTTTGAGACAATGGGCATTTTTATAATTTCACACATAGCCTCAGCATGAAAAAGTGTTTGTTATTGGTTTTGCTCTGTGGATTATGGATAACCATCCTCCAACCGGCCACTGCTCAGACAGGCAGAACTGAGGTAGCACTTACCACACTTCTGGACGAGCTGTCAGAAAAACATGACATCCGTTTTTCATACAATGTCAGACTCATCCGGGGACTCCGCCTGCCAAGACCTCTGGCTGACCTCTCACTCACCAGCTCACTGGCACATATCTCCGAACGTATTCCCATCAGGTTCGACCTGGCCAACGAAGGCAATTACGCCATCGTTCCTATACGCTCTATGTTGAGTTTTCAGGTAAATGATGCAACTGACAACACCCCTATTGAGCTCATCTATGTTACCATCAACGGTACCAAACAACGCTACCTGATTCCCAATAACGGCTCTTATTTTCTGGATGACAGCTTTCCTTCCGATTCCCTGGAGATCACCACATCCTTTTATACCCCGGTTAAGACCACAGCTGCTGACATTCTTAAGAAGAACGGGAAGGTTTTTCTGAGTCAGGACACTGTAAACCTGGGGGAAGTTACGATCCTCTCCTACCTCACTTCAGGCGTTAATTCATTTCTCGGAGATCATCATGTAGAGATTAACATGAAAGACCTGGGCCTGATAGCTGGTGAAACCGATGGTGATATTCTACAGGTGCTACAGGCCATTCCCGGCATCCGCTCTCCCAATGGCAAGCCCGGCAGTCTCAATTTCAGAGGCAGTCCGTTTGGTCTCAACCTTACGCTTTTTGACGATATTCCTATTTATCACAATGGCCATTTCTTTGGTACTTTCTCACCCTACAACCCAGGAGTTGTGCGCAACATAGAAGTTTATCGCGGCAATCTTCCTTCCAAATGGGGCGGCCGTGTAGGTGGACTGATTAACGTAAAGACTTCTGATGAAGTACCCGACAGAGTAAGGACCGGAGTGATGGCTAATACCGTGATGGGCGGACTGGAATTTGAAGCGCCCATTACCCCACGGCTGGGACTGATTTTTTCTGCCAGAGCCAACTACCCCATCAATAGCTTCTCCCCCAAGCTGGATGCTTACGCAGACTTCAATTTTCAGGGAAGCGCCATTTCCTCAAGGCAGGTCGATGGTAATAATACCTTCTTTGACCAGCTCAAGATCAGGTTCAGTGATATCAGCGGTAAGCTCATCTATGACGTAAACGATCAGCATAAGCTTACCCTGAGTTATCTCAACATTCAGAATTCTCTTGTATACGACCTGAACTCTCAGGGAGGTAACCGAAACCGAACCGAGGACAACAGCCTGGATAACACCGGTTTTACGCTCAACTGGTCAGGCGGCTGGTCCGATAAACTCAGCACCCGACTGGCTTTTACCAACTCATCCTATAATATCTTCGAAGACCGTGTTGATCTGGACCGTGGCAGTAGAAACGACCAGACTACTGAAAATGTGATCACCGACAATCGCTTGAAGGCCCTGGTCAACTGGCAGCCAACCGAGAAAGCCACCTGGAACCTTGGCTATAACTACGCAGATCAAAAGGCCATTTTTGATGAATCTCAAAATGGAAACAGCAGTGCTCTGGAAAAAAAGAACAATGAAACAGAAACCCACAGTTTCTTTGCCAATCTGGAACAGGAAATCGGTTCAAGGCTTATTCTGAATGCCGGCCTGCGCGCTGACTTTTACTCGGTCAATCAAAATCAGTTTATCGACCCCAGGTTCTCCATGACCTACCTGGTATCAAAGTCTTTTTTCATCAAAGGAGCTGCCAGCCGAACACACCAGTATATCCAGCAGCAATACGGCAATGATTTCGCAGATTTTAAAATCGGCACCCAGTTCTGGAGCCTGGCCGAACGCAATGATCAAATCGTGGAGGGGCTTCAGTTTATGGCTGGCGCTTTATACGATAAAGGCGACTGGCTGATCGATCTGGAGCTCTATGCCAACGATATTGACAATATCAGCAGACCCGGATTAATTGACGGTCAGAACCCTCTACCCGACCAAAGTGGTGACCTGAATACCGTAGGTGCTGACCTGCTTGTCAAAAAGAGATGGAACAGATTTGAAACCTGGTTCAGCTATACCCTTGGGCAAACAGAAGACCGTTTCAGGGGAAACACGCAGTTTTCCTATTACGATCAGCGGCATGCCCTGAATATCAAATGGCTCTACTCCCGAAAACGGTGGAACTTTGCCCTGTCATGGGGACTTATGACGGGTCTGCCGGTGAACATACCCTCCAGCGAAAATATTATTGGCGGAGACTCATTGGATGTTCCCTACGAAGACCGCTTCCCGGCACAACATCAAATGGACCTTTCCACTACCTATCGCTTCTCTCCGGCCGGAGCAGCCTGGAAAGGGGTTATTGGTTTCTCTGTACTCAACCTGTATGATCGGGAAAACATCATCAATATTTTCCAGACAAACGTACGCACCAACGACTTCCTGCGTCAAGGCATTCGCTTTGCCCCCAACCTGCAGGTGAAAATTATTTTCTAAAACTTTTTGCAAGGGGGTTGGGTAGCCCTCCCCTGAGTTCGTCCATAGTACGCAGAGCGGATAAACCCGCTCCTAAACCTTAGTACTGATGAAGCGACTCCCGATACTCCTTGTGCTTTTCATAGCACAGACAGCGGTCTATGGCTATCACGACCCACAGACCGGCTCCCGACATACACACCATGATGATTACGGGCAGACCGAAGTCCGCACCTGGAAATTTGAAGACAAACGCATCGCAGCGGAAGGAACCTTTCTGCTGGCAAAAGCCGGTAAAGTATTCATCGAGAAGGCAGATGGGGTCGTATCAATTGCCATCGAAAAACTCTCCTGGGTCGATCAGAAATATGTCAACCGCAAGCTCAGGGAAATTGAGCAGATCACCTCAGCTCGCTACCTGGACCAGGCCGACAGAAAAGCAAAGAACATCGGCTATTGGGTTCAACCCTTAACCGGCTCCATACTGCTTCTCGCACTCCTGTTAACAGTTGCCCTCTTCAGACAAGGAACACACAAGACACCTTTAGCTCACGGTTCGTAAGCGCCTGGGCTATCCTCAGATTTTTCTGAACAATTATCAATACAAACCTCAATCAAATACAATTATGAAAAAGTTAATTTATCTCCCTGTTTTCCTATTGGTCATGGCCTGTAGTGAAGATGGCGAGGACAGCCCCACCGACTCTCTCGACTTTACCCTCACCAGTGAGGCCGTGGTCAATGGAGAGCTGTTGGATGATTACAAATGCGAGACAAAAACAGATGGAGTCGAAAACTCCATTCCACTGGCCTGGGAAAATGTCCCCGAAGGTACAGGGTCTCTGGCCATCATCATGTACCACTTCCCTGACCCGGATGATCAGACACAGGCCAATTCATACCTGCACCTTTGGAACATTGACCCCTCGGTAACGGAGATTCCCTACGGCACGGCAGATGACGGTCCCTGGTTTATGGGAGCAAACAAAGACGGCAATGCGATATCCTATACTTCGCCCTGCTCGCCCTCTGCCGGTAGTCATGAGTATCACATCAGGATTTTTGCCCTGTCTGAAACGCCAGCAAGCTTTCCCTCTGAAAGCTCACTCAGCGTAGATTATACCACATTTCTGGCGGCTGTACAGACAGTCACAACCATCGGCACTGCTACTCTGACTTTTAATGATGTTAACTAAAAAGATCAATAAGGAGGCGTTTGCCTGGGCCATTGCCCTGGTTATGGGGCTGGCCACCTTCCTGGTGCAGGCCGATACGCAAAAGGACACGGATCAGGCAGAGCTATCAACCCCTGCCTTGAGTCCTCTGCCGGTTAAGAAACACCACCACT
Organism: Roseivirga sp. UBA6061; assembly: GCA_002427745.1. GTDB lineage: Bacteria > Bacteroidota > Bacteroidia > Cytophagales > Cyclobacteriaceae > Roseivirga. The sequence goes on along the minus strand of DIYF01000120.1, from coordinate 4,530 downwards.
CCCTGCCGGCTGAAGAAATACACGATGCCAGCATAGTGCTTGACAATAGTATCAAAGAATAAAAAGACAACAAGAAAAATGTATAACTCAAAATCCCGACTTCTCAATATGCTGGCAGCGCTGATGGTACTCACCATCACGGTGGCCTGCACCGGAAGCGAAGACGCAGATTGTCAGCAACAAACCTGGTATCAGGACTTTGACAATGACGGACTGGGCAACCCGGCTGTTTCACTCACAGCCTGTGAACAACCCAGCGGCTATGTACTGGACAATACCGACACGGATGACACAGGCGGATCAGGATCAAGTAACGATGACTACACGGGTACCGGATCAGTAAGCCAGGGCATTGCTACGACTACAACAAATAACTTACTCGATTGCGGCAGGACTGCCGGACTGGGCACCATCACTTCGACAGATGGCAATACCTGGGTAATGCCGGCAGCAGTCAACTATGATAATGGTGACTTCCCTTTCGCCTCTGACCTTCACAATCCGTGCAATGGAAACAATTATGCCAATACAGCTGCCGCACTCGCTGCGCTGGATGGATCTGATATTGTGGAAATTGATACGGATGGTGAGGTCATCACAGCCTACATATTTGCCGATAACTACTTTGAAATGTATATCAACGGGGTTCCCGTAGGCAAAGACAATGTACCTTTTACTCAGTTCAACTCTGACCTGGTACGTTTTAAGGTCAACCGTCCCTTCACCGTAGCCATGAAGCTGGTAGACTGGGAGGAAAACCTGGGGCTCGGCACAGAAGCCAGCGGGAGCTTTGCCCATCATGCAGGAGATGGCGGTATGGTAGCTGTATTCAAAGATGCCTCAGATAATATCATCGACATCACCGATGATTCCTGGAAAGCACAGACCTTTTATACCGCCCCGATAAAAGATCTCTCATGTCTCAGCGAAAATGGCACTGAGCGACTATCAAACAACTGTGATGACTCAGACAGCAACGATGGCAGCAGTTTTTATGCCGTCCACTGGGCGGTACCGGATAACTGGACCTCCGAAACTTTCGATGACTCAGCCTGGCCTGCAGCAACTACCTACACCAACAATACCATAGGTGTAGATAACAAGGCGGCTTACACCAACTTCACCGACATTTTCGATGCCAGTGGCAATGATGCGCTGTTTATCTGGAGCACCAATGTGGTTCTGGATAATGAAGTAATCGTGAGAAAAACGATCCAATGATCTTTTTGAAACGATAAAGAAACCCAATATGCACAGGTACCTCAACAGACCCAAAGTACTAAGACTTAATGGTTGAGGAACCATAGGGAAGTTCGGAGATGCCGGCTTCCCTTCATTTTTTCAGCCTATTCGTCCGACCACTCAAAGTAGTCAGGCGAATTTCCTCAGTGCTCTCTGCTATCATCTTAGGCATGTGCCCTGCCATCATTCAGGAAAAACCAGCCGGTGAGGCCCTTCTCTTGAATTTTGATTTATTTGCATACCAGATAACTGATCATGCCCGAGGTAAGCAAACATCCCCTGATTTCTATTATCATGGCAGCAAAAGACACGGCCCCTTATCTGCCTGCCTGTCTGGACTCTATCATTGACCAAACTTACCAGCACTGGGAACTCATTGCCGTAAATGATCACTCCACAGATGATACACCGGAGATACTGGAAGCCTATGCTAAAAAAGACTCCAGAATCCGTGTGTTCCATAGCAAAAGACCTTTGCTGATACCGACACTAAAAGAAGGCTATCCCCATATCAGAGGAGAATTGATCAATCGGATGGACTCTGATGATAAAATGCCGAGCTATAAATTACAGGTCATGCTGGATGCCTGGCTCAAGCACGGAAAAGGCACCCTGGTAGCAGGAGGTACCCAACACTTCGTAGACGAGGGAGAAGTGGGAGACGGATTCTTACGCTACGACCGCTGGCTGAACGACCTGGCTCGCACCAGCAGCCATTACGAACAGATTTATCGCGAGTGTGTAATTCCTTCCCATTGCTGGATGATCCATCGCGATGACTTTGCCAAAGTCGGTGCTTTTGAGCCTGAAGTATATCCCGAAGATTACGATCTCTGCTTTCGCTTTTACCAGGCAGGCTTACAGGTCGTTGGCATTGATAGAGTACTGCATTTCTGGCGCGACCGTTCTGAACGTATCTCACGCACCTGGGATGTTTATAAAGACAATCGCTACTTTGAACTGAAGCTTCGCTATTTCCTGAAAATCGACAGGGAAGAACCAAGACCTCTGGTGCTCTGGGGCGCAGGACGCAATGGCAAAGACATGGCCAGACTCCTCCTCCAAAATGGTCAGATGTTTCACTGGGTCTGCGACAATGAGAACAAAATTGGCAAAGACGTCTATGGCATTCGCATGGAGCATTATGAGGTCATAAAAAGCCTCGCTAATCCCCAAATCATTACCGTGGTCGCTTCTCCTGAAGGGCGCGAAGAAATTGCCTATACCCTTGGTAAATGGGGAAAACACCCTGTCCAGGACTACTGGTTCTTCCTCTGATTGCCCCCTCTCAGAACAATCTCATAGAGTCCTTTCTGAAGACTCGAACCACCCCTCAGAGTCATTCTTAAAGCCCCTCAGAATCATTCTTGAAGTCCCTCAAAATCATTCTTGAAGTCCCTCAGAGTCATTCCT
>DIYF01000120.1:0-1754 GCA_002427745.1 Roseivirga sp. UBA6061 | reverse complement strand
GTCCCTCAGAGTCATTCCTGAAGACTCTGAGGATTGAGGATACCTATCTACTTATCGGCTCTCTTACCAACAAAAGGAAACTTATCCGCTCCGGCCGTTACGGCACCCGCCATCTCATTCCCGTCAAACTCGCAGGTAATTTTTGCCGGTGTACCTCCCACGTCCAGGTCACCTGTAAGGCTTGTACCTTCAATCTCCAGATTCATTACCTCAAGGGTACCGAAAACCTCTGTAGTCATCGACCCGGTGTAATTTCCCTTTTCTCCGGCAATGGTGATAACGCCATAGCTCACATCCGTAGTGACCTTATATTCCCAGTCACCTACCGGATCAAACGCTTTCTCACCATCGGACTTTTCAGATTTACAACTGGCTATGCTCAGGACAATCAGGAGCAACAGCAGGCACTTTATGCTATTCAGATAGTTCATTCTCTCAATTGGTTTAAATAGATATATGGTTTTCAAAAACTCAATCTAGAGCCTGTCCTGCTAGTAAAATGCCGTTCATTCCCCAAAAATCGATGAACTGCCTATTATTCAGGGATGAGCTGAAGAAAGTCTGATGAACTGCAGACTGGTTCGCTGGCCGAGTTTCATTAAATTGGGATAAACCGAATTTCCATCATGAAGAGATTTTTCTCCGCACTACTCCTTTCCTCCGCAATTCTTGCCTGCTCATCTCCTGATCATGCAGAGGTAAGACATTATCAATCAGAAGAAATGGCCTCACTCGGCCTCCCCTTTTCCGATGCCGTCATTGTCGGGGATATGATGTACCTCTCAGGACAAATCGGCAACATACCCGGCACACTGGAGCTGGCCCCCGGAGGAATAGAAGCAGAGGCCCATCAGACCATGAAAAACATTCAGAAGGTGCTGGAAGCCAATGGCAGCTCTTTCGACCATGCCATAAAGCTTACCATTATGATGGCTGACATTGGAGAATGGTCACAGTTCAACGAAATCTATAAGCAGTACTTTCCGGGCAAAAAGCCGGCAAGAAGTGCCTTTGGTGCCAATGGCCTGGCGCTGGGTGCCCGTGTAGAAATAGAGTGCATTGCTCGCATACCCAACTAAAATTGACTCATAAACCTTAATCACTATCTATGATATCCTTACTCAGCTTTATCATCCTCTGCGTTATTCTGGTCTTTCTGGGCTCCGTTATTTACATCCTCAAGTCGGGATTTAATGAAGTTATCAAAGGACTTGAATCAATTAATGAAAAGCTCACTCAGCTTAATCAGACAAACGAAACGAAGGAATAAGAACAGGCAGCCCGATTTACAGGCTCCCTCTTTCTTTCTATCTTGTTACTCAACCTTAATTGATATGAAAAGACTTCTAACCACTTTCGTATTACTGGCCCTGGCCATATCCGTCAACGCTCAGAAAAAGGCGAAAGATGTCATCGACAGACTGGATAGCAAAAAAGATCAGTACGCAGCCATTGCCAAAGAGATCTGGAGCAATCCTGAACTCGGTTACCTGGAAGAAAACAGCTCAGCCCTGTTGCAAAACACACTCAAAGATGCCGGCTTTAGTATCAGGGCCGGGGTTGCCGATATCCCCACAGCCTTCGTGGCTGAGTACGGTTCCGGGGCTCCGGTAATAGCTATTCTGGCCGAATTTGATGCCCTGCCGGGTGTATCACAAAAAGCAGTGCCCTATAAAGAGGCCGTAGTGGATGGAGGAGCCGGGCATGCCTGCGGCCACCACCTGTTTGGCACAGCCTCTACTGCTGCCGGTATT
>DIYF01000097.1:51172-53083 GCA_002427745.1 Roseivirga sp. UBA6061 | reverse complement strand
TGAAGTAGTCTTTTGAAGTGATATGCATAGATGGCATCCTGCTCTTCGAAGGTGGGCAGCCCAAAGACTTTGCGCAGCGCATAAGGTATATAGGTGTTCATGCTGCGCTGGGCCGGAATCTTTCCTTCATTGGCCGAAAGAATGATCACATTCTTAAAGTCCAGTGTCCGGGTTTCCAGAAAACCCATAATCTGAAAGCCCTCTACCGGTTCTCCTTCAAAAGGAATTTTTGCCGCCTTAAAATGCTCCCTGACAATCTTCTTGGTCAGCTTCAGCGACAACCTTTCCGATCGCTCTGAGAGGTACTGACCGATCTTATTGAATTCCCGCAGAAAGAAATAGATAAACTCCTGATCTACAGGGTTATTCTCCTCTTCCTTAAAGTGATAGAATACCTTTGTTAAATATCGGGTGATGGCCTCAAACAGACTCTGCCAGGTGGGCTCTGCGGAGAACAATGATTTGATCTCTTTCGCGTCCAGTTGCCCCTGTAATTCACCCAGACTTACCCGGGTTTTCTTTTCTCTGATACTCCAGTTGATCACCTGCTCATAGAGCTTTGGCTGCATCAGAGACAGGTAGGCATTGGATAACAAGGGCTTCAGGTCATACAAATAGACCAGCACCTCTCCTCCCTCATAAACCGATTTTCGGTAGAGCTCCAGGAAGCTGTCTACCAGATCATAGGCTACAGTGAATTTTACAGGATAACCCATGGTAACATTGACCCGATGGTCATTGAAAGGCAAGGCATATAAGACGGGCAACAGCAACTTCTCATCAGCCAGTACGATGGCCGTTTGTTCAGGACGCCAGCCACGCTCTGCTCCGGCAGCCAGCAGTTGTGCCCCGATATGGGCCTGACCTACAGACTGGGGCACGGCAGCTATGGAAATGGTCTTATCCGTTTTGAGTGAGTCTTCCATTACCCAAACACTTTCCGGCCATTTCCCCCTGTAAGTCCTGAGGAAATTGCCGGCCTCCTCTTTTTCATCATCTATATAGAGCCGGTCGGCATCCCAATAGAGCTGCCCTATTCCCTTGCTCACAAGCTGATCGAAGATGGTCTCTTCCGATTTGGAGAGTGCATTAAAACCGCAGATATGGTAGAATTTAAAAGGGTGCTCAAAGCTCGACTCCCCGATGTTCTCAGCCAGTTGACGATACAGAATACCTCCATAGCAAAGTTGCTTCTCCATCAATACCTGCTGAAAACGGTCATGTACACGACCTACGGCTTCCCATATCTTCAGGAATTCAGTAAGTAGCTTTGTCTTTTCCTGCTTATCTGTGATACTGCGAAAATTGGCTACAATCTCCCTGAGCTCGTCATTGAAACCAAATACATGTTCGATCTCTTTAAGCTCCTGAAGTCCCAGGTAGATTTTCTTCGCATCGGCCATATAGCGGTCGATCTCGTCATAGTCTTTGAGGATAATGCGTCCCCAGGCATAAAAACGATCGAAATCCAGGTCTTTGTCCTGTTGCTGATAGATCTTGAATAATTCAAAAAGCAGCGTCAGTTCGTCAGTAATAGTTCTGTGCGACAGCTTTTCTACAAACTCTTCAATGCTCAGAATAGCTGGCAGAAAGAAGTTCTCTCCGGAAAAAGCCCGCAGCAAATACTGCTTAAAAAACACGCCTCCCCGCTTGGTGGGAAATACATAGCAATGGTCTTTCAGTGAAGGCAGATCTTCGATGCTGATCCGGTCGACAAGGCTATGATGGAATGACTTCATTAGACGACCAGCAAGAAAAAGAAATATCACCAATAGACATAAGGTTTCACCTACCTTTCTCGCCACAGATAGAACACTGCTGCGCTATCAGCTGATATGCCGGAGCAGGCACAGGCCATTTCGATTTCCGTTTAATTGTTCTTTCTTAGAGAGGAGATTTAAACTCAGCATA
>DIYF01000097.1:0-51109 GCA_002427745.1 Roseivirga sp. UBA6061 | reverse complement strand
GAGGAGATTTAAACTCAGCATACATGATCACCATCCTCTGGTTAGGAATATTCCAGTGCTTTTTTTTCATCGCATTGCTGGAGGGCAAAAAGCCGAAAAGAACGGGAAGCCGGTTTCTGAGCCTTTGGTTGATGATCTTTGCCATCCATATCGGATCCGTTATCCCACTGGTATCCGGTTCTCTCAACCCATTGATAGGTTCCTTCGCTAAAACCATGATGCTGTTACATGGCCCTATGCTGTTTCTCTATGCCCGTGTGGTATTGAGCGGAAGGCAGCTTAAGGAACAGGACTTTCTTCACCTTCTGCTCTTCGTCATTCCACTGGTCTTTTTTCTGCTGGCAGGTGAACAAAGTAATCCGACAGCAGACCTTGTGCTGGCCATTTTAAAAACGCTCTCTATTCCCTTTTATGTGTGGCATACTCACAGAGCAGTCAATAAACGGCTGGCCTGGATCAAAGATCAAACCGCTGACGCCACCTATCTACGGATCAAATGGATCAAAACCATTGCTTTATTGTTTATGAGTACCATTCTGCTCGAGTTGGCCTACGTACTGTTCGATATCTTCTTACCCGGCACTTTCACCCAGGTAGTTGACAGCCTGATTTATGATCTGCTGATTGTTTTGATTGGTTATTTCGGCATCAGGCAGGGTATTATTTATGAACACACAGCCGCAGAGATGCCCCCTGTGGCATCTTACTCTACCAGTCCTCTGCAGGATGACCTGAGCGAAACCGCGAAACGCGTAACCGATTATTTACACAAAGAGAAACCTTTTAAAGAACCGGATTTTGATCTTAACAAGCTGGCAGCACAGCTCGACATGCCACGTCATCATCTCTCAGAAGTACTGAATAAAGGTCTGGGCAAGAGCTTCTACGAGCTTATCAATACACTGCGCATAAAAGAGGCTGTTTCACTGATCAGGACCGGAAAACTTGAAGAACTCTCAGTAGAAGGGCTCGGGTACGAAGTAGGCTTCAATTCAAAATCGGCCTTTTTTACCCACTTCAAAAAAATCACGGCTACCACCCCGCTCCAGTATCAAAAAGAGCTAAAAAGTGGTTCTGATTAATCGACCTGAACTTTTTATCCCACGTGGCAGGCAAAGTTTGAGAAAAACTCAAACACATGAACGATCGGAATGTACGGCTCACCATAGTCTGGGCCTTTGTTATCAGCTGGATTGGCATTACTCCCTCCCTTCTGAAATCTTATGACATCGCTTACCCTCCGGCTTTAGACGGGCTGGTTATATTTCAGTACTTCGGTGCGCTGATGGCTGCCCTGATATTCGTTTACCGGGATGCGGGTATTACCGGGATAAGAAAGCTGTTCTCAAAATTTACAAAAGTGAAATCGGCCGGCTGGGTGATTGTGGCCGTCTTTCTGCTGCCATGGCTACTCTCTCTGGGAGCCAGCTATACTGGTTTTCAACTGTCAGAAACTATCTGGCCAGCCAAATGGACGCCACAGGTGATTATCAGTCGCTTCGCGGCAGCTATCGTCTTACAGTTATTTCTGAATACCGAAGAGTTCGTCTGGCGGGGTGTTGTATTCGATGCCTGGTTGAAGAGATATGGCTATTTCAAAGCCTGTGCGCTACTGGCTGTTATCTGGTGGGCTTTTCACATGCCCATGTTCTTACGCAACGGAGGGCACGAGGCCGGACAGGAACTATTGCCTTTCACCATTATGGTGGTGTCTATGACCTTCGTTATGGGCTGGCTCTACAAAAAGACTTTCGGCAGCCTTTTGTATGTGCACCTGTTTCATCAACTTCTCAACTCAACCGGAGAGTCTTTGCCGGTATTTCCTCAGCTCAACGGAGGGATCATAGAGCCATTTTACACGTTCATTGCCATCATTGTGCTGATGGCTATCGGGGCTATAGCAGACGAGTACCGCAAGGCCGGAAATTCTCCGGCCTTACAATGAAATTGACTCAAACCAGTTAAACCTAGTTCCTGAGTGCTTCTTTAATTACATCAGCCCATTCTTCGTAAGCATTAGACCGGAACCCTTTTTCTGCATGGATAACTTTGCCCTGCTGATCTATAATAAAAATGGTTGGATAAGACCTGATTTTAAACCTGGCGGCAATTTCTTCTGCCTGAGGAATAATGGTATAGCTGTAGTTGTTTCTTTGCAGAAAGGGAGTGATATTCTCCTTTTTATCCTTGATATCAAAGCCTATTACCTCTACCCCCGCTTCTCTGAATTCATCATACAGTTTTTGCACCTTGGGCATAGCCCGCAAACAGGGTGCACACCATATTCCCCAAAAGTCCAGCACAGCCACTTTGCTCTTCAGCTTACCCGATGACCAGCTATTGCCCTGCATGTCTGTGGCCTGCCATTCTGGTGTAAAACTACCTTCAGGAAAGTCAATACCGCTTTTATCGGCCTCCCCGATATGAACGAAGGATTCATCCAGATTTCTTTCTGTAATATGCTGGCTGTCAAAACCTTCCGGTTCTTCGAGAACGAAAGACTCCGGGCCTGGGTTAAAATTTTTCCGTTTCATAAAAACCTCATTGGTACCGTCCTCAAACACGTAGCCTCTGGGAAGTGAATCACGCTTGGCGATATACCAGTAGAACTTACCCCAGCTATCAGTCTTATAGGCCGTGCTGATCTCATAGCATACTTCTCCGCCATACTCCTTCTCGCCTTCCAGTTCAAACACTTTTCCTTCCTCAACGTTCATCGGGTTCTTCCTTACAAAATGATTGAAGCTGCTGCCCAGTACGCGCACACCCATTATCTGTAGCTGGGCTATGCCGGCCATGTTATTTGAGAATTCCTCGAAACTTTTCTTATCGTAATCAATAAGGTAAGAGTCGGTTACTCCCCTGGAAAAATCGACAGAATAGGTTTCATCCTTTACTGAAAGGTAGCGTATGCCTTTAACCGAATACACCGGATGTGCGACCGTATCAATGTTCTTGAGTACCACATGGCTTTCATGTCGCGAAAAATGACCTGAGGGAAAATAGCGTTCAGCGCGAAAGTCATACTCGACAGACTCCAGATCGAGCACTTTCTGAGAAGAGATTTTCATTAATTCAGCCGCGGAAATCTGGCAAACAAGCATGATAGGGCTGATGAAAAGAGTAATTGTGAGGATAAATCGTTTCATAACAGTTGATTAACTAAATATTAAGTTATACAACTAAACGATCAATTCTTGCGGTCTATTTTGCGAAAATGGGATAAAATGAAATTTACGGGCCGGTTTTACACCACCTCCATAATCTCCACAGGATCTACGTACACCACATATCCTGTGGTTTTCGGGTAGCCCAGGGCATGTATTGCTTCTATATAGCGCTTTACCTGAGTCTCGTGGCTCTTTTCTTTTTTCTCTTTTTTATAGTCGAGAATAATGGCCTCCTCCCCTTTTACCATAACCCGGTCAGGCCTTAGTATTTTCCCCTGATAGGTAAGCTCTCTTTCTGTAAACACCTCATAGTCAGATGCAAACCAGGCCTGCATTTGAGGATGCTGCATCAGACGATTTACCCTTTCCTTTATCTTGTTCACATCTTTGGCCAGCACAGTACCTTCTGCCAGCAGTTGCCTGACCACCGCCTCTGCATCAAAAGCACTGGCCATGAGTGAGAGTACTTCATGTACCTGGTGCCCCATGGAAATATTCTCCGCCCCTTCTGTATCCTGGAGCATAAAAAACCGATCGGAATCGGGCCTGATCGACAAATGCTCTATATAGGAGGCTTTGGGATAAGTATCCATTTCCATTACCTCTTCTCCCGGCTCAGGTTCTGCAGTTTTTGGCTGACTCTTCAGGTATTCAAACTTCAGTACATGGCTCCCATCACTTTTGGTAATGTCCAGTTCACAGTCTTCCAGAATAAACTCGAGAAAATGATTGACCTGATGGAAGGAACCGGATGACCGGGGTGTCTGGTGTGGTCCGGAAATATAGAGTTTCTCTCTGGCCCTGGTAAAGGCCACATAGGTCTTGTTCAGCGAATCCATGACGCTTTCCAGTGTTTCTTCAAGAAAAGCATCTTCAAAGTCTGTATTGATCAGTCCGGCTTTGGAATAATTGAGAGGTACAAAGGACAAGTCACTCAGGTACTCCGGTACTTCTCTTGTCCAGAAAGAGTGCAGTCTGGCATTAGGCAGAAAGCTGTAATCAGTGAAGGGGATCATGACAATGGGTGCTTCCAGTCCTTTGGATTTATGAACTGACATGATCTTGATCGCATTGGTATTTTCATTGCCGGCAATGGTGCTGTCTTTTCCCTGATCGGCCCACCATTCAAGAAAGCCATGGATGCTGTGAACACCCTTTTGGCTCTGCTCTAACAGCAGGTCCTGGAACTTCTGAACAAATACATCCGATTCAGCTCTGAAATCAAACAGCAGCAGGAGTTGCTCTATAAGGTCGAAAAGTGGCAGCTGCGCCAGCGCCCTGCGGTTGTCAAGAAAGGCAGAAGGCAAACCCAGGGCAGCCAGGTCTTCTACTGAATAGGTTCTTTTGATCATATGATCCAACTGCGCCTCACCTTTCATACTCCGGTAGAGATGCGTGAGGTTTACCAGGCCGATATCATCTTCTTCTGACTGAAGGAAGTAAAGTACTTCGATCAAAAAGCGGATGAGCTGATTGTTTCCCAGCATCAGCGATCGTTCTGAAACAAAGGGAAAGTCATGTTTGAGCAGATGAGAGGCAATATCCGGCATGTCCCCGTTTCGGTTGACCAGCACCAGGATATCACTGTAATCATACCCCTGATCAAGGTTTTCCTGAATATTGGTGACCAGGCTGTCCAGCGCCCTCTCTTTCCAGCTTTGTTCTATACTTTCGTCAGGCTGATAAAGCAGTACCTGAACATAGCCTCCTGCTGCCTGCCGGGGAATTTGCCTGTGTCCTTCGTAGGCTCTCTCAATAAAGGCCATATCACTGACATGCTCTATACGGTCCAAAGACCTGTGTAACTGATCAAAAAATGCGTTGTTGAACTGTACTATGCCTTCGAGACTGCGATAGTTTTCCTCCAGATTTCTGTATTTGATGACCTCACGGAAATTGATCAGGTCTTTCTCTATCTGCTCTAACAGTAGTCTCATATTGCCTCCTCTGAAGCGGTAGATGGACTGTTTGACATCTCCTACGATCAGTACCTCATTACCCGTGGCCAGTGAATTGAGCACCAGGGGGAGCAGATTGTTCCATTGAAAATTGGAAGTGTCCTGAAACTCATCAATCAGAATATGCTTGAAGAAACTCCCGATCTTTTCGAAGATAAAGGGAGCATCATCCTGCCTCACAATCTCACGGATCAGCGCGTTATTATCTGAGATGAGCATGATATTCTGCTCATCCCTGTAGTCTTTCAGGTTAGAGTTAAGTGCCTCCAGCAAACCAAAAGCATAAATGTTTCTGAAGAGCGCCAGCGTGGTACGATAGTTTCGTTCATGTTTATTCACGCATTTCAGCAGGGTTTCTATCGCCTCCCCAAAGCTTCCGGCCAGCATCTGTTCTATCAGATCTGCTTTATCAGACTTCTTTGCATACCAGCTTTTTTCACCGTTGGCAGTTGCCACAAAAGTTTTGTTGAGCTCAAAGTCTTCTTTCTCTACGATTTTGAAAAAGGTATTGGCCGGTCCCCTGCTTTTTCCGGTAAAGTCATCCGGGCTCAGGCCCGCATCTTCCATGGCCTTGATCGCCTGGCGGGCCGCATTGACCATCGTTCGTTTGTACTGGTCAATCACCTTTTTCATCTCAGCTACCAGTTCTGTCAGTCGCGGTAAGGTTACATCTACATGTATAAACCCCTCCTGAAACTGCTCTTTGAAGAGGTTACGTCCCAGCTCATGGATATTGCCTTCTACATTCCACGACTTGTCATTCTCAATCTGATCAAAGGTGTATTGCTCCAACCAGAGCCTCAGCTCTTTCTGCTGCCCCAGGCTTCTGAAGAGCTGCGCCACTGCCTCATCCAGTGCCAGTGCTGTGTTCATTTCCAGCTCATAGCTCATGGGAATATCCAGCTCTCTGGAAAAAGAGCGGACCACCCGGCTGAAGAAGCTATCGATCGTACTGATCTCAAAGCGACTATAATTGTGAATGATCAGTTCATAGGCCTCTTCTGCCTTCAGTTGAATCACGGCAGGACTGAACTTTCCTTCAAATTCTGCGATTAGTACCTGCGCCATGGCGGTAGGCTCCCCTTTGGCTATTTCCAGCAGGCTTTTGAGCACACGGCTCTTCATTTCTTCCGTGGCTTTATTGGTAAAGGTGATAGCCAGTATATGCTGAAAGTCTCTGGGCCTTTTAAGAATGAGCTTCAGGTACTCTTTTACGAGGGTAAAGGTTTTGCCGGAGCCGGCTGATGATCTGTAAATCGTTAAAGGCACAGGGTTTGGTTTGGTTTCTGTCCGGCATCCTGAAAATCACCGCTGAACAGAGAAATTGAAATAACGCAATAGAGTTGAGTTTCGGAAAGAAAGGCGGTCTAAAGTTGGGTAGAGTTCTTTCAGTCTACTTCTGTCACAGGGTCTCCACCCTGTAACAACAATGGGCACAAGCACCCTGTTAGTATTGTACCTGCAGGAAACAGAGAGGCTGTCACTCGGTGGGGTTAAGAAACCTGGATGCCGTCACTCGTGAAACACGAGCGACTGGTGAGACTGGTGGAGTTGGAGCGCAAGCGACTAGTGGAAGGACATGCGAGATTTATCGCACAAGCCTCAAGGTACCACGCAGTGTTTCTTCAAAGCTGACACCATTGAGTGAGCCGGCATAGAAGATGATATAGCTGTATTTACCATCAGGAGCAGGTTGTCCGTTGAGCGTGCCATCCCAGCCTGCTGTGATATCAGAGGAGGCATAAACGATGGTTCCCCATTTGTTAAAAACCTGAACGCTATACTGTAAATCGCAATCAGTTACCGGCCTGAACAGTTCATTTTCGCCATCACCGTTGGGACTGAAAGCAGTAGGAATAAAAATCTTAGGGAAACGTTCAATTACCTCTACTTCCAGGGAAGTTTCGCAACCATTGGCATCCACAATTCTCACAGTGTAGGTGCCCCGGGAAAAGTTCATTCCCTCCTGTTCATCTACCGTCTCATTATTACTCCAGAAAAACTGATAGTCAGGGGTGCCTCCCTTGGCCTCTACGTAGGCGGTACCATCACTTGCATCGGGACAGATCGGTTGGTTAATGAGCGTCTCCAGGTCAGGCTCCAACAGGTCCGGTTCATTGATCACAAAATCGGTACTGGTTTCACAGCCGTTTTCATCGCTAACAGTGATGGTATAGCTGCCCGCTTCCAGATCATTGATCGAGGGCAAATCGCTCAGTCCCGAATCTGTTCTGCCATTGCCTGTCAAGGCATAGCGATAAGCTCCTGTAGTTGTAGGCGTACCTCCGGTCAGGTTCAGGGTAATGCTGCCATTGCGCTCCTGAAAACACCGAACGTCCAGCAGGGTCATATCACTGATGGCCAAAACTTCAGGTGTACCCACTGTAAAATCCACATCCCTGGTGCAACCTAAAATATCTACGACAGTGGCTGTGTAGTTTCCGGCCGTAAGTCCCGAAATGGCGGTTACGGGCAGATCATTGCCCTGAAACCTTAATGTGTAACCACCCGGTTTCCCACCGGTAACCGCAAAGTCCACGCTGCCATTCGCATCTCCAAAGCACAACACATCTGTAACATCCGGAACGATTTCCAGGTCGGGGTAAACGACAATATCCACAGCTTCAGAAAAGCCCTCACAGTCCGAAATATCAGGGTTAAACTCTCTGTACCAGATTCTGCCCGGTATGCCTACCCCATCCCAGGCTACCATCACGGTATTCGAATTGTTAGCAGATAGAAAGCTTCCTCCTTCTATGAACCACTCATATTCTGAACCTGTAGTGGCCGGAGTTGAATACTCTACAGCCATAAAGTCCGCAAAACATACCTCTGCAGGACCTGTCGGCAAAGCCGGCTCCAGTCGCTTGTTGATCTTTATATCCAGGGTCACAGGCTCTCCTATACAGCCCAGGTAGTTAATCGGTGTCACCGTTACGGAAGCATTGTCATTGGCTGCCCCCCAGTCAATGGTTATTTCCGGTCCATCGCCACCACCCGTGATCACACCGCCAGATACTTCCCACTGATAGGTATTATCAGCAGCCCCCACCACACTATAAACCACACCTTCCACATCAGGACAAACTGATACAGGACCGTTGAACTCATCAATAATCGCCTCGGTAATCACCACCGTACGATTTACGGTCTGTGAAGTACCACAGGCACCTGTTCCATTAGAGGCAATAAGAAAAACCTCATAGGTACCGGGGCTGCTATAAGTATGCACAGGATTCTGCTCATCGGAAGTACTGCCATCACCAAAATCCCATTCAAAGGCATTGAAACGGGGCTCCTGACCGGGTGGTGTTTCGAAGTCGGCCGAAAATGTTGTTTGTGAGTTAAGGCAGCCCTCATTCACAATCAGTCCGATGGTTTCATCTACCCCTACTACCTGCAGGTTGAGCGTTTCAAGACTGGCCCCGGCAGCATAACCGAAGGACTCAATGACCCCGAAGCCATATACGTAGCTGATAAAACCGTCCGGAGCCACTACCGTGTAGTCTGTATTTCCGATCAGGTTAATTCGGGCATAAGACAGTTCATTGTTTCCGGAAATAGTGGTCCAGTTAAAGTTTGAGATGGGGGTACCATTCAATGTCACCTCTGCTCTTGAGCTGGTTTTGGTAATGATGGTCGTGTAATAATTATCAATCACATCGGAGTCAAGTGTGTTGAAGGTTACTTCATTGAGTAGCTGCTCATCAGGACTGATCATAAGCATAAAGGGGTCACCTGGGCTGTTGTTATTGCCCCCGATTTCCGCACACTGACTTTTGCTGAACTGAACCAGTTGTATAGGTTTATCGGCCGATATGCTAGTAGCATCGCTCACATTTCCGGTAAAAAAGTCACCACGGCTACTCAATGAAAAGGTATTCAGTGCTCCCCCCTCGTTGATTGTGATAGAGGTATTATTTTCAGAAGCTATAATTCGATAAAGGTCTCCATTGGAATTTCTTCCCAGGAAAGGCACCAGGGTAAAACTCTTGCCCCAGGTATTAACCGGAAATAGCTGTTCGTAAAGCTGATCATTGGCTCCTCCGCAGTTGCCAATGCGGGTCCATTTATTTCCACCGAAAACGGCAAAGTTCTTACACTCAGTGGGGTCAGTCGATACTGATTTCACCTCACTGCCTGTCAGGTCTCCAAGTGCCTGCAGTTGGATGGCCTGCCCCTGATTCAGGGTAACAGTAAAGGGTACTCCCGCGGCCTTGCCGTCTATGGTAGGCACACTTGGGGTAATCTCTATGCTGGTATTGTTTTCAGTACCCACTACCAGAAATTCCGATTCAATATTGTTCTGACCAGAGTTCTCGAAGTATGAGGCCACAATGTATTCCTGCCCCAAAGTGGGGGTTGGTAAGATCACTGTGGCATCTGCGCTGAGGTTTCGCTTGTTAAAGGCGTAAACGCTTACGTCTACATCTGAAGTAATGTGAATTCCCTTGGTACTGATGGTACCTGAACCACTGGCGGCAAAGGGATTATTCGTGGCATCTGATACCACGTATTTAAAAGTAGTTCCGGGACTGACATTGAAATTGACCTGCCTGCCGTCCTGAAGCACTACAATAGTGCCAGAGGCTGTCTGCTTACTGGTAATAAAAATCTCGAGGGATGATGCCTGACCGCCATCGGCATTCTGAAGAAAACCCAACCAGAAATCTGTGCCCTCAGTAGAGACCTGTGTAAAACCAGGGGTACTTAAGAGTAGCAGAAGCGACAGTGACAGCCAGAGTTTGTGAAAGTATTTGGAAGCTGATCTCAAAAGGATAAACCGATCAATGTTTAAACATGCTTTTACTGGAAGTGTTTCGGCTGTATTGGTTCGGAAATAAGACTTCCCCTGAGAACAAAGGTTTAGCTTATTCTCAGAAAAATTAAAAAATGCTCAGCACAACAAACCCTATGATTATATCAATGGTATGCCCCTGTCACCGAAAAATCCCCCTTTTGACATTGAACAAAGTGGTTATCAGTCACTCCGGTACCTTTACGGTACACTCGAGAAAGATTTAGAAATACAAGGCCCTGTCTCTATGCCACAGTCTGCCACGACTATGATCCTAAGATGTCTCAGGGAAGCTTTCTTTGGGCATAAGCTTCAATCATACGATAAGGATATAACTCAGGAAGCTGGCTTACCTCATTCAGCTTTTGTAGTTCTTCCCCGGTAAGAGACAGTTCCTGCGCCTGTAAGTTATCCCTAAGCTGAACCATAGTTCTGGCCCCCAGTATAACAGACGAAACAGCCGGCTGCTGCTTTACCCATAGTAAGGCCACTTGTGGAATACTCATATTACGGGCTGCGGCAATCGTCATAACCTGCTCAAGAATTGCCCAGTTCTGAGCGTTACTCCTTCGCTCCCAGGCTTCTTCCGTATGATCAGCTGTAGTGCTGATGCGCCCCTCTGTTGGCCGCTCGTCAGGATGATATTTACCACTTAGAAAACCTCCTCCCAGAGGCCCCCAGGGTACCAGCCCTACTCCCTCCGATTCACACAAATCTGTAAACTCATATTCGAGGTCTCGCTTTACAAGACTGTACTGATATTGAGCGGCAATGAACCCCACCCAATTGTGCTGTTTTGACACACCCAGCGCCTTCATCATTTGCCAGGCTTTAAAGTTAGACACCCCTGTATAACGTATTTTGCCCTGTTTTACCAGATCATCCAAAGCCCGGAGTGATTCCTCTATGGGTGTAAGCGGATCCCAGCTATGCATATATAGCAGGTCGAGGCAATCAGTATTCAGCCGTCTGAGACTCGCCTCTACCGAGGCTATGATATGCCTTCTTGAGAGTCCCTGATCATTGACCTCCTCACTCATAGGAAACCTCACTTTGCTAGCCAGGACTACCTGGTCCCGCCTGTCGCTAATGGCCTTGCCGGTGATCTCTTCTGAGATGCCCCCTGCATATACATTTGCACAATCGATATGATTTCCCCCTTGATCGAGGAAAAGATGTACCTGATCAATTGCCTCTTTTTCTGCAGTACCTCTGGCACCTGTCTCGCCAAACAGCATAGTGCCCAGGGCCAGCTCTGATACAATTAATCCGCTTTTTCCAAGTTGTCTGTATTTCATGCCCGGAAATTGCACAGACCACCGGAAAGCAGATAGTAAAAATCAGACAGGCCTGAAAAAACAGGCCTGCTATTCTCTAATTACTGCTGTTGAAAATGTCGTTTCTGAACTGTGGATCGTAGAGCTCATCCAGGTAAGTAGTACGCGTACTGAAGCTGTAATTATCGCGACAATCTTCTACACCACTTCTCATAATTGAGGTACATCGGCCAAACTGATCTGCCGTTTCCAAATGGTCACGAAACAGTGAGCAATGCCCCAGCTCGTGAAAAATGATAAACTCTCTGAAGAGATCACTTACCCTGTTGAAGAAGTCCTCGTCTATCATGACATGATTGGGTACACGTCTGTTGAAATTACAGGTACCGGCCACGTTCTCTTCATCAATAGGCTCAATAACGCCTGTGATTCCCTCCTGTACCAGGTCAATAGTCACACCTCTCTGTGCTGCCTGTTCTTCAAAACGAATGAAGAAGGGCCATAACCGCTCATCCACACCTGGAAACTCTCTTACTTCGGGCTCTTCAGGCCCCTCATCCTCGGACTTACATGCCGATACCGAAATCAATACTAATAACAAGCACAATGCTAATCGGGCACCTTGCATGCCCATTTTCCTATCCTCCCACATAAATTATCAATTTCCTACACAACGCAGGTTTTAGATTTTATTACAGTCTCCATAAGCAAGTACCGTCCTCAATAAGACAAAAACCGACCATGGCACAATTACTTCTATTCACTATCTTCCCATGCTGATGCTCACCACCTCCTTTTAAACTGTACCAAGCTTATATGCTATCTCAGGAAGAATTCCGAAATCTATATCATTCTCAGTTCGAGCCGGAAATGAAGAAGCTCGAAAGAGAGAGGTTCAGACCTGTTTTGAGCGGAGCTGTCGGGGCCCTCGCCCTTCTCATTCTGTTTTTTAACTGGTCACAAAACAGCTTTGGGTTCGGCCTGTTACTGGTTATTGTAGCAGTGGCCAGCTGGTACTATGCGAAGCTGTTGTACAGAGATTATAGACGAAGTTATAAACACAAAGTGGTAGCTCAGATTGTGAGACTGGCCAACCCTGAGTATAAATTCTTCTATGATCACCATGTACCACTTGAAACATTTATTAAAGGAGGTCTCTTCTATGAGTTTCCCCAAGACTACACAGGCGATGACTATGTATCCGGAACGGTTGAGGGTATCTCTTTTGAGTTTTCGGAAATCAAAACTACCAGAGGTATCGGTCAGGAAGAAAAGGACATTTTCCACGGCCTGTTTTTAAGAATGACCTTCGATCGTCATATCGATACGGCCGTATATCTGTTTCCTGACGGATCAGATATGGAACGTGGAAGTCGTTACTGGGGAAAGCAACTTGAAGACCGGGGGAAAAGAGTCAGAATGACCAGTGACCTGTTTGAGCGCAAATTCTCAGTTTTCAGCCCCAAAGAAGATCAGGCCAGGGCATTACTGAGCCCGGACATGATCCACACTGTTCTGGAGCTTCAAAAGCTCATAGATAAACCCATTCAGCTGTCATTCATTGGCCGGGATGTTTACTGTGCTATTCCCTATAGCGGTACTATTTTCGAACCCGAGCTATTTGATACTGGTCTTACTCCGGGAATCGTGAGAGACATTTACAGACACTTTATGCTGGTCGAGAGAATTATCGGTCTGTTGAACATCGATCCGGCCCCAGTCAAAGAAAATGACTCCACAGCTATCCGGCCTTCGGAAACGGAGCCCGTTATGGCTCCCCCCGTTCCTGTCCCTGAACCAGAGGCAATTGAACTCACCGAGGAAGAACCGGTAGCGGTACCTTTACCGGATACCACACTGAATCTGCCCCTCCTGGCAAAACAGGTGAATGACTTTAAAGACCATGTGCCTTCCAGAGATTTGATCAGCTATCTTCTGGCACTCTACCCATCCATACAGAACAACAAAGAGGAAGTACTAACGCAAGAGTTGCTGGTAACCCTTTTGTCGGAGTCTTTCAGTTCAGAGCCCATGGAAATGGACCCTTCCTGGTTGTCTGTTTCCACCATTCCTGAGCGCGATAAAATGTACAGGAGAACCAAAAATGCAGAAGATCTGGACTCTTACGCAAAGCCTGAAAACAGAGGCTGGGGCAACCTGGCATTTACGGAAGAGGTACTGAAGTTTCAAATAGCAGAGTTATACAAGATGCGGGGCAATCAGCTGGAAAATGATATGAAACAATATGGTGTGGCCTCAGAAACCGGTACTCCCTGGTACAACTTTGACCCGCTGTCCAATATGACCTCTGGTATCAGGCAATTGATCGCCCGGAACCCCGAATCTGCCGATATAGACTGGTCTGTCATTGGTCTCATATTTCAGTTGGGCCGGGTGAATGCTTAGCTTCTTTTTCTCCTGTCAGCATCCGATAGAAAAACTTCCGCGAAGCACAAAACCCGGCAAGGTTTTCGCTTGAAAATCAGGAAGGTAGCCTGAAACCCATACTTTTTACAGGGCAGCCTGAGTCGTTTATTTTCTGTTCAAAAAACTCCTTCCTGATGAAAAACCTCAAACTGCTTACCCTCTCTCTTATTCTAGTCTTCTCAGCCTGTACCATTGGTCATAACTTCGCCCCGGGGGGACATTATGCCATGGAACTGACACCATATTCAGGGGATCGGTATACTGAAATGGCTGAAAACGCCTATATCCAGACCTTGGACCAGCCGGTCTCTACCTTCTCCACCGATGCAGATGGTGCTTCATATGCGAATGCACGCAGGTTTATTACCCAGGATGAGATGATCCCCTACCGGGCCGCCATTCGCACTGAAGAGTTTATCAACTACTTCGATCTGGACTACCCCACCGATCAATCAGCACATCCTGTTTCTCTCAATGGCGAGGTAAGCCAATGCCCCTGGAATACAGACCATAAGCTTTTGCGAATCGGTATTAAAGGCAACCCGATTCCTGACGACCAACTACCCAACTCCAATTTTGTCTTTCTGATTGATGTATCCGGCTCTATGGCCGATGAGGATAAACTCCAACTACTGAAGAGTGGTTTTAAACAATTTGTAGACCAAATGAAAGATGAAGACCGGGTAGCCATAATCACCTATGCGGGTGCAGACAGGATTCACCTGCCATCAACCTCCGGCAGGGAAAAAGACAAGATTAAATACGCCATCAGGAGTCTTAGCTGGGGAGGAAGCACAGCCGGCTCCAAAGGCATCAAAACTGCCTATGAAATTGCCAGGGAGAACTTTGTTGAGGGGGGCAATAACCGCATCATTCTCGGAACTGACGGTGATTTCAATGTGGGCATCACCGATCAGGATGAGCTGGTAGAGCTCATAGAAAAAGAGCGCGAATCCGGTGTTTTTCTAACGGTTCTCGGGGTTGGCCGTGGCAACCTGAATGATGCAGCACTTGAGCAGATTGCCAACCATGGCAACGGCACTTTCGAATACATCGACCATATAGAACAACTCCGCAAAGTATTTATCTACGACTATCAGAAGTTTTACGCAGTGGCCAAAGATGTGAAAGTCCAGATCACATTTAATCCTGAGGTAGTCAGTTCATACAGACTCATCGGATATGAGAACAGAGTGCTGAATCAGGAAGACTTTAAAGATGATAGTAAAGATGCCGGAGATATCGGGGCAAACCAGAGTGTTACGGCTCTGTATGAGATTGTACCCAAAGGAAACAACGAATACAGAACCACTCCTACTTTTGAGATAGACTTCAGATATAAAAATCCGGATGCTGAAGAAAGCGTACCTCTGAGTCTTGAAGTATTTGACCAGGGCAAGGTATTCAGTGATGCCAGCGGCTTTATGAAATTTACAGCAGCTGTTGCCTCTTATTCTATGATGCTTTCTGACTCAGAATACAAGGGCTACACCAGCCATGATAAGATTTCCCGGTGGATCAAAGAAGCAAACCTGGCCGATCCCTATGGCTTCAAAGCAGAATTACTGGAGATAATCAGGACATCGAAAGGCTTGCCTTCGGTTCGTTCCAGTGAGTAGTTTTGTCACACATAGTAAATGTTTCAATAAGGCGGTTTGAGACAATATTAAACCGGTTCGGGTGTTTCAAAGAAGAATAACGGTATACCCTCCTGTATGAACAAACTGTCAAAAGTCTTAGCCATACTTATTGTTTTGGCGCTTCAGGCCTGCACTCGAGAATCAGGTTCTGAGGTAGTATCAGAATCCAGATTTCCTATCAGGTTTGCCAATATTCTGGCTTTTCAAATCGAACCGAATCTGAAAGTGGATAGTACTAATGTCAATACAGCATACGCACTTAAAAGTGACACCATTGTTTCCGGAGCACCGATGACATCTTGCATTTGCAGTAAAAATGAAAATGGTGTCAGTATTTCAGTAAGAGACTACCGTGGCTTCGAAAGTAAATACCTGGATATAGATTATGACAATCAGACCTATGATGCCGAGATAAACTATAAGTCTGATCTTCCTGATCCCGAAACGAGTTTATTCAGGCAATCTCTAAGGTTGAACAAAGTAGATTTCTTTGAGGGAGACACGCTTAGCGGACAGGTTCGCATCACAGGTATACTGCTGGACCGGCACGATATCACGATGGACAGCGTACAATTTATTTCCGAAGGGCTGTTTCAGTGTGTAGTACAGGACTCGAATTATGATTGGATGACCTGGAATGACGACTTGATTGCTGAGTACAATATTGACAGAGTCATGCAATTCACAGAATTGGCTCACTCTGACTCAGCACTAAGCATCAAAAAACTTAAGCTTAACAATTTGGGACTCACCTCCATTCCAAATGAAATTGTCAATTTCGAAAACCTTGAAGAACTATGGATGATTGGAAATGATGTAAGTCATTTCGACATAAACCTGCTGAAAAAGTTAAAGCACCTGAAACTGATTAACCTGGATAACAGTGCAATTGAGGAACTTCCTGTAAACATCAGCGAGCTTTCCACACTGGAGGTGCTCTCACTCGATTTGAATCCCTTAAAAACTCTTCCAGGAAGTATTTATCAACTGCAAAACCTGAAAGAGTTGAGTTTGAGTCTGACAAAAATCTCACAAATCGATCCTGCCATTGGAAAATTGACGTCCCTTGAAAAGCTGGATTTAAGCAGCAATTACCACCTATACGCTATACCTCAGAGTGTTTTCGAACTACAGAACTTAAAAGAACTCCAACTCCCCACTGTTTTTGATAGTTTCGAGACACAAGGCTGGGGTCTGGACAAACTTGAATCTCTGTGGATTAACTATTCCATTTTGGAATCACGCCCTGACATAATACAAAAACTAAAGGGACTGAACTTCCTCTATATCTATCACGAGTTTCCGGAAGGTACGGAAAAGACAAGTGACCTGTCATACCGACAAAGAACCACCTTAGAATCAAAGTTACCGGAGGTTACACTAACTAGTTTTGTTTCTACATATAAGAGAAAAAACGCAGGTACCTGAGCAAATCTCTCGATTGATTATGACTATATCACACCTTCCAGGTTCCAGATCAGTATGCCATACACCACAAAGCGGATGATACGGAAGGAAGCAAAGACCAGGTACTTCTTCTGGGGGTAATCCAGGGTACCTGTCAGCAGGCTGATCAGTGCAAAAGGCAGCGGTGTCAGGGCCGATACAATGATGAGTCCGCTACCATACTGCTCATAGCGTTGCTGGTACTTTTTTAGCCGGAGGCGCTTTTTAAAGAGGTTCATAAAGAACTCCTTCTTACTGATAAATTTACCCAGCCTGTAATTGATCCACCCGGCCAAAATGGAGAACAATGCCATAAAAATGACAATGAAGGTATAGGCAAAACCGGGATCGTCTATTGACCAGATCATGAAGAGCTCTGGTGGCAGAATACCTACAATAATCTCTGAGATCAGGAAAATGCCCATCATGAGCACATAATTATCTGAAACCTGATGTTCCAGGGCGTCATACTGGTTTTTGAAAAGGCTTTTGAAGAGCACAATCAAACCAATAAGCACCAGCAGATACACAAAACCTCTGATAAGGTTTCGGGAGAAGTAGTTATAAAAGTCTTGCTTTTCACTTTTCTCGCTCATGAGCAGCAGGCAGTTCTCAGGTTTTGGCGAATATAACCAATGGACCAAAAGGTTTTGTTCATTTTGGTCCAAATTAATCAGACTTTCCTGCCAAGATGGTGACTGCTCGACTTCCTCAGTCAACCAGCTTCAAGAATCTCATTGATTGCTCGGATCATGTTATCGACAAAATCGGTCTCAGCCTTGTTATACCCCACATGCTTAAGCCTGACATTTCCTTTTCTATCCAAAATCACCAGACTTGGAACACCTGCCCCGGAAAGCCCGATGGCCTTGTAAGTTTTGCGGTCATGATCGTAGCCAAACGAAAAGCCATTTCCATACTTTTTGACAAAGCTCACGGCCTTTTCAGGGGTATCTCCTCCCTGGTCAGAGTTGACAATATAGAACAGCACCTGCTCATTGGTGCTAAAGTGATCTCTGACACGAGCCAGCTCAGGAAGCTCAGCGATGCAGGGTTTGCACCAGGTGCCATAGAAGTCCAGCACTACTACTTTACCCCTTAAATCACCTGAAGTTACAGCTGCACCTCCGGGTCCTGTAAAACTAAAGGCATCAGCACCTTTGTGTAAAGTTTGTGTCAAATCCCTGCTCACCTGTGTGGGTATGTAGAATACCGTAAAGAGCATCATCAGGAGTACCCCTGCAACCATGCCCCCCTTTTTCACAGAGCCCTTTACCCCTGGCATCAGAAAACCCAGCAGAGCCGACAAGCCCATGAGCAATGCCACAAACCACATGGAAGGAAGGTCTGTAAGAATAACTAACCTGAGAAAGAGCACAAAGGGTAACATCGAAACCACTACGTATACCCAGGCTTTCATGTAATTTCTGCTTCCGGCCCAATAAGCAGCTGTAAAACCCAGTGTCAGCGACCATAGCGACATATGACGCATATCGAGTGATATGGTCAAAAGAAAAACTCCGGTCAGTACCGCTATCAGTACACCGGCAAGCAATGCCGGCAAAATCATTCTTAAGTTCTTGTTCATACCTTTTTCAGGGCAAATGTGTCGACCTGAAGGGGTATGAAAGTCCGGTTGCAGGTACTCGTACCAGATTTAATGCCGGCTTTTACGGTATTCGGAGGGTGTTTGTCCTGTCGCTTTTCTGAACACGGCATTGAAGGTAGACTTTGAACTAAAGCCTGAGTCATACATCACTTCATTGATGCGCATGTGCCCGCCTTTATCGGTTAAGAGTTTTTTCGCCTCTTCTACCCGATAGCCGTTAATGAAATCGTAAAAGTTTTTGCCAAGCCTCTGGTTGATCACCTGAGATAAATAACGGGCACTCATCCCGCTGACCTCAGCCAGTTCTTCAATCGTTATGTTGTAGATAAGAAACGGTTTTTCCTCTAGCATATAGCTTTCCAGTTGACTGAGATAGACGGCCGCCTGCTCCTCACCCAGTTTGGAATGACTATAGCGTGTGGCGATTTCTCTGCTTAGTGATTTGGCTTCTTCGGAAAGGCCATTGAAAATATGAGGGTGCTTCAGGCCCTTCCAGTAAATACTGTTCACAAACAGCAGCACGTAAGCATAAATGCCCAGCACCACCGCATTGTCAGCCACTACATGGCTGGCCACCAATGCTTCAACCAAAACAATGGCAAAAACAACACCCAGACTGATTATCAGATACTTGAGCCATGAAAGATTGATAGAAATGAACACGGAGCTTACATTTTTAAGTGTGCCCTGATACCAGTTGACCTCCCGGTACGACCAAACCAGATACACACTTAGTTGAGCAATTACCCCCGCGATAAATGGTAAGGAATCTATAAAACTGCCGAAGTCTTTGGTAAAGAATATCGTTACCGGCAGTGCGAGGGCAGCAGGTAAGAAGTGCAGAAGATCTTTCTTTCTTATTCCTTTCTCAGAGTAAATCAGCGAGTGCGTATAGAGCAGACTCAGCGGCCCGTAGCTCAGCCCGAAAAAGGCGCCCAGGTTAAAACTGACCCAGCCCTGGTTGAGCAGAAACATGTTGAGAAAATTGCCAGACAGGCTGAGTAAAAAGCAGGCCAGCAACAGGTTAAACTCCCTCCTCTTTTTTGAGCTGACCAACAGGCTTACCCCAAAAAATATACCCTGATACACTATGAGTATTCCTATGAGATCATGCGCATAAAGGGAAAGTTGTGGCAACAGGAGAGATTTTTAGTATCCAAATCTAAAGAAGTCAGAGGATATCATCCAGAGTCAATAGGTATATCCTTGTGAAGAGGGCTCTCTTACCCCCCTCCTTGTTTTTTAACACCCAAAAGGATAAATTAAATCACAATTAGTTATAAAAACAATGAATTTCGATTTTGCGTGGGGCAACAAGTGCCTGATGTTTATTCTTCTGTTTTTAGCCTTCAGCAGCTTCTTACAGGCGCAGGAGGCGGCACTCAAGTCTATCCAGGCCATTTACAATCGTCCTGATCAGGCTAAGATCAGGTTGAAAGTTGGTGGGCAAAGTTCCACTTTGCTGATTGATCTTTCCCGGCTTAACCTTGAGCGTACACCTGACAAAAAATCGTTTCTCGACCTGGTCGCTGCAAACAAAGTAGCAGCCCTGCAGCCGGCAAGGTTTAAAAGAGAAGAATCAGCCACTTCCATTCATCTTGCATCCCGAAATCCACTGCCCGATCAGTTTCAAATCGGTGAAGTCACCTATTATAAAAGTCAGGTAAACCTTGGTTTGCTGGATGACAAAGAGCTTACCACGGAAGTATATCTGACCTCAGGTGAGGATCAGACATTGCGCGCTGACCTGAACCTCAACTTCAACTGGAGCACGCTGAAAATCAACAAATCCTGCCCCAAACCGGTCTGTCAGGAGTGGAAAATAAAAGATGGTAAGGCAGTCTGTAAGCGGGTAAAATGTAACTAAAGCAAACCCAGCTCCCTTACAATTCCATCTCCTTTAGCCGTGAGCTTCAAACCTATCAGTTCGCTGTTTACTCCTTCCATCTTCGCTTCTTCCAGATCCACAATACCTTTGCTTTTCAGCAAATAGATGGCTGCAAGTTCATCAGCACCTACAGCGTCCTTTTGAAAAAATGAATCCGGTAGCTTATGGGCGTGGATGACATAATAGATCTCCAGCGCACTCAGCTCTCCGTCAAAATCCTGGCTGTTAAATTTGAAGTTTGAGCCCAGAACAGAAACCTCCCTGGCCTTGCTCAGCCTTTCCTCTACTGTAGATTTAAAGGAAAGGACCAAAATGATGATGGTAAGAGGTGTGATCAGTTTGCCGATAAACTCAAGCCAATCACTTTGCTTTGCTTCACCCATGTTTTAGAAGTTTAACAATCCTGATAGAACTAAACCAACTAAAAATAGATATTTATCGGGTAATTATAAATTCACTGAGCACATAAGGCTTTGTTAGACCGACCTAATTACTTCGGGCAGGTTTACGGGGAATAGTCATGATCTCAGTCTGACGACCATCCATATACCAGACTCCTGTTTTGTCAAAGAAGGCTTCTTCTTCAAGCATTATTCTGATGTCCTTGTTCCACTCTTCAATATGAACAGTTGCGTTAAGCTCTATCGAGTAGGCTGTATTGATATGTAAAGGATAATCTCCGGTTACAGGCACACCTCCCTGCGAGTCCCACATACCCAGTGTAGTTCCAGAACCATGACCGTGATATCCGATCGGGTGCGAATAGATAGAAGGCGTAATACCCTCTGCAATGGCCTGTTCCCGGGATAGTTTCAAAACCTTGTTACCGGTTCTCCCTTCCCTGAAGTTGCCTGTGAATATATCCTGCAGGCGATTTCCTTTTTCAAATGCCTTGCGCAAATATTCGGGCACCTCAATTTCACCGGGCCTGAGCACATAGGCATGTTGCTGCTGGTCTGTATTGAGTCTGAGGTAGGTAATGCCAATATCACAATGCAATAAGTCACCGGGCATAATCACGTTCTTTGCTGGTCTTTTTGAAAAACTACGTAGGTGATCTGAGTTTTCAGGATCGGCACGCTGTACATCCACTGTCGGATGAAACCAGGCCTGCAATTTCAATTCTCTTATCCGCTCGCGCATCCACCAGACTACATCCTCTGTAGTGGTGACTCCCGGCTGAATGACTTTGTCTGAAAAAGCTTCCTGGATAATTTCATGTCCGATGCGGCAGATTTGCGGGTAAATCACTTTTTCTGAGGCAGTTCTGGTTTCCAGCCAGCCAATAGCCACCTTTTCAGCAGACACAATTCTCTCTGTAAACCTTCTGTCCAGAGCGGCATACAGCCCTTCAAGATCAGTTGACACAATACCATCGGCCAGACCGAAATAGGTCGATTTATTGATGCCTATCTTCTTCGGGTTTCTCTCCTTTATAATTTCTGCCACTCTCGCCCACTGATTCGGTTGCTTTTCCTTGTCCCAGGCACTTTGAAAGCTCGTTCCTACATTATAGCGGGCCACAGCCAAAGACTCAATACCTTCATCTCCCCCGCGGTCATACATGATCAGCACGGTTCTCCTGCGTGCCGCCAGCCAGGTGCTCGGCAATAGTGTTTTTATCACCGGATCTTCATTGTACTCTCTGGAAATCACCACCCACATGTCAATACCTTCTCTGCGCATAATCTCCGGTAATATGGTCTGGATCTTCTCTTCCAGCAGTCGGTCAATTACCTCCGATCTCTCCTTCATAGAGAGAATGGCAGGAATATCAGACTGTGCCTTTGCCTGAAAGCATAGCGTAATGATAAAAATGAGAGCGTATATCTTCTTCATAGTACTGAGGTCGGTTTGGTTAAAACTATAGAGAAATAAGCTGGAAGACAATATGAAAATGATCAGCAGGTATGCCGGCAATTTACTATTTTCAGCAGTTCATGAGTAAAGCCAAAAACTCTATTCTGCTAAGAGTACCTGACGGCCGCTGGCCTCCTCTGGTCAGAGGAATCATCGTCTTTGTCGTCCTGATGTTACTGATCACCGGAGTCATCTTTTCAGACGATCGGCCCATCGTCTGGGAAACCTACGAATTCGGCACCCAATTCGCACTGGCAGTGACCTTCATTCTTATCGTCACCCCCATCATTAACAGGGTGCACGTCAGAGATCTGGACTATTTGCTCTCTATTTCAGAGATGGACGAAGCTGAGATGAAGACCTGGAAAAGTAAAATAAGTCAGCATTATTCGCTGATTATCGAAACCATTGCTGCTTTTGGCGTGGCTCTGCTGCATTGCTATCTGCAGGGCTATATGGTCTTGTTTACCGGTACGCCCCGATTTTTCTACTCGGCCATCTGGGGTGCCTTTCAGGTAATTGCCATGTGGATTCTGATTACGCAGTCAACCTCTATCTTCATCAGAAACATGACCTTGATGAACGAGCTTTCAGCGAAGGTCAAAATTGACCTGTTAAATATGGAAAGGTTTATGCCCCTGACCCGTGCTGGGGTGTGGAGCATTCTGGGCTTTATCGGGGTGTATTCTATTTTATTTGCAGGCGGAGTTGACAGAATACGACTTACAGACCCTTCTGTTCTGATCATTGCGCCTACCATCTTCTGGATGGTGCGTACCCCTCTGAAAGGCTTCAGAAAACGTGTGGTTAAAGAGAAAGAACGCGAACTGGCCATCATAGATGCTGCCATTGAAGGAGATCATGAAGCGATGAAAGCTTCACGTATCGGGGCCAACCTGGCCAATATCAATGTGGTCGATCTCATCAGCTACAAGCGCATTATACAGACGACTTTCGAGATTCCTGTGAATATTCCCACTGCCTCGCGTTTCGTCTTCTATCTGATTATTCCTCTTCTTACCTGGATAGCCGCTTCTATGGTAGATAAAATCGTGGATTACCTGATTACCTGAACACCGTTGTCAGGCATATGGCCATACGGATGCTTTTGTGATAAAAGCTTTAAGGCAGCGTGACGTCTTTACGGTAAAAATCATTCAACTTGCAGAGGTAAATCCAACACAAAAGCGGGAAGGAATCAACAGGTTCAGGAAATCGTGGCTTTCACCCAAAAGTCATGCTTTGTGATCGGGGGTCGTTATCGTGGTAGCGACCCTTATTCTTTCCTGTAGCAAATAAACCCTCTCACTAAGACGACTCCTTATCAGCTACTGCAAACGTTTGTGTGGTGTTGAACTGCGAAACCGAGCCTCATTCGCTTTTAGCCTTCTGGGGAATTGATTAGTTTTCTTCGTTTATCAACACTCCCGGCATGAAATTGAAGAAAGTCTTACTTGTATCGGTACTCTCGCTTTTTGTGGTATCGAGCCTGACCGCACAAAAAAAGAAATCAGATCCCTTGAAAGTAGAGCCTCCCTTTTGGTGGGCGGCTATGCCTGTTCAGGAGTTACAGCTTATGATCCATGGTGAGGATATCGGTCACTGGCGCGCCAGTATCAACGAACCCGGTATCACCCTGGTAAAACAGCTGTCGGGAGACTCACCCAACTACCTCTTCGTTTACCTGGACATCAGCCCTGATGTGAAAGCAGGCAATATCACCATTAATCTGAAAAACGGTAAAAAAACGCAGTCACTGAGTTATGAGCTGAGGCAACGTTCTGACAACAAGGCCCGGAACCTGGGCTTCAGTAGCTCTGATGTGATCTACCTGCTCATGCCGGACCGTTTTGCCAATGGAAACCCTGACAATGATACGATTGAAGGGATGCTGGAACCAGCCAACCGCGCTGACAACAGCGGCCGACATGGTGGTGACCTGAAAGGTGTACGGGATCACCTGGACTATATCAAAGAGCTGGGCATGACAGCCGTATGGCTCACGCCCGTTTTTGAGAATGATCAGACACCGGAATACAAGGCTTATCATGGCTATGCTGCTACCGATATGTATAAAATAGACCGCAGGTTTGGTAGCAATCAGGAGTTTGTAGACTTCGTTCAGGCCTGCCATGACAAAAACATGAAGGTGATTATGGACATGATCCACAACCATATTGGCGACCAGCACTGGTGGATGAAAGACCTGCCTTTTAAAGACTGGGTACACGACCGCAGCATATATGGTAACACCACCTTCAGAGGTACCGTAGCCTCAGACCCCTATGCGGCTGATTATGACCTTGATAAACTTCAGAAAGGCTGGTTTGTAAACGAAATGCCTGACCTGAACCAGCACAACGATCAGCTAGCCGATTATCTGATCCAGAATACACTCTGGTGGATTGAATATTCTGGTGTGGATGGCATTCGCATGGATACCTATGTTTATCCCTATGCAGACTACATGGCACGCTGGGCCAAAGAGACCATTGAAGCCTATCCTGAATTCAACATCGTAGGAGAATCGTGGGTGGAAACTGTGACGCATGAATCTTACTGGCAGGAAGACCGCGATGGAGAGTCTGATGGATATAACTCTCATCTCCCCAGTGTTACTGACTTTCAGATTCACTTCGCATTGAGAGACGGATTCAACTCCGATTTCGGCTGGGAAACAGGCATCATGAAGCTCTATTTCGCACTTTCACAGGATCGCCTCTATTCAGACCCCATGAAGAATGTGATCTTTATGGACAACCATGACCTCAATCGCTTCTACTCTACCCTTGGTGAAAACCTGGATCACTTCAAGATGGCCTACGCCTTTCTGCTGACCACCCGGGGAATTCCACAGGTATACTACGGCACGGAGCTGGGCTTTAAACAAGGTACCCGTGGCGGAGACGGTGATAAACGTGCTGATATGCCAGGTGGCTGGGAAGGTGACTCCCGCAGTGTCTTTACCCGTTCTGGTCGCACCGCTCAGGAAAATGAGATCTTTGACTATGTAGCCAAAATCACCAACTGGAGACAAGGCAGCCCGGCCATTCACAAGGGCAAGCTTACGCACTACATTCCTACAGACAATGTATATGTCTACTTCCGCTATACGGATAATGATCGCGTGATGGTGGTAATGAACATGAATGATAAGCCGGTAACCATTTCGCGGGATAAGCACATTCAAATGCTTAGGGGCTATTCCAAAGCGGTGAATATTGTAACGGATGAGGCCATGAGCATAGCAGGCGACTTTACAGTACCCGGTAAAACAACCAGCGTTTTTGAGCTGAGGGTGAGATAGCTGCTTTGCCAGCAGACAAGCCGGATAAAATAGTCCTTAAAATGATTTTAAGGACTATTTTTTTGTCAGCATGTTTCAAACTGAACATAAAAAAAGAGACTGCCAAAGCAGCCTCCTTTTCGATTGCACCCCAGGGGCCTCACTCCCTGTTAACCGGTTTGCGGGACATGCCGGCTGGCAATCTGGTCTTTATCTTTATGCCTTGAGTTAATCAAGCACTTCTATGAAGTTTCCGTCTTCATCAAACACAAGTACAGTGTCGTCATCCAGCTCGATGTAGTACTCCTTTTCCTCATCGTTATACCATGCTTCTACAATAGTTTTGCCCGGATAATTTGCGGCAACATAGTCTTTGATAACCTGTGGCAGATCTGCCACCGGTACTTCCGTGCAGTCCTCCTCCCATTCGTCAAATTCGTCCAGGTAATTACCATCTGCATCGAAGACCAATACGAGTCCTGAATCCAGGTATACATAGATGGTTCCATCTTCCGCGTCCACCTCTGCCTCATCAATACTGTCATCAGCATGGTTGGCAGCGATGTAATCCTTTACTGCCTGAGGCAAATCGGCCGGATCGATTTCATCAAAGTCATCTTCCTCAAAATCATCGTAGCTCATTTCTTCCAGGAAGTTGCCGTCTTTATCGAACAGAAGCACGATTTCGGTATCCAGGAAGATTGCGAAAGAACCATCTTCGGTGTTTACTGCCGCTTCTTCAATATTGGCATCCGGGTAATTAGCCGCTACATAGTCGAGTATACCCTGAGGAATATCAGCCGCATCTAAGTCCTCCCAATCTTCGTACTCATCATCGTCTTCCCAAGCCTCCAGGAAGTTACCGTCTTTGTCAAAAACTAAGATCAGGTCATTATCGAGCACTACCATAAAGTTGCCGTTCTCAACACATTTACCGGCCTCCTCAATCGTGGCATCAGGATAATTGGTAGCTACATAGTCCAGTATAATCTGCGGCAGATCTGCAATATCGATTTCATCCCATTCTTCGTCATAATCGTCATCCAGGAAGTCGCCAAGATCAAGGGCAATCAACAGTTCTCCACCTGAATTGAAGATCAGAACGATATCATTCTCCAGTAGAATCACAATCTCTCCTCCATCAGTCTGCCATGATTCTTCAATACCTACACCACTGTAGTTAGCCGCCAGATAGTCCGTTATACTCTGGGGAAAATCACTGCTCCTCAGCTCCACCCAGGTATTCATATTGGATGTATTGATCGTATCAGTTGACAATACTCTCAGCCTGGAATTTGCTGCCACCCCCTGCGTAGTTTCCTCAGGAGTCGTGTCCTCATTTAGCTTTTCATCACAAGACATTACGGTCACTGTCAGCACCAGTGCCAATAACATCATCAGGTTTTTCATTCTCTGCATTTTCATCAATTTGTTAAGCTTTAGTTTTATAAGTGATCACCACTTTCTCCATGAACCCATGCCCTTTAATACAGTAGCGGATCATTTGCCCTACCCCCACCTTTAAATTTTTAATGAAGAATTTTTAATGGTGAATGAGTTTCCGGGGAATTTTTAATGAGAAATTTTGAATGATAAATGAGAACACTTCGCAAATACCTCATAATCCGACCCGGCAGGTTAAATACGATCGTTCTCAACACGGCATTCTCAGAAATCTAAGAGAACACTCTGAGCATGTTTCCGTTAAGTTCCGTTTTGTAGATTTTCAGGCCGTTTCGGCCATTCCCATTCAAACCACCTCCATTCAGACCAAAGCGGGCACCGTGCGCTGTACAATACCACTCATCGTTTCTGAGCCTGACCTCTTTGCGAGGCTCATGAGAGCAGGTGCGCGTGGCAGCTACATAGCCCCCATCATTAGTCCTGCCTACCACTACCGCATTGTCTACCACCACATATCCACCATTATTGGAAAGATTGGCGTTGGCAGCATCAGTCAGGTCCAGCGTAAAATCGACTGTTCCATTGACGTCAGGAGTTACGTTTTCTGCTGCACAACCTCCCAAACAGGTGGCAGTGAGGGCAAAAGCGGCCCCCATTCCTATCTTCTTTAAAAATTCTGATCGTTCCATATTGATACAGTATGATATTTAAGTATTTAAATGTTTAATTATGTAATAACCTGACTATGAAAGCTTTGGGCAGTCTAAAACGTAAAATTCATTCCAAAACTGATGATATTCGAAGTCAGACTCGGGGTACGGGTGTAATGGCCGTACCTGAGGTTTATCTCTTTCAGCATCAGAAATCGCTTTCCACCGGGAAGCTTGAAACCTCCTAGTCCCTGAGCCGGAGAATATCTTACTCCCCCACCAAAGTCATGACTGCTCAGATCAGCGAGATCATAATCAGAGGTATAATACAGGAGATCTGTTGTGTGCTCTCCAAAAGGTCTGAAGTACTCAGATGCTGTCTGCGTGTGATACCTGTAATAAGGATATACCGAGAAAAACCGATTGATCTTTACAGGAAGCTCAAGTGATGCCGTATGTCCTTTTATACCCCAGTCATCCCAGTAATAGCGATAGTATGATCGTAACAACAGGAAGTCATTGATATAATAGTTAAAGCGTATACCCACTGGTATTTTGAGTCTGTTGGATGGCAGAAACTCTACCCGCGCATCGGCCTGGTCCTGAAAATAAACCCGGTGAAAGGGAGTGCTCAAAAGTCCTGATTGCGTTACTACATCGGCCGTTATGCTAAACTGCATACGCCTGTTAATCACCTGTGAAAAACTGGCCGATGCACTGTAGGATCGTCTCTGATCAGTTGTAACCCAGGTTTGTCCTCTCAGCTCAGAAGGATAAATCAAACTCCAGCGATCTATAAAGGCCTGCCCCGATAGCCCGAATGTACGGTTGCCATCCTTTGAGGTCTTGGAAATGTATCCGGAGAACTGCAGGGAATTGTAATCATACTCAGTAGACCCTCCTACTTTAAATCCATAAGTGAGTCCGTTTTTTGCCTTACGCGAATAGCCAATATTCCCATGTACGCGCATGTCTTTACTGGAAGCTGAAGAGACAAAGGCATCGATATTGTCCGTAGAAGCCGAGGTATAATAGTCAAAACCACCATCAAATGAGATAGTGTTCTTCTCATCCAATGCCAGGTTGACGATGATCTTAGAGGTCAGATCGGTAAGCCTCTCAGTTCCTCTTCCGCCCGTTACAGCAGCATTGTTACCATCCTGCTCATAATAACTAAACAGTATGCTGGCATCAGATTCTGTTAGCTTCCTGATTTTGAATACCGAGGTTGTATCACCTGCCACACTCCTCTTCTCTCTACCGTTGTTCTGTGCCAGCGCACAAAAGCTCAGCAGTGTAAAGCCCAGGAAGAATATGCCTCTCGTCATCAGTTGCAACCGCATCCCCCACCTACTTTACCACCGTTGGCGCCAGATGCTCCTTCACGGTAGGATTGAAAATTAGTACAGAAGTATTCGAGTGACCTGGCACTCAACTCCATTTCCTGATCGTTCAGGTACATCTTTTGGTAGCCCTCTACAGATGTACAGCTGCTGATAGAAATAACAGCCACACAGCCCAGCACCAGGCTTAGTATTTTAATTCGCTTGTTCATAGTGAGTCTTTTAATTCGAGATTGTCTGAGGTAATTAGTTCATTGTTATCGGTGATAATCAGGCACTCAATGCCTTTGAGCTGGTTAATCAGTTGCAGGCCTTCTGACTGCCCCAGTACAAACACTGAGGTAGATAAGGCATCGGCCAATTCAGGATTCGGGCAAATGATGGTGACACTCTTAATTCCGGTGGTGGGGTAACCGGTGCGGGGATCAATGATGTGGGCAAAACGCTTACCATTAAACATAGCAAAGCGTTCGTAATCTCCTGAGGTGACTACGGCTCCATTGTCTACCACCAGCCATGACATGACCTTGTCCTTTTGCCCCGGGTCTGCAATGCCTACTTTAAAATCTTTATTTCCTTCATCTTTTCCCCAGGCAATCAGGTCTCCTGCCGCGTTTACCACACCGCCTGCTATGCCCATCATTTTCATTTTCTCTTTTGCCTTTTGCGCGGCATAGCCTTTACCAATAGCTCCGAAGCCTATTTTCATTCCTTTCTCTTTCAGGAAAACTGTTTGCTCCGCTTCATTGAGTATGATGTTTTTGTAACCGATCTTACTGGCCGCCTTAGCTACTATTTTGGCTTTTGGCAGCTCTTTCATGCTGCCGTCAAACTTCCAGATACGATCCATGGATGCATAAGACATATCAAAGGCACCGTTGGTGAGCTCTGAGATTCTCATTCCTCGTTTAATAAGGTCGAAGAGTTCCCGATCTACTTTGACGGGCTTTATTCCGGCATTTTTGTTGATGTCACTGGTTTGTGAATCAGGATCCCAGGAGGAAATCAGCATTTCAATACGGGTAATCTCTGCGATACCGGCATTGATGCCATTCCAGGCTGTCTGTGCATCAGGGTGAATGGCCGTAATCTCAAAACGAGACCCCATGAGCTTCACCACCTTGTGGTGCTTCTGCCCTTGTGCCCATACAGGAGCACAAGTAGTGAGCAGAAGGCTTATCGTGGTAACAAGGATTGATCTTTTCATTTTAAAAACTTCCTGAACTCAGAGATATACTGTTCGGGAGATTTCGCTTTGTCATAGCCAAAAGACCCCAATACTTTACCATGGGCATCCGTGAATACAGCTAGTGGAAACTCCCCATTCGGATTGTATACTGAAGCCAGTTTTTCGTTGTGGGCTGTTTGCTCCTTAGAAAGTTTATTCTTCTTCCGATAGGGAAAATCGGCCTTCACCAATTTCAGATGGTCCCTGGCATAAGCCTCAAAAGCATCCGATTCGAAAAGGGATTTATGGAGTTGAATGCAAGGTTTACACCAGTCTGAGCCAGAAAAAACAATAAGTACATAGGCTTCAGCACTTGCAGCTTCCGTCCTGGCCTTGTCAAAATCCGAACCCCAGTCGAGTTCAGTGTCTCCTGCAGGTCCCAGCACTGCAGCGACTAAAAAAGTAATAGTGAGAATAGTTTTCATGATCGTTTTCTTTTCAGAAGTCGATCATAAATACAGGTCTGTCAGGAATACCCTACCCCCTACGAAAATGATGAATGAAAAATTTTGGATGATGGATGGGAAGCTCTGGAAGGATGAGTGTCGCGTGAATGGTCGACAATGGATGAGACAATCTCGAATGGCTCGCAATTCTGAATTCCGGAGCTATGCAAAAAAGGAGTACCTCTGGCAACTATCTCACTGAGGTAGAAGCCAGAGGGCCTACGAATTAACTGGCTGAGGTCAAGTCTCCATCAGTCACTAGTACTCCATTCTTTTCTAAAAAATCAGCGGTATATCTCTCCAGAAATGTATCTTTTGTTTTGATAGTTCCAACAGAAGTAGTTGGAATTGTGACATTACCAATAGTTTTTGCTGAAACCAGTTTTACTTTATCATTAATGTTATAATTCATCTTCTTTTTCGGTTTGTGTGAGTGCATTTATTTGAGACTTATATATTTCAAATGACTTTTGAATGATACTCAAAGCTTGAGCATGTTCATTTTGCCTGTTTGTATCAGCAAGAATAGCTTGTTGTGCAAAGATGGTAGCCAGCAAGCTTCTGGTACTCAATTCAGAAATAGATTCTATCATTTCTGATTCACTGGAAAGAGATTTGTTTTCAGCAATTTCAGGTACGGTGGGGGTGCCATTGGTTCCATCAGATTCGCCCGAAGTGGCTAGTCCATTGGATACGGCTAAATACTTTATTCCCTGGTTTAGCACCTTAAAGGAAGCCTTGATGGCCTCATCCGCATCCAAACGCACTCCTTTCACCACAAAATTACCCGGGCCCTCCATTTTAATGGCGATATCCGCATTTCCCATAAAGGCCTTGACCTTGGTCTTATTATACCTTGCCTTTACCGAAGTGCTTTTGGGTCTGTCACCTGCTTCACTGGTGATATCAACCTCTTCTTTATATTTATTCCAGTACTTTTCAGGAGCCTTCGTGATAAGTGAAGCCATTATATCATCACCAATGGACTCTCCGTATGTAGAAACTATCGCCTCCGTCTTTTCAGTAATTATTGATTTAACCCGGTTTTTAAAACCGTCAACCTGAATTGAAGTCAGGCCCAGACCTATTAAACTCGCATTTAACTGCTCAAAAAAGTCTTTCTTTTTTAAGTCTCCCAACTCCATTTGTCTCAATGCCAATGAGCGATTAAAACCTGAAGCTTTATCAAAGTACTTCAAATACTCCGAAAACGAACTCTTATAATCATCACGTGCCTGTTCATAAGTAACCCCTAGCTTTTGACGCACTGTATTCTCAATCGCATTTAGTGTATTTTGGTCAGCATTAATCCCATTCAATTTGTTCAGCTCCTGACTAAATGCCCTTACACTCATCTCAATAGCATACTTTTCAAACTCCGGGTTTAACATTCCTGACACCCGTTGGGCCTCACCTTCGATGGTTTTAAAGAGTCCTGCTTTATACTCAGTCGAATTGAGTAAAGCTTCTCTGTCAAATGTATCAACCGTAACAACCATACGTGAAACACATGATGTAAAAAGACTACTGACTACCAGAGCCATTACGATCGTTTTCATGGACATATCAGAATTCTTCATCGAACCACTTTTTTGCTTCAACCAAATCGCTAAACACTCCTTTTCTGCCTCTGGCAATAGCTACAGAATTGATAAAGGCCAGAAGGTAACTTGCTGAATTAGCAACTGTAATGGCTCCTGCATCCAAATAAGTCTCCCCGGATTGAATGATGCTATTCAATGTGGATTTCTGTAACTTGATTTCATTCTTTAACTCCAGATTGCGATCAATGAGATCCTTATTGGCTAATCTGGCAATCATCCCAAGGGCTTCCTCATTTTCTGCAAAAGCCGAGATTTGATCGGTGACCGCCTGCGCATTAGTTGATAATAGTAAAACCAACTTCTTGTTATCCAGGCTTTCCAGACCGGTGTCGGTAACCTTCTCCATCTTCGGAGCCTTGTTGAGTTTGGCAGAATCCGGTCTGGCTATTTCCCCAAAGTATCTGTCAACTGCGTTATCATCGAAATAACCCGCGGTATATCTCGAGCTGGACAGAAAGGCATCTTCCTTAATGTTGAGCCGGTAGTAGTTATCCCCCTGCTTGAAGTAGTGCAGTTCTCTGGCACTTTGGCAAGATCCGGCCACAAGCAACAGGCATAACAAAACTGATAGTTTTGATTTCATGTAGATTGATTGTTTCATATTAGAATATAGCAACAAATTCCAATATATCTTAAAGTAAAACCCTCTTAGCCATTTATTTTGAAAATAAATGATCTATGACAAAAACAACTGAAACATTTACTGTTATGGCAAACGCCCTCTCAGACCAGAGTGCATTTCCTCTGGTATCAAAAATTGTCATTCACAGCTGAATACAAGAGTCCCTCACGAATACAGCGTATCATGACCAAAGATTAAAATCAATATCATGAAAGCATCTGTATCGAAACTCTCCCTTGTGATCCTGTTAATTTCAGGCCTGCTATTCTCAACTGAAACTCATGCTCAGCGAGAAAAATTTGAAACGCCTCAAATAGCTTCTGTTATCACAGAAATGACCAAAGCCCATGGCGGACTCGACAGATGGAAAGCGGCCGCATCCATACAGTTTCATACCAACCTGATAGCCGTAACCGGTATGTTTCCGGAATACAATGAAGAAGTATGTATTGATCCGGTTTCCAGGGCTGCCTATCTTAAATTTCCCGGAAGTACCGGTCGTATCGCCTTTGATGGTAAGGAAGCCTGGTCTGTAGGAGAACGGAAAGGCCTTGCGGCCGCTCCTCCCCGTTTCACTGCCTGGCGCAACTTCTATCTGCTGAATATCCCCTTCGTCATTCACGATGACGGAGTCTATCTCTCTGAACTTTCCGAAGGGAAGCTCCCGGGAAAGGATCAGTCATACAAAACAGTAAAAATGACCTTTGGAGAGAATACAGGAGATACTCCTGAAGATTACTACCTGCTTTACATTGATCCCTCAGACTATACATTAAAGGCGCTTGAGTATAATATGACCTTTGCCTCTATGCTGCCTCAGGGAATGGAATCACTCCCGACCTCTCTCCTCACTTTTGAGCAGTACAACGAAGTAGATGGTTTCCAAATGCCGGCACATTACAAGGTGTTCTTTAAGGAAGGCAACCAGTTCATTATCGAAGGCAAAGTCAGCCAATGGAACTTCACAGCTCCGTTCGATGCCTCTATGATGGAGAAACCTGTCGATGCAAGAATTGACCAAAGTCAGCCCAGGAAACCTGAATAAA
The DNA here is from genome assembly GCA_002427745.1 of Roseivirga sp. UBA6061. Taxonomy (GTDB): domain Bacteria; phylum Bacteroidota; class Bacteroidia; order Cytophagales; family Cyclobacteriaceae; genus Roseivirga. The sequence continues at coordinate 17,407 of DIYF01000097.1, read as the reverse complement.
GGCACTCATAGACAGCGTCCTCCGCTTTCACTGTGAGTAAACTTTCAGGTAGAATGCGAAAGCAGCTTACAATGATTAAACCATGGAGGACGGTGTCTCTAAACTCAGTCTTTCTCTATCGGAAAACACCAGTCCAAAAACTCGGGAAATACCTTGCTCCAGGTATCGAAGTTGTGCTCACCATCTTCCACCTCGCGGTAAACCACATCCTGATCCCGGTAACCTTTGGCTTTGAGCACATGGATCAGATCCAGAGTATCATCAATGGCATCGATAACGCCATTATTATTGCGGTCGCTTTCTTCATCCCGGGTGCCTGTCTGAAACCAAAACTGCATGCCTGGTTTTATACTACCTGCCCCTATCAAATAGTGCATAATCCGGTCCGCATCCGGGTAACGATCATCTGGCTGGCTGCTGCGCCACCAGAAAGAACCCGAGAATACTCCTACTTTGAGGAAGCACCGGGGATTTCTCCAGGCTATATCGATAGCGCTCAGGCCTCCCAGTGAAAAGCCGGCAAAAGCCGAATGCTCTGGCTCCAAAAAGGCATCGTATTGTTTTCTGAGAAATGGCAGTAGCTGATAGACAATAAAGGTGCTGTATGATTTGGCTTTCCAGCCTCTGTGTGCATAGTCAGGTATTCCTGCGGTACCATATTCATTGAGTCGATCTCCGGCATGTACTGCTGCTACAATGAGGTTCCGGTTTTCAGGCTCTTGAAAACGCTCTGTCAGGGTCTCCTTTAACTGTAACTGCGGCATGTCCTGACCATCATTAAGTAGCAATCCCTGACAGGCCTGAAGACCATCTAGTTCAACGGGCAAAAACACATCAACCTTTACCTTTCTTTTGAGCCTTTTCGATCTCACCAGAAAGCGATGAACCATCAAAACCTCACTGAGTTTTTCGGTTGTTTTTTCCTTAACAAAAGGTTTTTGTATTAATGATGTAAGACCCGCCACAGACATGGCTGCAAAAGTATAATTTTCAATCCGAACTTGTTAATAAGAATCGTCATAAGGCCATAAATCATGATGAATCAGGAAGCCATTGTTCTGAAGGCATGGCAGGTCGCCATGGCGAAGAGCAAGGCGAAGCACAGCGTCTGATTTGAGATGAGTCAGGGCCGCAATAGATAGGTTATTAATGAGTTCGGATTCAATCAGTTACGAAAAATTCTTTTGTGCATTCGATTGCCAGAAGGATCGCAAACGTGTGCAATGAAATTTTCATCGATAAATCAGAACATTGTTTTGTTTCATTGATTTGAAAACCTACTTTCGCGCTCGAATTTCGATTTTGACTTTTTAACCAAATAAAATTTTGAAGGAAGAATATTTCAAATGGTACTCTCCCACCCTCAGCAAAGACATCGAAATGCTGGTGTACGGGCATGCCGGATATCCGGTAATTGTATTCCCCTCAACGATGGGCAGGTACTACGAAAGTAAAGACTTCAAACTGATTGATTCAGCGAAGTGGTTTATCGATCAGGGTATGGTGCAGATCTATTGCCCTGACAGTATTGATAAAGACAGCTGGTATAACAAAGGTATCCACCCCGCTGACAGAGTTAAGAATCATATCTGGTACGACAAATTCATCATGGAAGAAGTTGTCAACTCTATCCGACATGAGAAAAGAGTGGCAAAAGTGTGTGTGGCCGGTGCAAGTTTTGGAGGGTTCCATGCTGCGAACTTTGCCTTCAGGCATCCGGAAGTGGTGAGCCATATGTTCAGTATGAGTGGTGCTTTCAGTGTCAATTCATTTATGGACGGCTATCATGATGATAATGTCTATTTCAATAATCCAGTGGACTATATGCCGGGTAATAACCACCCGGACCTGTGGCAAATGAAGATTGTGTTGGGCGTGGGAGAATGGGACATTTGCCTCGATGCCAATAATCGTATGCATGAGATCCTGAATCAAAAAGGCATAGAGCATTGGTACGATGTAAGAAAGTGGGCGGAGCATGACTGGCCTTTGTGGCGCGACATGTTCCCCCATTATTTATCGCTTATCTAGGCGGACTCAGCAAGAAGATTTAAAAACATTCATACACACACAAATGAAAAAGATCGGAATCTTGTTTGGCCAGGAAGATACCTTCCCATGGGCCTTCATCGACAGAGTTAATTCTAAAAACATCAAAGGCATTCAGGCTGAAGCTGTAACTGTAGATATGGTGCAACAGGCAGCTCCTACCGACTATGCCGTGATCATTGACCGCATCTCTCAGGATGTACCTTTCTACAGGGCCTACCTGAAAAATGCTGCCATCAGCGGAACTGCCGTCATCAATAACCCATTTTGGTGGAGCGCTGATGAGAAGTTCTTCAACAACGCCCTGGCTGAAAAAGTAGGCGTACCCGTGCCCAAAACCGTCATCCTCCCTACTCATGCCAGACCTGATGATACGGATGCCAACTCTTTCCGTAACATGCAGTTTCCACTGAGCTGGGACAGCATCTTCGACTATATCGGCTTTCCTGCCTATATGAAGCCTCACGATGGCGGTGGCTGGAGAAACGTTTATCGTGTGGACAACCCTGATGATCTTTTCGCAAAGCACGCAGAAACAGGTCAGCTGGTTATGATGCTACAGGAAGAGATTCAGTTTACGGAGTATTTCCGTTGCTATGCATTGGGCGGTAACAACATCCACATTATGCAATATGAGCCACGTAACCCTCACCACCTGCGTTATGTAACGGATGCCGAGCCTGTTGCCCCAGAATTGCTCAAAACAATCGAGGACTACTGTATCAAACTGAACCAGGCCCTGGGTTATGATTTCAATACCGTAGAGTTTGCTGTAAGAGATGGTATCCCCTACGCGATCGACTTCTGTAACCCCGCTCCTGATGCAGATATTAACTCCGTGGGAGAAGCAAACTTCGAGTGGATCGTGGAAAATGCTGCCAATATGGCCATTGAAAAGGCAAAGGCTTACCAGGAAGGTAAAATGAACCTCACCTGGGGTAGTTTTGTGACCGACCAGATGGCAGCCCCTAAAAAAGCTCCGGTAAAAAGAGCTGCTGCTAAGAAGCCTGCTGCTAAGGCAACAGCTACTAAAACGGCTGCAAAAAAGACAACTGCCAAACGCAAGACGGCAAGCAAGTCTTAAAATATCCCGAAAGTAATTGTATCATGTAGAACCTAAGTTATATTAGGTTCTACATTTACACTTTTTCAACCTTTCCATATGCAATTTACTTTAGGTATAGAGGAAGAATACCAGGTAATCGACCCGCAAACCAGGGAGCTGGTATCTCACGATAATAAGATCGTTACCGAAGCCCAGAAGGTAATGGCCGATCAGGCCACACCTGAGATGCACGAAGCGATGGTGGAAGTAGGCACCAAGATCTGTACGGACATTAAAGATGCCCGCAGACAGGTGAGCTTTCTCCGCAAAAGCATCTGCGACATAGCGAGAGGCCTCGGCTATCGCATCGGAGCGGCTGGTTCACACCCCTTCTCTCGTTGGGCCGACCAACCAATTACTTCTAAAGAAAGATACCAAACCCTCCTGCAGGAATTGCAGGATACGGCACGTTCAAACCTCATTTTTGGCCTGCATGTGCATGTGGGTATCGATGATCCTACCATGAGATTGCATGTTGCGAACTCTATCCGCTATTTCCTGCCGCATATCTATGCGCTTTCTACCAACTCCCCTTTCTGGGAAGGCAGAAACACAGGGTTTAAGTCTTTCAGGCCTAAAGTCTTCGATAAATTCCCGCGAACCGGTATTCCGGATTACTTCGAGAGTTTATCAGAGTACAACGACTATATAGAGCTCCTGATCAAGACGGGCTGTATTGATGAAGCCACTAAGATCTGGTGGGACATTCGCATCCACCCCAAATTCCCGACAATCGAGATTCGGATCTGCGATATCCCGCTAACGGTTGACGAGACCATCACGATTGCGGCATTGATACAGGCCATTGTAGCCAAACTGGTAAAACTGCGTCAGGCGAATATGAACTATATGAGCTACAAACGGTCGCTGATCACTGAGAACAAATGGCGTGCTTCACGCTATGGCATTGAAGGTCAGCTGATTGACTTTGGTAAGGAGGCTCAGGTACCCATGCAGGATCTGATCGCAGAGTTCGTGGACTTTGTGGATGATGTGGTGGATGAGCTGGACTCACGTGAAGAGGTGGAAAATGTGTTTAACATTATGAAAAACGGTACGGGAGCAGACAGGCAACTGAAAGTTTTCGAAGAAACCGGGGATGTTAAAAAAGTAGTTGATTACATCATTCAGGAAACTGTTACAGGCCTAGACTAGTTTTACCATTCGGGTCAGCACCGCAAGGTCAGATCTGTTTACACACACATATCAATATCAGTCATACGAGTAGAGCATTATAAGGGAAGGACATGGAAGAGAAGTTGAGATTGGCTATTCTGGATATGAACAACAATACCCCCAATCAGGGCATGCGTTGTATCCGTGAAATCGTGGCTGCATATGAAGAGCAGCTGAGCTGGGATGAATTTGACGTGAGAGCCAAAAACGAGGTACCTGACCTGAGTTATGACCTCTATATCTGCAGCGGTGGTCCCGGTAGCCCTCTGGATGGTGGTGTGTGGAAAGATGGCTTTTTCGAACTGATTGATAGTGCCTGGCAGCATAACCAGACTTCTGCTGATAAGAAGTATTTCTTCTTTATCTGCCACTCTTTTCAAATGGCTTGTGAGCATTTTGAGCTGGGCGAACTGGCACCGCGAAAAAGTACTTCTTTCGGTATCTATCCTATACACCATACCAAAGCCGGGCTTTCTGACCCCATACTCTCTAATCTCCCTGACCCTTATCATGCCGTAGACTCCAGGGACTGGCAATTGATTCAGCCAAATGATGAGGTGTTTGCTGAACACGGAGCACAGATTCTGAGTCTTGAGAAGATCAGAACCCATGTAGAGTATGAGCGTGCCATCATGGCCGTGCGCTTTTCAGAAGAATTTATCGGCACCCAGTTTCATCCTGAAGCCGATCCTGTAGGGATGAAGATCCATTTCGAAAAACAGGAAAACCGGGACAAAGTCATTAAGAACTTTGGAGAAGAGAAATATCAGAACATGATGGAACACCTGGATGATCCCGATAAAATCGCACTCACCTACAGCACCATCTTGCCCACCTTTATAGAATCATCGATCCAGAAACTCAACGAACAATTCGTTCTCAGCTAACATGATCAAGCCATATCGTGCTGCCTTCAACAAGCACTTCACCGAGGAGAAGTACCAGGCCATCCTGGATGACATTGCCGAAGAGTATGACTACCGCCCTTCCTTCCGGATAGCAGAAACCCCTGTTTTCATACCAAAGCTGCTGAAAGAAAGGTTGCTGGAAGCTTGTGAAGAGATCAATGATATCATCATGCAGCCCAACTTTAAGGAGCTGACGAAGGATGCCATCAAGCACCCCATGCTGGAGGTACCGGGAGAAGATTATAACTCGCGCTTTCTTCAGATGGACTTTGGCATCTGCATAGATGAAAATGGCGATCCCACCCCCCAGCTCATCGAACTGCAGGGCTTTCCTTCGCTCTATTTCTTTCAGGATCTGCTCACCCGCACCTTTATCAAGCACTACGACATTCCCAATCGTTTTTCTACCCACCTGAATGGCGTCAAGCAGGACACCTACATAGAGATTCTGCGGGAAGAAATTGTGGGAGATACAGCCCCCAAACAGGTGGTGCTGCTGGAAATAGAGCCTGAAAAGCAAACTACCTACATCGACTTTCTGGGTGCTCAGAAAAGCCTGGGTATTAAGGTACTCTGCATTAGCAAAATCAAAAAACAAGGCAAACAGCTGTTTTATGAAGCAGAGAACGGTGAGCTCATTCAGATTAAGAAAATCTACAACCGCGTAATTTTTGATGAGCTCGATCAGCGGGACGATATACAGTCAGAATTCAATTTTGGAGATGAAGTGGATGTAGAATGGGTCGGACACCCCAACTGGTTTTTCCGGATCAGTAAGTACACCATGCCTCTGTTGAAGAGTGAGTACGTGCCGGAATGCTTTTATCTGGATCAGATGGAGGAATATCCTGCCGACCTGGAAAACTATGTACTCAAACCTCTCTACTCCTTTGCCGGTGCCGGTGTTAAGCTGAATATCACAACAGCCGACCTGGATGCCATTGAGCAGAAAGACAACTTCATTCTGCAACGCAAAGTCAATTACGTGCCTATTGTAGAAACACTGGACGTGCCTGCCAAATGCGAGATTCGCATGATGAGCCTTTGGAATAAGGACAAAGGCACAGCTCAGGTAGTCAACAACCTGGTGCGCCTAAGTAAAGGAGAAATGATTGGCGTGCGCTACAACAAAGACAAAGAATGGGTTGGCGGCAGCGTTGGTTTCTTTGAGGACGAGGTGTATTAAACACTTTTGTGATTCTCGATAGCTAACCTTAAGACCGCCACAGCCTAAAGGCCTCGCAGTGACATTTGAGAAATAATCAGATGCTTGTTTATGTGATGATCAATCAGAAGTTTGCTTCGGGTAACCGGAATCAAGTAACCTCCTGATCAACACAATGATAATATGTGACTGGTGCCCCCGGGAAGGTGGGCAGATTCCCAATCAAGTTGGGAATGACAGAAGAGCGCTGTAGGCAGGCTCAGAAAACGGTCCGCCCAGGAAGGATTATTCCCCTCCTGGTCAGGGGTGGTTGACCCGCAAACCAATCAGGTAAATACCATTTCTGTACAAAGGCTCCCGATAATCTATTAAGAAGACTGCCATGGCCTGAAGGCCTCGCAGTGACCTTCTGGGAATACAAAATGAGCCCCAACCAGCAATTGGCAAAGTTTTTGAAAAGATCAAGGCAAATCAGATGACCCTCTGAGGCTCAACTGATACTAATATGTGTTAAGCGTCATTTATTAAACTACCGTTATGAAACATTTGCCCCTTGCCATTTTCCTGGTGACATTAACTATGTTCTCATGTACCAGTGAAACAGCCTTACCTGTTACCGAGGTGAGTTTTGTCCTAGACGGTCAAACGTTTACCTCCAGGGCCAAACAAAATAACTATGGTACTGAAGCTACTACTTCTGGTTTGACTGAGTTATTTATAGATATCCAAACAGATGGAAAAACCCTCCTACTCTTCTGTACTACACCAACCATTGAGGGTACCTTTACTCACCTAAACTCAATTGATGGTGAGCGTGGTAACAGAATAGGCCTTTGCGATGAGGTAGATCCTACTTTCTGTAAAACCACGGGCCAATGTGATCAGACAGAATTTGTCTTCACGGTAACGCGACAGGAAAACAACCCGGATCTGATCTCCGGAACTTTTGAGGGCAAAGTCTGCAATGGAGAGGGACAAGTAGTGACCATCACATCGGGCAGCTTTAAAAACCTGAAACGTTTTCCGTTTTAGTCGGATGAACCCCTGACGGGAGTTCATAAAAAAAAGAGAGACATGATGTGTCCCTCTTCTCTGTTGCAGCAATTTCTTCCTTCCTGAATATCTTCCTGCTAAGGTCTAGTATTGACCTCCTCCTCCAGAGCCCGGGCAATAGAGTTTGATACATTTCTCGCGCTCCTCGGCACATTTGATATAAGTTTCTTCTATTTCATCCAGGTTAGCCAGGTAATCAGCGCGCACCTGGTCACAGTTACTCGGTGGGTACGGACCACCATTACATTGCATCAGCAGGTTATCCCAAAGCACTGCCCACTCCACACATATTTCATAGTCATCATAGCAGTATCCGGGAGGAATACAGCCACTTTCAACCGCATCACGCTGAACTGTTTTACTCCTAATCAGTATTTCCAGATCGTTAAAGATCATATCGGAAAGTCCCGTCAACTGTGCTCTCTGCTCGGCAGAAACATTTGGATCATTAGATGTATTTCTGAACTCAACTGCCATTCTGTAAATGGGTGAATTCTCCACTTCCATTCTTACTTCGAGTGCTGTATCGACCTGACCTTCTTCTTCAGGCGTACAAGAAATAGTAAGGAAAGCCGCGGCCAGCAGGCTCAGCATAAACTTCAGTTGGATAGAATTTTTAATCTTTTTCATCATTTTTCTTTAGTTGTGTGATTGTTCTGAGGCTGGTCAACCGACCTGCCCGACTTTGCTGCAACAACTTAAGAACGTGACCACCAGCCATTTGTTAGATTAAAAAATACTATGTTTTCTATTTAAAATTTAAATAAACAATATATGATGACCTTTAACCAAAAATCAAGACCCCAACCTTAAAAGTGCTTTTTAATACTGAAAGATATCATTAAACCTTACAAACCCATCTTTGCCTGCTTAACATTACGAAGTGAGTGAGTCTGAGCTGAGGTCGTATCAATAGTGAGCCAAACAATAATTAACACAAGTCTGCCAGATAAAAACGGAATTCTTTCCACCGTGCTGTTGACCTTTTCTTCCGCGTGTCGTCATTCTGATTAGTATTCATTGTGGAGACTGCCGTGGGTGAAGTCTCCAAAACTTTCAGCATGCAGGCGGAACATATACTGATATTGGCTATTTGTGGACTGGGCGTCTTTCACGGGTTTTCTCTGGGAGCCTACCTGCTCATCGGACAAACTAAAACCCTCCCAAATAAGCTTCTGGGAATGCTCCTTATCATTTTCGGACTGAGGATCAGTAAATCGATCTTTCTCTATTTCACCTCAGACCTGGATATGATACTCATCATGCTGGGCCTTACCCTGATCTTGTCTTTCGGCCCTCTCTTCTACCTATACGCCAGGAGCCTGGTGGAGAAGGAATTTGAACTGAAAAAGCAACATATCTGGCATGCTCTGCCCTTTCTCCTCTTTCTGGTGTGCACCAGCCTGGGTATAGTGGGTAGAGAATTCTACAGGCAATTCGGTATCATCTTTATCTATCTGCATTTCCTGGTGTACATCATCGTTTCCTTTGTCTGGCAGAGAAAACACAGGCAGTCCAAGCCAGATGGAAGTAATGAATTCATCGGAAAATGGATCAACTATATTCACCTGGGAATGGCCTTTATCTGGCTCTCCTATTTTATGTTTTTGCTGGACGAAATCGTTCCCTATATCGCTGGGCCGATTACCTATTCGCTGGTTATTTACCCCTTGAGTTTTTGGGCCATTATGAAGAAAGTGCACAAGCCTGAAGAGAAGAAATATCAAAACTCCAGACTTGACAACCACAAATCGCGTGAAGTACTTTCCCGGCTTGAAGCTCATATAAAGGAGGAAAAACGATTTCTTGATCCCGATCTGAAGCTGCCGCTGATAGCAGCTGAGCTGAATATTACTCCCCATGTACTTTCCCAGGCAGTGAACGAGAATTTCGGTCAGAACTTTCAGCAATACCTCAACAGCTACCGGGTAAAAGCTGCCCAACAAATGCTGGAAGCCAGTGAAAAGTCTCACCTGACCATTGCTTCAATAGCCTTCGACTCCGGCTTCAACAGCCTCTCTGCTTTTAACACTTCTTTTAAGAAAGTGCTTCAAAAAACACCTTCGCAATACCGAAAAGAACACAGCTTTTAGTTTGGCATATAACTCCCTGTTTTTCAAGCGAAAACAAAAACAAAATAGTCTTTCGGGATTATAAAACAGGTAGATTTTTAGCCAAAACCATGATTGATTTGCCCTGAATTGAACGCCATTTGATCAAATCTCCACCCTTTATTCCCTAAAGGGAGTGTCTGATAAGTTTAATACACCCTTCAGGACCGGGGCGGAAACAAGGATCAAAACTGAACCTCCAGATCAAATGGCTTTTCATTTAGACAAAACAGGTCATTCAAAATTCATTAAAACTCAAATTGATCATGAAAAGAACAAAGTATTTATCACTCATTATCCTGCTGTTTCTCGGAGTCACGACACGGCTCTCGGCACAGGACAAAATCCTGATTGTGGTTACCAACAATAAAGAAGTAAAAGCCACCATTGCCGGTAAAGACACCGTGGTAGCCGGAGGCTATGAACTCTCAGAAGTAGCCGAAGCCTATAAGGTATTCTCAGAAAGCGGGTTTGCCGTAGATTTTATGAGCCCCATGGGCGGCATGACCTATGCCGAGCCTGAGGAAAAGATGAAGGAGGTAAACAAGGAATTTCTCTCGAACCCCGAGAATGTAAGTAAACTGAAGAACACCCTCGCTCCCTCACAGGCAAAGGCTGCTGACTACCGGGCCATCTATTTTGCCGGAGGTAAAACCATGTGGGACTTCCCCGATAGCAAAGAACTGGCAAAGCTGACCGCTGAAATCTATGAAAGTAAAGGAACGGTAGGTGCTGTTTGTCACGGACCTGCTGCTTTAGTAAACGTAAAACTATCCGATGGATCATCACTGATTAAGGGAAAGAAGATTAGCTCCTTTACCGATATGGAGGAAAAGCTCTTTTCCAAAACTGCCAAATACCTCCCCTTTATGCTGCAGGAGAGACTTACCAGCCTGGGCGCTGATTTTCGTGAAGCACCTGCCATGCTCGATCAGGCTGTTGTAGATGGACGCCTGGTAACCGGCCAAAATCCGAACTCTACCTATTCTGTGGCAGAAGAAATGGTGAGGGTATTGGGCAAAACTCCCCCAAGCCGAAAGTGGACTGATATGAGCTACACCCTGGCAGTGGCCAAAGCCATTATTCTGGAAGGCACCGTAGAAGCCAAAGCCTTCTATAAGGCTCATGCTGCTACCAACCAACTCGATGAAGAGCTTTTTCTGAGCTACTCTATGTATTCAGCCAAAGGCTATTTGGGTGAAGTAGCACAGAACAAGGGTATAGCCCTGCTTGAATTTGGTACAGAGGTCTTTCCGCAAAATGCCAAAGGACATGAAGCCCTGGCAGAAGCCTACCACAAGCAGGGAGAAGCCAAAAAGGCACTAGCCTCCATCGACAAAAGCCTCTCTCTGGAACCAGATTCGGAGTCTGCTCAAAAGCTAAAGAAAGAGATTCAGGAATAGTAGCACGGCAGAAACCCCAATGCATGACTCATACTTGTTCAGTATGAGTCATGCATTACTCCCATCTCAGATTTTCACCTATAGACCTTAAGTTTTGGGGCAGGACTTAATGAGAGCTCTCTGGTGCTGGAGCACTGGCATGAAATTCATTGGAGATGCGCTGTGTGTACTGATCCAGTAGCTCCAGAACACGTTCCCGCGTGTCAGCCGCTACAATCAGGCCAATATGCCAGGGCTTATTCATCCGCCATACAATCTCCGCATCGGTAAAGCTGCTGGTATCCGGATGCTCAAAACGGCTCAGAGACACCACTATGCCCGCGTACTTATCCTGAACTTCCGGTAGTTCATAGTCGTAGCTTTTGAGTACCGCATCTTCGATTTTGGCCCATTCTCCCCACAGGTTGATCTGAGAAGAAGCTTCCACCATTTCGGCCAGGTTGGCACCTCCTACCCGACTACTGGTTTCTAAAAAGAAATACTCACCCGTCTCATGTGATTTGATAAACTCCGTATGTGAGGCACCATCTTTCATGCCGAAAGCCTTCATCACACGCTTGTTCATCTTCTTCAATTCCTTGTCGTCCTTCAGATTAAAAGCCACAGTATGCGAGCGAAAAATCCCTCCGCCATGGGCAACCTCAAAAGGAGTATCCAGGTACTGGCTCACCCTGGTGAAGAGCACCTTTCGATCATAATTAAGCGAGTCAACGTGATATACATCTCCCGGAGCGAAGCGTTCTGCCAGGTACTTATAGCGGTCGTCTCCCAGACTATGAATGACTTCCCAAAGCTCATCTTTGGAGTGGATCTTCTTAATGCCGGTAGCCGAAGCCTCTGAGCGTGGTTTGATCAGCCAGGGAGCCGGAACCGTATCGGCAAAGAGGTTGATAGCATCGTCATTAAAGAGTGCCGTAAAAGCCGGTACATTGATTTTAGAATCCTGTGCCTGAATACGCATAGCCAGCTTGTCGCGAAAGTAACGGCCCGTAGTCTGCCCCATACCCGGCATGCGAAACTGCTCGCGCAGCATAGTAGCCTTCTCTACATCAAAATCGTCCAGCGCTACGAAGCGATCAAAGTTGATAGAACGGAATTTATAGGCAATGCCATTCATGACATCCTCATCATTCCATTCATCTATATAGAAAATCTCCGCAATAGACTCATGCGGCCAGGCTTCATGCTCCAGTTCTTTTTTTGTAAGCAGGTATACATTATTGCCCTGGGCATGGCAGGATTTCAGAAAATCTTCTCCTTTAAAGTAGGTGGAGATACAAAGGAAATTTAATGTTCTCATAACCGGTAGATTAGTATATCAGTAATCTGGTAATCAGTATTATATCTATTGCAAACTTCTCCCCTTGAAGGGGAGATACAGAGGGGAAGCCCCCTCTTCTGGTGCTTAATTTATCAGTCTGTTAATCAGTTCATGCAGCAACCTCACCCCATAGCCGCTGGCGCTTTTCATTTTGGAGTACGGACTGTCACCAAAGGCAACACCGGCAATATCCAGGTGCATCCAGTGCTTATGATCTTCTACAAAAGCCTCCAGAAACTTAGCTGCTGTAATGGCTCCGGCCAGGGGTTTGCCACTGTAATTCCTTACATCGGCAATATCTGAATGGATATCGGCCTTGAAGTCGTCATATAAGGGTAATCTCCAGACGCGCTCATGTTTTGCTTCGCCACAATCTGAAGCCAGTCTGGCCAGCTCATCATCATGAGTAAACATGGCACCCGCAGAGTAGCCCAAAGTCATGACAGAGCTCCCCGTAAGCGTAGCCAGGTCAATCATATAATCAGGAGCATAGTTGCGAATCATATAGCTCAGGGCATCAGCCAGTACCAGACGTCCCTCTGCATCCGTATCTATCACCTCAATCGTCTTACCGGAATAAGAACCTATAACATCACCCGGCTTGACGCTATTGGCATCTACCGCGTTCTCTGCAGAGGCTACCAGCCCTACCAGATGCACAGGCAGCTTGAGCTTGGCGGCAAGCTCGATCGTGCCCAAAACGGCCGCAGCTCCTCCCATGTCACTCTTCATATAGTGCATGTTGTTGGAAGGCTTGATGGATAAGCCACCCGTATCAAAGGTAATTCCTTTACCTACCAGCCCTATTTTCGGAGCATTACCCGTGAGGCCATAAGGCTTATACTCCACCTTGATCAGTACAGGTGCGTGCTGACTTCCCTGCCCTACTGCCAGTAAAGCTTCCAGCCCCTCTTCCACCAGTTCTTCATATTCCAGCGCATCAAACTCATAGCCATAAGTCTGCGCTGAGTTTTGGGCCCACTCGGCCAGAAAAGTAGGTGTCTTTACATTTCCGGGGGCGTCTACAAGAGCCATGATCTGCATCATCGATTCGGCCGTAGCCTCAGCCCGCTGAATCTCTGCTACCACATCTTCATTTGAGATGATGGTACACATAAAGTCATCATCATAAAAGGCCGGCAATTCCTCTTCTTCCGTCTTATAAGTACCGATATCATACGTAGCCAGGGTAGTACCTAAAACGGCAGCTTCTGTATAAGCCTTGTCCAGGTGACGGCAATCGATGCTGATTTCAGTACCCCAGTTCTTTTTGCGCTTGTGGGCCAGCCAGCGGTAAGCCTCATGAGCCTGAGCCTTCTCCTTTTCTTCCCCCAGTCCTACCAGGTAAACCTTTACCGGATCAGATACATGGTATAAGCTCATAATCTGCTTAAAGTTGCCTTGAAAATCAGGCTGACCGGCTACACCAGTATACCCTTTGATCAGGTCAAAATCAACCGCTCCTTTTGGGAAGCCCAGTACCACCACCGATGGGTTTTCTGTATTTTTTACTGCTCTGAATTGCATCGTCTGTTAATTAAAATATAGCCATTTAATTGCCTTTGGGAACTCATAGGCCCAATAATACTCCCCATGCTGCCCCTTTTCATAAATGGAGCACTTGTATCGTGCAAAGGTAAGGTCGTTGAATTTGGGAGACATGATACCGTCCAGCCGCTTAATATTCGGAATATGCGCCTTGCTCTCCATGCCACCTGCATACAAATACAGGGCGTCACCATCCATCAGAGTACACTGGTCGGCATGATGGTAGATCATGGGCGAGATCCACAAACTGGGTGAAAACACCATTAACTTACCGAAAGTAGCCGGGGCGGTAAGGCCAGCATACAAACTGATGAGCCCCCCCATAGAGCTGCCTCCGATTCCCGTATCATGCCTCCTGGTAGAAACCCGGTAATGATTATTTACATAAGGCACGAGGGTATCGGTAAGAAATGAAACGTATTGGTTACCCTTCCCCTCTCCAAAGAGCGGGTTGTAGTAGGGAGAATACTCATAAATGCGCTCCTCGTTACCATGGTCAATGGCAATCACGATCAGGTCCGTCATGCCCTGTGCTGCCAGCCCCTCCAGCGACTTGTCAATAGCCCAGTCTCCAAAGGGGGCATGAGGGTTGAACAGGTTCTGACCATCCTGCAGATATAGTACCGGATAGACCTTTTCTGTCTGGTAATAATCTGCCGGCAGCAGGGCAGAAATCTTCCGTCTTACCCCTAACTGAGGGATTTCATAGTCCTCTTCTAAAACCTCAATAATCGGCCTCAAATCACTGTCCTTTTTTCGTGGCGCGAAATTACCTAAATGCCTGTTAAAAAGGGAGTTTTGTAGAAATATTTCCCTGAAATCGGTTGAATCGCTTCTGCCCGTGACCTGCATTCCCGACATTCCATAAATCTCGCATATTCGATAAATCCCGCACCTCTGTTTTTGGGGAGTTACTACACCGTGAGTACTGAGAAATCGGGATTAGATCCGTACCCTGCTCCGGTCTTACCCCGACCGGCCCTGTCATCCCATAAAGCATAGATAATTTCGGTTTTTCTGACTAAGCTGATACTGAGTAAAGAATTGCGGTTGGTCTGAACAATGGAGTACCACGACTGGAGAGACGATATTAAAACAAGGTATAGCGGAGATTACGGAGAGCTGCGAGTATCCAATTTGCAGAAGGCGGAAACGGCAAAGCTCAATAGCAGCGGACTGGCCCTGAAATTTGTGCATTATGGTACCGAAGAGTATTATGTAGACAACCAACTGGTCAAAATCAATTCCGGAGACCTGCTTATTCTTCAAAAAGATGAAGCCTACCTGGCCCAGGTACCCACAGAGAGTATTACACAGGGGCTTTGTATAGACCTCAGTGAGCGATTGCTTGACGAAGTACCCACGGCACTGCAGGATGATACGGAGCCATTACCACAACTGGATATGAACCTTGCCGTCTTCCCCGGGAGTATTAATCGCCTGGCCCCACTCCTTTCCAGCATCGCCACGACCGGTCCGGGGGAAACTTTCGCCATGGAAGAACGCATGAATCAACTCCACAGCGATTACAGAGACTTTATCTCTCCTTACAAAAAGGAAGCCCAGGCACTTCCCTTTAAGAAGGCAAATACCAAAAAGGAGATCTTTTCGCGACTGCTCAGGGCACAGGCTTTCATTCATGACAACCTGTGCTATCAGTTTAAATTAAAAGAACTGGCTGATGCCTGCTGTATTTCTGAGTATCACTTTCTGCGGCTGTTCAAACACTTTTTTGGCTGTACCCCCAGTGCCTATCTGGAAAAAATCAGGATGGAAAAGGCCAGGTCTCTGATAGAACAAAGTGAACAGCCTCTTAAAGAAATTGCCTACCAGACCGGCTATACCGATCAGCAGTACTTCTCCAGAAGGTTTAAAAAGCAATTTGGTCAGCCTCCCTCACAGATCAGAAAAACCGTGGTAAGCTGAGTCCCCTTATTGCTTCTGCCATTGAGCACTGCCTGATGCCAGTCAGATAATATTGAAAGTGCCCCTGAGTTTTTAGCAAAATTGTCCTCATGACTCCCGAAGTGATTGTACTTATTTGATCTGAGGTATTTGAGGTTTCATCCTGTCAAGTGCGATCTCAGTATTCACCTTTATGAAGCTTACAATCAAAAATTCATTCACTTATGACACCTACCATACTCATTAAAAAAGTACAGCTGATGTTAGTCTTCAGCTGCTGTCTTGGTTTTTCCAGTCTGGCTGCAGAGCCCGGCACACTCGTGATATTGAATAAAGCAGATCATACGGCAAGTATTCTCAATGCCGAAGACGGTAAGCTGATTGCCACGATTAAAACGGGGACTGCTCCACATGAAGTGGCCATTTCAGCTGATGGCAAGCTGGCTGCTGTCGGCAATTATGGCGACCAGTACAGTGTGGGTAATTCTATTTCTATTATCGATCTCACCCAACTTAAAGTAACGAAGACCATTTCACTGGGAGAATACACCCGCCCCCATGGTATTCGCTTTCTTACGCCAGATATACTGATTGCCACAGCTGAGGCTCAGCAAAAGATCATTAAAGTCTCTCTGAAGGAAGAAAAAGTGATTGGTGCCATTTCTACCACACAAAGGGCCAGCCATATGGTGGTGCTTGACAAATCAAGGCATATGGCCTATACAGCGAATATTGTGGATGGCACAGTAAGCAAACTCAATGTGGAGTCAGACAAGCTGGAAAAAGTCTTTAAGGCCACTCCCGGTATAGAAGGGATCGGAATCAGCCCGGATGGCTCAGAGGTATGGGTTGCCAACCGGAACAGCCATGAAGTACTGGTGATGAATGCCGCCAGTGGAGAGATTACGCACAAGCTTCCCAGTCCGCAACTACCTTTCAGGGTTGAGTTTAGTCCCGATGGCAGCACGGTAGTAATACCCAATGCTGTATCTGGCGATCTGAGTGTTTTTGACGCCAAAACCAAAGAGCTGAAAGCTACCATCAGGATCACAGGTGCGGAGTGGAATGGTAATACCCTCTCAAATACCCAGCCTGTCGGGCTTATTGTGGGAGCTACCAACCAAAACGTCTATATCAACTGCCAGGGCATAGGCCATGTAGTATCAGTAAACCTGACAAATATGGAGATTGAGGGTGTATTTAAAACCGGCAATGGCCCCGATGGCATTGGATTTTCTTCTCTTGTGATTCAGCCTTGATTTAGTCTCCACTCACTTCATCAGGGTCCCTGCGGAGACCCTGATGGCGGCATACGTCTATATCAACTGCCAGGGCATAGGCCAGGTGGTATCAGTAAACCTGACAAGTCTGGAGATTGAAGGTGTATTTAAAACCGGCAATGGCCCCGGCATCGGGTTTTCTTCTCTTGTGATTCAGCCTTGATTTAGTCTCCACTCACTTCATCAGGGTCCCTGCGGAGACCCTGATGGGGGTATACGAAGGCCTTGAAGAGAGCATATAGTGACCCTAATGGAGAGTCTGGGGTGCAACAACTTAACTAACTCTACCTTGTCAGAGGTACTCCGGACCAGTGACCACAATCGGTACCAGAACTCTCTCCTGCTTAGTAAAGCACAGGCATAAAAAAAGCCCTGACGGTACC
>DIYF01000075.1:21899-50789 GCA_002427745.1 Roseivirga sp. UBA6061 | reverse complement strand
ATCGGGTTGCCGTTTTATTTTGACCTGTGGGAGGGTAGGATCGAACCGCCAGGTTCGAAATCAAGGTGTTGCGATAGCAAGCACCGCAGATTCACGAGGGGCGGTGCGGTGTGCCTGCGGGTACGAGTAATCCGCGCGTTGATCTTAAAACTTCCCTAACCCATCGGGTTGCCGTTTTATTTTGATCTGTGGGAGGGTAGGATCGAACCGCCAGGTTCGAAATCAAGGTTTTGTGATAGCAAACACCGCAGATTCACGAGGGGCGGTGCGGTGTGCCTGCGGGTACGAGTAATCCGCGGGTTGATCTTAAAACTTCTCTAACCCATCGGGTTGCCGTTTTATTTTGATCTGTGGGAGGGTAGGATCGAACCGCCAGGTTCGAAATCAAGGTGTTGCGATAGCAAGCACCGCAGATTCGCGAGGGGCGGTGCGGTGTGCCTGCGGGCTCCTGCTGTATACACTTTGTTGCCTCAATGACTCCTGTACGAATGCTGTTTTTTAGTCTGATCAAAACCCCTTAAACTTGCGGGGTACAGGATTGCCATGAGCACCTGAATTCAGATGAAGAAAATCTTAGGAATCTCCGCTTTTTATCATGACTCAGCAGCTGCCATTACCATCAATGGCGAAATTATAGCTGCAGCACAGGAAGAGCGTTTTACCAGGGAAAAACAAACGGCAGATTTTCCTGTACAGGCCATCAAATATTGCCTTGAAGAGACGGGCCTGGAAATAGACGAGCTTGATGCTATTGTCTTCTATGATAAACCGCTGCTGAAATTTGAGAGGCTCCTGGAGACCTATTATGCTTTTTCACCCAAAGGCCTTGTTTCATTTGTTAAGGCTATCCCGGTCTGGCTTAGGGAAAAGATGTTCCTGAAAAAGCAGATTTATGATGGGCTCAGGGAAGTGGGTAGTTATAGTAAGAAGGAGGTGAAGCTTCTGTTTCCGGAGCATCACTTATCACATGCTGCCAGTGCTTTTTTCCCGTCCCCCTTTAAAGAGGCCGCCATTCTGACCGTTGATGGTGTAGGGGAGTGGAGCACTGCTTCTATCGGAGTGGGTGAGGGGAATAATCTGAAGATTATCAAGGAGATGCACTTTCCGCACTCAGTGGGTTTATTATATAGTGCCTTCACCTACTTCCTGGGGTTCAAGGTAAACTCAGGAGAGTACAAGCTCATGGGGCTGGCCCCTTATGGAAACCCTGAGTCTGATCAAACCGCAAGATTCAGGGAGATTATCAAAGATAAGCTGGTCAGTATCAAAGAAGACGGGTCGATCTGGCTGGACCAGTCCTACTTCAACTATGCCACCGGATTGAGAATGGCCAGAGATGGCAAATGGGAGAAACTTTTCGGATTTCCTGTAAGAACAAATGAGAATCTGCTGGAGCAGCATCATTGTGACCTGGCACTGGCCATACAGCAGGTGACGGAGGAAATCGTGTTGAAGATGGCCAATCATGCAAAAGAGGTGACCGGGGCGGATTACCTCTGTATGGCCGGAGGGGTGGCACTGAATTGCGTAGCGAATGGAAAACTCCTGAGATCCGGGATTTTTAAAGACATCTATATTCAGCCGGCAGCCGGTGATGCAGGAGGAGCACTCGGGGCGGCTGTCGCAGCACATTATTTATACTTTCAGGAAGAGCGCAGCCCGCAATCGCCTGATGCCATGGCGGGTTCTTATCTGGGGCCTGACTATTCCGACAAGGAGATTGCCTCTATGTCGCGGAAGGTGAAGGCTGTTTTCAAAAGGTACGAAGCCTTTGATGATCTGGCTACAGAGGTAGCCTCGAGGATTGCTGAAGGCAATGTAGTCGGGTGGTTCCAGGGGAGAATGGAGTTTGGGCCAAGGGCTTTAGGGAACCGGAGTATTCTCGGAGATGCCAGAAATCCTGATATGCAGAAAAAACTCAACCTCAGGATCAAATACAGGGAGGGGTTCAGGCCTTTTGCGCCTTCAGTACTGAGTGAGGACAGAGAGACCTATTTTCAACTGGAAAGCGATTCTCCCTACATGCTTTTTGTGGCTCCGGTAAACGAAGAAAGAAGAAAGAAGCTGCCTGAGGGCTATCATGATATGCCCCTCTGGGATAAGTTATATCATGAGCGGAGTGACGTGCAGTCCGTTACCCATCTCGACTTTTCTGCGAGAATACAAACGGTGCATGAGGAGACGAATCCCCGGTACTGGCAGCTTATCAATGCATTTAAGAAAGAAACGGGCTATGGTCTGGTCGTCAATACAAGTTTCAATGTGCGTGGTGAACCCATTGTTTGTACACCCTATGATGCCTACAGGTGTTTTATGAGTACGGAGATGGATTATCTGGTTATCAATAACTATCTATATTGTAAAACCGATCAGCCCGATTGGGAAAACAGAGAAAAGTGGCGCGTCAGATTTAAAATGGACTAGGCCAGGCGTCTTTTAAAGTGAAAGTTGCCTTACTTACCTGTAAATGATCAGAGATGCTTTAACTTTGAGAACAGGCACATCTCATTGTGTCAAAACACAAAACAGACTGAAATGGACTTTTTGAAAGATCTTTGGAGCTTTATGAAGGAACGCAAGAAGTTCTGGCTGGCTCCTGTCATTATTGTACTTCTTCTTCTGGGAGTCTTGATTGTTTTTGGAGGAGGCAGTGCCGTGGCGCCATTTATCTACACCTTGTTTTAAATGAGTACAAAGGACCTGAAGTTCGACCCGTTGAAAACCATCCTGATTATCACGGTAGGTTTTCTTATGGTCTATCTTGTGCTCTGGAAAAGAAGTGGCGTACAGCATGAATGGCTTCTATATGTAGCTGCCTTTGTAGGGCTGGGAGGTTTTCTTTCGGGCTTTGTTGCTGACAAGATTAACTGGCTATGGATGAAACTCACCTGGCTTTTAAGCCTGATTGTGCCCAATATCCTGATGAGTCTTGTTTTTTACCTCATTTTATTCCCCTTTGCTCTGATCAGTCGTGTTTTTGGCAAAAAGGATACCCTGCACCTGAAAAACCGCTCTGACTCGGTTTTTAAAGATTACAATAAAGACTTCGATCCGAAGTCATTCGAAAACCCCTGGTAGCTTTTAAGTCCAAAACTCATGAAGAGTTGAGGTCCTGTTTTGAATGAGCCAGGCATGATGATGCTTGCTTTGAGTCTGTGACTTTGTTGTCCGTTGACGAGGGTCTGGGTAAGGGCCTGACTTCTGGTATGTGAAGCGTTCGTTTGTCTGAGTTTTACCTGTCCGGTTACGTTCATATTTAAGAGGAAAAACCGGCTAAGTGACAAGGTTTCATTATTGTATGCTATTTCCTTTATTTATAATCGTTCTAAATTATTAATCACGACTAAACAATGGTTGTAACTATCTGTTAGTCAGTCAAATAAAAAACTGTTTTCAGGCGCAGCCATCCTTAAAATGGGCTTTTAATTTAGTTGGTTATAAATCATGCGGATACTACCTTTGTCGAGATTTTGCGAGAAGAGACATTCAGTGATTCAAAAGAATTATTTCATGATATCAAAAAATGCGTTCACCCGCTTCATGACAGCATGCATGCTTGTGTGCTGTTTTCTATTTTCCGGGGTTGAGGTTTTTGCTCAAAAAGACCAGGTTCCGACTGATGAAGCGATCATAAAAAATGGAGAATCCCTATTTAAGGATTGGGGTTGTAATACCTGTCACGCAGTAGACCGAAAAGTAGTAGGTCCGGCACTGGCGGGTGTGTACGATCGCAGAACCTTACCATGGATTTACGAATTTGTAAGAAACTCGTCTAAAGTGATTGCTTCAGGTGATCCTCAGGCGGTTGCGGTTTACAATGAGTTCAACCAGCTCCAGATGCCTAACCATGATCTTGAGGATAACGACATCCTGGCTATCATGGCTTATGTAAAAAACACTGAAGATAATCCTGTTGTAGCCGCTGAGCCCGATCCTAATGTGGGAGGTGAAGTGGTTGCAGAAGAGGGAGCTATTCCATCTGAATATGTGAACATTATCATCATAGGTCTTATTGTAGTGCTTCTGCTGATCTTGTTGGTGCTGGCCATCATGATTCGCTTCATGCAGCGCTACCTGAGAGATAAGAAAGAGCTTTCTGAAGATGATCTGGAGATTGTAGAAGAGAAGTTTGATCTGGTAGCTTTCATTAAGAGCCCGACTGTCATCGGTATTGTAACCTTCCTGGTAATTGCCCTGGCAGCTAAGAATGTAATTGACGGCCTGTACATGGTAGGTGTTCAGCAGAACTATCAGCCGGAGCAGCCCATTGCGTTCTCTCACAAAATCCATGCTGGTGATTATGAAATAGATTGTCAGTACTGTCACACAGGTGTTGAGATTGCCAAGAGTGCCAATATTCCTTCGGTGAACATCTGTATGAACTGCCACAGTGCTATCAAAACGGATTCTAAAGAGATTCAAAAACTATATGCTGCTCAGGAGAGCGGTAAGCCTATCGAATGGGTGAGGGTGCACAACCTGCCTGATCTGGCTTACTTCAACCACTCTCAGCACGTGAATGTGGGTCAGATTGAGTGTCAGACCTGTCATGGTGAGATCCAGGAAATGGAAGTTGTGAAGCAGTTTGCTCCCCTTACTATGGGCTGGTGTATTGACTGTCACAGAAACACTGAGCTGAATACCGAGGGCAATGGCTACTACGATAAGCTGGTAGAAATGCACAATAAGGTAAACGGTGAGAAGAACAAGATGAAGGTTGAGGACATCGGTGGCCTCGAATGTTCTAAGTGTCACTATTAATAAAGCATTGTCGATTTCTGATTTATATACAATGAAAGAAAATCAAAAAACATACTGGAAAGGCATAGAGCAGTTGAAGAATGATCCTTCATTTGTGAAGCATGCAGAAGGTGAATTTCCAGAATACCTTCCTATCAACGAGAACGAAGGTGAAGGAAGTAATCGTAGAGATTTCCTGAAAATGATGGGCTTTGGTATTGCGGCAGCTTCTTTGGCTGCTTGTGAAGCCCCTATCAGAAAGGCAATCCCTTACCTCAATAAGCCTGTTGATGTTGATCCTTCGGTTCCCAACTATTACGCTTCTACCTATATAAATGGTGGTGATGGCGTATCTGTGGTGGTAAAAACCAGAGAGGGCAGGCCTATCAAGGTTGAGGGTAACAAATACTCTCCGATTTCTCACGGAGGTACAAATGCTCAGGTAGAAGCCTCTGTACTTTCATTATATGATAAAGAGCGACTGACTGGTCCTATGAAAGCCGGACAGCCTGTTGAATGGCTGGCTATGGATAATGAGATCAGATCAAAACTGGCAGGCTCAGGTCAGATCAGAATTGTGAGTAATTCTGTTTTGAGCCCTACTACTAAAAAGGCTGTAGGAGAGTTTGTCGCTAAATTCCCTAACACTCAGCATGTCTCTTACGATCCTGTGTCTGCTTACGGTTTGACCGAAGCTAACAATCAGTCATTCGGAGAGGCGATGATTCCTTCTTACGATTTCAGTAAGGCTAAGACTATCGTGAGTGTAGGTGCTGACTTCTTAGGTACCTGGTTGTCACCAATCGAGTTTACCAAGCAGTACAGCAAGACAAGAAAAATTAACAGCAAGCATCGTGAGATGTCTCGTCATTACCAGTTTGAGTCAAATCTGTCACTGACTGGTTCAAATGCCGACTACAGAACGCCAATCAAACCTTCTCAGGTAGGCCCAGTGGTAGCTGCTATGTATAATGCTATTGCTGCACAGAAAGGTCAGGCCGGAGTAAATGCTCCTTCTGCCGGTAGTGTAGATAATATGCAGCAGGCTGTGAGAGAATTGTTGGCTGCGGATGCCGGTTCTACACTGGTAGTTTCCGGTTCTAATGACCCTGCCGTTCAGGTGCTGGTCAATGGTATCAACAGTATGCTGGGCAATTACGGTACTACTATCAATACAGCCAACCCGATGCATGCCCGTCAGGGTAACGATCAGGCAATGGCTTCTTTTGTACGCGAGTTGAATGCCGGTACAGTAGATGCGGTTATCTTCTTTAACTGTAATCCTGTTTACGATTCTGCTGAAGGTAAGTCACTGGAAGCAGCACTGGCAAAAGCTAAGCTGAAGATTTCTACATCTGACAGAAATGATGAGACTACTTCACTGGTTGACTATATCGCTCCTGATCACCACTACCTGGAGCAGTGGAATGACGCAGAATTAAAGCAGGGACATTTCAGTCTCGTTCAGCCTACTATTTCTCCATTGTTTGATACAAGACAGGCACCGGAATCATTCCTGGCCTGGTCTGGTAATGTAGTGGAGTACTACAAGTACCTGCAGGATAACTGGAGAGAAAACTTCTTTACACAACAAGCTGATACTTCAAGCTTCCAGATGTTCTGGGATAAGACCTTATATGATGGTGTTTTCCAGACTACAGGAAATACGAATACATACACTTTCAATATTGCAGCAGCCGCTTCTGCTGGTACAAGCATCGCTCAGAACTACAAGTCTGGTGGCGATATAGAGCTGGCCCTGTATGAAAAACTGACTATCGGTAACGGTAGCCAGGCAAACAACCCATGGTTGCAGGAAGCTTCTGATCCGATTTCAAAAGCTACCTGGGATAACTACCTGACCATTTCTCAGGAAATGGCCACTGCCATGAACATTGACATGGTAGAGGAAAACACCCAAACTGTGACTTTGACTGTAGGTAGCGAGAGCATGACAGTGCCGGTACTGGTGCAGCCGGGTCAGGCCCCGGGTACCGTTGGTCTGGCATTGGGCTATGGCCGAACCAAGGCTGGTCGTGTAGGAAATGAGGTAGGTGTTAATGCTTATCCTTTGATTACCAAGCTTAACGGAGCCAATACCACCGATGTGTTTGCAGGTGTGTCAGTAACAGCTACCGGTGAATCTTACAAGATTGCCAGAACACAAACACACCAGACTTATATGGAGCGTACCAACGTAATCCAGGAGTCTACACTGGCTGAATACAAGAAGGATACAAAAGCGGGTAGAGAATATCCGAAAATCTATAAAGATGGTAAGTTCATCAAGCCGTCTAAGGTGACTTTGTGGAAAGGTCATGAGTACAAAAACCACCACTGGGGTATGACCATTGACATGAACTCATGTACAGGCTGTTCGGCATGTACCGTAGCATGTCAGGCCGAAAACAACATTCCGGTTGTAGGTAAGGAAGAGGTGCTGAACAGGCGTGAAATGGCCTGGATCAGAATCGACCGCTACTACAGCTCAGATGCTGATGTGAGTGACAGAAAAGCCCTGGAGCAAGCAGCGGCTAATCCTGAGGTTACTTTCCAGCCTATGATGTGTCAGCACTGTAATAACGCACCATGTGAGACGGTTTGTCCTGTGGCTGCTACTACACACAGTACTGAAGGTCTTAACCAAATGACTTACAACAGATGTATTGGTACAAGATACTGTGCCAACAACTGTCCTTATAAAGTAAGAAGATTCAACTGGTTCAAATACCACGACAATACGCAGTTCGATAAAAACCTTGCCATGAACAATGATCTTGGTAAGATGGTATTGAACCCTGACGTAACGGTAAGAGCCAGAGGTGTAATGGAGAAATGTACCATGTGTGTACAAAGAATCCAGGCTGGTAAACTGGCAGCTAAGAAAGAAGGAAGAAGACCGGTGGATGGTGAAATCACTACCGCTTGTGCTTCTGCTTGTCCTGCTGATGCTATCACTTTCGGTGACCTGAATGATATCAACTCTCAGGTGTCTAAATCTCTTCACATCGAGGAGAAAGCGGATGGTC
Source organism: Roseivirga sp. UBA6061 (assembly GCA_002427745.1). Classification (GTDB taxonomy): domain Bacteria; phylum Bacteroidota; class Bacteroidia; order Cytophagales; family Cyclobacteriaceae; genus Roseivirga. Next base: position 43,020 of record DIYF01000075.1, on the reverse strand, counting down.
AGGGAGCCACTGAAAGAGTGATTCACGAAGACAGGGCTTACCATGTGTTAGAGGAGATCAATGTGAACCCTAACGTGTGGTACATGACTAAGATCAGAAATAAGGATAAATCATCAACTGAAGCTTAATTTTTAAAACGATACATTATGCAGGTTACTTCACCCGTAAGAAAACCTTTAATAACCGGAGGTAAAACGGTCCATGACGTTACCGAGGATATCTGCAAGCAGGTAGAAGGTAAGCCAACGAGAGGCTGGTTAATGGCCTTCACAGCAGCAGTACTCGTACTTGGTGTAGGATTCCTCGCGGTTGCCGCCACCCTTTGGGAAGGTATTGGTATGTGGGGACTGAACAAGACTGTAGGCTGGGCCTGGGATATTACCAACTTCGTTTGGTGGGTAGGTATTGGTCACGCAGGAACGCTGATTTCTGCAGTACTTCTTCTTTTCCGTCAGAAGTGGAGAATGGCCATCAACAGAGCTGCTGAGGCGATGACTATCTTTGCCGTAATTTGTGCGGCTATGTTCCCGGTACTGCACATGGGACGCCCATGGTTAGGAGCTTACTGGGCATTGCCATTGCCTAACACATTCGGCTCTCTGTGGGTAAACTTTAACTCACCGCTGCTCTGGGACGTTTTCGCGATCTCAACTTATTTCTCTGTATCGTTGGTGTTCTGGTATATCGGCCTTGTGCCTGACTTTGCTACTATCCGTGATAGAGCTTCAGGTATGAGAAAAAAGATATACGGTGCGCTGAGCCTCGGTTGGGACGGAGCTGCCAAAAGCTGGTCGAGATATGAAAGTGTAGCCCTGATTCTTGCCGGACTGGCTACACCACTCGTACTTTCTGTACACACCATTGTATCCTTTGACTTTGCTACATCAGTAATACCCGGATGGCACACCACGATTTTCCCTCCTTACTTTGTGGCAGGAGCGATTTTCTCAGGTTTCGCCATGGTATTAACCCTGATGCTGGTGACCCGATCAGTATTCAAACTGGAAGATTATATTACCATTGAGCATATCGAGCTGATGAACTACGTAATTACCATTACCGGTTCAATCGTAGGTATCGCTTATATCACAGAGTTCTTCATCTCCTGGTACTCAGGTGTTGACGCAGAGCAATATGCTTTCTACAACAGGATGCAGGGACCTTACTGGTGGGCTTACTGGTCTATGATGACCTGTAATGTGATTTCTCCACACCTCTTCTGGTTCAAGAAAATCAGAACCAGCATTGCTGCGACATTTGTCCTCTCAATTATTGTAAATATCGGTATGTGGTTTGAGCGTTTCGTAATTATCGTAACCTCGCTCCACAGAGATTACCTGCCCTCATCCTGGGCTATGTTCTCTCCGACTATCTACGATATGGGAGTGTACCTCTTCACCTTCGGATTGTTCTTTACCCTGTTCTTGCTGTTTGCCAAGTTCTTCCCGGTAATCAACATGGCTGAGGTCAAGAGTATCGTTAAATCTTCATCTGAAAAAACAACTGCGTGATTATGAGTGATTCTAGAAGTTTTGTGCTTGGCGTCTACGATGACGAGGACGTATTGCTGAAAGCAGTGAGAACTGTGAGGGAAGCAGGTGTGAAAATAGATGAAGTCTATTCTCCCTTCCCGGTTCACGGCCTGGATGAGGAATTAGGTTATAAGAAATCGAGATTACCTATTGCAGCTTTTATGTTTGGTGCTCTGGGTACCTCCCTGGCTCTGACCATGCAGTTTTGGATGCTGGGTGTTGACTGGCCTATGATCATTGGTGGTAAGAACTTTACGCCAATGCCTGACTTTGTACCGGTAACCTTTGAGCTTACCGTACTGCTGGCCGCTTTCGGAATGGTGTTTACCTTCTTCGTTTCAACTGATTTGAAACCCTGGAAGGACCCCAAGATGCTTGATCTGAGAATTACCGATGACAAGCATGTAATGGCTATCGACCTTGGTCAGAACAAGGCCGTAGCTGACTCACTCAGCACTATCCTGAAAGACTCAGGTGCCATTGAGGTAAATGATAAAGAAGTAGAAGATTAAGCTAATAATGATCATGACCAACAGATTAAAAGCGGCTTTAACCATATTTACTCTGGCTGTATTGGCCAGTTGTACAGCAAAAGGTGACGATCCGGGACTGGAATACGCACCGCAGATGTACCACTCTGTTCCTTACGAGCCTTTGACTCAGATCAAAGACAAAGACCGCGGTGAGTGGTTGAGCAACAGGGAAGATGGTTTGGGAGAATTTTATAACTCTAACCCAAACAATGAGTACGAACAAAATGTAAGAGTACCAGTGGCAGGAACAGTGAGAAGAACGTCTAACAATGTGCTCCCTTATCGTCTGGGTAAGGATGACATTGCACTGGCTGCTGAGATTCCAAACCCACTACCTGATACACCGGAAATTCTGGCAGAAGGTAAGAGGCTGTACGAACTCTATTGTGATCATTGCCATGGTAATGGTAAAGAGGCCGGTAAGGTAGGAGTTGTATTCGCAGGGGTACCTTCTTACTCATCACCAGCACAAAGAAACTTATCTGAAGGCCACGTATTTCATGTGATTACTCATGGTATACGCAGAATGGGGGCTCACGGTTCACAGATCAGTCCGGAGAAACGCTGGAAGATCGTGAAGTATGTTAAAACATTACAGCAACAGTAACGCATAAATTTTTTCGAGATGACAAAAGAGAAATTTGATTTTCACGCTGGCATTAGAACAAAAGTCCTGATTGTGGGCTTCGTTGGCTTGCTGTTGTTTGCTTTGGGTGGAGTGCTCTCCGGAAGGGGAGGTCATGGTGACGATCACGGTGATGCCACACATACTGAGCAGGGGCACGATGCCGATGCAGGACATGGCGCAGAAAATGCAGGTCATGACAGTGATGCCGATGCCGGTCATGGAGAAGGACATGGCGGAGCCCTGGAGGTAGAATTCTCCGGAGGTGAAGATACCGGAGGAGGACATGAAAAAGGCTGGTGGGATCGTGTGATCACTGACCTTTGGATTAACAATGTGTATTTCACCGGTCTGGCACTGATTGGTATCTTTTTCTTTGCTATTCAGTATGCTGCTCAGGCAGGTTGGTCTACTACCGTATTGAGAATACCATTGTCTATGGCACACTGGATACCTTTTGCCGGTATTCTGATGTTCGGTACTTTCCTGGCATTCAATCATAATATTTTCCACTGGACACATGCTGATCTGTATGAGGTAGGAGGAGCACATTTCGATTCTATCATCGATGGTAAGAAAGGCTACTTCTTCATGCCTGGTGGCGAAGGTGGAGGGTTCCCTGTATTCTACGTAGTAAGAATGGTGGTATTCTTTGCCCTCTGGTACTGGTTGTTCAAGAAAATGAGAGACCTGGCTTATGCTGAAGATGAACTCGGTGGAACCGGCTACTGGTACAAAATCCGAAGTTATTCGGCCATCTTCCTGGGAATTTTCGCAGTAACTTCTTCTGTATCTGCCTGGGACTGGATCATGTCAATTGATACACACTGGTTCAGTACCATGTTTGGCTGGTATGTTTTTGCCAGCTGGTGGGTATCTGGCCTGGCCGTGATTACCCTGATTGTAGTATTGCTGAAAGAGGCAGGTTACTTGTCACAAGTAACTATCGACCACCTGCATGACCTGGGTAAATTCGTATTTGCATTCAGTATTTTCTGGACATACATCTGGTTCTCTCAGTTCCTGTTGATCTATTATGCCAACATCCCTGAAGAGTCAGTATACTTTATCGAAAGACTTAAGAGTGATCACTATTCACCATACTTCTTTGTGAATCTGATCATGAACTTCTTCTTCCCATTCCTCTGCTTAATGACAAGAGATGCGAAGAGACTTCTGGTATTCCTGAAGATCGCCTGTATCGTGGTAATTGCCGGTCACTGGCTGGATTTCTACCTGATGGCTACTCCGGGTACCCTTGGAGAGAGCGGAGGTTTCGGATTGACGGAAATCGGAATGTACATGTTCTTCGGAGCGGCATTCATATATGTAACATTGAACGCACTGTCTAAGCAGGCGTTGGTGGCCAAAAACCACCCAATGTTGGAAGAAGCAAAACATCATCACATTTAAAAAGGAATCTAACTAGGAGATATGTTCGGGTTTTATTTGTTATTAGCGGTATTTCTGATTCTGGCGATCCTTTTGTTGATCTTTAGGATTAGCCGATTGGTCAACGTTGTAAAAGGAACTTACGATAAGAGAACCACAGCCAGCAACAATGTTAATGGTATGCTTATGATGGCATTCCTGATTGTAGGTTTTGGCTTGATGATCTGGTATTCAGTTACCTATTTCGACCTTTACGATCCACCGGTAGCTTCAGAGCATGGTGAGTTGACTGATAAACTGTTCTGGAGAACGATGTACATCACCGGAATTGTTTTCATCATCACACACATCCTGTTGTTCTACTTTGGCTGGAAATACAGATACAAAGAGGATCAAAAAGCACTTTTCTACCCTGAAAACCACAAGCTCGAATTATTGTGGACTGGTGTTCCTGCTATTGTACTTACCTGGCTGGTAATCTCAGGATGGATGGCCTGGTCAGACATCATGAGCGAAGCTTCGGATGATGCTGAGCAGATCGAAGTGTTCGGTCATCAGTTTGCCTGGGTAATCCGCTACGGTGGTATGGACAATGATCTGGGAGATCATGACTACAGACTCATCGATGGTACCAATAACCTCGGACAGGATTTTACTGACCGTGCAGGTTTTGACGATTTCCAGTACCGTGACCTTGTTGTTCCTAAAGGTCAGGAAGTGGTGTTGAAGATCAGAGCACGTGATGTATTGCACAGTGTGTTTATTCCACACTTCAGAGTGAAGATGGATGCCGTACCCGGTATGCCGACTCAGTTTAAGTTTACAGCTACCAAGAGTACAGCCGAGATGAAAGAGGAATTGGGTGATCCTGATTTTGAGTACGAGCTGGCATGTACTGAGATTTGCGGTGGTGGTCACTTCTCTATGAGAAAAGTAGTGAAAGTGCTGGAACCAGCCGAGTACGCAAAATGGAAAGCAGAGCAAAAGTCATGGTTGTCTAAAAACCCTGAGTACATGTCTGCTGTACCCGATAATTTGAAAGAACTGGCAGTGGTTACCGCTGGCATTAACGAATAATAATACCAACAAAGAAAGAGAAACATGGCAACAGCAGCAGTTCAGATAGATGCACATGATGATCATAGCCATGATCATGAGCATCACCACGAAACGTTCATAACCAAGTATATCTTCTCTACAGATCACAAAATGATCGCGAAGCAGTTCCTGCTGACCGGTATGTTTTGGGCGATTATAGGGGGAGCTATGTCATCAATCTTCCGTTTGCAACTCGGTTTCCCTGATGCAGACCTCGGTTGGTTACAGCCTCTGTTAGGAAAATGGATCGATGCCAGTGGCAAACTGGATCCTGAGTTCTACCTGGCACTGGTAACAATGCACGGTACCATCATGGTATTCTTTGTATTGACAGCTGGTCTGAGTGGTACTTTCTCAAACTTCCTGATTCCGTTGCAGATTGGTGCCAGAGATATGGCTTCAGGCTTTATGAATATGCTCTCTTACTGGTTCTTCTTCCTGTCAGGAGTAGTAATGTTCATTTCGCTTTTCCTGGAAACAGGGCCGGCCTCCGGTGGATGGGTGGTTTATCCTCCGCTGAGTGCACTGCCGCAGGCAATGCCGGGCTCCGGTCTGGGTATGACCATGTGGCTGGTGGCTATGGTATTCTTTATTGTATCCTCATTGTTGGGAGGTATCAACTATGTAACTACCATTATCAACCTCAGAACTAAAGGAATGTCTATGTCAAAGCTGCCTTTGACGATCTGGGCTTTCTTCCTGACAGCCATCATTGGTATTCTGTCATTCCCTGTTCTTTTTGCTGCCGCTCTGTTATTGGTATTTGACCGTAGTTTCGGAACGAGTTTCTACCTGTCTGAAATCTACATTGGAGGCGAAGCCCTGCCTAACGTAGGAGGTAGCCCAATCCTGTACCAGCACTTGTTCTGGTTCCTGGGTCACCCTGAGGTATATATCGTACTGCTGCCTGCATTAGGTATTACTTCAGAGATTATCGCAACGAATTCAAGAAAGCCGATCTTTGGTTACAAGGCCATGATCATCTCCATGATGGGTATTACTGTACTGTCTTTTGTAGTATGGGCACACCACATGTTTGTATCAGGTCTGAACCCTTTCCTCGGTTCTATCTTTATGTTCCTGACGCTGATCATTGCGATTCCGTCAGCAGTAAAAGTATTTAACTACCTCACTACACTGTGGAGGGGTAACATCGTATTTACACCGGCCATGCTGTTCTCAATTGGTCTGGTATCAGTATTCATATCAGGAGGTATTACGGGTATCGCGCTGGGTAACTCAGCCATCGATATTCAGCTGCACGATACTTATTTCGTAGTGGCTCACTTCCACCTGGTAATGGGATCGGCCTCATTCTTCGGAATGGTGGCAGGGGTATACCACTGGTTCCCTAAAATGTTTGGCCGTATGATGGACTCCAAGCTGGGGTATATCCACTTCTGGTTCACATTTGTAGGTGTATACCTGGTGTTCTTCCCAATGCACTACATCGGTATTGCAGGTTTCCCAAGAAGATACTACTCGTTCACCAACTTTGATGCTTTCAGTGGCTTTACTGATCTGAACGCATTCATTAGTGTGGCGGCTATTGTGACGCTGTTTGCTCAGTTCATCTTCGTGTTCAACTTCTTCTACAGCATGTTCAGAGGAAGAAAAGCACCTGCTAACCCATGGAGATCGAATACACTTGAGTGGACAACACCTATCAATCCTGGTCACGGAAACTGGCCTGGTGAGATTCCTGCTGTTTACAGATGGCCTTACGACTACAGTAAGCCAGGTGCAGAGGAAGACTTCATTCCACAAACTGTTCCTTACTCTCAGACGATGGATTCTAATCTTCCACATGAGAATGATTTAATCGAGCTGGAAGGTGAGATAGATGAAATAGTAGTGGATGAAACAGGAGAGTACATCGAGCACGACAGTCACTAACGGCAGGCTCTTCAGACGGTTTAGTGCCGTCACGATTATCGCGGTTTACCTCTTAATACTGGTAGGCGGCATAGTCAGAAGCACCGGGTCAGGAATGGGATGTCCTGACTGGCCCAAATGCTTCGGGAACTGGGTTCCTCCGACAGAGGTAAGTCAGCTTTCCTCAGATTACAAAGAAGTATACGCTCAGCAGAGGGCTGAGAAGAATGAAAAGTTTGTCAGGTACCTCCTCGCTCTAGGGTTTGAAGAGGAAGCTTACCAGATTCAGAATGATCCCTCCATCCTGGTGGAAGAAGATTTCAATGTGGTAAAAACCTGGACTGAATACGTAAATCGTCTGATCGGGGCGATTATCGGTATTCTGATCTTCGGAACGTTTGTGCTGTCGGTCAGGTACTGGAAAACGGATAAAACGATCGTTGTTCTTTCATTTCTTGCATTTGTTTTGGTTGGCTTTCAGGGCTGGATCGGCTCTATTGTGGTAAGTACCAACTTGCTGCAGTGGATGATCACGGTACATATGCTACTGGCCTTGCTAATTGTCTGCTTGCTTATCTACGTTTATTACAGATCCAAGAGATCGGTATTAAGCCTGAAAGTGGAGGGTGCCGGAAAGCTCGCGGTGGTGATCGTGATCTGTATGGTGGCCACGCTGGTACAGATTGTACTGGGTACTCAGGTAAGAGAAGCCATTGATGTAATTGCCGAACAGATAGCGCGGACAGAGTGGATAGAGAATCTGGGCATCAGGTTTAAGATTCACCGTTCGTATTCCATCCTGCTTCTGGCGATTCATATTTACCTCGCACGATTACTCTATATCAAAAATGAAGGGCAGCTGTTGCTTAAACGCGCATCGGGTTTTCTTCTCCTGATTGTGGTAGTAGAGGCAGTCAGTGGCGCAGTGATGGCCTACTTTGGTGTACCTGCATTTATACAACCATTACACTTGTTATTAGGAACGATGATTACCGGTTTGCAATACTATTTATTGCTACTGATAAGAAATAAAAACGAAGGATTGAGTATAGCTCGATGATTTCTGGAAACGCTACAAATATTAATGCACCCCTCGCTTTAGTACATAAAGTGAGAACCTTCATGGAACTGATGAAGATGCGACTGTCTTTTACAGTGGCCTTGTCTTGTGCCTTTGGGTATGCATTGGGTATGGGAGGAAATGTTAACTGGACACAGCTGATGATGCTCTTTCTGGGCGGCTGGCTGATCTCCGGTGGTTCATGTGCTTTCAATCAGGTATTGGAGAAAGACTATGATAAGCTGATGAAGCGTACCAAGTCGAGGCCTTTGCCTACAGACAGACTGACGGCTTCTGAGTCGTTGTGGTTTGCTACAATTGTAGGCTTTGCCGGCATCTTTCTCATTTTTCAATGGACTAACATGCTGACGACCAGTCTGGCCGTGTTGTCTATGATTCTCTACAGTTTTGTCTACACTCCTCTGAAAAGAGTAGGACCCATTGCTGTATTTGTGGGAGCTATCCCTGGCGCTTTACCTCCTCTTTTGGGCTGGACGGCTGCCACAGGAGATATTAACCACGCAGCAATGATCATCTTTGGTATTCAGTTTATATGGCAGTTCCCTCATTTCTGGGCCATTGCCTGGGTTGCTGATGAAGATTATAAGAAAGCAGGTTTCAAACTTCTGCCGGTTAAAGGAGAGAAGGACATGAAGACCGCTTTTCAGATTATGATTTATACACTGTTTCTGATTCCTATGGGGTTACTTCCTATGATCTTTAACCTGACAGGGCAAACATCAGCGATAGTGGTAACGGTTTGTGGTGTGCTGTTTCTGGCATCTACTATCAAACTTATGAAAGACCAGTCTCACAAGTCTGCCTTGCAGATTATGTTTGGTTCTTTCCTGTACCTGCCGATTGTGCAGATTGCGTATTTACTTGATATGGTGAAGTGATGGCGGAGAATTTTCAATTAGTAGATCGCGTACCAGAGGGGCCTTTATCAATGCACCCCAAGAAATTTGCGCTGTGGCTCTTTATGGTCACAGTGGTCATGATTTTTGCAGCCTTTACTTCTGCACATATTGTGCGTCAGGCGCAGGGTGAGTGGCTTATTTATGAGTTACCTCAGCAGTTTCTGATCAATACGGCTATCATTGCCCTGAGTAGTGTCTTTCTCCATTTGGCTTTCAGAGCTGCTAAGAAAGACAACATGAAGCAATTGAAGCCCATGGTATTGATTGCCACGCTTCTGGGCTTTGGTTTTCTTGCCGGGCAGTGGATAGCCTGGGGAGATTTGGTGGCTGCAGGAAATCACTTTGTGGGTGGCAATGTAGCTCCCTCATTCCTTTATGTAATTACAGGGGTTCATGCACTTCACCTGGTGGGTGGGGTTATTTACCTGTTGTATATATTAATTGCGTCTTTCAAGTATAAAGTGCATTCCAGAAACATGTTGAACATGGAAATGTGTACTACGTTCTGGCACTTTCTCGGAGGACTTTGGGTATACTTGTATATATTTTTATTATTGAATCATTAATTAGAACCTAATCTATGGCTACTACTGCTACAGTCGGCAACGAAAAAAGCTTATGGAGAGGTGGAATGGCACCATTCAAAGCCAGCTATGGAAAACTCATGATGTGGTTTTTCCTGGTGTCAGATGCTTTTACCTTCTCAGGCCTGTTGATCACCTATGCTTTCTTAAGATGGAGTGCTCCGGCCTATAATGGAGATCCTGCGGATTTCGTTTTTTCAACAGAATACTGGCCTATTCCGGAAAAGGTCTATGAGGCTTTTCCTGGTTTCCACGGAGTTGAACTTCCCCTGGTCTTTGTAGGTCTGATGACCTTCATCCTGATCATGAGTAGTGTTACCATGGTATTAGCTGTGGAGGCTGGTCATAGAATGGATAAGAAGAATGTGGTGAAATGGATGCTCTGGACCATTATCGGTGGTATCTGTTTCCTGAGCTGCCAGGCCTGGGAGTGGTCACACTTTATCACTGGTACTGATACGGCTACTGTAGCCGATGTGGTAGTAAATGGTCGCTGGCAGGAGAACTACGAGATTTTCGGAGCTGGATTGACCTTTAACCAATACGGACCACCAGCCTTCGCTGCCCTGTTCTTCTTTATTACAGGATTCCACGGTTTCCACGTATTCTCAGGAGTAGTGATCAATATCATCATCTTCTTTAATGCAGCCAATGGCATGTATGAAAAGAGAGGACACTACGAAATGATTGAGAAAACAGGACTCTACTGGCACTTTGTAGACCTCGTTTGGGTATTCGTTTTTACATTTTTCTACTTGATCTGACAGATATTTAATTATGGAACAAGCAACTACAATTCAAGTACAACCTGCTGACAGAAAGAAGATACTAGGTATCTGGAAGGTGGCCCTGTACATGTTTCTGATCACCGCGGTAGAATATGTTTTCGCATTCACTATGGATGCAGGAATGCTCAGAAGTGTGATCTTCGTTACGCTGACAATTGTAAAGGCATTCTACATTGTGAGTGAATTCATGCACTTAGGTCATGAGATTAAAGGTCTGATGTACTCTATCGTGCTCCCCATGATCTTCATCATCTGGCTGATCGTGGCATTGGTAAACCTCGAAGGCGCTGCTATTAAAGATGCACGAGGAGTCGTTGACTTTGAGGGAGGAGCAGGAACTGAACAAGTCGATCCGGGTCACTGACCCGAGCTAAGAAATATTGAATAAGGAAATCAGGTTGACCCAGTTAACCTGATTTTTTTTGATCTAAGCATTTAGGTTATGAATAAGAAAGTAGTTTTCATCTCAGCCATTATAGGCTTTCCCATTGCTCTGATTGCCTTCTTCCAGTTGTTCTCAGAGCCAAGGTTAGATATCCCTGTTTTCTATGAAGCAGGCGTGAAGAGAGATACACTGACCAATATGCCCTGCATTGAAAGATCTGCTGAACAGTATTATGTCAAAAATGGTAATCTGCCCGTGGCTATGCACAGGGTCGTGCATTTTGAAAGGCTGGACGGTCCCGTCCTGAAAACCAGACTGGAAGAACTTGAGCGTATACAGGACAGGTTTTATAATGAAGAAAAGGTAGTGCTGACCTCATTTGTGAATGCTGCCGGTATGAGTGCTAAGGATGTTACCGACTACAGCCAGCGCATTCAGTTTATGGATGGTTTCTGGCGCATCAATGAACTTGACTCAGCATCCTGGGCTGATTTGAAATACTGTGACCTGGTGATGAGCAAACTCGATAACCGGGTAGTGTTGATTGACTCTGAAGATAGAATTCGCGGATACTTCAATATTATGGAAAGATCCGAAACAGACCGGTTAATCGATGAGTTGGGTATTTTATTAACGAACAAAGAGCTGCAATAAATATGGAAATCGCGAAGTCGAAGAAGTCGTTACTCTGGATAAGAATCCTGTCTATCGCTATCCCTTTGGTGGTAGCAATGCTATTGGGAATGCGCCAAAAGCTTGATCTGGGTCAATGGGTATATAACCTGCCGCATGTAATCGGTGTGCTGAATTCACTTACTGCTTTATGTCTTATCCTGGCACTGGTGGCCATTAAGAAAAAGAATGTGGCCATGCACCAGCGAATGAATACAACCGCGCTCGTTTTGGGTGCTGTTTTCCTGTTGTGCTATGTCACCTATCATGCCTCTGCTGATTCTACCCCCTATGGTGGCGATGGAGCCCTGAAGTATGTATACTATACGCTGCTGATCTCCCACATTGTATTGTCCATCAGTGTGGTGCCACTGGTATTGCTGGCTTTCTACCACGCATGGACCAAAGACTTTGAAAAGCATAAGAAGCTGGTGAAATATACCTTCCCCATCTGGTTGTATGTGTCCGTTTCGGGAGTAGCCGTATATATGCTCATTAGTCCCTATTATCAGTTTTAGTAGACATTGTGGCTGTTGTGCCTTAAATTTGCAGTATGAAAAAATGGATGAATCGGATAGTCTTAAGTGGATGTCTGCTCCTTTTAGGAACACAATCCATTTTAGCCCAATGTGCCATGTGCCGTGGCTCTGTAGAATCTTCAGTAAGCGGGGGTGATACCACCATGGCTGCCAATCTCAATACAGGCATCATGTACCTCTTTTTAGCCCCTTATGTATTACTGGGGTCACTGGCATTCTTCTGGTACAGAACAAGCAAACGCAATGCACGCAAAGTCCAGGCCGCTGGCCATACTGCTGGGTAAATGCCCCCAATGCCATAAGGGAAATCTGTTTGAGACAGGACCTTATCGGCTGAAGCGTTTTGCCCGAATGAATAAGCAGTGCCCTCACTGCGGGGTGAGCTACGCCAGGGAACCACGCTTCTTTGATGGCGCCATGTATGTAAGCTACGCTCTCAACGTAGGACTGTTTTTAGTGAGTGCTTTTGTCATTTATCAACTTTTTGAGCCGGAATCTCCAAATACCTACCTGATTGCGATCATTTTGGAAGTAATTTTGCTGTATCCCCTCATGTTCAGGTATTCCAGGATTTTGTACCTCTATGTCTTTGGAGGATTGAAGTACAAACCCACCTTGGATACTAAGCGAAATAGTTAGTATTTTATTTGAAAGTCTGAACCGATGCATATCTCCTTTTCCGGGAGATATCTAAGGCATTCAGTACGAATCTAAAAAGAGGGAAAACAAATTTGCCCGGATTACAAAACGCGTTAAGGTCTCACTTTTATTTGATCAGTTGCCTGCTGTTGCTGGTAATTACCCTGGTCATCGATGAAGTAATCTTTGCAGACAATAAGAGAAGGGTAGACCCCAAAGAGACCATTACCACCAGCCTCTGGTCAGAACTGGACGCCCTCGATGAACGCCTGGACGATATCAGTAACCGGGCCATCGTAGACCTTAACCGGGTTTTCAACCGCTTTGATGAAGATGATGTCTTTCCCTATTTCATCTTTGAAGATGGTGACCTGATCTACTGGTCCACCGATCGGTTCGTGCCCAAGTATGGTACCTTCGAAGGTACTTATCTGTACAAATACCTGAAGCTAAAAAGCGGAGAGTACATCGTTAAGCGCAGAGTGCTCAACAGCGGGCAAAACCGCATTGTGGAGGTCTATCAAATGTTGCCTCTATACTCTGACATCCCCATCAGCGATAACTTCCGGAGAAATGGTTTAAACTCCAGGGTTTTTGGCAAAACCGAATACAAGCTCACCAGCACCCAGGCACCAGATGAACAAAACCGGGTCTATTCCCGCGAAGGAATCTACCTGTTCAGCTTTTCAGGTGCCCAGGCCATGAAGATTGAGTATCCGACCTACAGCCTGTTCATACTGCTGCTGTTCTGTATAGTCATCCTGTTTTTTATTCTGGCCGGCTATCAATACGCCCGACAACTGGAACAGATGGGGAAGGCTTATCTCGGAATTATCTTATTATCGGCTTTCTTTCTGGTACTGCGCTGGGTGATGATTCGCTATGAGTTCCCATTGAGTGTAATGGACATGAGCCTCTTTGAGCCGGAATTCTTTGCATCAAGTATCTGGCAACCTTCTTTAGGAGACTTTGTGCTGAATCAACTGTGCCTCATGGTCGTGGTGGTATTTGGCTATCGCAGCTATGGCAAAAGGCAAAAAGAAAAGGAGAGTGCCAGTCTGTTCGACCTGATTCTTTTACTGATCCTCTCGCTGAGCTCACTTATCTACTTTGAGCTGGAGGTAGAATCACTTTTGCACAATTCACAGTGGTCTCTGGATATTGCTCTGGATATCAGCCTTAACCCCTTCAAGGTGATCAGCTACCTGCTCTTATTTATCAATGGGGTGATGTGCTTTCTGGTCGCACAGCTGGCTTCCAAGGAGATTCTGCTGGTGCAAAAGGAGAATCGGGTGGTTATCGGTCTGGTTATTGTGGCAGCAGTGGGGCTGGGCTTGTTCCTGTGGCTGGGCAACTCCATCACTTTTATTCTGCTTGTTTGGAGCCTGTACCTGCTCATTGTCTATCGTATGAAGCTGGCGGATCAGATCAATAGTGTGAGCTACAATACCTTCCTCTATTTCTTTCTGGCCTCATTTCTGATTGCGGCCATCAGCGACTTTGTGCTGATGCGCCATATCACCGGCCTCGACCGTCAGGAAAAACTGAGCCTGGCTACAGAACTATTGACGGAAAATGATCTGACCGCAGAGTTTTTACTCTCAAGAGCCGGGGAGCAGATTGGAGGAGATGTTGTTATTCAAACCGGTATCTCCAATCCCTTTACACCAAAAGGATCTGTGAGGCTTACCATCAGACAAACCTACCTGGGAGATTATTTCGATAAATACGATATAGAAATACTGCTTTACAATGGCTACGGTAAGGCAATCAATAGTCCCAGTACACTGGACTATCAGGCACTGAGAGATATCTATGCTACACCTGAGTACAGTACCGAGTATGATAATCTGTTCTTTGTCAATGACCGCTTTGTCAATCAATACTACCTGTTCAGTGAAGTGCAGCGCTATGGCAATACCATTGGCTATGTAGTGGTAAAGCTGGATAGGAAGGAACAGCTGAATAACAGTATACTCCCAAGGCTCCTGTTTGAAGACCCTACTTTTAATGCCTCCACAAGCCACTTTGATTACGGTATTTATCGCAATGGTCAACTGGTGAGCAGTGTAGGAGACTACAACTATAGAAGAGATTTTGCACTCGCTAGTCATGACAGTACTCTGCTTTTCGAAGAAGGGGTGATCGAAGACAGTTATCGACATCTGGCGGTAGCAGGCAGAAGTACAGGAGAGTTCTTCGTCATCAGTAGCCATGTTTACCCCATCCGCTACATCATTTCAAACTTTGCCATTTTCTTCCTCTCCCTGGTAGTAATGATCATTCTGATCTTCCTTATCAGTGCAATCTTCTACAACACCCGGAACAAAGGCGTATCCATTTCCGCCAAAATTCAGATCCTCCTGAATTTTGCCTTCTTCCTGCCGCTTATTATTGTAAGTATTGTCGTGCTGCGATTGGTAAATGATACCGTCAGGAGGAATATCGAAACCGAGTATCTGGACATTACAGAAAGTGCAGGGCAAAACCTGTCTGCCACACTGGAGAACTTTCTGGAGAGTCAGAATGCCAACAACGAAACCCTGGAGAGCCGGGTTTCTGAGATCAGCCAGTATTCCAGGGCAGATATCAATATCTTTAATACCAACGGACGCCTGGTAGCTACCAATCAGCGTTTGATCTTTGACAACCAGATTCTGTCTTCTTATACCAACCCCGGGGCCATGGCCTCAATTGTAGAGAGGGGTAATAACAAAAGCATTCTTGAAGAATATGTGGGAGACCTGGCCTACCAGGCTACCTATTACGGCATTCGGTCCAATGAAGACAACCGACTGATAGGTCTGCTGAGCATCCCGTTCTTTGAGTCTCAGGATCAGTTGAAGCGACAGCAAACCGATATACTCTCCAATATACTCAATGCCTTTACGTTCATTTTTATAGTGTTTGTAATCCTCTCATTCCTGGCTTCGCGTATCCTGACCTATCCTTTCAAATACCTGACACAAAAGATCAAGACAACGACTCTGTCTAAGTACAACGAACCTCTGGAATGGGCTGCCAATGATGAGATTGGTCTGATGGTAACAGAATATAACCGCATGCTGGTCAACCTGGAAAAGAGTAAAAAGGCCCTTGCGCTGAGTGAAAAGGAGAGTGCCTGGCGGGAGATGGCGCAGCAGGTGGCCCATGAAATTAAAAACCCGCTCACCCCCATGAAACTCAAGCTTCAGCACCTGAAGCGGGTACTGGCAGCAGGGCAGGAGCTGGGACAAAACTATAACAAGCCCATTGACAGCTTGCTGGGGCAGGTAGAGATACTGAGCGACATTGCTACCTCTTTCTCATCCTTTGCTAAAATGCCCATTCCCCTGAGCGAGAGGCTTGATGTAGCCGATGTACTCAAGAAGGCTACCCGACTTTTCAGCGCTGAGGAGGTTGAGATCTGTGCCAACATACCCCGAAACCCTGTTTGGATAGAAGGTGATAAGAATCTCCTGGGGCGTATTTTCAATAACCTGATTCTCAATGCCATTCAATCAGTGCCTGAGGAGAGGAAGGCCGAACTGGAGGTAGAGCTGGAACTGACCTCCACACGGGCCAGAATCAGTGTGGCAGATAACGGTGCAGGTATTGCCGAAGACATCAAGGAAAAAATATTTATACCTAAATTTAGCACTAAGGAAAAAGGGTCAGGTATCGGTCTGGCCATCGCCAAGCGTGGAGTAGAGCACGCAGGCGGTAGTATCTGGTTCGAATCTGAGACCGACAAGGGTACTACTTTTTTCATCGAGTTTCCATTAATGGATTGATTGTGCTGCGCGGCTTTTGTATTTCACTCCTACTGGTTTTCGCCCACCTGAGCCTTGTAGCCCAGGAGGTGTCGCCCGATTGTAAGTGGATCAGTACTTTTGACAGGCCTGTGGTGCTCGATTCTCTCACAGTTATTCCCGAAAGTATTAAACTGGAGGAGGGCATCCGGTTCAGCTTCGACCTTTCAAAAAACGAAATCACCATTAGCTCCCCGGGACGTGATTCTGTGCAGGTCTGCTACCGTACCCTGCCCTTCGACCTGCATACTGCCAAAGCCAATCGTACACTCGAGATTTATGACAGTACAGCCTTATTCAAGGATGCCGTGCTCTATCAGCAGTCTCTGGCTATTCCCAAGAGGGAAGAGGTATTTCAGACAGATAAAATCCAAAAGACGGGGAGTATTACACGGGGCATCTCCTTTGGTAACCGGCAGGACGTATTTGTCAATTCCAGCCTGAATCTACAGATGGAAGGTCAGCTTACTGAGAATGTAAACCTCAGGGCAGTGATTACAGACCGTAATGTTCCTTTTCAGCCGGAAGGCAATACGCAGCAGATCCAGGATTTTGATAATATTTATATCCAGCTCTACAATGATAACTGGTCGCTGACTGCCGGAGATGTGGTGCTGAGAAACGGAGCGTCCAATTTTCTGCGCTACTATAAGAATGTTCAGGGTGCGCAATTCAGAACGGCCTACGAGATGGCCAATGGTTTCAAAGCAGAAACTACCCTGGCCGCTTCCGTTGCCAAAGGGCGATTCAATTCTGATATCATAGAACCGATTGAAGGAGTGCTGGGACCATACCGGGTAAGGGGCCCCAACAATGAGCGCTTCATTATCATCATTGCCGGTTCCGAAAAGGTGTTTCTCGATGGTCGTCAGCTCACCAGGGGATTTAACAACGACTATGTGGTAGACTATAACCTGGGCGAGATTACTTTTACCAATAAGGTGCTGATTACTCAGTTCTCCAGGATCAGGGTGGATTTTGAGTTTTCAGATCAGAACTACACCCGCTCTATTCTACAAGCCAGCCATTACCAATACAACGATAAATTCAATTTCGCACTCAACTTTTATCGCGAAAAGGACAATCGCAGCCAGCCCCTGGCTTTTGAGTTGACTAATCAGGAGCAGATCATTCTCAGCAATGCCGGAGACGACCTCAGCAGGGCCGTTACTTCCCGGGTAGATAGTGTGGGCTTTACACCAGACCTCATTTTGTATCGCAAAACAGAGGGCATGGATAACCTGGGGAACAGCTTCGAGATTTTTGAATACTCAACAGATCCGGAGAATGCTCATTTTACCGTTCAGTTTTCAGAAGTAGGTTTAAACCAGGGGAATTATATTCTCCTGAACACAACAGCCAATGGCAGAATTTACGAATGGGTTGCCCCGATAGATGGTGTGCTGCAGGGAAACTATGAGCCCGTGAGCCAGCTTCAGGCCCCCAACCAGAGGCAGATGTTTACAGCTGCTGCGGGTATGAAGCTGAATGAGTACGATGCCATCAATGTTGAGGTGGCTACCTCTATCAATGATCAGAACCTCTTTTCAGAGCTGGATGCTGAAGATGACAATGGCTTTGCCTATAAAGCCATCTACGAGAGTAAAAACAGGCCCCTGAAAGGACTGACTGACTATAAGTTCAATGCGCTGTTGTCCTACGAGTTTAATAACAAGTACTTCTCTTTCATCGACAGGGTACGATACATAGAGTTTGATCGCGACTGGAGTTTCAATCCTCAGGACCTTATAGAACCTGCTGCCGAGAATATTCTCAATGCCGGACTTTCATTACAAAAGAACGGGCTCAATGGCATCGATTATAAGCTGGTGAGGAGAAAGCGGGGAGCAGCTGTGGATGGATTTCAGCATGTGCTCTCGGCCAACAAGGAACTGGGCCCTCTGCTTTTCAGGTCAGACCTTTTTGTGATGAACAATGACCAGCTGGCCACCAGCTCAGAGTGGACTCGGTTAAATACAGACCTTGCCTTGCGCACCAAATGGTTTATTCCCGGCTATCGCTACCGCCTGGACCGCAACGCAGTAAAAAATAACCTGGATAATACCGTGTTGCGCACTGCTATGAACTTTTCGGAGCACAGTGTCTATATCAGAAACAGCGACACACTCAAAACAACCTATGGCATTGATTACAGGATCAGAGAAGACCGCCTGCCCGTGAACGGAGAGCTGATTGACAATAACCGCTCAGAAACATGGAATGCCTTTTTCAACACACAGATCGGGGAAACACAAAACCTCAATGTGCTCTTTACCTATCGAAACCTTGAGAATCTGAATGCGGAGGGGGAGGATAAAAATGATGAAACCATAATGGGCCGTATTGACTGGACAGGGCAATTTTTCGAGCGCGCCATTCAATCAGAGCTCTCCTATAATCTGGCCAATAGTCGTGAATTGCGAAGGGAGTTTATCTTTTTGCAGGTACCCACGGGAGAGGGCACCCATACCTGGCGCGATGATAACGGAGACGGAGTGCAGGACCTGAGTGAGTTTTACCTGGCTGTAAATGCAGACGAACGCAATTATGCCAAGATATTTGTACCGACCGACAGTTACGAAGAAGCCTTCAATACCAATATCACCTATCGTCTCAGAGTACAGGCTCCCGGCCAATGGAAGCAGGCAAAAGGCCTGAGAAAATTCCTTAGTCAATTTTCCAATAATACCTCCTGGACCCTGAACTCCAAGATCACGGCCAGCGAGCTGAGTACAAGGTTGCTGCCTCTGAATGTGAGTGAAGATTCACTGTTGTCGTCTAGAGAGAACCTCAGATCTACCCTCTTCTTTAATAAGTCAAGATCAGCCTTTGCTGCTGACTTCGGGATTGCGCAAACGCTCAACAGACAGCTCCTGACCAATGGCTTTGAGAGTATCAATAACAAAGATTTACGCGCCCATATTCGCTGGAAGATCAATCGCAGAACCAACCTGGACCTGACCTATATCGACCAGCAACGCGCCAGTAGTTCCGATGTATTGCTGCAGCGCAATTACCTGGTGCTGGGAGATGTATACCGCCCTTCTGTTACCTGGCAGCCCATCAATACGCTTCGTTTGACCGGAGGTTTTTCATTGAGAGAAAGAAGGAACAGTTTTACCGAAACCTCCACTGAACGCTCTGAGATCAGAGAAGTACTGATGGACGTGCGCTACTCCAAAGCAGCAAAGACAACCCTCAACGGTACCTTCAAACTAATCAATATTGATTTTACCGGAGATGAAAACTCAGCCGTAGGCTATGAGCTTCTGGAAGCGCTCAGGCCGGGAAAAAACTATACATGGAACCTGAATATTCAGCAGCGTCTTGGCAATGGTTTACAACTCAGTCTTCGCTATGATGGCCGCAAATCCGGAGACAGTAATACCGTGCATGTCGGGCGTGTGCAGGTCAGTGCACTTTTCTAAACCCGGCAACTGTTAACTGCCTTAACATTTCATTAACCCATATTCAGGGCCGATCTTCCTAATATTGAAGCATAAGGTCAAACTATCATTGTTATGAAGATCAGATTCGGATTAATCGCTTTACTCATCGTACTTTTTTCAGCCCCGACTTTTGCTCAGAAGGGCTTTAAGAAAATCATTGTCAATCAGGAATGGATGCTAAAGCATCAGGCAGACAAGAACCTGGTGGTGCTTCATGTGGGCGATTCTGCCAGCTATGCCAAAGGCCATATTGAAGGAGCTCAGTTAATTAAGCGACAGGACTTTGCTGTGGTAGTTGGTAATCTGTACTGGGAGCTACCGCAAACAGCTGACTTTACAGAAACGCTCAGAGGCTTCGGGGTCAATGACAAATCCAGGATTATCATTGTTCATGGCACAGACTACCATGCTGCAGGATTCAGGTTATACTTTACCCTCGACTATTTCGGTTTGGGTGATCAGACCAGGATTCTGGACGGAGGCCTGAAAGGCTGGCGCTCCAACAAACTGGCCACCAGTACGGAAACCTATCAGGCAGCGCCTACCCCGGTGGCAGACCTCACACTAACGCCCAATACAGATATTAAGGTGGACAAAGACTATGTGAATGCTAATTCGCTAAAAGATGAGATCAATGTAATCGATGCCCGCAGAGCCAACTTCTATGAAGGAGCAGAAGATACCCGCCAAAGCTACAAGCGTTCAGGTCACATTCCCGGTGCCGAGAACATTTGCTGGCTGGATATTGTGGATGAAAACCTCTTTATGAAAGACCTTGATACCCTGAAAGCCTATTATGAAGAAGCCGGGGCAAAGAAAAAGGAAGAGGTGGTAGCCTATTGCCATGTAGGACTCAGGGCTTCTGTGATCTACACAGTTGCCAAAGGCCTGGGTTATAAGGTCAGGCTTTATGATGGCTCTTTTAATGAGTGGGACACACTCAGCGAAGAGTACCCAACCAAACGGGGTAAAGAATCAAAGTAGTTCCGGAGGCTTAGGGGTAGAACCCTTACCGGATAAAACGAATACAGAAAGAGGTAAGACCTAGAAGCTTACCTCTTTGAATTTGCGCATCATATTATTGGCAAAAACAAAGTCGTCCAGCTCTTTGACTCCGGAATGAATAATGTCCTTGTTGTCACCTTCCCAGAGCTTATGACTGTTACAGATAAAGATGATGTACTCTCCGATCTCCATCACCGAGTTCATGTCATGTGTCACAATCACGGTAGTGATCTG
>DIYF01000075.1:21491-21836 GCA_002427745.1 Roseivirga sp. UBA6061 | reverse complement strand
TCACAATCACGGTAGTGATCTGGAACTCATCTGTAATTTCCTGGAGCAGACGGTCTATCTGTATGGAGGTTTGAGGATCAAGCCCTGAATTGGGTTCATCACAGAACAGATACTTGGAGTTGTTCACAATGGCCCGGGCTATACCCACGCGCTTTTGCATACCCCCACTGATCTCTGAAGGCATACGCTTATTGGTGTTTTCAAGGCTTACCCTTTTAAGGCAAAAATTCACCCGGTCCAGCTTTTCATCTTCCGGCATTTTGGTGAGCACGTCCAGAGGGAACTTTACATTTTCCTCTACATTTTTTGAGTCAAAAAGTGCTCCGCCCTGAAAGAGCATGCCAA
>DIYF01000075.1:0-21440 GCA_002427745.1 Roseivirga sp. UBA6061 | reverse complement strand
AAAAGAGCATGCCAATCTCTCTGCGAATCTGGGTTTTGGTATCACGGTCTGCATCCACGAAACTTCTGCCATTATACAGAATCTCGCCTGAGTCGGGTTTCAGCAGCCCTACTGTGTTTTTGAGCAGTACACTTTTTCCCGATCCACTGGCACCAATGATCAGGTTGGTCTTGCCCTGCTGAAATGTACCGTTGATATCCTGCAGCACCTTCTTATCGTCAAACGACTTATATAAGTTCTTTATTTCTATCATGAGACGAGTAGTAGTTGTGCCAGTATAAAGTCACTTAGTAAGATGGAAATACAGCTCACCGTTACCGCCCGGGTACTCGCCTGGCCTACTTCCAGTGCTCCCCCTTTGGTATAGAATCCCATATAGGCAGAAATAGAGGATACCAGAAAAGCAAACACGACTGATTTAATCAGGGCAAACTGTACCGAAAACGGATTAAACTCCTGCTTGAGGCCCACAAAGAAGTCGGCTGTAGCCAGTACACCGCCATACTCAGCTGCCAGGTAACCACCTGAAATGGCCAGTGAGCCGGCCAGTATCACCAATAGCGGATACATAAAGAGTGTGGCAATGATCTTAGGCAGCACCAGGTAAGAAATAGGGTTGATCCCCATGACTTCCAGTGCATCAATTTGTTCTGTGATACGCATGGTCCCCAGGTTACCGGCAATACTCGACCCTACCTTACCGGCAAAAATAATAGCCGTAATGGTCGGAGCCAGTTCAAGTATGGTCAGGTCTCGTACCACCAGGCCGATTACACTATCTGGTATCAGAGGGTTTACCAGGTTATAAGCTGTTTGCAGGGTGGATACAGCTCCCATAAATACAGCCACCAACCCTACCAGCACGATGGAGTTAATGCCTATATAAATACACTCATCCAATATCAGGTTTACGTAGGTCCTGAAAGACTCTCTGTTTTTAAACAAAGCTCCGAGAAACAGTACGTACTGACCAATTCTAAACATATGCGAAATGCCTTTCTAAATAGCTTGCTTGCTGAGGCGAGGCGTTAAAATAACAAAACTTGTGCGAAATCATTCCCCGGCCGGCAAACCAAAGTTCAATTATTCGCATTAATTTGAGACCGAAAGAATAACGGCAAAAACATCAATTAGTATAACATGCGAAAACTGGCAGTAATTACCGGAGGAACCAAGGGAATTGGAAGAGCAACCGTAGAGAAATTCCTGAAAGAAGGTTTTGATGTGGTTACCTGCGCCAGAAATCAGCAGGACCTGGATAATCTTGTTTTCGAAATGAAAGCAGCCCATACTCAGGCCAGAATCTGGGCCGAACAGGCCGATCTTTCGCGAAAAGAAGAAGTAAAAGCCTTTGCCGAAGTAGTAAAGTCACTCGGCAGACCGGTGGACATGCTGCTCAACAATACCGGGGTTTTCATTCCCGGAGCCGTGCATGATGAGGAGGAAGGAAACCTGGAACTGATGATCGAAACCAACCTCTACAGCGCGTACTATCTTACACGGGCCCTGGTACCGGGCATGGTAGAAAGAAAATCAGGTCATGTCTTTACCACAGGTTCTATAGCAGGCATTCAGGCGTATGCAGGAGGAGGAAGCTACTCTATCTCCAAGTTTGCCCTGTTAGGTTTTACCAAGGCACTCAGAGAAGACATGAAGCCACACGGAGTCAGGGTCACCTCTATTCTGGCAGGAGCTACCTATACTGCCAGCTGGGAAGGAGTCGATCTGCCGGAAGAACGCTTTATGAAAGCCAGCGACATTGCAGAGGCCATTTACGGCACCTACGCACTATCTGAAAATACCGTAGTCGAAGAAATCATTTTGCGCCCGCAACTGGGAGATATCTGACACACCTCAAATTTCCTTCGAAAAGTCCGTGAGATTTTTCTTCCGGTCTGATGACCTTTCGCATAATAGGGAGAACCAACACGTGTGTAACACGTGACATTGCTCAAGTGTCGCTTTTATAAGCTTTTTCATTCTACTTCTTTTTAGAGAAAACATTTCGTCAGATGACTCGAAGACTTTTTAAGATTCTTATCACCCTTTTATTCTTTTTCCCACTAATAGCCTTTGCTCAGAAGGATGAAGGAAGGTATTACACTGGTTATATTGTCAATAACTCCGGAGATACCATTCCCGGACAACTTTTGAAGGACACCCAGTACCTGCGTCCTGAAATTATCAGTTTTAGATGGAATGGCGAATTTCAGCAGTTTGGTCAGTATGATATTCGTGCTTTCTATATTGAAGAACTCGATCTGCTTTTCGAATCTCATACCATTACCAAGAACCAGGACTCCAATACACTCACCCCTATAGAGGGAGAACTCAGTGGTACAGAACTGAAAGACCGGCATTTTTTGCTGACGATTGCCAGAACCCGACAAGCCGGAGTATATGCTTTTCTGGAAGAAAATGGCCAGGAAAGGCTTTACTACAGAAATGGCGATAAAATAGAGGAACTCCTGGTTTTTAAAACTGTGACCTATGAAGGTGGCGTGAAAATACCGCAGGAGAAGAAGCGCTTCAGGATACAGTTATTGGGCTACCTTATAGGCTGTGACAATCTACAGAAGAAGATTAATTCTACACGGTATAACAGAAAGGGGATTCAGAACTTGTTTTTAGACTTTGCGAAATGCTCGGGAGAGGAAGTGATTTATAAACCTAAGGAAAGCAGGCTTGTTTTGAATATTGGTGCTTCTATAGGAGCAGGGATCATCATGTCGGCTGATCAATCAAAGACGAATTTTCTGGGGTTCGGAGCTGAACATGCGCGAATTGCCAACGCTTCACATGAAGGAGGAGATTGGTTTGAAGCAGGGCTGGCGGTAAAGGCAAGTCTGACCAGAAACAGCAGAATTGCGTTGAAGGCAGAACTCAAGTTTAGAAGTCTTAATATCGAAACCGTTTGGCAAAGACCGATACCGGTCAGAGACATTCTGAGCAAAGTGATATACAACTATGATAACACGAATCTCATGTTCAACTTCCTGGTAAACGTGAACTTTGCCCAATGGGAAAAAGGTCTTTTCTTCTTTGAAGGAGGCTTGTCTTTGGTGGAGTCTTTATCACAGAAAGCAGAGTTATCAAGTGGCATCTTTGTTCAGGGAGATGAATTTACATTCACCAATATGACTTCTGATGATTTCATCATTATCGATAATGATGTTGAGATTATTTTGGGCCTGGGAGCCGAGATTAACCGGCTGGCTTTTAGCTTACGATACTCTTTCAACAGTGGAGCCAACATAAATGACCTGACTGGCCTTGCAATGAGCCATAGTAGTATATCGCTGAATACAACCTATAATTTCAAGTGATAGTTTGCTTAAGTGACACCAATGATATTCACCTGATCCCTGCCGGAGTCGTCAGCTCAATGCTATAGCCATCGGGGTCTTTTATATAGATAGAGTGAAAAAAGTGATGGTCTTCAAATGAAAAGCCAATGCCTCTTTGTTCCAGGCTATGCTGAAAGGCCCTGAAGCTTTCCCGGTCTACGTTAAAGGCAATGTGCATGCGTGAGCTGACGTAGTCCAGGTCGTCTTTTTGCAGGGCGGGAAACAAGGCAATCCCCGTTTCACTGGCCTGCATCACAATGGGGTAGCCCCAGTGTCCCTGGTCATCAAAACGGCTAAGGCCCAACACAGACTCATACCATTGGGCTGAGACTTCAGGGTCAGCAACGCGTATAGCAATATGGTCGAGGAAATTGACTTTCATAACGCATGTTTTCGCCCTGTTAAAATAACATTTTTCTTCATTTCCGGTTACCTTTGAACCACTAGAAGCATATCTATGGATCAAGCAGTTGACGCGGTAAAAAAATACTGTAACAGCCTTTTTGCCTATAGCAGAAGGCAGACCATTCCGGTAAGGGTGGGGGATGTGGTTATCGGGGGTGATAACCCGATTGTCGTACAGTCAATGACCACGGTTGATACCATGGACACCCAGGGTTCTGTCGAACAAACCCTCCGTATGGTTGAATCAGGGTGTGAGCTGGTACGTATCACGGCTCCCAGCATCAAAGAGGCACAAAACCTTCAGCATATTAAAGATGAGCTGAGAAAACGGGGTTGCGAGGTGCCGCTGGTGGCAGACATACATTTCACCCCCAATGCAGCTGAGCTGGCTGCCCGAATCGTGGAAAAGGTGCGCGTCAATCCCGGTAACTATGCCGATAAGAAGCGCTTCGAAAACATAGAATACACAGACGAAACCTATAACGCAGAGCTCGATCGGATTCGCGAGCGGTTTACCCCGCTGGTAGAGATCTGTAAAGAACACGGAACGGCCATGCGGATTGGCACCAACCATGGCTCCCTTTCCGACAGGATCATGAGCAGATATGGCGATACCCCGCTGGGTATGGTAGAGTCTGCTTTGGAGTTCCTCAGAATCTGCGAAGACCTGGACTACCATCAGATTGTGCTCTCGATGAAAGCCAGTAATACCCAGGTAATGGTACAAGCTTACAGACTGCTGGTGCAGAAGCTGGAGGAAGAAGGGCTGAAGCCTTATCCTCTCCACCTGGGAGTGACAGAGGCAGGCGAAGCTGAAGACGGACGAATAAAATCTGCAGTGGGCATAGGTGCCCTTCTGGAAGATGGACTGGGAGATACTGTGCGCGTTTCCTTGACAGAAGAACCCGAATTTGAAGCACCGGTAGCCGAAAAACTAATCAGACGATACGCTACAAGGGGAAATCATGCTCCGGTACCTGAAATGGAAGAATCACCCATCGATCCCTTTCATTATCACAAGCGAAGCAGCGCAGAAGTGCTCACCATAGGTGGGGGCAATGTGCCCAGAGTGATTGCCGACCTGAGATGGTTGAATGAGCCGGAGTACAAAGACCTTAAATCTATCGGACATTTCTACCTGCCTGAACCCGATAAATGGAGAATGAATGATCAGGGCTGCGATTTTGTGTATACGGGTAGTAATACCTCAGCCTTTATGCTTCCTAACGGACTCAGAGAACTGATAGATTACAGCACCTGGAAAACTCTGGAATCAAAGCTGAACCGCCATCCGGTTTATACGCTGGATGAGCTGGCAGTGGCAGATGAATGTGATGACGAGCTGAACTTTCTTAAGCTCAGGGCAACAGACATCGGAGATGATGCACTGATGGCCCTGGAGGCTTCCAATGTGGTGGTATTACTGGAAACAGATAATGCCCATGCGATGCCCGCTCTGAGAAGGTTCTTCTTTGAACTGGAAAAACGTAAGTTGAATACTCCGGTAATTGTGGTCAGACACTATGATATTACCGATGAAGAAGAATTCCTGATCCATGCCAGTACGGATATCGGGGGACTGTTGATAGATGGTTTTGGCGATGGCGTCATGCTCACTACTCTGGATGGGAGAGACAAGCCAGCCTACCTGGCAGATTTAAAAGTAAAGAATGAAACGGCTTTCGGGATTTTGCAGGCCGCGAGAACCCGTATGACCAAAACAGAATATATATCCTGTCCCTCCTGTGGGCGTACCCTGTTTGATCTGCAGGAGACCACGGCTATGATTCGCAAGCGTACAGATCACCTGAAAGGAGTTAAGATCGGTATTATGGGCTGTATTGTAAACGGCCCGGGAGAAATGGCCGATGCAGACTTTGGCTATGTCGGTTCAGGCAAGGGGAAGATCACATTGTATAAAGGACAGGATGTAGTAAAGAGGGGCGTACCCTCAGAAAATGCAGTAGATGAGCTGATTGAAATCATCCGGGACAGTGGCCAGTGGCTGGAGCCTGAATTTGCAACAGAAGAAGCTAATTGATATGACAGAGCAAGAGAATCAGCAGGAAGAGAAAATGAAACTGAAAGAATACTTCGGTTTTGGCGAAGTGTTAGGTTATTTCTTCAGAAAAAAGGATCCGAACCGTCCGAGCAGTTTCAATTTGAAAGTAATGCATGGTATCAACAAGATATCCATCATCATGTTTCTGATTGCGCTGACGGTAATGATCATCAGGGCGATTACCCGCTGATTCATATATCAAAACTGTCGGAAAGCCAGGTTTTCTATTTCAGGCACACGCCCGGGATGCGCCAGTCTGATTTTTAACCAGCCTATTCGCGTTTCACTACCACTCAGCAGCTTGAATATGAGGTACCCCTCAGCATGCTCCGGAAACTTGGTGAGTTCATCTGTAAAACCGTTGCTTTCGAACTTGAGCCAGTAATCAAAGTCATAGGCATGTCCGCTTTCAGGTCGGGTTTGCCAGAAATCAGCACCGGAGCTTACCGTTTTCCCCTCTTCATAAATGCGCTGTTCCCAGTACGGATTGCCTCCGAAATGGATGGTGTCTCCCAGGAAAAACATGTCCTCATGAAGCGGTATCATACGGGTGGTGACCGAGGTATCTCCCGAAATGGTTTTTGTGAAAATGTACTCCTTTTTCAGGTCGTAGAGTCCATCTTCATCCACGTCAAGCGAGTCAGTAAAGACTTTGGTGTTTCTTTGTGAATTACGAAACTCCTGGGCCAGTGCACCTCTTCGGGGAGGGGTGTAGGCCTCAAAGAAATCCACAAACTCAGTATTGCCGGTGATGATTGTATCATGTGCCGGAGCATCATCTCCTGAACAGGAGACTGCCATAAATAAAACAAGCAAAAGTGAAATTCCTGACCTGAGCTTCATAGCTTAGTATTATTAAATCAAAATAGCATTTTTTCTGATGTATATAGACGAATTTCGTGATTATTGCCTGGCAAAGAAGGGGGTAGAAGAGAGCACACCCTTTGGCCCTGATACACTTGTTTTCAAAGCCATGGACAAAGTATTTGCTATTACCGGCATTGATACCTTCGAGTTTGTGAACCTGAAATGTGAACCGGAAAAGGCGGCAGAACTACGTGAGGAATACGAAGGCATTAAGCCTGGCTGGCATATGAATAAAAAGCACTGGAATTCTGTAATGACCGATGGATCAGTCAGTGACCAGATGATCAAAGAACTGACGGACCATTCCTACGATCTGATCATCAAAAGTCTACCTAAGAAAGTGAGAGAAGCGTGGGCGCAGCTTTAAGGCACTGCTCTCAGTGCAAAGTTATGAAGGCTATAATTATCGAAGTCTTCAACGCTGATTTCTAAGTAACCCAAAAAACGGCTGATGCCTATATCCATGCGGAAGGCGACAAATCTGTTGCCTGCTCCCACCCAGTTACCGCTGACGGTACCTGCATCAGTCACGGCCAGGGCCAGGGCATCGGCAGATCCCCAGGTCTCCGTAGAAATCGTCACGATATCTCCTTCTTCCAGCGCCTTCACCATTTGTCCGTCCATTGAAATACGCACGCTGTCACTGGGTGTGCTGATAGTCAGGCCACGGTTACCGCTGAACTCCTGATAAGCTCTGAGGGCAAGGTCTGTTACACCATCGTTATTGATGTCCAGTTCCCGTACATTACTATGGACTTCATCTCTGGCAATTACCAGGGGGGAGCTGAGATTGGAATAGAACAGTCCTATCCCGGTTTCTTGTCCCATAATTAGCTGACGTTGCTCATCGGTAATGCCTCCATCACCATCATCACTACCACAGGACAGTACTGCGGTGGCTAATAATACAAGCCCCAAAATCCATTGAATTCTCCTCATAGAGCTAATATATGTATAAAATGCTATGTCTGCCAGTGGAGGGTTTCTTCCTTTACCGGATTTTCAAAAGGAATTTTTTCAGCCTGTGATTTCTCGTATCGGGTGCGGATGGCATTGTACCATTTGGCCTGCATATCCGGGTCACCCATCAGCATCAGGGGAGGCTGATTCAGGAGCCCCTCTTTTAACTTTTTGAATACATCAATGTCCTGCTGAATAAAGGTCTCGGCAAAGCGGTAGAAGATGGGTTTAAATACTTTGATCCAGCGGATGCTTGTATAGATAAACTGGATCAGCTCTGTTTTATCTTCGTTCACCGGAGTCAGGCAGGTCATGACCAGTATATCATCTTCCCCCACCTTTATATGCTCAATGCGAATGCCCGGTATCTGGAAGCTGATTTCCGTGGTTTGCTCTTTTTTCAGCAGCTTATAGGCCGCTGAGTTTTTAGAAGGTTCATGTCTCACCATGGTAAAGCCGAGATGAGAGGGGGCAAACTTTTTCGTCTTCAGTTTCAGGTTGTTCTTCTTTCTGAAAAACCACGACTGGTGGACAAAAGGTACGTGAGCCGGGTCAATCAGTCCGATAACAGAATGATCCAGGCTGCAGTCCATATAGCCCGAAGTCACAAAATCAAATGAGCCTCCTTCCGGCATCGGAAATTGAGGGAAAAGACTCTCGTCTATGTCCTCCGGCTTGCGCATGTCTTTGGGCAGGTAAATGAGTACCAGTCCGTAAATCTCCCGCAGAGGATAGTAGGGAGCCCTCACCTTGGATACATCCAGCCTGGAATTTGGAGGAAGGGCCGGGATTTTGGTGCAGGTACCATCTGTGCCAAAACGCCAGCCATGATAACAGCACTCTATTTCGCAACCGTCAAAATTGCCATAAGTCAACGGGATACCCCTGTGCGGACATTGATTCCGAAGAGCGAATACCTTTCCGTTTTCGTCTCTGCCCAGCAAAATTTTTTCACTGTCAATCTCCTTTTCTACTGTCTGGCCTTTTTTGAGAAAGCTGCTGTGGCAGGCCACATACCAGATGTTTCTGAGGTTCTTACTTTTTGATGTACTCATGTAGTGCCAATTGCCCTGCAAACATACGCATAAACCAACTGTACAGAAAATGACAAAAGTCAGTGAAAGGGGCTATTCAAGAGTTACCTGGTCAAACTGATTGAGAAGCTTGCGTAGTTTGTCGTACATCTCATCCGGGTTGAAGGGCTTGGTCAGAAAACCATTCATGCCGGCATTGTACAGTTCATTGCGTGATGCCTGGTCGTTAAGGGCAGTGAATGCAATGATGGGCACCCTTGTATTGAACTTTCTTATTTCAGTTGTGGCTTCTTTACCATCCATTACGGGCATTTGCATGTCCATAAGCACCATATCATAATCATGGTCTCTGATCTTTTGAATGGCTTCTTCTCCGTTTTGGCAGAGATCCATTTTTACATTCCATTCGCCCAGAATTTTACGGATCATTACCAGGTTATATTCCAGGTCATCCACCACCAGTATATAAGACCCTGATAAATCCCGCTCATCTGATTCCTCAAATTTCGTCTTATTGATTTCGGTACTCTCCCGTAACCACAGCCTGAAAGAGAAGGTGGCCCCTTTGCCTTCCTCAGATTTAAGGTGAATGGTACTTCCCATGAGCTCCAGCAGGCGTTTGGAAATAGCCAGCCCTAATCCCGTGCCGCCATATTCACGTGTAATATGACTGCTGGCCTGTGTAAACTGCTCAAAAATGGTTTGTTGCTTCTGTTTGGAAATCCCTATTCCCGAGTCCTGCACAGTAACACTGATCAATGAGTCCTGCTCTTCCTGTTTGACCACCGAAACAGTCATCCTGATGGTGCCCTCCTTGGTGAATTTAATGGCATTGCTTACCAGATTGGTAATGATCTGCCCCAGGCGACCACTGTCTCCGATTAGGCTGTCAGGAATGTCAGAATCCAGGATAAGCTTAAGCTGGTTGCCTCTTTCCTGGGCATTTACACTGTTGGCTTTTTTGATATTGGTTACCAGCTCAACCAGGCTGAAGGGTTTGAGGTCGAGCTCAAGCTTGCCTGACTCAATTTTGTTGTAATCCAGAATATCATTGATCAGCAGCATCAGGTTCTTCGAGGCAATGTTTAGTATTTCCAGGTTCTCCGACTGCTCCGGTAAATGATTTTCCAGCTGTAGCAGGTGCGACATACCAATGATCACATTAAGGGGAGACCTGATCTCATGACTCATGGTGGACAGGAACTGAGATTTTGCCCTGGAAGCATTGCGCGCCTCCTTGATTGCTTTTTTCAGCTGTTCTTCAATCTCTTTTTTCTTGCTCACCTGGGCACTCAGGTACTGAGCAATATTGAGGAGGTTATCGGAGGCAGAAATCCAGTCTGACTTATTCTCAGTGTCCAGCTGATCTACAGAATCGAGCAGCGTATTGATGCTTTTGTCGCGCAGTTCCTTCTCCTTTAGCAGTTTTTGGGTAATCTCGTTATACTCCTGATCTGCAATGTCAAAGGCATGCTGTGATAGTGCCTGATCCTGGTCATAGTTGGTATATGACTCATTGATAGCCTTGACGAATTGAACCAGCTGTTCGTTTTCTTCCCAGTTTTCCGGAAGGTATTTTCTGATCTGTCTTTTGAGAAGCCTGTGCTCTGTCATTACGTCAGTACTCTCTGATGGTTGTGATGGTCATGGTTTGGTTATGGAGCTCACACTTCATGAAGTCAGAAAAAGGGGCAATCTCTCCATAAGAGTAAAAACCGGAGATGATGGTTTCATCACCCAGTACTTCTCTGGCAGCTTCGAACTCTTCTTCAATGCGATTGCCGAATATCAGCTTTCTGCCAACACAGCTGATCAGTATAGAAAGCTTGTCCCCTTCAATGTCCGGGTTACTCATCTCAGCGGCAGTTCCGGCTGCGTCAATCAGGCGATCAAAATTCGCCTTCATCAACCTCGCTTTGGCACCCTCAGGTACGTTCCCGGCAAAAGTCATTGATTTATTTTCCTCATCAATATTCAGAATGGTGCGCACTACTTCCACACCATCTATCTCGATAGCCAGGGGGAAGAACAGAGCTGCTCCGGGAAGATGTTCGGCATGTTCTCCCAGGTATTTTTTATATAGTGACAGCGCATTTTCACCATCAATCTCATAGAGTACATTCTTATCTGAGTGGGTAATGGTACGGGTAGGACCAAACTGTCGCCAGCCTCCCTCCGAACCATGGTTTACGTGTAGCCTCTCACCATAAAAGCCAATGGCGACTACATTGCCCTGTGTCAGGTTGTCATCCAGGCCTACGCAGGTGCTGATAAAGTCAGCCCCATCTCCGGCAAGTCCTCCTGATATGGGGATTTGGTTATCCAGTGCTTCGTTCATTCCTGAAACCAGGTCACTGCCATTTACCAGCTGCCCGTCAGATACCACAAGGATAAAGGTGAGCTTGTCTCTGTCAAACTGAGATACCAGGGCTTTGCCGGCAGCCAGGCTGTCCGGATAATCTTTGATATTAATGAGTACAGGCCGGGCCTCAGTATGCTCAAAGGCAATGGCAGTAGCAACACAGGTTTTGTCCTTAATACCGTCATTGTGAATTTCTCCGGAAGTAGAGCAGGAGACGATGGTGGTGTCGGGGAATTCTTTCCTCAGGTAGGAGATGGTGTCTTGATCCCGGATGAGGTTTTTGTGACCAAAGTTCAACACAAGATCAGGGTTCTTGTCGAACGGGCTTTTGACTTTTTCTGTCCATAGACCATGGTCAAGCGATAGCTGCCTGATCTGCATAAAATAAGCGTTTTTTAGGTGAACTGTGGAAACTAAAAATAAAAATAGGTTTATGCTAATAGGGAATTGATGGTACCTGAAAGGGATAAGTATTTAAATAGGAGTAGAGACTAATTATGTTTAAAGACAGCCGGTCTTCCTTTGAATAATAATTGGCTTAAATAGAGCATTATCAAGTGAAAGGGGTAGTATGGAAAGGGAGCTAAACTTTACAAAATATTGATAAGTGGTAGGCGCTACATGTGTGAATCGCCTGTTATCCCGTCAAAACAACCCGGCAAGAGTGCGGGAATCAACCACATTGGCAAATTCCTCATTCAGGCTGGCCAGTGCTGTCTGGTGAACTAATTCTGCTTCAAAGGTTTCGCCATTCAGCCCTTTACGATCAAAGGTGGCTGTAGCATCAGAGATCAGGTAGACCTCAAAACCAAAATTACCGGCCATGCGGGTACTGGTAGAGACACAGTGATTGGTAGTGAGGCCTGCTATTACCAGGGTATTGATATGTTGAGCATCCAGACGCTCTTTCAGGTCGGTACCGATAAAGGCGCTGTTCACCTCTTTAACAATCACAGGCTCGTTTGCCAGAGGGGTAATCTCATCAATCATCGCGAAGCCCGGATGATCAGGATGAAGCCTTGAGTCAGCTTCACGAGATGAATGGACTACATGAAAAACCGGTAAGTTCCTTTCTCTCCACATTTCCAGCAAACTGATAGCTACAGACTCTGCTTCAGGGTTATTGCGGTTGCCTCCCCAGTGGGCGGTGTCCTCCCATCCTTTTTGCAGGTCGATCAGAATTAGGGCTGGATTCTTGTCAGTAAGTGTCATGTGATAGCAGGGTTAATAAAGATCAACGCAATATAAATTCTTGACGAGCTATTTTAGTTCCCGGAGAATGCCGGTTCTGACAATACTTACTGACCGGTTGAGCTGCTATTTCTGATAGGCAGAGAGGGTGTATGACAAGTTGCCA
Source organism: Roseivirga sp. UBA6061 (assembly GCA_002427745.1). Taxonomy (GTDB): domain Bacteria; phylum Bacteroidota; class Bacteroidia; order Cytophagales; family Cyclobacteriaceae; genus Roseivirga. Next base: position 9,046 of record DIYF01000075.1, on the reverse strand, counting down.
TCAATCTTCGGATATTCTTTAATCCCGAGAATATGGGCTACAAAAGGGTATACATTCACATTACCAAAGGTGCCCAGCTTAACACCGGCCTTGATATTAGGCCCCTGCGCATAGAAAATGGCTCCCATTTCCGGAGTTACGTAGGGGTCGAAGCCATGTTGACCGGTAACCCCTCCATAGTTGATCTGCCGTTGTTTTCGTCCGTTTGAACTGATATAGTAACCGGGCTCCATGGTGAAGAGAATATCACCAATGCGGTCGTGGTCGTAGTGCCACTCCTCAGGGAAAGTCCCTTTCAGGAAAACCCTGAAATGATCGGCCCTGGATTGCAGTACTTTGAAGATTTCGGCCTTGTGCTCTTCGTTTTCCACATATACATGCCCATGTGCTCCATTGGAGACAAAGCGATAGGTATCCTTATCAATGCCTTCAAAAATGTCTTGCCAGGCTACCAGATTTTCTTCTGTGGAAGGAACTGTGCGCATACCATGGTCGGAGGTAATGATTACATTCACCGGCAACTCCACGCTTTCCAGTTCTTTCATCAGCAAACCGAGCAACCGGTCAGCCTCTAAAACTGCTTTTCCCGTCTCTGGTGAGTCAGGTCCGGTAGCATGCCCCTGACTGTCTACCAGAGAGAAATACAGCGAGATAAAATTGGGTCGCTCCTCTTCCGGCAGGTTCAGCCATTTGATTGTTTCAGCAATGCGGTCTTCATTGGGTACACTGCCATCATATTTATGGTAGTAGTCAGGAAAGCGGTTTTTAATCTTTACTTCAGAACCTACCCAGAAGTAGGAGGCCGACTTCATGCCATGTTCCTGAACCAGTTGCCAGAGGGGCAGACCTCCGTAGAAAGCGGGATTTTCTACCAGGGCCCGGTTACCCATGCTGTATTGAGCGTCCAGAGGCTTATCATAGAAATTATTATCTACCAGGCCGTGGTTTCCCGGGTAGAGTCCGGTGACAATGGTGTAGTGGTTGGGAAAGGTTTTACTGGGAAAGGAAGGCGTCATGCTTTCTGCCGCAGCTCCCTTCCTGATGAACTCCTTAAAATTAGGAGCGTTAAACTTCTCAACATAGTCGTCCCGAAAGCCATCGAAGGAGATCAGAATCACATAAGGTGGAGGAGTGCTCTGCTCATTGGGGTTGGCAAAAGCGACAAAACCAAGCACACATATAAACAGGACTAACTCAAAGTACTTTCTCATCATTACCACATTAGACCTCAAAGGTAACCTGAGCAAATGCTTTAAGCTAATTCGCAACTGTTAGGATTGTATTAATTAAAAATGACTGACCCCGACAAAAACCTCTTTTGCCGGTAATTGACCTAATCGAGGTAGCTGAGCTCCATATCTACCGTCAGGTCCAGTTCGTCCATAATCACCCTGGAAAGCCCTTTGGTACGACTCATTTCATATTTATAAAAGAACTTCATTGTATGAATTTTGGCCTGATAGAACTCTCCGGAGTAACTGCCTGAGCCAGTAGCCAGTGCCTCTGCTGCGCAGGTAGCCATTTTTAACCACTGCCAGCCAATGACGATGGTACCAAAGAAATCCATAAAGGTGGTGGCGTCAGCCAGAAAACGTTCGAAATCTCCCTTTTGTGCATGAGGCATCAGGGCTCCGATTGTCTGCTGAACCAGCCCCAGGTTCATGGCCAGCTGCTGTGCATAAGGGGCAAGGCTTTCGTGCTCAGAGGCGGCCGCCATGGTGGACTGCACTTCTGCCCCGAGCCATTCCAGTACCTTGCCGTTTTTTAGCATCACCTTTCTGCCCAGCAGGTCCAGTGATTGAATGCCGGTGGTGCCTTCATAAATGGAAATGATCCTGATATCCCGATAGTACTGCTGCAGAATGAAATCCATACAGAAACCGTAGCCTCCCAGAACCTGCAGTCCCTGACTTACCGACTCCATACCTTTTTCAGCCGGGTAGGTCTTGGTGATGGGGGTCAGGAGTTCCAGCAGCGCATTATAGCGCTCCCGCTCTTCACCCTCCGTGATCATTTCCATATCCAGGTAGTGCGAGGTTTGCATGATAAGGCTCAAAGAACCTTCTACAATGGCTTTCTGGAAAAGCAGCATCCGCTTTACGTCAGGGTGGTTGATGATGAGCGTTTGTTCACTGCCCACATCCTTTTTGCCCGCAGAAGTAAGCTTGCGTCCCTGCGGACGCTCATGAGCATATTCCAGGGAAGCATAATAGGCAGCAGAGGCAATGCCTGCACCCATGCGGCCTGTTGCAATCCTGGCCTCATTCATCATCTGAAACATATAGCTCAGGCCTCTGTTGGCTTCACCTACCAGCCAGCCCTCTGACCCCTCAAATACGAGGTGGGAAGTACAGTAACCTCTCTGACCAAGCTTTTCGAATTCCCCTGCCGTGATCACATGATTGTCTTCCAGGCCGTTAGCCGTAATTTTTTTCTTTGGCACTACAAAGAGAGAAACCCCTTTGGTGCCTGCTGGTGCTCCGTCAATCCGGGCCAGTACCAGGTGAATGATGTTATCAACAAACTGTTGATCTCCCGAAGAGATGAAAATTTTCTGGCCGTTGATACGATAGCTGCCATGGTCTGTGGCAGTAGCAGAAGTAACAATATCAGACAGGGAGCTTCCCGCCTGGGGTTCTGTCAGGCACATACTGCCACTCCATTCCATAGAAAGCATTTTACCCAGATAGGTCGCCTTTAGATCGTCACTTCCGAAGCTTGCTATCAGGTTGGCAGAACCGGCTGTCAATCCAAGATAACCTGATGCGTGATTATTGGCGGCTTCCATGATATAGTAGGCCGCGTGAAAAAGCGTACCCGGCATTTGTAATCCACCGTGTTCTTCGTCAAAGAATGCGGCCACCAGGCCAAGCTCTGCAGCCTGCTGAAATATTTTCTCGAACTGCGGATGTATGGTAATCTTTCCGTCCTGGTAAAAGGAGGGTTTTTCATCCATGTCCTTGATATAGGGAAACAGGTCGATGTCTGAAAAATCCTTCACGGAGTCCAGGAACATGTCTACGGTGGTCTGGTCATAGGAAGCAAAGCGCTTCCGGCCCAGAATGGCCCCGCTGTTGTGCACCTGATGTATCAGGAATTTAATGGTATCGAGGTTGGTATATTGATTAGCCATAGCTTCAGATTTGACGTTTGGGAAGATAGCAAATCTGAAGGATTAGGCCGGGCATGGAGTTGAAATTGTGTGCCCGATACCCGGAAGGTCCGTTTTTATTATTCAATTGCAGGAAGGAGTCTGTCCCTGCAGACTGTTCCAGCTACCTTGCTCTACATACCAGTTCAGCCATTCACCTCCGGTACCTTCACTCCAGGTATTGAGGTTGAAATAAGAATTACCACTGGTGTTGCCTGTTACTTTATAGACATAGAGTGCCTGGTTATTCTGGTTCCAGGTCAGAGCTTCTCCGGTTTCAATCACCTCAGGTAGTGTATTGTTATGGCAATTGCTTTGAATAAAGTATACTGCTTCCGGGGCATTGGGCGCATTGCCATAAACTCGGGCCTGGCCATCTTCACCAATGCAGACAGCAGCATACTCATCGCAGGCAATACCATAAACCCGGGATTGTGTCTGGTTGGCTATTCGTGCCATGAAAGCACTGTGCCTTCCTTCACGATTTCTTTCATGGTAGTGTGTGTCTGTTACCAGGTTCTCCAGAAAAGGAACTTTTAGAAAGTCATTTGACAGTGTTATTCTTGTATCAAAAGGGTCGCCTAAAGCTTCACTTGAGATAACAGAGCCATTGGTGGCTGTATATGCCCATTCTCCCAGAATAGCCATACCGGCACTGGTCCCGCCAATAACACCCCTTTTTATATTGATGTGCTCGTTGAGGGCCTTTTTCATAGGGGAGTTTCCCCAGATGGTGTAATACTGACTCTGGTCACCTCCTGCTATCCAGATAGCTTCAGCATTGGCGATTTGTTGCAGTACGTAGGCATGATGAGCCGCATCGATATTGTTGATTACCAAAGTCTCAACCGAGTTGACGTTTACACCGAGCTCTGAAAAGAGATAATTGTTATACCCATCACTTCCACTGGCTCTTAGCACCAGAATATCTCCTCCGTTGGCACGCTGCAGAAACCACCGCATGGCATTGTCATGTTCACTTCTGCCACCCATCATCGTGATACCAAATGTGGGGGTAATGGAGACATCTGCAGTATCTCCGGTAAAGAAGGAAATATAAGGCTCGGGAAGTGCACAGCAGTCCGGATCATTTCCTGAGCACCCCTGAGAAAAATGGGCTAATATCAAAGACAGGCCTAGTATGATCCTTCGCATTCGTTTCCGCGTTTTGTAGATACGAGGTTACGATAATGTCAAAAAAAAAGCCAGCAGCGCTGGCCTTTCTTTGTTCAAAAACTCTATTGTGCCGGAGGGTTAGGAAAGAAGAATTGCTCTTTCACAATTTTTCCGTCCTGTACCTCATACACACAAATTTCTTCCATGGTCATGCGGCCCATTCCTTTGAAGGTCACATCATTGGTCATACGTACACTGAAAAAGTTAGCCGCTACCAGCGGATCAGACACGGTGGCACCGTGTACCTCTTCCACCATGCTGGCCCATTGTTCCCCTTTGGCTTTAAGTGCTTCTCTGCCTTCAGCTTTTCCCCATTGAGAACCTTCCGGCTCTATGCTTACAGCATTGTCACTGTAAAGCTGCTCCTGAGCTTCGGTGTATTGACCCTGACGGCAAAATGTTACGAGTTGATCTGCGATTTCCTGAGTTGTCATTTTTTAAAAAGTTTTGAATTAATAAGTCGTTTAAACCTTAGACTGTTAAGGACCCGAAAAGGGACGAAAAATCAGAAGTTTTTTTTCAACTCAGCTGGTGCTGTGGTCCGGCAGGGTCTCCAGCATGTAGTTGTGCAGGTCAAAACCTTCACCTTCCAAAGGATCGATGCTTTTTACCAGGGCCATTCTCAGATCCAGCAGTTTATCAAAATCCTGTCTTTCGCGTTCCTTTACCAGCTTTACGGCCAGTGTGGCCTGCTCTGCATCCTGGGAAGGGTTGAGAAGGCCGTTGAGTTCGGTACATTGATGACAAACTCCCTGCTTGTTAATGAGAGAACATCGGTCATTGAATATTTTGTGGTAGCGCTTTCGGGCATTGGCCAGGGCATGCTTGACCTTGCCTTCTGACAGGTCTGCTATCTCCATGATTTCCCGAATTTTGAAATTGTAGATCTCCTTCAGCATAATACATACCTGCTCTTCAATTAAGAGTGTTTTTGACATGCAGGTAAAACAGAATTCTATGTGCTCATTGATGACATAGCGGCCGTGTGGCGAGGTGGCTGTGAGCCTGCCCATTTCTTCCTGCAAGGCGGCTGAGTTATACGTAGCGGTACGGCAGTTGTCCTGATAGTCTTCACGCCACCGCTTTTGTGATCTCAGGTGATCTTTGGCCTTGTTGGAGGCAATGGTAAATACCCAGGTTTTAAAAGAAGATTTGCTCTGAAAGCTGTCAAGAGCATCGAAGGTTTTGATATAGACATCCTGTACAAGGTCTTCTGTGTCTTGTGCATTGGTCACCAGCCGATAGAGGAAGGACTTTAGCTGGGGCTGAAATTCGAGGAACTCCTTTTGATAATCCTGCTTGGTTTTCATGTCTGATTATGTTTAGAGTAGAGGCGCCAGAATACGACAGGCCGAGGTCATCAGTTTATGTCTCAATGGCCTGTCACGCCAGCGGGCCAGATTAAGCTGAACACAATGCGTTTTATCTTCTTCAAAATGCCGGTCCAGCTCAAGGGCCAGGTCATCGCTGTACAGATAGGTATTGACCTCGTAGTTGAGGTCAAAGCTGCGGTAATCCATATTGGCAGTACCCACGGTGGCAAAGTTGCCATCCACCAGCATCACCTTGGAGTGGAGAAAGCCCTTTTGATAAAGGAAAACTTTCACACCGGCCTCGAGCAATACCGTCATAAAAGAAAGGGAGGCTGCCTGCACGATCCGGGAATCTGACCGGTAGGGCACCATCAGTTCTACGTCAATACCACTTTTGGCTGCCGTGATAATGGCGTTCAGAATACTCTCGTTAGGTATGAAGTAAGGGGTGGCAATTTTGATGGTTTCCTTGGCTCCGCTGATGGCCAGAAAAAAGGAATCCATGATACTGGCGAGCTCCCAGTCAGGGCCACTGGCATTTACCTGCACAAAGTGCCCCTCTTTTTCAGGTGCATCAGGAAAATACTCTTTGCTGGGAAGCCAGTTTTCTCCACATACAAATTGCCAGTTGAGGATAAAAAGCAGTTGAAGTGTTTTGACTGCTTCTCCTTCGATCATCAGATGGGTATCTCTCCAAAAGAGTGAATGCTTGCCATTATTGATATAGCGATCATCAATATTAATGCCTCCAGTAAAACCTGTTTTGCCGTCTATTACCACGATTTTCCGGTGGTCGCGGTAATTAATCTTACTGGTGAGTGAGGGGAAGAGCACCGGCATGAATTCATAAATCTGAATGCCCGCATCGCGCATTTTTCTGTAATAGCTGCGCTTGAGAGAGAAGCTACCCACCGCATCGAGAATGAGCCTGATTTCTACGCCTTCACCGGCCTTTCTGATCAGCAGGTCGGAAAGTGCCCCGCCTACTTCATCGTTGCTGAAAATATAGTACTCAATATGGATGTGCCGGGTAGCGCCCTCCAGCGCCTCCATAAGTTTCTCAAACTTCTCTTCGCCATTTTTCAGCACGGTTACCTTATTCCAGTGACTCAGGGGAGAAAGGTCTTTGTTGAGAAAGCGTACCAGTTTTTTGTAATACTGCACGTTGGGAATGTCCGGCAGGCTGGTTTTGTATTCGCTGTTCAGGTGATCATCTACATATTGCTGCCCGAAGGCCGTATTGATGAGTTGCCTTTTAGAAAAAATCCTGCGCTTCCGAAGGTTCTGCCCGAAAAAAAAGTAAATGACGATACCAATCACCGGCAGAAGCAGAACCAACAACAGGTAAGAGGTGGTCTTTAGCGGGTTTTTGTTCTCCAGCAGCAGGCTGACTACCACAAAGAACAGTATTACATAGTAAACCGTCAAAGCCAGAGGCGGTATGTTCTGCCAGATTTCGGACATCGGTTATAAAAATAGCCTTTTCTCCAGGAGCAGATAAGGGAGTCTTAAGAATTTGTGTTTTCGGTATTCAGCTTTTGGCGGCACGCTGAAAAAAGGCCTTTCCAAAGGTGAATATGGGCGTAGAACTCATCACAGCCAGTTCTTCTTTTATGTTGGTTTCTTCATCCAGAAAGCTGAACATTCGCTGCATGCCGTTCTTCCGGAACATGGCGGCAAAAGACGCTTTCCCCTTGTTGTCGGCCTTCGAGAGTACCTTGAGCAGGGTACTGTCATACCTTTTAAAGCGGGATTTCTGAAAGGGCAGATGCTGATCAACCGGTACCCCGGCACTCAGGTTTTTTACCACCTGTGTCAGTATTTTTTGTCCCCGCAAAAAAGTATAGCCGGTAGATGGTTTGGCAAAGCCACCACTGATACCAATTCTGAAAACATGTTCACTTACCCTGAAAGGGAAGTCGTAGTCTGTCATAGGGATGATGCCATACTCTTCTTCGGTGATTTCATAGTCGGTCACCTCAAGCACTTCGTGCAGGTAGGTTTCCAGACCGGTTTTGTAAGCCTCATCGGTGAGCAGTTGCTGGTTGAAGATGGTGTATTCTACCAGGGCCTCAGTTGCTGAGAAAGGAAGTACATAGCCGAAGCGAAAATCTCCCAGCTGTGGTGTGCGAAAGTCCATATAGCTGAAAACATCCGGATTATAGGCCGGCTGGGCGGTTTTAATGAAATAGCCCTTGAAATGCTGCAGCAGGGTAGTAGCGCTCTTCAGGTTATCAAAAGACTTCAATGCTTTGGTACTGTCAAAAACCAACTTTGCCTGATAGCTACCTTTTGAGGTATCTACTTTTCCGTCATCATGTACTGCCTTTACCTCAGCCTGTAGCCAGGTAATTTCAGCATGCTGCGATAGTTCAGTTCTCATAAACTGATAAAAGTCCAGTCCACGGATCATCTTGTATCGATAGGGGGAAATCCCGAAAATTTCATTATAGTCATCGGCCCGAAAACAGGCCTTGTCCCAGCTTTTGTACACGAGTTCTTCCAGCAGATTATCGCCCTTTTCCCAAAAGCACCAGGTGCGGTCATTCTGGTCTTTAGGGGCCTTTTCAATGATGAGTGTGGATTTTTTTGTATTTTTATCGCCCATCAACAAAAACGCAAGGGTAAGCCCTGCGCATCCGCCTCCGGAAATTATATAATCGAACTGCGTCATTTACTTCACAAACTAACACAAAGCGATTATGTTGTCATCCCTTTGTCCATAAATAAAAATGGTGATTAAAACAGGATGTCTATTTTTGCCAGTGATTTTTTGATGACAGATCGTAGACGGTTAGGAAGGCGTTTTTTGATGCGAACCGGATAGAAACTGAACCCCTGAAAGGGAGTAGCTGATGAACAAACAAATCTTCATATGCTTACTTGCAGCATTGCTGGTCAGTGCCTGCACAGAGCGGATGATATGTCCTGCTTATCAGAGCTCCTTTATCCTGGATGAAGATTACAGAAAAAACTATTTCTCTCCTTTTGAAGTAAATGCCGGGGATACGGTGCCCAAGGGATATCAGGCCAATGCCAGCGATACGGTATTCAACAAAACCTTTTATGCCCAGCGAGGCAAAAGACCAGTACAGCGAAAGGAGGGCTTTACTTACCCCAGTACAAAGAAGAAGTTCTTCCTGGCCCGTATCTGGTCCAGGCCGGAGAGGCCCGTGCTGGAAAACCCTTATCTGCTTGACCGTATCCTGAAGAAGCGTCCCTATTGGAAACTTGATGTTATCAAACCCGAGCTGGTACACAGCAGCGATCAGGATACAGTACAACTGGATGTGCCTATGCTGATTGACAGTCTGGGGCAGGCCATCCCGGATACAACGCAGGTAGAACCAAGTCTGCCGACTTACAGTGTATTGACGGTGCCTAAGCGATACAATGGTTATAATGT
>DIYF01000085.1:7700-121733 GCA_002427745.1 Roseivirga sp. UBA6061 | reverse complement strand
TAATAAGAGATTGAACTTCTGGGGCCGTGACTGGTATGTGGTTGGGGTCACCGATGATTTCCATTTCAGATCGCTTAAGGAACCTATAGAACCTATCGTTTTTGTACCCTTTTATGATCCGCCAAGAGATCATTACAGCATCAGGTTAAGAGGGCAGCATATCCGTAAGAGTATTGCCTTTGTTCAGGACACCTATGAGGAGTATTTCCCCGGAAACCTGTTTGAATTCAGTTTCATTGATGACGGCTTCAACCGTCAATACCAATCAGAAGAGAGGTTTGCCCGGGTGTTTAACTTCTTCGCGTTACTGGCCATTGTACTCGCCTCTTCGGGCTTGTTTGGCCTGACGGGATACAACATGCTCCAAAGAGCCAAGGAGGTAGGAATCAGAAAAGTGCTGGGAGCTTCTTTCTGGAACATTACCACCATGCTGAGTAAAGATATTCTCTACCTCGTTGGGCTGGCAGCCCTGATAGCAATGCCTCTGGTTTTTATGGGGGCAAGAGCCTGGCTGCTGGATTATGCTACCAGAATCGGGCTGGGCCTGTGGTTATTCATACCGCCCGTCATCACTGTCCTCATTATTGCCTTAATCACGGTAGGCTATCATGTACTAAGGTCAGCCAAGAAAAATCCTGTTCATTCACTCCGATACGAATAAAACATCAAGGTCATGCTCAAAAACTATCTCAAAACTGCCCTACGTAATATCTCCAGGAGAAAGCTCAATGCGTCTGTCGTAATAGCCGGGCTGGTGATAAGCTTTACCTTTTGCCTGCTTATGTTCCTGTATGTAGATGGAGCTTTGAGGTGGGACCGGGAGCACCCCGATGCTGACAGACTGTATTTAGTCAGCAGGGATATCTTCTCTCAGGATGATGTACCTACCGAATACAACCTGTTCGATTTTTCCGAAAAAGCTGTCGGGCGAGATGGGTCAATATCCTATGTCCATGCTACTGATTTCAGAAAGAACCTGCCTGAATTTGCTGAATCAGTGCTGATTTTTGATATGAGTCACCGGTCAAAAACGGATGTGAAAGTAGGAGACAGGATATTCAGTGAAGCACTGGTGTCAGCAGAAGAAAATTTCTTTGATTTCTTTGCCCATGAGGTGGTGAGTGGTGATGTGGTTCAGGCCCAGGCCGACCCTAAGAGTCTTGTCATTTCTGAAGCTATGGCTTTGAAATTCTTTGGAGCAGCATCTGCTGTTGGTCAGACTATTACCCTGTTTTTCAGGGAGGAACATAAAGATTTCAGAGTAGGAGCGGTAGTTCGGTTTCCGGAAAAATCCAGTGTGAAATTCGACATACTCAGTAACCTGGAGGCTAACCCTAACATTACCAAAAGCCACTATGAAATTCAGGCAAACAGTCATTTCAGGTATTACATCAAAGTGCCCCGGAATGTTAACATAGAGAGCCTGGAAGAGAAGGCACAAATACACTTTGCCACGGAGTTTGCCGAACACCTCGACTCTCAGCGAAGATTCTATCCCGAACTTAGTCCTGACAGTCCATTTATAGAAATCAATCTGGTAAATATCAGAGATATTCACCTGGAACCTTTGCTCTCCTGGCCGAATAAAGCCAATGCACAACACATCGCCCTGGTAGGCCTGTTTGCGATTGTTTTGCTGATTCTGAGCGGTGTCAACTATTTCCTTATCACTATGGCGACTCTTTCCGGGCGCGTTACAGAGATCAGCGTCAGAAGAGTCACGGGGGCAGGTAAAAAACACGTATTGGCCCAGTTCTGGATCGAAAACAGCCTGATTATTCTGGTCAGCCTTATGATGGCGGTTTGCCTGCTTCAGCTTGGTTTACCCTTTATCGAAAAGAAGACAGGAGCAGAGCTTATCTATTCGGTACCGTACCTTTTAAAAGCAGCCGTAGCTACCGGAGTCTTACTGCTGGTACTCAGTCTTCCTGTAAGCCTTTATCCGTCCCAGGTAATTACACGCTTCAAACTGGCCAACAGCCTCAAAGGAAACCGGACCTTCAGGATCAATACCCGCTTTGTCAACTGGCTGGTAGCCATACAGTTTGTGTTGTGTTTTGTTTTCATCTCTTCAGGGCTCATCATGAATCGCCAGATGAATTATGTTTTGAACAAGAGCCTGGGCTTTGATCAGGAGCAGGTTGTTTACCTCAACGCCAATGATCAGTCATTCCTGCAGGCTGTCAAAGCAAGCCCTGAATTTGAGCACGTAGGAAGAGGAGGAGCCTGGCTCTTTGGTCATGGTAAAATGGGCTTTCTCTTAAGATTAAAAGGCGAGACCATCAATATGATGCAACTGGATGCTGAGCAGGAACTTTTTGATGTGCTAGATCTGAAAGTCAACTGGCTGAAAGAGGATTATGGCAAAGGGGCAGCAGCGGTGGTCAACGGGGCCCTGGCAGACCTCATAGGCCGGGAGAATCTCTCAACAACTACTATTGGTTTTAACCAGAAGATAGTCGGAATCATTGAAAACACCAGACTAACACCATTCACATCGAATGAAGGAGACTATTACTTTATCAACCCCAACAGTCAGGATTTCAGACTCTCCCAGACCTTTGTGAAAATCAAAGAAGGGCAACTGTTAGCTGGCATGGAACGCCTGGAAGAGATTTGGGCCCAGAGCTTTCCCAACAGGCATTTTGAGTACAAGTTTGTAGACGAAGTACTCGCAGAAAACTATGAATCATACAGAATCGCAGCCAACCTCATTAGCTTAATAGCACTCCTGGGTGTAGTGATATCCTGCCTGGGATTATTTGCCCTCAACGGCATCATTACTCATAACAGAATGAAGGAAATAGGCATTAGAAAGATTCTCGGTGCCACGGTCAGACAAATCATGATTCTGGTCAATCACCGGGTTTTCCTGATCATTCTCGCGGCCACGCTCATTTCCATTCCTATTACCAACTGGCTGACATATGAATGGCTGAAAAACTTTACCGATCAGGTCGTTATAAGCTGGTCATACTTTGCGATTACTGCCGTTCTGGGACTTTTTATGTCCTTGCTGGTGGTCAGTGGTCACACTATCAAAGCTGCATTTATCAATCCGGTCGATTTGATCAAAGACGAATAAACTAAACAGGTCATGCTCAAAAACTATTTTAAAACAACCATCAGGTCACTCAGGAAGAACAAGGTTTTTTCCTTTATCAATGTATTCGGACTGGCCAGTGGGCTAACCGCTGCTATTTTCATTTTTCAGTATACTTTCTTTGAACTGGGCTTTGATCGTTTTCACGAAAACAGCGATAATCTCTATCGTGTCATCAATAAACGCTATGAGGGAGACAGGCTTATCCAGGAAGGTCAGATCACCTATTCAGCCGTAGGGCCTCAGCTAAAGACTGAGTTTCCCGAGGTGATTGAGAACTGTCGAACCATGAATGACGACAGAAGTATCATTCGAAGAAACGGAGAGGTAACCGTGGTAGGGGAGTCACTTTTTGCAGACCCTTCTTTCCTCACCATGTTTTCCTTCAAAATGCTGGCAGGTAATGCAGAAACGGCACTGAATGAGTTTCGCTCCATCGTGATCACAGAAGATGTGGCCCGCAGGCTGTTTCAATACCAGGGTAACGATTTTATTCAGTTTATCGGTGAGATGGTACAGATAGGTAGAGATGCCTCTTTGTCTAAAATCACCGGTATCATGGAGGATGCCCCCGCCAATTCATCAATCAAGGTAGAGATGCTGCAGTCTTACAATACCCTGATTTCCTTCTATGAGCAGGCGGACTTCAGCTGGAACAGCTCCGACTTTTTCCACTTTATTCAACTTGCTCCCGGTGCTGATATAGAAGCCCTGCAAGCCAAAATGAAGGGGTTTAGTGACAGACACTTCAAAGGAGAAGAGGTGACTGGCACCTTTGAGGAATTCTACCTGCAGGCTGTTAATGACATGCACCTGAACAGAGATCTGCAATATGAATACATCGATACCAATGACGGAGCAACCGTATATACTTTGATGGCTGTAGCTGTTTTTATCTTACTGATGGCCTGGATCAATTATGTAAACCTTACCACATCCCGTTCGCTGGAAAGAGCCAAAGAGGTAGGACTGAGAAAAGTGATCGGAGCGGAAAGAAAGCAGCTCATCTTCCAGTTTTTTGCCGAAGCCCTGATTATGAACATCCTGGCCTCCGTTCTTGCCTTTACCTTTATTCAGTTGCTACAAGGTAGTTTTAACCAGCTGGTAGAGCAGGATTTGTCTCTTCTGGGACTCGCCAGGAATCAGGTGCTCGGAGTGCCGATGGTGCTGGTTTTTATGGCGTTGTTACTGGTCGGTACCTTCGCTTCCGGCCTGTACCCGGCCATTGTGCTTTCCGGCTTTAAGCCCATTAGTATTCTCAAAGGAAACTTCAAAACGTCCAGCTCGGGAAACTGGCTGAGAAAGAGCCTGGTGGTATTCCAGTTTGCCATCTCTTCTCTGCTCATTGCCGGTACTTTTACAGTGTATAAGCAAATCGACTTTATGCAAAGTCAGGATCTGGGAATGGACATTGAACAGATGCTGATTGTGAACGGCCCTGAGCTTGTCAGTTTTGATTCTACCTACATAGGGAAGGTCAGAGATTTTAAGAACAGCTTATTGCAGAACCCTCAGATTCTCTCTGCATCTATGTCACGAAATGTACCGGGCGACAGACTGGGGCGTGTTTTCAATGCAAGCGTAGTGGGCTCTGATGAGACTTTTATGCTCAACCAGATGAACGTGGACTATGGTTTTGTCGATCAGTTTAAAATCGAAGTATTGGCCGGTCGGGATTTTGAGTACAGAGATCACCATACAGATGGCAGTCTGATTGACAGATTGATGCTCAACGAAACCGCCAGTAAAATGCTGGGTTTTGAAAACCCTGAGGCGGCAATCAATCAGAAAATCAATCTGTATGGAAGCTCCTGGACCATCATTGGGGTATTAAAGGACTTTCATCAGGAAGCGCTCAGAAACAAAATTGAGCCCATCCTTTTTCGACCCTATTACAGCCCGATTGATCACCTCAATCTCAAGCTGACAGGGAATGATATTCCCGGCACATTGAGTTTTATTAAAGATCAATACGACAGTTTTTACCCTAATCATTCATTTGAGTATACTTTTCTGGACGAACGATTTAACAGACAGTACAAAAACGATTCACTATTTGGCAAAGTCTTCAACCTGTTCTCCATCCTGGTAATCATTATCGCCAGCCTGGGGCTTTTCGGGCTGGCTGCCTATAATTCCCTGCAGCGCAGTAAGGAGATAGGCGTGAGGAAAGTGCTTGGAGCTTCGGTGAAGGATATCATTGGTCTGTTATCGAGAGATTTTCTACTGCTGGTTTTGCTGGCCAATCTGGTGGCATTGCCACTGGTGTACCTGGGGGCCAAAAGCTGGCTGGAAGGTTATGCCTATGCCATTAAGCCAGGAATCTGGTTGTTTGCCGTACCCTTGTCGCTGGTATTTATCGTGGCTATTGCCACCATCTCTTTCCAGACCTTCAAGTCTGCACGCAGAAATCCTATTGATTCACTGAGGTACGAATAAAATGTTGAAGAGCCATTTAAGTTTTTTCTGGAGAAAGGTGAAGAGGTCCAAAGGTCTCTTCATAGCCAATCTGTCAGGACTTTCAATGGCTGCGGCTTTTGCCATGTTTGCAGGAAGCTACCTGGACTATGAATGGAGTTACAATAGCTTTTATGAACATAAGGATCAGGTCTATCGCTTGGTTAATGAATTTTATGTTGAGGGTGAAAAGAGAAGTACCAGCCTCCTGGTGACGCCTGGCTTGCCTGTGATTTTAAAGGAAAGTATCCCCGGGGTAAAGGCCTATGCAAGATATGAACTGAGAAATTCAGTCCTTAAAGGTGAAAGCAACTATGTGGAGGCCACCTATTGTTTTGCAGAGCCTGGTTTTTATGAGATGTTCTCTTTTCAGACAATTGCCGGAGATGCCTCAGCTCTGGATGAAAAGCCGAACTCGGTGTTTGTTTCGGAGAGCTTTGCGAATAAGGTTTTCGGTGATGAGAACCCACTCGGGAAAATGCTTTCATCAACAGATGAGGATACTTATGAGGTATCAGGAGTTTTTGCAGATATTCCGGCAAACTCGCATCTAGATTTTGATATTTTCATATCGAGAAAATTTAATCCCAAACTGGATGCCTTTCCCAGTAACTACGGAGGTGTGTCTTCATATCTCTGGCTCGATAAAACCGCGGATTTTGAAGAAGTAGAAAGTGCCATGCAGCGATTACTTGTCTCGCATGGCCTGTGGTACAATGGTGAAGATACCGATACCGGTGGCCGTGTGTGGCTACAATCTCTTAATGATATGCATCTGAGTTCGTCACTCATAGAGCTCAAACATGTTTGGGACAAGCTATACCCCAACCGCATCTTCCAGTTCCATATTTTAGACGACTATATTGAAAATCAATATAGCAGTGAGCGAACACAGGCAAGGGTCTCCATTATCATGAGTATTGGCCTGGTATTGATCAGCATGTTGGGACTGCTGGGAATTGTATATTTCACAACGATACGCCTGTCCAGAGAAATCAGCATCAGAAAAGTATTGGGAGCCTCTTCACTCAGAGTAGGAAGCACTTTAACCCGCCCCTTTGTCCCAACCATAATACTCGCAGTTTTGGTCGCTGTTCCTTTAGCCCGGTATCTCATAGATTTTTGGCTGGCGGATTTCGCCTTCAGAATTAAGGTCAGTCCTGAGTTATTGGCTGGTCCGGTCATTTTACTGCTGGCTGCTATGGGCCTTGCCCTGGGAGTGCAGTTTCTTAAAACGTTAAATATCAGAGTAGTGGATCATCTAAAAGACGAATAATATGTTCAGAAGCTATCTCAATGCCGCTTTCCGTAACTTCCTGAGAAACAAGAAGCATACGATCATTAATCTGCTGGGACTGTCATTGGGCCTGGCGGCCTTTGTTGTCATTTTTCAATATGTAGCTTTTGAGTATAGCTTTGACAGGTTTCACCACAAAGAAGATCGTATAAAGCGCTTGACACTGGGCCGCCTCGATAATGGCGTGGGAACCAGTGCCGTTACAGCCGGTGCCATGGCTCCGGTTCTCTATGATAACTATGCGGGAATCAAGTCTTATGTACGCCTGAGAAAATTTCCTTCCCTGGTAACCCATGCCGAAACAAGAATTCATGAGGACAAATTCTACTTCACAGATTCTACCTTTTTTCAGGTTTTCTCTTATGAACTAAAGGAGGGAAACAACCAGCAGATACTGCAAGAGCCAAACACCATTGTGCTCACCGAAAAGGCAGCAGAGAGAATCTTTGGTAGAAGTGATGGGCTGCTGGGAGAAACGGTTCGAATCGATAACTACGCTGATTATCGCATTGATGGCATTGTCAAAAATCCACCGGCCAATGCACATTTCAGCTTCGACTACCTGGCCTCGATTGCTTCCATCGCCACACACCCTAATGAGCCCCTGCGCACCTATCAGACCAACGGGTGGTATGCACATTACTATTACACTTATCTTCAGCTGGAGGATGGTGTATCTCCCGTGGCATTGCAGGAGCAAATTATAGAAGCTTCCAAAGAACATTCAGATCCTGAATACTACGAGTTGTACGGGGTCAATATGGGACTCTACCTGCAGCCCTTAACTGATATTCACCTGCACCCTCTTTATGGTGAGCTGGAACCTCAGGGAAATGCAGACAATCTCTATATTCTGAGCAGTGCCGGGCTGATCATCCTGTTGCTGGCTATTGTCAATTATACCAACCTGTCTACAGCACAGTCCATTCGCAGGGTAAAGGAGGTAGCATTGCGCAAAACCATGGGGGCAGAGCGCAGAGAACTCATCCTCCAGTTTCTCGGTGAGTCGGTTGTACTGAGTTTCATTGCCTTTATACTGGCCATATCACTGATTCAGTTCTTCCAGTCTGACTTATTAAACTCTGTAGGGCTGCCAGCGGGTATTTTCGATTCTTTTTATAAAACCAATGTATTTTACCTATTGGCAATAAGTGGGCTTACCGGCATGGTCGGAGGACTTTACCCGGCCTTCTACCTTTCTTCTTTTGGTCCGGGACATTTGTTTAAGGACAGTCTTAATGGAGAGCGGAAATTCCTTTTTCGCAAGGTGGTAGTCTTCTTTCAGTTTGCCATATCCATGCTGCTGATTTCAGGCACGGTCATCGTTTTTTCTCAGGTGCGTTTTATGCAAAACCAAGAGCTGGGTATAGATACGGAGCAAATACTGGTTTTACCTACCTATGGAAATGCCAACATCCACGCAGGCTATGAGCGTTTCCGTCAGGACCTTTCCCGGTTGACAGAGGTGCAGTCATCTACTCTGGCAGAGCTTAGCCCGGGTGACATTGCTTTTGGTATTGTGGCCAGGTTTGAAGGCATGGAGACCAATAAGAGCTTTACCACCACCGGGGTAGACTACGATTACCTGAAGACCTATGACCTGAAACTGATAGCCGGCAGGGATTTTTCCCGCGAAATTCCAACAGATGCCGAGGAAAGAATTGTAATCAATCGCAGGCTTTGTGAACAGCTGGGCTGGACCCCGGAAGAGGCCATTGGCAAAACCTACGATTTCGGTGGAGATGGCATCACACCGGGCTTCGTGATAGGTGTGGTTGAAGACTTTCATTTCAACTCATTGCGGAGAGAGATTTATCCGATGGTCATGGCTTTGGCACCTGCCTTTTACCAAAAGATTGCGGTTAAGCTTAATGGAACAGAGCTGGCAGAAAGTATCAGCAAAGTAGAAGATATCTGGCAGCAGGTATACCCCGAATTTCCTTTCAGCTATCAGCTGGTAGATCAGGAGTTTGATCGTCAATATGCTTCAGAGCGCAGTTTCGGAGCACTCTTTTTACAGTTTACCATCCTTGGGCTGCTCATCGGAGCTTTTGGTATTTACGGCCTGATTCAGCTCATGACAGAGTACAGGAGAAAAGAAATGAGTATTCGCAAAGTACTGGGAGCCCCGCTGTGGAGGCTGACCGTCCTGCTCACCCGGGAATACATGATCCTCATGGTGCTGGCCTTCCTGGTAGCAGGGCCACTGGCTTACATTTTTATGAGTAGCTGGCTGGCTGATTTTGCCTATGCCATTTCGGTAGAGTGGTGGATGCTTGGCGCATCACTTGTAACGATTGCTGTTATTAGTTTTAGTACCATTGGCACATCCGTTTTCAAAACGGCTCAGGCCAATCCGGTAGATTCATTAAGACACGAATAGAACCATGCTCAGACATCTCATCATTTCCATATTCAGAGGCCTTAAGCGAAACAGCACCTTTACCGCGATAAATGTAGGGGGGCTGGCACTGGCCATACTGGCGGCTATTACCATTCTGGGCCATGTCGCATATGAGTACAGTTTTGATGATTACCAGAAAGACCTGGATGAGGTATACAGACTGTCTGTTTCTTATACCGATGTGGCAGGTAATTTCGGAGAGCATGCCGGTATCTCAAATGATATTGCTGACCGTCTGAAGGCCGAAATGCCGGAAGTGGTCCGCTCCACCCGCATACTTCCGCTTGCGGGCACTATGCGCCATACCATCATGGCCTCCGAAAACAGCTCAGGTCCTGTCAGTTTTAATGTGGATGAGCTTTGGGCAGTAGATCCGGATGCCTTCGAGATCTTCACTTTTGACATTAAACAGGGCAATAGAAAGGACCTCGATAATACGATCCAGGGCATTGCCATAAGCGAATCTATGGCGCTGAAGTTCTTTGGTGACGAAAACCCGGTGGGAAAGCCCATGAAGCTCAACGGGAAGCAGGAATTTCTTGTATCCCTGGTCTTTGAAGACTGGCCCGGGAATTCACACATAAGGCCTGCTATACTCGTACAAATGCCATACCTGGAGCAGGAGGAGAATTGGAGACACCTTCATTTCCTGGGCGATAAAAACTACACTTACCTTAAGCTGACACCTGAAACAGATCTGAACAAACTTCAGGTCAAACTGGACGATTTCGTTTTGCGAAATAAGCGACCACAGGATATGGAAGATGCCCGGCTGAACCTGATGCCTGCCCGTGATATTCACCTGGAAGCCACTCATATGCTTCAGGATATGGCTTCAGTGACCGATCCGGGAACACTAAAACTCCTGATCTTATTAGTGGTACTGATTGTGGCTATCGCATGGTTCAACTATATGAACCTCAATACCTCTTTGACCATACGCAGAATCAAAGAAGTGGCCGTGCGCAGGATTCACGGAGCCGGAAAAAGAGAGCTTTTTCAGCAGCAGCTATTGAATACCAGTGTCATGATCTTACTCTCCCTGGGGCTGGCACTTACCCTCTATCAGGGCTCCTACGGTTACCTGGACGATATTGTCGGAAAGGGAGGGCTGGATTATCTGCTCAGCAATACCTGGCTCCTGATGGGCTTTGTAAGCCTTTTGATCCTGGCAGTTTTCTTATCGGCACTTTACCCGACCATCCTGCTCAACAGCCTGAAGAGCCGCGATATGATCAAGGGCAGCCTGGGGCGCACAGGGAGAGGAGATACCCTGAAGAAAACCCTGGTCACCACTCAGTTTGCCATTACCATTGGGCTCTTGTTTGCCACGCTGACGGTTATTTATCAGGTGAGACATCTTAAGTCGGTCGAGACCAATCTGAAAATGGATCAGGTATTGGTGGTAGAGGGCCCGGGAGTGAGAAACAGCGCTCATACATCTTATAACCAGGCCATCAATGTTTTCAAAAACGGCCTTCTGGGTATACCAGGTGTCAGGTCGGTGGCTACCTCCAATCATGTGCCGGGCTATAAAGTAGATTTTAAGGCAGGCTTTGGCGCTCCCGGAGAGGGAAATCCTCCTGTTTATATCGACAGGATTTTTGCTGATGAAAATTATGCTGAGGTTTATGGTATTGAGATAGTGGCGGGCCGGTTTTTTACCGATGAGCCGAACCTTGAAGATCATAACGGACGCCCACTGGTGCTCAATGAATCTGCGGTAAACCGGCTTGGGTTTGATTCACCGCAAGAGATTGTGGGAAAAAGCGTAAAGTACTTCGGAACGCCAGTGGAGGTGATCGGTGTGGTAAAAGATTTTCATATGGAATCGCCCGATATCCCGGTATCCGATCTGATGTTTTTCCCTGCCATTGATTCCAAGTACTTTTCAATCAGGACAGCAGGAGCACTCGGACCTGAAATGCTGGAACGGATCGAGCGGCTGTTTAAGGAGCTTTATCCGGGAAATCCCTTCGATTATTTTTTCTCTGAAGCCAACTTCAATGAGCAGTTCCTTTCTTTTGAGCAATTTGAGCGACAGCTCTCCACCCTGGCCGTCTTAAGCATTTGCCTGGCCAGTCTGGGGCTGCTTGCACTGGCTTATGACAGCACCCATCAGCGCATCAAAGAGATTGGTATCCGCAAGATTCTGGGGGCCAGTGTAGCGTCTATTCTCCGATTGCTTTTAACCGGCTATCTGCGCCTGATTCTGTTGGCTGCGGTGGTCGTGATGCCACTTGTCTATTATTTGCTGCAAGACTGGCTTAATCAGTATGCCTCCCGAATCGCTATTGATAGCCAGCTGCTGCTCATGCCGGCTGTCGGTACACTTATTTTGGCGGCACTGATGGTGAGCTTTCAGTCAATGAAGACCGTACGAATGAATCCTGTTGATACCTTAAGGCACGAATAACCCTGAACTATGCTAAAAAACTACTTCAAAATCGCTTTCAGGAGTCTTGTAAAAAACAAGGCTTTTACCCTGATCAATATCTTCGGACTCTTTATAGGCCTTACGGCATTTCTGCTCATCTATTCCTATGTCAGCTTTGAGAAGAGCTATGATAAGTATCATACTGATGCTGACAGGATTTATCGCATGGTGACTGACAATGTAGTAAACGGGGTTACCGGAGCACGGGATGCCATGTCTTTTAGTCCCCTGGGCAAGGCCATGAAAGAGGAACTGCCCGAGGTAGAGCAGTATACCACCACCATGAAGCTCTATGAAGATC
Source organism: Roseivirga sp. UBA6061 (assembly GCA_002427745.1). GTDB lineage: Bacteria > Bacteroidota > Bacteroidia > Cytophagales > Cyclobacteriaceae > Roseivirga. The sequence continues at coordinate 109,734 of DIYF01000085.1, read as the reverse complement.
TGGTGATCAAGAGGGGAGATGAGCTCATCAATGAAAGTGGTGTAATTGCCGCTGATGAGCACTTTCTGGATATTTTTTCATACCGCATTTTACATGGTGATAGTCAGCCTTTCAAAAACCCTAATTCAATGATTCTTACAAAGAAAGGAGCCATGCGCCTTTTTGGTAATGAAAACCCGGTAGGCCAGACAGTAGATGTTTTGGGGCTTCACAGAGGGAGTTTTAAAGTAACAGCCGTGCTGGACGATATACCCGGAAATACGCACTACAAATTCGAGGTCATGATTTCCTTTGCCACCATTCAGGATCGTGCCGATGAAGATGGCTGGCGGGGATATAACTTTTATACTTATGTAAAGTTGAGTGAGGAGGCTGACCCTCAGGCTGTTCAGGCAAAGCTTATGGATTTTCCCGCAAAGTACCTGAGGCCGGGACTGACCCTTCAGTTTACCATGCAGCCGATGACGGATATTCATCTGACCAGTGGATTTACCTACGAGCCTGAAGCCAGTGGTAACAGCAAAACCGTCAATTTCCTGCTCATCATTGCCATGTTTATCCTGGTGATTGCCTGGGTGAACTATATCAACCTGTCTACAGCCAAGGCGATGGATCGTGCCCGGGAGGTAGGCCTGCGCAAAGTGGTGGGAGCTGCTAAATGGCAGCTCGTTACTCAGTTTATGCTGGAATCGCTCTTTATCAATGTTTTTGCTGCTATTCTGGCACTAACGGCAGTTCAGGTATTAGGACCTGTTTACAACAATATGCTGGGTAAAGACCTGGTCAGTTTTGTCTGGACCAATAGTGCTGTTTTGACATTGTTGTTGACCATTACACTCAGCGGAACAGTGCTGTCAGGTTTTTACCCGTCCCTTGTGCTTTCTTCTTTCCGTCCGGTTACCGTACTCAAGGGGAAACTGAGGAATTCCCGCAGCGGCCTGGCCTTACGCAAGAGCCTGGTCGTCTTTCAGTTTGTTTCTTCGCTGGTGCTCATCGCAGGTACAGCCATTGTGTATATGCAGATTGACTTTATGAAAAACCGTGATCTGGGCATCAGTATCGACCAGGTACTTTCATTGAAGGTACCGGCACATGACCTTGAGGACAGCAGTCTGTATAGTCAGAAGTACGAACTGCTCAGAGCAGAACTTTCGCGCAACCCTACGGTAATAGAGCTCGCCACAGCTTCATCCATTCCGGGGGGTGGTAGAAGTAGTATCGCCTCAGCGGGAGGAGGCATTAGCATTGTGGGAGAAACTTTGATAGACAATTCTACGATTTATCTTACCACCGTTGATGAGCACTTTTTCCCAACCCTGGATGTACCCATGGTGGCCGGACGCAACTACACAGACAACTGGGAGGCGGAAAGGGCGAATGTCATCATCAATGAGGCATTACTCGCCAAACTGGGCTTTGCCGGAGGGGCAGAGGCAGTATTGAACAAGCGCCTGCGTTTTGGTGATGAAGGAAGCAATGATATCTACAATATCATGGGGGTAGTGGCCGATTATAACCGCAGGTCTCTCAAAGATGAAATTGAGCCAACGGCCTACTTCCTGGGACACGATACCTTTATGACCCATTTGGTGATCAAACTGTCTTCCACAGACCTCCCAGCTACCTTACGTGATGTGGAAACCAACTGGTCAAAAGTATTTCCGGAGGTACCTTTTGAATATAATTTCATGGACCAGAAATTCGATGAAGCTTACAGGGAAGATCAGCAGTTCGGTTCACTCTTCGGAGCCTTTTCTATACTGGCCATGGCCATTGCCGGTTTGGGGCTTTTTGGTCTGTCGTCTTTCATTGCCCTGCAGCGGTCCAAAGAAATAGGGGTGCGCAAAGTACTGGGAGCTTCTGTTTTTAATATCGTCAGGCTGATCTCCAGAGACTTTCTGGGGCTTGTGATCATCGCCTTTGTCCTGGGTTGTCCACTGGTTTGGTTCATTATGGACAACTGGCTCAATAACTATGCTTTCCGTATTGATATGCCCGTTCTGGTACTTCCGGTAGCGGGGATAACCTTGCTCATAATCACCTTCCTTACTGTAGGCTATCAGACGGCTCGTGCTGCACGTGCCAATCCTGTAGATACACTCAGGTCAGAATAACATAAATCCGGTCAATCTAAAACTCAAAACCAATGCTTAAAAACTATTTCAAAACCGCCCTGAGAAACCTTACCAAGAGTAAAGTTTTCTCCTTTATCAATATCACAGGCCTGGCCGTAGGGCTGGGGGCTTTCCTGCTCATCTTTCAGTTTGTAAGCTTTGAGCAGAGCTTCGATAGTTTCCATGAGCATGCCGGTGAGCTTTACCGGGTTCAGTTTGAGCGCGTATACACCGATAAGCATGATAAAAGCGCAGGCCTTACTGCCGGTGCGGGCCCTGCGCTGAAAGAGGATTTTCCGGAAGTGGAGGAGATGACCAAACTCTGGTCTGCCGGTTTTATGTCCAACCTGTTTACGGTAGAGAATGAGGTATTCAATGAAAAGAAACTCTTTTATGCAGATGGATCATTCTTTCAGCTGTTCAGCTTTAATCTCATTGAAGGCAGCACCGATCAGGTGTTGAAAGAGGCAAACTCAGTGGCTTTATCTGAAGCAAAGGCGCGGAGTTACTTTGGTTCGACCAATGTGGTGGGTAAAACCATAAGGGTAAACAATTCCTATGGTGATGAGCTGTATCAGGTCTCCGGAGTATTTGAAGATCTGCCACCCAATACGCATTTTGACTTTGATATTCTTCTTTCTTTCAAAACGCTGGAAAATGCCACAGGGGGCAGTGCCGCAACTTCCTTTGGCTGGAATGCCTTTCCCACCTATCTCAAACTGACGCCCGGTACAGATTTTAAAACTCTGGAAGCCAGGTTTCCTGAATGGACAAAAGATCGTTATGCCTCTCTGATAGCAGAAGGGGTAGAGCCCAGGTTGTACTTGCAGCCGATCGAGAGCATTTACCTTGAGTCCAAGCTTAGATTTGAGGTGGGGCCCACAGGCAATGCGCGCATTGTTCAGATCCTTACCGGAGTAGCACTTTTCATCCTGGTGCTGGCTTATTTCAACTATATCAATCTTTCCACTTCCAAATCACTGGAACGCACCAAGGAAATAGGGGTGAGGAAAGTAAACGGGGCCAGCAGAACCAGCCTGATCAAGCAGTTTCTTATTGAATCTTTCATGGTCAATCTGATCGGAATTATCCTGGGCTTTACCCTGATGCAGCTTTCCATTCCGTTTTTTGAGCAGGCATTGGGTCGTCCCTTAAGTCAGATCGTCACCATCAATCAGTCCTTTGTCGTACTGGTTTTGACTTTGCTGACTGCAGGAACTTTGCTTTCCGGGTTTTACCCGGCCTGGGTGCTTTCACGCTTCAAGACGATTCGGGTACTAAAAGGGCAGAGGGCCGGTTCTGGTGCTGATGGTATGGTCAGAAAGGGACTAGTGGTCCTGCAGTTTGCGATCCTCTGTTTTTTGCTGGTGGGCAGCCTGGCGGTTCGCAGTCAGATTGACTATATGCTCAACTCAGACTGGGGTTTTGATTCTGATCAGATGGTGGTCGTTACAGGGCCTTCACTGAGCCAGGGAGAGGCTGACAGGCTGACGACTTTCAAGAACGAACTGCGTCTGCAGGCCAATGTGGCCGAGGTGTCCAATACTACCATGATTCCCGGTAATGAAATCAAATGGGTAAACAATGGCGTGAGACTGACCACAAGCCCGGAAAACGAAATCACTTCCATTCCATTCCTGGGTATAGATGATACCTATATCCGTAACCTTTCGCTGGAGGTGCTGGCAGGGAGAGGCTTTGACAAAAACTTCTCGCAGGAAGGAGAGAGTCTCTTACTCAGTAGAGCCGCGGCAGAGCAGTTCGGTTTTCAGCACCCTGATGAGGCCCTGGGTAAGAAAATAACGGATGGAAACATTGAATTTACGGTAGTAGGAGTGGTGGAGAATTTCCTCCAGAAGTCATTCAAAAGCGGTTACGACCCTATCATGTACCGCTACATTCCTTTTGCCAACAACTATCTCTGTGTGAGGGTGACCAGTGGAGATTATGAAGGAGCACTTCGCGATATTGAGCGGCAATACACAAGCCATTTTCCGGGGAGTACCTTCAACTATTTCTTTCTGGATGAGTACTTCGAACGTCAGTTTACCGAAGACCGCATTTTTGGAAAGGTGTTTAACTTTTTCACCCTGCTGGGCATCTGGATTTCATGCCTGGGGCTTTTCGGACTTACTTCCTATGCTGTATTGCAGCGCAGAAAAGAAATTGGTATTCGCAAGGTACTGGGAGCTTCCGTCAGCAGTGTGGTGCTGTTGATTTCGAAAAGGTTTATTTACCTCACACTGGTGGCCATAGCCCTGGCCATTCCGGTGGCGTATTATGCCACTAACAGCTGGCTGGATAGTTACTCTTTCGCGACCGGCATAAAGGCCTATGTGTTTATTGTACCCATGGCCATGTTGCTGGCAATTACTTTACTGACTACGGGGCTACTTTCGCTCAAATCAGCCACGGATAATCCTGTGGACTCTTTGAGATATGAATAGGTGTATTACTGTCTCACTTTGATTCAGAACCGTATCAAAGTGATACGATCCCAAAACCTTGCGATACAGTCGGTTTTTTATAAATGTCTTGAAATCAGTAATTTACACTTTAGGCATAGTTGTAGTATAGATGTATGTGAACCCGAAAGGGTATTTGAGCCCAAACAAGAAAACTCATGCTTAAAAACAACATCTTACTCGCTTTCAGACAGCTCAAAAGAAATAAGGTATTCTCCCTGGTCAACATTGTGGGACTCTCCTTATCTATGGTAGCCTGCCTGCTGATCTTTAAATACGTTTCCTTTGAGAAGAGCTATGATGACTATCATAGCGAGGTAGACAATATCTATCGAATCTACCGTCACTCTGAAAGGCCGGCAGAAGGCGATGATGATGTGGCGTCAATCTTTCCGGGGATCGGGCCTTTGGTCAAGTCCGATATTCCGGAATTTACAGAGACCAGCCGATTCATTGGTACAGCGAAAATTTTCCAGTCATTTGCCCTTAGCTACTTTCCTAAAGATGGGGTGGCCAAAACCTTTAACATTAACAAAGGCTTTTTTGCCGATCATGATGCTATTGGAATTCTCGGATTCGACTGGACTCCTGAAAGCACACAACCTTCTCTCGAAAACCCCAATGAAGTAGTGATCTCCCGTTCAGTGGCAGACAAGTTTTTTGCCGGAGAGTCGGCTGTGGGTAAGGTGCTGCGCTTTAAGAATATGCAGGCCGATATGAAGGTGACAGGTGTATTTGAGGATTTGCCTGAGAATACGCATTTCAAATTCGAAGCGCTCTGCTCGTTCGGGTCGCTGCCCGCTGAGTGGAATCTGGACAATGATTTTGGCTGGGGTAATTTTTACACTTATGCCAGGGTAAGTGACGGGGCCGATGTGGCTGTTGTTGAAGATAAGCTCAATGAGCTTCTGAAAGACAGGGAAACATGGTATGCAGAGGAGCAGATTGTATTTAAGCTGCAGCCGATCAAAGATATTCACCTCAAGTCTGATCAGGTGTTTGAGCTGGAAGCCAATGGCAATGAAAGAACGGTGTTCTTTATGACCATCATAGGCTTCTTTATCATGCTTATTGCCTGGGTGAATTATATCAATCTTAGCACATCCAAGCTGATTGACAGAGCCAAAGAGGTAGGCGTAAGAAAGGTTCTCGGAAGCCATAGAAACCAGCTAATCAATCAGTTTATCACAGAATCACTCGTTATCAACTTCCTGTCTATTGTACTTTCTCTTACCGTACTACAGGTAACCATCAGCTTTTTTGAGTCGCTGCTTGGCATTCCTATCACCTTCTTCAGTGGTGAAGCACTGATAATCACCATCAAATTTGTCGGGCTCTTTACTTTAGGGGCATTGCTCTTTGGTTTTTATCCTGCATTGCTGTTTTCCAAGCTTAAGGTAACCAGTGTATTAAAGGGGAGAAGTAAAAGCAGCAAATCAGGCTTGCTGTTACGAAGAGTGCTGACAGTTTTTCAGTTTTCCATAGCCCTGGTTCTCATTATCGGCACTTTCACGGTATATGGTCAGTTGAGGTTCATGCAGAATCAGTCTCTGGGAATGAATATTGATCAGACGCTCGTTGTGAGAAAACCTTTTACCGGTATGGCAAGCCGGGCATCCAGCGAGGCCGCCTTTATGAATGGCGCGCGTCAGCTAAGTGGGGTAGAATCGGTAAGTGCTACTTCGGAAATTCCGGGTTACGAAATTTCCCGAATGCGCTGGATCGCCCTGGGGCCGGGAGCGGAAGATGTATCGCTCTATGCCAAGGACATTGCCATCGATGAATACTTTGCCGATCTCTATGATATCGAGGTGATACATGGCAGAAGCTATTCACCTGATTTCACAGATACGGCTGCTGTGGTACTCAACCTCTCTGCTGCCAGAGATCTTTTTGGGGCCGAGGCAAACCTGGCAGATTGGGTCAACAAAACGATTTACTATGAAACCAGTCCGGTTACCCTGATAGGCATCATTGATGATATCAGCCAGCAGTCGTTGAAGAGTACAAAGGAGGCCCACATCTACACCAATCATAACCGGGTGAAATACTATTCCGTGAAGGTAAACACGGCAGATATCAATAAAACTATCTCAGAATTGGGAGAAGTGTTTGGTGGAAGCTTTGCCAGCAGTCATTTCGATTATTTCTTTCTGGACGAGTATTTCGATAGACAATACCGCTCTGACAGAATGTTTGGACAGATCTTTACCTTCTTTTCAATACTTGCCATCATCATTACAGTATTGGGACTCTTCGGTCTTTCTATCTACAACATAGGTCAGCGTGCCAAAGAAGTGAGTATTCGCAGGGTGCTGGGAGCTTCGTTTAGCAACATCTCACTTTTACTTACCAGAGATTACCTGGTACTTATTCTCATAGCATCTTTGCTGTCTATCCCCGTTGGCTACCTTATGGTCGATCAGTGGCTGGCTAATTTTGCCAACCGCATGGAAATTGGGCTGGCGCTGTTTGCCCTCCCTGTACTGATGGTACTGGTACTTACCATACTCACAGTGAGCTATCAGGTGGTCAAAGCTGCCGTGGCCAATCCGGCCGAGACACTCAGGTGGGAGTAGAGGGAAGCAAAACGAGAGTATCAGAGTCCATGGATCAGGGGTATTGGCCCTGATCCATGGACTTCTCTTTATCTTCCAGGCCAGGGGTTATCTCCCTGACATTTGTGCACCGGCTTTCCTTTATCAGTTTTCAATAAGTATTGCTATTTTAGGGGAACCCAAAACTAACATGAAAGCTGCCCCCTTTTCACTGAGGCTGTTGACGCTGCTGTCGATTTGCCTAGTTATTCTTTTTTCCTGTGATAAACCTACCCCCAAAGACCTTAATGCAGAGCCCCTCATACCAAAACCGACTGCTGTCATAGCTACGGGAAGCTCTTTTGGTATTAAATCATCTACAGGACTGTATGTGAGCAATGAGACCCGGGCGGCCGGTGAATTTCTGGCCGGTATGCTCAATCCGGCCACAGGTTTCAACCTGAAGCCTGAACTGACAGATGCAAAGGTGTCCAGGGGAATTTTACTTTCGATAATTTCTGATTCTGAACTTGGCGATGAAGGCTACGAACTGAATATAGATGAGAAACTTCTGGAGCTGAGTGCGCAGACCGAAGCCGGATTGATCCGGGGTATCCAGACCATTAGACAACTGTTGCCACCCGAAATCGAATCGGATACTCAGGTAGAGGGCCCCTGGGAGATCGCTTCAGGTACCATCACCGATATTCCTGAGTTTGCCTACAGAGGTGCCATGCTCGATGTGGCCCGTCACTTCTTCAGCGTATCAGATGTCAAGCAGTTTATAGACTATCTTGCTTTCTTTAAGATGAATGCCCTGCACCTGCATCTCACAGATGATCAGGGGTGGCGCATTGAAATCAAAAGCTGGCCTAAACTGACAACCCATGGCGGTTCTACCCAGGTAGGCGGGGGAGAAGGTGGCTTCTACACCCAGGAAGAGTATAAAGAGATTGTACGCTATGCTGCCGAACGACATATCATGATCATTCCGGAAATTGATATGCCCGGTCATACCAATGCGGCCCTGGCATCTTATGCAGAACTCAACTGTGAGGGAAATGCGAGAGAACTCTATACGGGCACCAAAGTTGGCTTCAGCACCTTTTGCACCCATAAAGAAATCACCTACACCTTTATCGATGATGTTATAAGAGAACTGTCTGCAATGACACCAGGTCCTTACATCCATATCGGGGGAGACGAAAGCCATGTGACCAGTCTGGAAGACTACATCCCCTTTGTAAATAGGGTGAAGGGGATTGTTACCGCTCATGGCAAATCGATGATTGGCTGGGACGAAGTAGCCCAGGCAGATTTGGATGAGCAGTCGGTAGTTCAGCTCTGGAATAGCCCCGATTTTGCCAGAATGGCGGTGAGTAAGGGAAGCAAAGTAATTATGTCTCCGGCCAAAAGAGCCTATCTTGATATGCAGTATGACTCTACCACCCAATGGGGGCTTCACTGGGCTGCTTATATCGAAGTGGATGATGGTTACAACTGGGATCCTGAACTCTTTGCCAAAGGAGTAGATAAGGAATCTATATTGGGTGTGGAAAGTCCTCTTTGGTCTGAGACAGTCACCAATATGGACGAAATTGAATATATGATCTTCCCAAGACTACCTGGCTATTCAGAGATTGGCTGCTCCGGTAATGACAGAAACTGGGAGGAGTACAAAACCCGCCTGGCCCGCCTGGATGCCCGTTTAGAAGCTATGGAGATTAACTACTACCGCTCAGCGAGAGTGTGGGGAGAGGATACGCGCATGCAACTGGTGGATAACAAATAGCCTTTTTTAAATGCCCGGGTGACCGGTAGATTTCAAGCCTTTTACGATCAGATTAGCTGAGGTCTCAGGGATATGCCTCTTCAGGAAATCGTCTTTTTCTCTTTAAGAAACCATTTGGTCTCTTATATTTATAGGAGTAAACAGACATAGTCCTTTGAAAAGAACAAGTAGAAACCCGGTCGCTTCCCGGCAGGAGATCATTGAGAAATCGGCACCTGTATTCAATGTACATGGTTTTGAGGGAGCTAAAGTACAGATGCTGATTGATGCCACAGGATTTCAAAAAGGCGGCATCTATCGGCATTTCACCTCTAAGAAAGATCTGGCTCAGGAAGCATTCCGGTATAATTACCGGCAATTGCGCGCCACATACCTGGAGGGTATTGAAGAGAATCAGCCGGCCAAAGCACAACTGCTCAGATTGGTCGATAATTTTTTGAAATCTGTCACCAATCCGGTCATTAAGGGGGGCTGTCCCATTCTCAACACGGCCATTGAAGTAGACGATACCGATAAAGAGCTTAGAATGCCGGTGAAAGAGGCGCTGGAAGACCTCACAGGCATCCTGGTTAACATTATCGTACAAGGAGTTGCCAATAAGGAGTTCAGGAAAGAAGTCAACCCTGTCAGAGAAGCTCAGTTCATCATGGCCCTGGTAGAAGGCAGTATCATGATGGCTAAACTACTTCGAGAGGGGCGGGTCATACTCGGTAATTGTGATCAGCTTCTGCAATACATGGAACATTTCATTTTCACGGACACCCATTCTCAAACCTCAAATAACTGATTATGACTTCTAAAGCTACAGCCTGCATCCTGTGCTCGCAAAACTGCGGTATCACGATTGAACAGAATGAGTCGGGGCAGTACACGCGCATTCTTGGGGATAAGGCTCACCCGATTTCAGAAGGATACCTCTGTCAAAAAGCTACCCGGCTGAATTTCTATCAGGACCAGGCACGGGTGACCTCACCCATGAAGCGCAAGGAGGATGGTTCGTTCGAGGAGATATCCTGGGATCAGGCCATCAAAGAAATTGCAGAGAAGCTGGTGGACATTCGGGATACCTATGGTGGTACCAGTATCGCCTACGTGGGAGGTGGCGGACAGGGAAACCATCTGGGAGGTACTTTTGGGGCCGCATTCAGGGCTGCCTGCCAGACCCGGTATATCTATTCGGCTTTGGCCCAGGAGAAAACAGGGAATTTCTGGGTGAACGGACATTTATTCGGCCGGCAAAACCTTAACTATTGCGAAGCAGTAGGAGAAGCGGAGTATGTGTTGATCATAGGAGCCAACCCTGTACAATCGCATGGTATTCCCAAGGCCCGGCCTACTATTAATGAGCTGTCCAGAAATAAGAACAGGACCATGGTGGTAGTAGATCCCCGAAATACTGAAACGGCCAAAAAAGCAGACATCTTTCTACAGGTCAGACCAGGGAAAGACGCCTTTCTGCTGACTGCCCTGCTGGGTGTAATTGTACAGGAAGAGCTCGAAGACAAGAGCTTCCTGACCGATAAAACTACCGGTTTTGAAGCCGTCAAACCACATTTTCTGCAAATCGATGTAGCGCAGTTCTGTAGTATTGCCGGGGTGTCGGAAGAAGATGTCAGGAAGGTAGCCAGGGGGATTGCCTCGGCCAGTACCTTTGCCATCAGATCTGATTTGGGGATTGAGCAGAGTCACAACAGCACCCTCAATGCCTACTTATCAAGGCTTTTGTTTTTAATCACCGGTAACTTTGGCAAGGAGGGAACCAATACCCTGCACACGAATTTTATCCCGGTTATTGGCCATTCCAAAGAGCCTGAGGCAGGTGGGCTTACCACACAGGTAACAGGCATGAAGGGGATTGCGAAGCTCTTTCCGCCAGGTATTCTGCCGCTGGAAATAGATACGGACCACCCTAAAAGGCTTCGCGCCCTGGTGGTGGATAGTTCTAACCCGGTGGCCAACTATCCGGATACTCATGCTCAGCGAAAAGCTTATGCCAAACTGGACTTGCTCGTGACTATAGAGGTGGCCATGACTGAAACTGCGGTGCTTTCTGATTATGTGTTACCCGCAGCCACGCAGTACGAAAAAATGGAGGCTACCTTTTTCAACCTGGAGTTTCCGAAAAACTTCTTTCACCTGCGGCACCCTGTCAGCAAGCCTTTGGCCAACAGCCTGGATGAACCGGAAATCTATCACAGGCTGGCAACCGCAATGGGAGAGGTACCGGCATCTTTTCCGCTGCTTGCTGCTATTGCCAGAGTAGACCGAAAATTCCCCCGACTCCGTTTGTTCCCGCTGGCTTTGGCCATGACACTTTCTATAAGGCCGAAGTGGAAGAAGTATACACTTTTTGTACTCAAGGAAACTATTGGCAAGGCGCTACCACATTCATATAGCAAGGTCGCCTCATTGGTATGGATTGGAGCTCACCGATATGCAGACAGGTACCCGGAAGCTGTACGCAGAACCGGATTGAAAGGGAAGGGGTATCGATTGGGTGAGGCACTCTTTAACAAAATACTCAACAGTCCCTCTGGCACACTGATCAGTGAACATACACAGGAGGAGGGCTGGAATCTGATTCGTCACAAAGACAAAAAAGTGCATCTGGAGATTCCTGAAATGCTCGATTGGTTAGATAAACTGACGGAAGTGGAAGCTGAAGAAAGGGAGCTTTACAAACAATATCCTTTTAACCTGATGGCCGGTGAACGCAGGTCTTATAATGCCAATGGTATTCTGCGTAATCCTGAGTGGCGTAAGAAAGATCGTATCGGGCAGTTGAAAATTAATCCGGCCGATGCCGAATTATTGGGGGTAGCTACTGGTGATACGGTCAGGTGCAGTTCCCGGGTAGGCGTCATACAAATTCAGACACTTGTCACTGATGATATTCCTGAAGGTACTTTGTCTATGCCTCATGGTTATGGCTATAGCTATCCCGGTGAGGCGAATGATGAGGTGTTAGGCGTATTGCCCAATTTGCTAACAGACCTGAGAGACTGTGATCCTCTGGCCAAAACACCCTATCACAAAAACGTCAGGGTGAAACTGGAAAAGGTATAGCCAGAGCTTCAGCTTGCTTACCAGATTGACAGTTTGCTTGCAGAATGCATACAAAAACACAAATCTCAACAAGTCGGAATATCCACAGCGGACGATAAATTGTTAATTTCGGCCCTCATTAGGGAAACGGGCACGGAAATTCAATACCGTCTTCCTGTTGGGAATCTAAAAGGTCCAGATATGAGAAAGCTTTCACTGATCGCTGTGTTTCTTTATGCAGCAACCTCTCTTATTGCACAGAAGCTACCGGAAATGCGCTATACCATCGATATGACGCAGAGCACCGATACCTTTAACATTACGCTCTATCCGGGCAAATTGAAAGAAGCTTCTACTTTTCAGTTTGCCTCAACAGCACCAGGTACCTATCAGACCATGAATATTGGTCGTTTGATTAGTGATTTTGAAGCCTTTGATAAGAAGGGAAAAGCGCTTGAGGTAGAAAAGCTTTCCGTGAATCAATACAAAATCAGTGACCCGAGGAAGGTGCACAAACTTACCTATAAAGTCGCTGAGACCTTCGATACCCCGCTTTCAGAATATCCCATCTATCCCATGGCGGGTTCCTCTCTGGAAGAAGATCATGCCCTGATCAATGTGCACACCATGCTGGGCTATTTCCATGGTTTACAAAAAAGCCCGCTGACCCTTACACTCAAAGGCCGTGATGGCTGGGAGGTGGGTACAGCCCTTTCGGAGGATAAAGGCGTTTATAAAGCAACAGATTACGATCATGCAGTAGATTCCCCCATTCTCTTAGGTAAGCTTACCCGTGCTAGCACCCGGATTGCGGATACAGAGGTAGTGATCTATACCTATTCGCAAAATGACAAGATTTCTTCTGACCGCCTTCTGGAGAGTATGAGTAGCATGTTGCAGGCGACCAGGGATTTTCTGATTGATTTACCAGTGGATCGTTACACCTTTCTCTATCACTTTGCCACAGATACAAGAGGGGCTACAGGAGCCTGGGAGCACTCTTACAGCTCAGAATATACCCTGATTGAGAATGACTTCAATACACCGCAGCAGGTACAGGCTGTGACGGATATTGCCTCTCATGAGTTTTTTCATATTGTCACCCCGCTCAACATTCATAGTGAGATTGTAGAAGAATTCAACTTTGTGAAGCCGACCCCCTCTGTTCATCTTTGGCTATATGAGGGCGTAACCGAATGGGCCTCAAACATATTGCTTTACAGGGCGGGTGAGCTGACCCTGGACGAATACCTGATGGGTAGCGTGCGACAAAAAATTCTGGTAAACCAGCAGGTCTTTAACTCGGACTGGAGCCTCAGGAAGCTGGCGGAAGAGTCTTTTACCACTGAAGGCTCCCGACAATACGGTAATATTTACTTTAAAGGCTCTCTCATTGGCAACCTGCTGGACATTCGCCTGCTTGAGCTTTCAGATGGCAAAATGGGCTTACGTGAACTCCTGCTTGATCTGATTGAAAAGTATGGTAAGGGCAAACCGGTATCTGAGGCTACCTTCTTCGATGACCTGGCTGCCATGACTTATCCTGAAATCAGGCAGTTTTTTGACGACTATGTACTCGATAATAAAGAACTTCCTCTCTCGGAATACTTTGCCAAGGTGGGTATTCAGATTGAGGGAACATTGGTGAAGAAGATGGAAGAAATGTCACCTGCCCAGGAGCGTCTTTTTGAGATATGGAGTAAGAATCTGGAGCGATAGTCTTACTCTGAAGAATAGAAATTCAAAGGCTCTGGTCAACCACCAGAGCCTTTTTTGCTCTCGATGAAGTCCTGAAATGCGGTACTGAACTGGTGGTCATCCGGGGAACTCCTGGCGGCTTTGATGTAGAGCTCGAAGAAGGCAACGGGGCTGTCAAAAGTCTCAATGAGGGCCTGTATACCCAGCTCTTTTTTAATAAGAGAAGACATGTAAAAGCCGTTGGTATGCCCCCCGAAAAGAAAGAAACGACTGATCTGATTGCTGAAGGCCTGATAATCAATCTCTCCCTTGCTGTATTGCACCACTATATCGTCTAACTGTGCCAGTTTGGTCGGGGTATTGAAATAATCATTATTATACAGATCTATGATCATCTGAGGGTAGAGCCCCAGTTTTGAAACAGGCGGCTGGTCTTTGTCTATCAAATCTGCGATTCCTTCCTGATGAACTTTGTTAATAGCTGACATAAAAGGATCTTCCGTCTGAGGGGTGCTCAACGCCCTGTAATTATGATGAAATTCATGAGCAATGAGGTGGCTTAGGTCCATAGAGTTCATTTCTATGGCCACCTGTAAATCTATTACTATGGCCTTACTCGTAACCATTCCGTCCGGATCAGCACTTATAAAGTAAGTATCAGAGAGGGCGGTGGGTTTGTGTTTAAATCCTGGGGGCAGATAGGCCCTGGCAATAGAATCGGCATCTGCTACAATTTTTTCAAAAGGAGCAGCATCCAGAAAAGTCCGGGCCTTGTCCATATTGAGTTTTAAGGCATGAATATTCTGAAGTGTAATCAAACGGAGGGCTGCTGCGTTCATCTTGATCACCGGTATGGCCAGCAGGCTATCCAGCTCCTGAGAACGTGCTCTGTTAAAAACCAGCTCCAGAGTTTCCCTTAACATCGCTTTTTTGGATACCGAATCAGAATAGATCAGGTAGGCCTGATAACCCTTGGTTTTAAACAGAGCATTCCAGTCTGCATCAGAAACAACTTCTCCCCGTTGTAGCTTGTCCGCAACGGTCAGTACCATTTCAGCCGATTCTGTACTCAGGTTGCTTAATGGTGCTTCCTGACGGGATGTTTCATTTGTGTTTTCACATGCCTGAACCAGTACTGACAAAGCAATTAATATCAAAAACTTCTTCATTTAAGGCGAATTGCGTGACCCGCTCCCTGAGAAGCGGGCCAGGGTAATTAAGGGTTTAGACTTTTGACTTCCCAGACCTGTATGGTAGCATCCATACCGGCTGAAGCCAGGTATTTACCATTTTGAGAGACAGCCAGACTTGTCACGGACCTTTCATGAGACCCGATTTCAGAAATGATTTCTGAGGTGGCAATATCGTGAAGTCGCACTTTGCCATCCGCTCCTCCCGTAACGAGTTGATTGTCATTATTTACAAAGGCCACAGAAGACAAAGCTACGATGGTAGGCACGTTTTTGTATCCTCCTTCATAGACCGTTTTACCGGGCTTTTTAACACGTAAATAGTGAGTGATCTTGTTTTCAGCTTTTGTGTAAATCTGTGCTCTGCCTATGGCATGTGAACTGGCGACTCTTTCACCATCTTTAGAGATGGCCAGTCCGTAAATACCGCCAACCGTCCTCGGGCGTTCTATGAGTTCCAGTGTTTTCGTGTTCCAGATACTCAAAGGTCCGGCTGTGACCAGTTCCGATCCGCCATTGATAAACTGAAGAATGTTGACAGGGTAACTTGTATCAATGATACCCAGTGATTCATTAGTTTCTATATCCAAAAGCTTCACTTCTGCATTGTTTGTACCAATGGCGAGTACACCGTCAGAAGAAATATCGAGAGAGATGGAATAATGCTCCAGAGATATTGACCTGATTTGTTCTCTTTTTTGAAAATCCCAGATGAGTACCTTTCCGTCAAAATCTGATGTAGCCATGTACCTGCTGTCCGATGAAAAGGCAACAGTGAAAACCTCATTTTCATGTGCCGTCAGAACGCTTGCTTCCAGCCAGGTATCTGTACTGTAAATCCTCACCGTATGGTCGAGGCCGGTACTGACCAGCCAGCGATTGTCCGGGGTGAACCGGATGGACGATATACCTGTCTTGTGACCGGTAAGGAGGACAGGGGAGTTCTTATAAGTGTGAGCAGGAGCTTTGTCTGGTTTGCAGGGAGCTGCCAGAACCGATAAGGTGGTGATGATGGATAATAATATCTTAAGTTTCATGATTGTTGTCTTTTGAGCTGTGTTACTTGGGAAGACTGAGAGAGTCAGGGCTGATGACAAGCGGGCTTCTCTGGAAAGAGGGCTGTCTTTGCGATATAAAAGGACCGTCTTGCCCGGTACCATAGTATGACATATTACCGTATTCATCTCGCATCATGATCCGCATGCCACCTGCCTCATTGGCTATAATGTTGCCAACCATGCGGGAGACTTCATCGAAAGTGATACCTACCGAATTATTAGAGTCGAAGGTCATATAACCACTTCTTTCAGTACCGTCTTTATCAAAAAGGAGTATGCCACTGCCTGATTCACCGCGACTGATTCTTCTCCCTAAAATGAGAGGATCGGGTACAGGAGCTCCCACCCAGACCCGTTCAATGCCATTTTCATCTTCTGCCACAAGTCCTCTAACCCTGATGACTTCGTGCCTCATGGCACTGGCCAGGTTTTCTGGACTTAATCTGGACTGGTTATTGAACGCCAGATAGAGTGCCAGACATGTAAGTGGCAGTAGTGCGACATTAAGAACCTTTGACCAAAAGAGTTCTTTCTGCAGCCGTTTGAGGCTGCTTTCCTGTTCGTTTTTCATTGAATTGAATTTTGAGATTTGACCATATATTTCTGAGGAATACTCTCTGAAGACCATTGAAGAGAAGCCGGTTACTTTACCCAAAGCCTGATTTTCGTATCCTCAGTGTTTGCGGCAAAAGGCCTGTTTTGGTACCCGTACCAACCTGCCGGCTCTTGTTTATAAAACTTATTTAATTCCTAAATGTAGTTTTTAAAAACGGACTAGGAATTTAAAAGTTCCTAAATGTAGTTTTTATAGGTGTGAAGTGGCACTTTTGGTTAAGTGAAGGTACCATGCCTCGGGAGGAGTAGGGGGCATATCGGTCTGACTACGCCCTGTGGTCGGACCAATGAACAATGGACCGGATCCACCACCATCAGGGTCTCTCGCAGAGGACCCTGATGATTAGAATACGGGAAGCTGCTTTATTTCTGATCCGTATGCCCTGGTGTAGACTGGATGTGCGTGGAATTGGTAGAACACTCTCCTAAGGAAAGAGAGGGCTGGTAATGCAGTGAACAGGTGCTGAGGGTGGTTCTCTCGGGTATAGCATGAATAAGCGAACTGTGTCCTGGTATCCATGGTCATCGCAGCAGGGAGGGGCATTGGTCTGACCACTCCCTGTGGTCGGACCAATGAGCAATGGACCGAATCCACCATCATCAGAGCCTCTCTCCACCACCAACAGGGGCTCTCGCAGAGGACCCTGATGATTAGAATACGGGAAGCTGCTTTATTTCTGATCCGTATGCCCTGGTGGACTGGATGTGCGTGGAATTGGTAGAACGCTCTCCTCAGTAAGTAAAGGGTCAGTTACTCAGTAAACCGGTATAGGTAGGGCAGTTCTTTATTCCAATGCTATTCCATCTCCTCTGCAAAGAGAATGTCTACCTTTGTAAATCCTTTATTGCGCAAAGGGATAAGCGCCTGATAGGCTTCGCTGTCGAACATGTTTTTGAGTGCTTTTTTAGAAGGAAAGTCCATCATCAGCACCATTTCGGCAGGCTTCTCACCAAAGTATACATCGGTTACTTTAGTTCTCTTCACCACCTGACCGCCAATTTCCAGCAGCATCGGCATTACGGACTGTACGTAAGTTTGCAGAGCCTCCATCTCATTGGGGTTAATGGTAGAAGTGACAATAAGTGTTGTTTTTGTGCTTTGTTCCATTGTTTGATTGTCTTTGATCATTTGGGCGCTACTGATCATCGCGATGAGAGCAATGGCAACGGCAACACCCAGTTTGGTTATGTTTCTCATGACTTTTGTTAAAAAGTAATAGCACAAAACTCGCTGATGTCGGTGGCTTTGACTTGCCTGATCGGCTCACATACTTTTCAATTCGGACCATGCCGCATCCTGGTCCCCGGTTCATCGCAGTAGGGGTGTATTGGTCTGAGCGGTATTGGTCTGACCACTCTAAGTGGTCGGACCAATCAGCAATAAACCGATCCACCACCAACAGGGTCTCTCTCCACCACCATGAGGGTCTCTCACAGAGGACCCTGATGACTGTAATACAAGCCTATCTTTCCGGAGCCGTCATATCATTGATCAGAACAGGCTCTCCAAAGCCCAGCTCCTTCATTCTGCGAAGCTGCGTTTTGGCATCACCCACAACCAGCCAGATCATTTTGTTCGCGTCCAGGTATTCCTTAGAAAGCTCTCTGATCTTATCGATAGTCATTCCCTTAACAATGGCCTCCTGGTCTTTCACATAATCTGAATCCCAGCCATAGCGGCTCATATTCTCAAGCATGTTCAGCTTGGCACCAGATGTTTCAAAAGCGCGGGCATTACTCTTAATCAAAAAGCCTTTGGTAGTTTCAAGGTCTTTTGCCGAATAACCCGGGCCATAGTTCTGGAGAATTTCCTTTACCAGTTGGGTCGATTCCAATGTAACATTGCTCCTTACCCCACTGGAGATTGTAAAGGCTCCGGCCGCATTCGTACCGGAAAAGCGGGAGCCAATGCCATAGGTATAGCCTTTGCCTTCACGCAGCTCCTGGGTGAGCTGAGAAGCAAAACCACCACCGCCCAGGATGTAATTCATTACCGTGGCTGGATAGTAGTCTTCATCGGTTTGAGCCAGAGCAGGATAGCCTATACGCAGCACACTCTGCTTGGCACCGGGCACGTCATAGAAATACACCTTTGACTGGTTGGGAGCAGCTGGTGTTTCGTAGCTCGGAATGGTTACGGGCTTGTTCTCCCAGCGCTTTTCAATATCGCTCAGAGAAGATACGATATCCGATTGATTCAGGGCTCCTACCACATGCATCTTGGCAACCGAGGGGGAGAAGTTCTTGTCGTAAAAGGCCTTGAGATCGTCAATGGTAATGCTTTCTACTGAAGCAACCGTACCCAGTGTATTTTGGGCTCTGATATTGTCTTTACCATAAATGAGCAGGTTATAGGCATTCTGTGCGATTGAGTTGGGGCTGGCTTCCTGCTGCTTGATTTGAGAGATCGTACTCTGTTTGATCAGCTCAAATTCGCTTGCATCCCAACGGGGCTCAAACATAATCTCTTCCAGAAGCTCGAGTGTAGCCGTATAGTTGCGGGCCAGAGTATTGCCTGTGATTCGGATGTTTTCTCTGCCTGCAAAGACATTCAGAGAGGCGCCTAGCTGCTGTATGGCAGCTTCCAGCTCAGCCGGTGTTTTGTTAGCGGTTCCCTGAGTCATCAGTGAAGCCATCAGGTTGGCCACACCGGTTTTGTTCATGTCTTCCAGCAGCTGTCCGCCATCAATCACAATATTGAACTGAACCAGGGGGACTTCCGTGTTTTCAATACCGTATACCTTCAGGCCATTAGACAGCTGATCCTCCCAAACGGTAGGAACCTTCACATCAGGAGCGTCTCCGTAAGGCGGTTCAACGCTTCTGTCAAAAGAGGAGGGGGTACGCTCATAACTTGCCTGAATACTGGCATCGAACGTTTCTTCCGCACCTTGCCTGATTTCTTCTTCCACTACTTCTGCTTTTACTGAGCCGGTGAGTATCTGGCTGGTGGCACCTCTGGGTACAAAGCTGGTGGCAACAAAGTTTTTGTCTTTGATATACTGCTGATAAACCCGCATAACGTCTTCCGTGGTAACTGCGAGAATACGCTCAATGTCCTGCTTGATAAAGCCCGGGTCATTGGCGAAGATGTTGTATTGTGCCAGCTGAAAGCCCTTGCCCAGAACACTGGAGAGTCCGTTATAAAAACCTGTCTCCTGACCTGCCTTAATCCTTTTCAGGTCCTGCTCCGGAATACCATGGGTTTCGAACTGGTTCAAAGCCTCATTAATGGCACTTTCCACATCATTCAGGTTCTTACCGGCAAAAGCGCGAACTGAAATTTGCAGCTGACCGGCCAGCTCGGAAGCGCGATTGAACATGCCTACACCAGCCGTGAGCTTTTTATCTTCTACCAGTACCTTGTAAAGAGGGGCTTCCTTGCCGCGTGACAGGTATTGGCTCAGTACAGTCAGGGCATAAGAATCAGGATGGTACTGTTCCACGGTAGGCCAGGTCATAGTCAAACGCGGAGCACGGGCAAAGATATCTTCATGGTAAAGTTTCACCGTCTCGGCTACATAGCCGGCTCTTTTAGGAAGAGGAGTGATCGGCTCACCAGCAGGAATCTCGTCAAAGTATTTATGAACCCATTCTTTGGCCTGAGCAACATCAAAGTCACCTGATACAACCAGGGTCACGTTGTTAGGGACATACCAGCGTCTGAAAAACTCTTTTACATCCTCCAGGGTAGCATTCTGCAGATCTTCCAGTGAACCGATTACCTGCCAGTTATAAGGGTGATCTTCCGGATATAACTGCTTGTCGATAACATAGTTGGTATGGCCATAGGGGCGATTGTCAACGCTCTGGCGCTTTTCATTCTTTACCACCTGCTTTTCTTTGGCCAGCACGGGGTCTGTCACGGTATTGATAAAAAAGCCGAGCTTATCTGCTTCTGCCCAGATCATTTTTTCCAGGGCATCTTTGGGTACGGTCTGGAAGTAGTTGGTTCTGTCGCGTGAGGTAGAGCCATTGGCACCGGAGCCCCCGATGCGCGCACTCATTTTGTCGAGTCCTCCTTTTCCAAGGTTTTCAGACTCCAGAAAGAGCAGGTGCTCAAACAAGTGAGCAAATCCGGTTCTGCCCGTTTTCTCACGTGCTGAACCTACATGGGCTGTCAGGGCCACAGCTACTACCGGATCTGATCGGTCTATATGAAAAACGACATCCAGACCGTTGTCCAGTTCGAATTTTTCAAATTCCACATTGAGGTCCGCTTTGGCTTCTTCCCGAGGAGGCTCACAGGCGAAAAGTGTGATTACAATTAGGGCGCTAAAGAATTTCCTGATCATCTGGCTATAATTTAAGCCCGATGGTACGCAATTAAGCTGGCATTTTCAATGAATGCCGTACAGAAAGCAAGTATTGCCGACAAAAGGTGGTTAACGGTATGACGGGATATTCCTGCCCAGGATGATGTCTCTTCTGGCCAGCAGGAGGCCATGGTCCGTGCTGCCCAGCCGGATAATGCCTGATCCACCGCGTTTTCTCTTTTGCTTTCGTCTTTCTGAAGTCAGTAAAGGATCATCGTCAAACTCAATGGAATCTATCCAGTATTCATTTGTATCAGCCTCTTTTACAATGAGGTGTACATGGGCAGGCTCGGTTCTGGAAGGGTAGGAGGCTGGTTTAAATGTGTAGAATGAGAACTTCCCGTCATGGTCAGTTTGTACCCAGCCTCTGAGGTATCCATGCCTACGGGCCCAGCCCTTTTCGTCTCCCCGGGTTGGGTAAACTCCCTTTTGATTGGTGTGATAGGCGTAGACGATCACATCTGAAGCAGGAGTGCTGCCATCAGATTGGTACACGGTACCGGTGATAAGCATTTTGTCAGGATGTTTCCCGAACTCCGGGAGGGTGTCAACAGGAGACAGCTGACGGCCTTTGTATTCGTAGATGGCCTCACAGCCTTCACAGGGTCCGCCAACAGTTTGTGCAATCAGCGGTACCTCCAGATAGATCAGAAGAAAAAGGCCCAGCAGTATCCCAATGATAAGTTGGATTTGTCGCCCTGAAAGTTTTCGCTCATGCATCATAGCATGAATATAGGAGTGTAAGCTTCTGACTACCAGCCGTATCGACCGGAGTAAAAAAGGCCGGGACAGAAGTCGGATTTACTTACATAAAAGTATCCTGTGGGCCTTGTTCACCATTTAAGGGGGAAAAAGGTGCTATTCACCGAAAATACCTGTGGGTTTGCCATCAATGCTGGTCACATTTTTGGCAGCCCAGTAATCTTGTATGTCCTGGTCGCTCCTCTTATCCACCCAGGTTTGCAGGATATCCCGGTCTTCGCGGTAGTCCATCAGGGGCACGGCAAAACCACAGGAGGTTTGCACAGAATCAATGGTAACATCAAAGATCTGCCGGGCTCCCCGGGATTCGGGGAAATGCTGGTAAAGCGCATCCCAGTCTTTATCTGTGGTGTGAACAGTACGGGCAGAGCCGTACAATCTGAGAATCAGTGGCTTTCCTTCAAAAGCGCAAAACATGAGCGTGAGGCGGTTGACATCGCGGAGATGGGCGGCTGTTTCATTACCACTACCGGTCAGGTTTAGCCAGATCACCCTGTTGGGTCCCAGAATGCGTAGTGAATCCATACCCTTGGGAGAAACGTTTACCCGTCCGTCCTTAGCAGCGGTACCGGTAAAGAAGATTTTCTGATCCTGAATAAAAGACTTTAGCTCAGGGCTGATTTCATCGTAAAACTTGGCCATATCCTATTAATCGGGATAGAGCGATAATCGTTCCGTTCTGTGGAAAGTAATATCAAAAGGGGCCAGGGGAGCTATGACAGAAGCCTCAAACAAGACGGTATTGCTGGTATAGTCAATCTCCACGATTTTGCCGTAAACGGAGCTGTTCGCCACGGCCCCCGCAGAAAAGAAAACATGGTTGCTCGATTCGTGGTAATCCACATCAGAAACAATACGGGAATAGGTTTCTCCACCACGTGCTTTACCATAAGACCAGACCTGACGGACGGTCATTTGGCTGGCATCTATTTCGTATTCAACAGCCCGGCTGTAGCTACCTCCCTGATAATTGCGGTTGTCACCATTATCAAAAAGTATCACATTGCCATTGGGCATTACCTGGGGTGCATGTTGGTACCAGGGCCATTCAAAACTGGCCGTATTGTCTGATCCGTCAAGTACATTGACCAGGGTTATGGGCTGGCCACCGGCATCCAGAGGATGAAGCAGCCTGGTGGTAAGATCTGTGCCCTTACCTGATAAGCCCCAGCCACGGTGCGGAGCCAGAATCCATACGACTTCATTATCATTTGTAAGTTTGACCAGTCCCTGTGTCCTGCCGGAAATAATGATGGTATCGTCATGAGCGTCATAGGTAACGGCATTTACATGAATCCAGTCACTCTGATCACTGGTCCATGCCGTACGATCTCTCTGCAGAGACTCGCGCAGGTCCCAGACATTGATAATGTTTCCCGAGCTGCGATCGATTTCAATGATATGGTCCTCCACAGTATCGGTGCTATGCTGACTATTCACCGTGACCAGAAAGTTGCCGTTTGGTTTTTCAGACACTTCGTGATGGAAAGTGTATCCGGGCATCTCCCAGGTATTGATGATTCTGCCAATCAGGTCTATTTCATGAATGCGACTGGTGGAGCGATCTCCGAAGTAATAGTTGCCATTCTGCAGCCTTTCCATGCCATTGTCATAAAACAGGTTGGCAAAAACCGGGTTGACTCCCAGGTTCAGATACCAGCGTATATCTCCGAACTCATCAAAGATGAAAGGCCTTTGCGGGGTCATATGGCTGTTGTGGCCAAAGTAGCTGACCAGTGTCATGCCCGGCTCTTTTTGCACCTCGCTGGTTTGTATGGAAATGGCCGGCATATCACTGACGAGCGGGGCTGTTTCTATATTAAAACTGGAAGTGCCCAGGGAATTGCCTGAACTATTAAAAAGTGTTACTTCTACGGTATTGAGATGGTTGGCATAAAGTCCCAGGATGGGGAGGCCATGCAATACGGATGCTTCGGTAAACTGCTTGACTACATCAGAGGCAGGGCCGTGTTTACCAACCACCCGGATGCGTGAGGTAACCGGTTCTGAAGTAGTGAAAGAGAGCACAGCCGTGAGGGGAGCCACTCCGGAGAGGTTGACATCAAGTGACTGGGACTCCACAACATCCTGTTGGAGTACAAGGGTTGGGTCAGGCCCGGGGTTTGGGCCCGGCAGATCGTCTGCATTGCTGCAGGACACCAGTACCCATAGCGATGCAAAGCTGAGCAGTGTTGTGAGCTGAAGTGATTTGGCCATGTCGGTTTTTCTGAATCAGGAGCAAAAACCCAGCCATAACAGGTGAATTCTTCCTCTGTTTCTTTTAAACGCACAATCCGGTCACATCAATACACAGTACCAGCCCTGGTCAGAAGTCTGCCGGTCAGACGGTGGCTTCGAGCTTCAGGTGGCTGCAGATGTAATCGAGTACTTCGCAGGGATCAGCCTCAATAGCCAGGGCTATGAGATACAGTTCATCAGCGCGGAGTTTGGTTCCCGTATTATTTGAGAGCTCACTCAGCCTTGTTTTACTGATCCCCGTTCTTCTGGAAACCGCAGCTCTGTTAATGGCTCTTTTCGTCAGGTATTCTCCTAATCTGGTCATGTTATTGGTTTATGTGTTCATAAATCTATAAAAACAGATAGAAAGTTTAGAAAATAGGAATATATATTTTGTAAATGATCTGATTGTAGGTATAATTGTTCCGAAAATATAAATTATCATTTTGATTGAGTTTGATTTAAGCGATGACCGCATTACGATTAAGATTCCTGTTGAGGATATGGCAGAACTACGCGCATATCAGCAAAGTCTGATGTTACTGTTAAAAAAAACAGGTATAAGTGAGGATGATAAGGTGACGATGGAAGCAGTAAGAAAGGTTTATGTGTTGCTGCGACATCTGACTCCTGAACAGAGCACTTCTCAAAGTCTTGAAAGCCTTAGGTTCTTATCAAGTAATGGCTGACAGTGTTTTGGTGAGAGGTGATTCTGGAGGTCGTTTACATTGTGTGAACGACCTTTCTTTTTTTGCATTTATTCATTTCGTAAAAGCCTTCTTTCTTTAGCTTTGTTGGCTTGAAATTATTTTAGTCTGAATGCAACAACACGCACAACTCATAGCCACCGAATTATCCGTAGGTACGAAACAGGTACAGGCCACTGTCCAATTGCTTGACGAGGGAGGAACCGTTCCCTTTATTTCCCGCTATCGCAAAGAGCTTACAGGAAGCCTTGACGAAGTGGCTGTTGCAGCGGTGAGAGACAGACTACAGCAACTCCGTGATCTGGACAAGCGCAGAGAGGCGATTCTGAAATCGCTGAAAGATCAGGAAAAACTGACTCCCGAACTCGAAAAACTGGTTAATGCAGCTGAAAGCATGGCCAGGCTGGAAGATATCTATCTGCCCTATAAACCGAAGCGTAAAACCCGGGCCAGCATTGCCAGGGAAAAAGGATTGGAACCTTTGGCAAAAAGACTCTTCGAACAGGAGTCATTTGATGTGGAATCAGAGGCAAACTCTTTTGTCAGTGAAGAAAAAGGAGTTGCTGATCAGGAAGAAGCCCTTAAAGGCGCCCGTGATATCATGGCTGAATGGATCAATGAGGATGCCGACCTGCGAAACAAAATGAGGGCACTCTTCGAGCAGAAAGGGGTTTTTAAGGCAAGGGTTTTTCCGGGAAAAGAAGAAGAAGCGCAAAAGTATCGTGATTACTTTGAATGGGAAGAGGCTGTATCAAAAGCTCCATCGCATCGGGTATTGGCCATGAGGCGAGGAGAGAGTGAGATGTTCCTGATGCTGGATGCCTATCCACCGGAAGACGATGCCCTCTTTTTAATGGACAAGGCATTTGTAAGGGGAAATAATGCCGCTACTGAACAGGTGAAACTGGCCGTTCGCGATTGCTATAAGCGTTTACTATCGCCTTCCATGGAGACCGAACTCCGCATGAATTCTAAAAAGAAGGCAGATATCGAGGCCATTGAAGTGTTTGCCAAAAACCTGAAAGAGCTGCTGATGGCAGCCCCACTGGGGAGTAAAAATGTGATGGCCATTGACCCGGGATTCAGAACAGGCTGTAAACTGGTTTGTCTTGACCGGCAGGGAAAACTGCTGCATAACGAAGCCATATTCCCTCATGAGCCTCAGCGCCAGACAGTAAAGTCGGGAGCCACTATTTCTCATCTCTGTGAAAAATATAGTGTAGAAGCCATCGCCATTGGTAATGGCACGGCCGGGCGGGAAACCGAAACCTTTGTGAGAAGCCTGGGGCTTCCTGCCAGTATCACCGTGGTAATGGTAAATGAAAGTGGTGCTTCTATTTACTCTGCTTCGGAAATTGCCAGAAATGAATTTCCCGATCACGACCTGACTGTGAGGGGTTCCGTGTCCATTGGCCGCAGGTTGATGGACCCCTTAGCTGAGCTGGTCAAACTTGATCCGAAGTCCATAGGTGTTGGTCAGTATCAGCACGATGTGGACCAGAATGCGCTCAGGCATTCACTGGATGATGTGGTGATGAGCTGTGTGAATGCAGTAGGAGTAGAGGTGAATACGGCCAGTGAGCAATTGCTGACTTATGTAGCCGGGTTAGGTCCCCAGCTGGCCAGAAACATTGTAGAATACCGCAATGCGAACGGACCATTTAAAGACAGGGCTTCCATAAAGAACGTGACCCGTTTAGGTGATAAGGCTTTTGAGCAGGCAGCTGGTTTTCTGCGCATTCGCGGTGCTAAAAACCCATTGGACGAAAGCGCTGTACACCCGGAAGCTTATAAGATCGTGAATCAAATGGCCAGGGACCAGGGCTGCTCTGTGGCTGATCTCATGAAAAATACGGAGACTAGAAAGCGTATCGACCTCAAGCGTTACATCACGGAGGCAGTAGGACTGCCTACCCTGAAGGACATTATGGACGAGCTGGCCAAGCCCGGCCGTGACCCGAGAGAAAAGTTTGAAACTTTCAGTTTTGCCGAGGGAGTAAACAGCATGGAGGATTTGAAAACCGGTATGAAGCTGCCCGGTATAGTTACCAATGTGACAAATTTCGGAGCTTTTGTCGATATCGGGGTACATCAGGATGGCCTGGTGCATATCAGCCATCTGTCTGACGGCTATGTGGCGAATCCGGCAGATATCGTTTCTGTTCAGCAAAAGGTGCAGGTAACGGTGCTGGAAGTAGACATTAGCCGTAAACGCATCTCTCTTTCTATGAAAGGGCAGCAAAAACCTCAGGCCAAACGAGGTCACAAGCAAAGGTCAAAGCGCAGAGAGGACAATGGGGGAGATATGGCCAGCAAACTGGCCGCTTTAAAAGGGAAATTTCGTTAGGGATGTTTACTGCAGGTGGCAGATTCGGTTAGTTGTCCTCTCCTTCAGCGGAATCAAGGATCATTACCTTATCACCACTCTTGATCAGGAGAAATTTGACGCCTGTACCATAGATGGTGGCTTTTTCCCAGTCCCGGTATTTCAAGGCACCATCTATCAGTTCTGCCATAAAGGTGCCTTCATCTATCTGAGAAAAGAAAAGCTTCAGGTCAGAACGACTTACATCAGAGAGACCGGGCAGGTCACGGTTCCTTTTGATGGAACCCCAGTTTTCATCCAGGTTATAATCTGTACCGGTTTCCCGAAGCAGTTCCTCATAAAAAGGCTCGCCCATATGACTTAAGGGAATTAACTGAGGCATTACCTGGATGCCTTTGGACTCCTCTTTGGCGAATTTCTCGAAGGTATAGGTCTTTTTGATCTCAGCCATAGCCAGCCTATACAGGTCCATGTCCTTAGCCTGAGAGAATGACAGGCAGGGCAGCATTATGAGCAGCATGACGATCAGTTTTTTCATTTCTGAGGTGAAACAGAACCCGATGGTTCATGGAATATGTCAAAAAAATCCGTCAATTGCCAATCTTCCGATATCTGCGGGCCTTGAGTCAGGCCTATATAGCGTCCGGGTTTTCATGAATAGACAGGGAAACATGCAGGTGATTTTCCGTGCCGACATGCCGTAAAGTGTGAAAACCTGCGATATAGAAATAGGTCTTGAGTAAGAAGTTTCTAAAGCCTGAACGCCCCCTGGTTCGCAGGTCCATGGCATGTACATAGCCGTCTTGCTGAGGGTAGTGCAATGAGTTATTCAGGGCCTTTAGCCCCATGTTTTTGTAGTCCTCTTTTGTTCTGGACATATCGGTAATCAGTATGCTTCGGTCTACCAGGAGCAATGTGCCGACACTCACCCTCACGATCGGGTGTAAGGAGGTGAATTCGCTTTTTACAGTGGATGTCTTGGCATGATCATCAGAAAGGTAAAACAAGGTGTACCCTACATAGGAAAACAGGAGTAACGATGCCAAAGCGGCCTTTCCCAAAATGCTTTTATAGGTCAGATTGTATTGTCCGAACACCCTCTTGTATAGCAGTATAAAGTATACCAACAAAACTGTCAGCGTCAGCAGCCCTCCCAGGCTAAGCGAGAGATAGGGGCCGAGCCGGAAGTATTCGTGAAAGAATACTGAGCCTCTGATAAGCACCAGAAAGGGGACAACGATCAGTATGACCAGTTTCCCGACAAAACGCACCGCCTCAGAAAAGAACTTTTTCATAGCTTCCCGGTCTTGTATTCACCAGTGGACCTGGCCTGAATGTATGCTTTGGTATCTACATTGAGGCAGCTAAGCCACATGCCGCCATGGGCAAATGTATCGATACAAATCGTATGGCCGAAGTCGGCTATTTCTCCGTTTTTCCTGCTTGTATGTCCGCAGATTACCGTTTTACCATCCAGGTAGGGTTCCGGTATTTCATACTTACGCCAGAACAGGTGATGGGCGTTTTGCTCTTCCAGGGGTCTGCTTTGTTCCAGTCCGGCATGCACGAAAATGTAATCGCCTTGTTCGTAGTAGGAGCGGGTTTCCTCGAGAAACTGCCAGTGGGTCTCATTAATCTGTTTGTCCCAATTGGCATCATCTGTTATATCGTAAGACTCGAGTACAGCTGCCCCTCCGAAGTAAAGCCACTCCTGAAGGCGGTCTCTGTCTGTTCTCGCAGTGAGCATCATGATTTCATGATTGCCTCTCAGAAACACAAAGTTGTAATAGTAGGCATTTCTGATAAGCCAGCTAAGAACACCACAGGTATTGGGTCCCCGGTCCACATAGTCGCCCAGAAACACAAAGGTATCTTCTGAGCTAAAACCACCTTCTCTGAATATGGTCTTGAGCGCACCCAGGGTACCATGAATATCTCCAATTGCGTAAGTTGCCATTTCTACACTCTGAACTCTTGACAGTTCGAATATAGCAGAAACGCGTTGATCAGCTCAATGCCGGCAAGCTTTGTAAGTCGCTATTCTACTAATATGCCACTATTTCCAGTGGTTATTTGCCTGAGCGATGGTGGCGAACTCCATGGCTACTGTCTGCCCTATAGAAATAAGCATGTTAGCATCCTCTGCATAAACAGGGCGCAGTTTTTCGCGGATGGCTGCATCAGGTTGGGTAAGCTTGATGGTAAGTCTGGCCATTTTTACAGCCAGTTGTCTGCCTTCTTCAGGAGTTTTGGTGATCAGGGAGTTGTTGGGAACAAGTATTGTTTGTTCAGACATGGTCGTTTTTGTTTGATTTCAGGCTAGTTAGCCTTTTGGGCTGCCAAAAACAGTGACAATTGTTACGTTAGCCGATCTTTATTTTTCGCCCTACCTGAGTTGCCTGCCCATTGGTTTCCAGCTTTTTCATCAGGCGTGATATGACTTCGCGTGAGGTGCCCAGGTCACTGGCGATTTCCTGGTGTGATACTTTGAGTAGCTGAGTTTTTTCAAGTACCGCCTTGTCTTGAAGGTATTTGATCAGTCTTTCCTCCAGGTTATAGCAGGTAATTTGCTTGACTGAATGAAGCAGGTCTTCGTAATGCTTCTGGTAACCTTTCAGAATCATATGGCTAAAGGGTGGGTGGTTGTGAAACCACTCCCTGACTTTATCAATGGGCAAGAGGGCCAGTCGGCTTTCGAGCTCTGCCATGGCATAAAACTCTGCAGGGCTATCACTGAACATGTGAGCATAGCTGAAGATGCAGGATTCGCCTGAGTTTACATGGTAGAGTAAAAACTGAATCGTATCCTCATCACAACACACTTTTACACTGCCTTCTATCACGATGGGGAGAAAGCGAATCATATCACCCTGATGGATTACATATTCCTTTGGTTTGAATTCTCTGATAGCGGAATGTGAGCTGATTTCCTGGAGTAATTCAGGGCTCAGTCCCGGCAGGCAGGCTTTAATTACATTGTTCATAAAAGAGGAGTTTACTGAAGCAGGCTGACTAAAACTACCTTAATTACGATAGAATATCATAAAGGGCTTCCTGCATTGAAAAATCAGTCAATAAGCTTGTAAGGCTTGTAACGATAGTATTTTGGTCGGGTATCAATCCTGACATGTAGCCAGCTTACGCCAAAACCTGCCGTACTCAGCCATTTTTTTGGAGCACCAATGGACTTTTGAAATTCGAGCCCTACAAGTTTCCAGAAGGCCAGAATCTGTTCCCGGGGAGCATACCTTACGAAACCCGCGATATGGGCATACCGGCCTGGTTTACCGCTCATGGCAGGGGCGATGAGTTGCGCATTTTTGCCCAGGTTGGGAAAAGCAACAGCGAGGTGGGTATTCTGAATATATTCCATAAAAGGTCGCGGGTCGGCTTTTCTCAGAGCAATGCGACTACTCCTGACCAGTACAAACTCGAAAGTATGGTTAACACAGTTTTCACCTACAGGCTTTACTTCCCAGAAGTAACCGTCAAAAGGGCTGTCTCTCAGCAGGTTGTTAAAGAACAGAATAAAGTCCTCTGAGGTAGATAGTAGTCTTGTAAATTCCCGATTGTTCAGTAAACGACCGGCTTCACTGAGCCGGTACCGACAGATGCCCGGTTGTACTTCCTCCGATTCAAAGGTCCATTTCATTTACTCCCTTTGCGTTTTGTTCTTTTGATTCTGAGATGACTGAGAGGTACGGAAATCTTCAGCTGTCCATCTACCTGAATGGCCTTACCCTGGTTGTCCTGAAATTGCACCAGGGCCGTTTTTTTATCTGTGATTTCTACAATCTGACCGACTGTTCCCCGCTCAATACTGTCGTGAAATTTGAGAGAAACAGACACCCTGCGATGCAGGTACTTTTTTTCAAGTTCGTCCTGATCGGTAAGAAGAAATGGCTTACCACGGAGCAGCCTGCCTATTCCGCGAAAAAATACCACGAAGCCGTGACCGATGATGTCTATCAATATCCAACCAATTAATTCCAGGAACGCTTCTGCCATAATGAAGAATGTTTCAGGAATTGAAACTAACAGAATAGCGGGGTTTCTTATGAGCGTATTGGGTAAGTGGATGGGGAGGAGGTTAAACGTATGGCGGAGCAGGGACGTCTCGGGGCAGGGCTGAAATAAATAAAGGCTGAAGCAATGGATATGGCTTCAGCCTGTGTTGTATCAGTCCTGGCTGATGAAAACAGATTCCTTTTTCAGAATTCCGGTCAGCAGGTAATAAAAAGTAGTTCTGTGCTTGTTGCGGTTAGATTGGCCCAGGGCCCCACAAACTTGCTTGATGGCGCTGTCAAGCTCAGGTCCGTCTTCCAAACCCAGTTTTCCTATCAGAAAATTTTCTTTCACGGTTTTAAGTTCTTCATCATCTGAACAGGCAACCAAAGAGGCGTCTCTGTCCTGCACGGCTGGTCCCAAATGATCAAAGATGGCGTGATATAACTCCTCATGGATATGGATTCCCAGCTCCCTGGTTTCAGCCTTAAACTGTTCAAGCGATTCTTCGTATGTCGGCATGTCTTTGTGTTTTGTTTTGGTAAATGCGTGACGGTGAATAAGAAGAAAAAATAGAAGTATATGAAGTATTTTATTGAAAATTTTTACTTGTAAAGATGATTCTATCCTATTGGTTAGCGCAAATATTCATAGATATACCCGGGTCTTAATCTCTCCTGAAGAGCATAGCCGATATTTCTTCAACCAGTTTGTCCTTAGCAGAAGGAGCTTGGTTGGCCAGTATAATGATGGTTTTTCCATGGTCCGGATACCTGACTATGGAAGACTCATAACCGGGCCACAATCCGTTGTGATCCATACGTTTACCACAGTTAATATTTCCTAGCATAAAGTTGTCCCTGATGTACCAGCCAAAGCCGTAAGTTGCCGGATTTCCATCCGAGAGCTTGTATGAAGTTATGGCCTCATCCAGTGTCTGTTGACTCACAAGTTCATTGGAGGCAATAGCGCGTTCCCATCTGAGTAAATCTGAAGTATTCGACAAAATACCCACACTTCCATAGATAGAATCTGACCAGCTCATACCAAATGAGGACTTAAAATGGCCGTTTTTGGTATTGTAGAGCTTGCCAAAAACATAGTTGTTCATAGTACTGGCTTTGTACTGCTCTGCATAGATACCGCTGTGCATCATGCCCAGCGGAGAGAGAATTTTTTGTTGTAGCAAATCTATGTAGTGCTTGCCAGTGACTTGCTCCAGAATCAGTGCCAGGAGAAAATAGCCCACATTGGAGTACTCCCACTTTGCTCCGGGCTCAAACGATAATGTGGGCTGCGTCTGCTCCAGGTATTGCAATACGATTGCATTGTGATAGATTTTACCCCGATCCATGTTTTGAGCTCCCCACATAAAAAAGGGCCTTTCAGCCAGGCCGGATGTATGGGTAAGGAGATGTCTTATGGTGATACCGCGATAGGGGAGCTCAGGGAAGTATTTGGAAAGAGGGTCATCATAGTCAAGCAGACCTTCTTCCTTCAACATCATGGTGAGCATGGCTGTAAACTGCTTGGAGATGGAAGCAATTTCGTAGACAGATTCTTTATCAATACGAGAAGTCGAATCAAGACTGGTAAAACCGAAATGCTTGTCGAAGATGATATCTCCCTGATCGGCTACCAGCACTGAGCCGCTGAATTCACGGTGTTGATAGTATGAACTGACCAGACTGTCAATTTCTTTCCTCAGTTCATCTTTGACTGAAGCGGTTGACTGACTGTGCCTGTCACAGCTGCTGATTGACAGTATAACCAGAAAGAGGAGTGGGGTGAGTTTTGTCATGCCCGATGTTTTGGGGCATGAGACATGTGACAGAAGTGATGGGTTGCAGGAACAGATTATTTCCTGCCGTAACCCCTTACATAGTCAATCTCAAATGTTATGGGGTAGGTGTTATTGGCGGGGGAATGTCCCTCAATGGGTACCTCATAGACATTCAGCATCAGTTGCATAGGGTAATCCGGTGATTCATATACTCTCCTTATTTTTTGGCCGTCCAGATAGAAGTCGATCCATTCAGGGGTCCACTCAGCGGCATAGGTATGAAAGTCGTTCAGGCTGAGGTCAAAGGTATCTTCATGGAAATCTCCCTTTATTTTGGGGTCGGCAAAGGGCTTGGTACCATACCCGATTGTGGCACCGCTGTCCGGCTGTTTTTCTCCGATGAGCTCTACAATGCAAATCTCTGCACACCTGTGGGGCTCATCTTCAAAACCGATCATCCACAGAGCGGCTACATTGTCAGTTCCCAGTTGAGGCACTCTGCAGCGTATTTCAAAAAGACCATATTGAGGCACATAAGTGCGCTGGGTGGTTTGAGCCTCTTTTACACGTAAATCTTCTGAGAATCTGTGCTGTCCTTGAGTACTGCCAACAGGTCCTGAAAAAAGCCCTGTTTGCAGGTTAGAACACTTAACCTCACCATTGAACTCAGGGCACCACGGCTCCTGATCGGCCGTAATCTGCAATAGAAGCTTCCCATTACCAATGCTGTATTGAGGCCGTGATTTTTCTGTAGAACTCCACTGAGGCAGATAGACAGGAATCCAGTTATTCAGGTCCAGCTCATGGTTTTCAAAGTCATCTTCAAACTCAAGCCGGTAACTTGTCTTGAGCTGCTCGTACCCGGGTATGCCAGACATCTCCTGCTGTATTACAAGGTTTTAACAGATATTGATTTATACCCCGATATCTTCGTTCCAGAGTTCCGGTTTTTCGGAAATAAACCGCTGCATCAGCTGGTAGCTGGCTTCATCATCCAATACTTCTACTTCCACTCCGCGCGATTTCAGCAATGCTTCTTCCCCCATAAAGGTTCTGTTTTCTCCGATTACTACTTTAGGAATACCGTACAACAGAATGGTGCCGGAACACATGGGACAGGGGGACAGAGTCGTATACAAGGTGCATTCTCTGTATACGGCTGCAGATTGACGGCCTGCATTTTCCAGGGCGTCCATTTCACCGTGAAGTATGACGCTGCCATCCTGAACCCGCTTATTATGACCTCTGCCTATGATCTTTCCTTTGTGCACCAGAATGGAGCCGATAGGTATGCCTCCTTCGTCATAGCCTTTTTGTGCTTCGGCCAGGGTCTCTTTGTAATAGTCAGCTGTCGTCATAATTCAGGTCTTTATTGTGTTAAGATGCCAGCATTTGTCACCTTAAGCAAGTCTTAGCCCGATAATGATGAAATCTTCTCTCCACTTTTGATCCGGGTTTGGTGCATGTCTGCGGGTATCGGGGAATCAATGGTGATCATCTGATTACTCCATGAACCAATTCATGATTATATTAAGCCCATAATCAACCCAGGTCTATCTCCGTGCCGGAACGTCTTTTCCTTTTCGAAATATCTTTTCCTCCGTCTTTCAGCTGCAGTCCTCAGTTGGAATCATTAATGGGAAGTGCACAATAACCCAAATGTCTGAAGAGAAGACCATATTGTGTAAGACCTGTGGAAGTGAGCTTCTGGGAGATTATTGCCATAGCTGTGGAGAGAAGCGCCTGAAGCCGGAGGACAAATCTGCCCGGAAATGGCTGGCTGATCTTTTCTCCAATATCTGGATGCTGGATGGCAAGTTATTCAATACAGCCAAAGCCATGATGCTGGCTCCCGGCAGGTTTGCCCGCGATTATATTGAGGGGATCAGAAAGCCCTATGTAAAGCCGCTCAACCTGTTTTTAATGGCCAACCTGGTCTACTTTCTCACTTCTGGTTTTGATACATTTAAAACCGAGCTGGATGTTCAGATCAAGGGGATGCCCTACAGCACGCTGATAGATGGTGTCATTGAAAACAAGTATGGATCTTCAGAAGATAAGACACAGGTATACCTGGACTTTGAGCAACGCTACAACACTAAAACAGGTGAGGTAAGTAAGCTCATTATTATTGTATTGGCTCCTTTGCTGGGAATACTCTTTTATGCCCTTTTCAGAAAGAAGGGACTCTACCTTTCAGATGGATTCAACCTGGCCTTGCAGTTCTGGACCTACTTTACTGTAGTGGTCTTATTAATACTACCCCAGATTTTTCGACTGCTGCGAAGTCTTTTCGGGCCTGATGTGCTAAACACCGGATTTAGCTCTGAGTTTTGGCTTACTCCTCTGATTTTGATCCTGTCAGGGCTCTATACCTACTTTCAGTTTTCCTGGCTCGAAAAGAGGAAGATTGCCTTATTGGCCAGGGTGGCGGTGGTCATAGTAGCTTTTCTTCCACTTGTTTTTATCTACCGCTTTATCCTGTTCTGGATGACCTACTGGATGTTGTAGGAGCCCTATCAGCCGGCTACTCCATCCCCGTCAATGTCCTGGCCAATGGCTCTTTCCAGCGCCTTCAGTGTTTTGATCAGTAATACTTTGGTTTCATGTAGTTCGTGTTCCAGATAGCTAACTCTTTCTTCAAGTGAGTCAGCCTGATGTTTTTGTTCCTGAATCTGGCTTTGTTGGACGAGGTCCCAGAATAATCCCATGTTAGTTGATGTTTAATATAACAGAATTTACGTAAGATACAGGTTCGCAGCCCTGATGAGCCGGGCACAGGCCAACAGGTCGGATAAGCGGAACAATAACAGTCCGGAGCTCAGGTGAGGTCTTCCGTTTATCAGAAAGGATCTTATTCCGAACGGAAAGAATTGATCATGTCGGTAAGCTTTTTCCGGTTGATCAGTTGATTCGAGAACCATCGTTTTCGGGTTTTGCCGTCAATCATGAGCAAAGCCGGAAAGGTACCTGTCCAGGCAGGGTCTACTCCCTGGTAAAAATCAGCATTCACGTTTTTCGTAAAATAGAGCTGATCCGGGAAGCCTTTCTTTGTTGCTGTTTTCAGGGCTTTCGGTTGCCTTATCTTTTCTTCCATATTGATGAAGTGAAGCTGAAGATCACAATCACAACCGGCCTCGACTGATTTAATCAGATTGATCTCTTTGAGGCAGGGAGCACACCAGGTAGCCCAGAAACTGAAGATATGTATGGACTGAGGAGCTGCTTCAACCAATTCTGAAATATCGTCCACCTGAAAAACAGGAACTGCACTTTCCTGAGAAAAAGCATCCAATGGCTGATTCCAAAGCCAAAGCAGTGAAGCTAAAAGGAGACAGTATTTCCGATGCACGAGTTTGTCAGAAGGCATGTCACAAGGTAGAGTATAAACTCATACATGAAAGTTAGACGGACGACTTAAGCAGGAATCCCTTTTTTAGCAAGAATTGCACTTGTTTCACTGAGTAGCCGGGTTTTAATGTCGCCTGAGCGTCAACTACTTGAGAGACATTGGCTATATTTAAGTACCGTGAGCCTACAAAACCGTATTCTCTCTCTTGCCCTGATCATTATGAGCCTGTCTGCCTGTGGCTCAGGAGATGATGATGCTCCGGAAATTCCTACCATGCCTGCCGCGCGGGAATACAACGATTATGTGCTCAATGATGAGTTCAACGGAGAGAACTATATAGTGCTGGCCATTGAAAGTAAGGGTTATCTGGCCGCCTTTAAGCCTCAGTTGACAGATGGAACGAGCCTGATGCTGGAAGCTGACCTTGATAACTGGCCCAATATTCTTTCCGATCAGTCAGGTTCGCTTTACAACTTCATCGGGATGGGGGTAAGCGGACCGAATACAGGTAAGCAACTACTACACATGAATTCACAGGTGGGCTACTGGTTTAGTATCAGTGCTGCTTTTCCTACTGCAATTTATCCTGAGACTGTGGTAAACAGGAGTGCTCCGACTTTTTACTCAGCTGAGTGGAATGTAGATCCGAAAACTGTGGTTAGCGGAGCTCTCAGAGATGCTATTTCGGCCTTAAATACTCCCGGGTTTATTCGGGCGAATGATCAGCGTATCATCGAAAACAGCGATTTTATGGCCCCTGATGAACGGGTGCTGGTGGTCCAGAACAGTGAGGTTACGAAGGTTTATCCCTACAAGATTCTTGACAGACATGAGATTGTGAACGACCTGCTGGGAGATGAAAGAATCGTAGTCTCATATTGTCCTCTGACAGGTACAGGCACTGTCTGGAGGTCTGAAGTCAACGGCAGTCCCCTGGAGTTTGGTGTGTCAGGGTTGTTGTCTCAAAGTAACCTATTGCTGTTTGACAGGGCCACGGAGTCTCTGTGGTCACAAATACGCAAAGAAGCTGTTTACGGGGAGTTGAAAGATGCGATTCCCACTCACTTTCCACATCAGGAGGTCTTATGGGGTTCAATCCAGGATTTGCCCAACCTTGAAAATGTAGAGGTGCTTTCTGATAACACGGGCTTTGATTATGACTACGATATGTTTCCTTACGGAGACTACCGGACTGACGATAATCTGATTTACTTCCCGATTGGTTACAGTGATGACAGGCTGCCTGCCAAAGAAATTGTGCTAGGCGTGATTGTAGATGAAGAAGCGAAGGTATACCGCTTCTCTAATTAGTAATAAGCTCTGCTATCGCTGACACCTGCGCCAGATATCAGGTCTCCCGATTCTTCCGGTTTGATTGAGGTAACTCTGTAATGATCCGGGTTTTGAAAACTGCCTGAAACGGATTAACGGGACAGGGAGGGGAGTATCACTTTGTTCACAATGGCAAAAGGCAGCTTATCTTCCTGAGAATTATAGGCTCCCCCTGTAAAAACCGCTACCAGGTCATACTCCGGAAAGATCAGAATGTATTGTCCGCCATTGCCCGTGGCGCAGGTAGCATCCACCTTTTTGCTGTCCTTTTCAAAAGGCAGTTTCCACCAGAGGTAGCTATAGTCCAGCCCTGAGATTTGTGTCTTCCTGAAAGATATTTGTTCTATCCACGAAGCAGGTACCAGCTGCTTACGATCCCACTGTCCCCATTTAAGTACTAGCTGACCAAGTTTTGCAACATCTCTTGGTCGCATATAGAGTCTATGAGAGGCAGAAGGCATTTTTTTGTTGCTGGTATGACCGTATTCCACATCGGTGATTCCCATGGGGTTAAAGATGTATTCGTTTGCCTGTGATCTCCAGTCAAAACCACTCGTAAGCTCCAGAATTCTGGTTAAAAGCATGACACCTCCAGTGCAGTAATATGATTCTGAACCCGGGTCCCTTTGCATAGGCAGGTCCGCCATGAAATCATACCAGTTTCTCTTTTTGTATAGTTTGTCTTCCTGCCCGGCAGACTTCTTGTCCCAATCATTACAGTCCATGCCCGAACTCATGGTCAGCAGGTGCTCTATGGTGATCATCCGCTTTCTGGGTTCATCTTCGGCAGCACTCCTGAACTCATAGAGGTATTTGGCAACAGGGTCGTCAACGCTGCCTATATGTCCTTTCTCAATCGCAATGCCTACCAGGAGGGATATGACGCTTTTGGTCACAGACCTCATGTCCTGACGTGTCTCATGGTCGAACCCGTTGAAATACTCTTCCATGACCAGCTTGCCGTTTTTTATCAGCAGCATGCTATGCATTTTGTGCTCCTGTGCATTGAGTGCGGTCAGAAACTGCTCATAGGGAGCCAGGTCAATGCCCTCATCTTTAAGGTTACCCACCTGCCAGTTGTCCTCCAGCTCGGTAGGTTTCTCGTACTTGTAGGGTTGCTGTGCCGACAGCCGGCCGGAGATAAGAAGGAGTATTAACAGAAATAACTTTTTCATACTGTTACATCAAAAAAGCCTCATCGATTTCATTAAATCAATGAGGCTTCCATTAAAGATTGTTAAAAGCCATCCGTTTATTGCTGCCTTTCCCGGGACACTTTTTAATGCCTGGAACTTGTATGCCATTGTCAGGCAGAGGGCTCGTTCGACCAACAGAGCCGTTGATTGTATATGGTTTTATTGAAAACGCTTTAAGGCAAGGCTTGACACCGTATCTCCGATGGACAGTGAAGAAGTAGCCGCAGGAGAGGGAGCATTACAGACATTAATGGCGTGCCTGGCTTCAATAATGGCAAAGTCGTCCAGGAGCCCTCCGGAACGGTCACAGGCCTGGGCTCTGACACCTGCACCACCGTCAACCAGATCTTTCGATTCTATTTCAGGTATCAGCTTTTGTAGTGCCCTGGTAAAGGCTGCTTTAGAAAAGGAGCGGTACATCTCACCCATGCCGGTTTTCCAGTATTTCATGGCTACCTTCTGAAAGCCGGGCCACATCAGGGATTCCGTGAGCTCACCTAAATGGATTTGTGATTTCTTATAGCCTTCTCTTCTGAAAGCAAGCACTGCGTTAGGCCCCGCTTCGATGCCGCCTTTCATCATGCGGGTGAAATGCACCCCCAGAAAGGGGAAGTTCGGATCGGGCACCGGATAGATCAGATGTTTGACCAGATATTCTTTTTCCGGCACCAATTTAAAGTACTCCCCTCTGAAAGGAATGATCTTCAGATCTACATCATCCGAGGTTTTGCGGGCCATTTTATCGGAGTACAGGCCGGCACAGTTCAGAATCAGCTTTGTTTCATATTCGCCTTGCGAAGTGATAACAGTTGAGCTGCCCTGGCCTTCCCGGATGCTCATTACTTTGGTGCTGAGTTTAATTTCACCACCCAGCTCTCTGATTTTATCACCATACTTTTCGGCTACCTGCTTATAGTCAATAATACCCGTGTAGGGTACTTTAACCGCAGCGATACCCTGTACGTGTGGCTCAATTTCCTTTAATTCAGGAATAGAGATTCTGGAAATCTTATCCAGGCCGTTTTCCAGCCCGCGATTGTAAAGATTTTCCAACGGAGGTTTCTGTTCCTCTTCTGTAGCCACAACTACTTTACCACAGAGCTCGTAGGGAATTTCTTCCTGGTCACAAAAGTCCAGCAACATCTGATAACCCTTAATACAGTTGCGGGCTTTCAGGCTACCGGGCTTGTAATACAAACCGGAGTGGATCACTCCACTGTTATTGCCTGTTTGATGTGCAGAAAGCCCGGACTCTTTCTCCAATAACAGGAGCTTGAGTCCGGGCTTTTTGAGAAGGCTTTGATAGGCTGTTGCCAGCCCTACAATTCCACCACCAATAACTATGGCATCGTATTTCATATATTAAAACGGAAGATCATCATCCTCACCAGAAGCGAGCCATTCGGGCTCATCTGTGGCAGCAGGAGGGGGAGGAGTACCTCCACCGGCAGGTGCAGCTGCCTGCTCAGGCGTAATTCTCCATGCCTGCAGAGAGTTGAAGTACTTTACCTGTCCCTGAGGATCAGTCCATTTTCTGCCTTTAAGGTTGAAACTTACATTTACCATATCACCCGCCTTCATACTATCCAGTAAGTCACACTTATCCTGAATCAGCTCGAATTTGACGAATTCAGGGTATTGAGGGTTTTCTGCGAATTCTACAACGAATTCGCGCTTTCTAAAGCTTTGAGAGATTTGTTGCGTATTAAAAATTTCAAGCAGCTTAGCTTTGATTTCCATAAGATGAATTTTGCCTCAAAACAATTGAATATCTTACTCAGAAGCAAGTCAAATTTCCTTCCTTTCATATGTAACGTTTCGCGCTTTTGGGGTTAAAACAATGTCAACTATCTGCAGGAGAGGTGACATAAGGATAATTTGATGATTTTTTGAATCAAATAAATTAGCATCTTGCGCCTTCCCTGATAGAGATCGACAAAGCTAGCTAACTGTGCAGAGGAGACTACTACTAACGTTATTATCATGTTTGTGCCTGATTACTGTGGCAAGGGCTCAGGTGACTACCGAAGGAACAGATTTCTGGTTCGGCTTTCTGCAAAACGCTGATACCGGCTCTCCTGCTTCTATTGAGGTATTTATCACCAGTAATCAACCGGCTAAGGGTACCATTGAAGTATTTGCCGATGGACGTACAATCGACTTTGAGATTACTCCCGGAGTTACCTTCAAGGAAATTATCGGAGCCTCTGTGCTCAATCCCTACGCGGCCTCTGGCTCTGGTGTGGTTCAAAGAAAAGCCTTTCATATTACTTCAGATGTAGATATCAGTGTTTATGCCTTCAATAACAGGCAGTTCAGTGCGGATGCTGCTGTAATTTTCCCTACCAATTCTTTGGGTAAAAAATACTTCGCTTCCACCTACTTTGAAATGGCCCCTGCTGACGATGCCTGGACCTCATTTAACTCTCCCTCGGAACTCTTAATCGTGGCCACCGCCAACGACACCAAAATTGAAATTACACCTTCGGAGGCTACCGAAGACGGCAAGCCCAAGGGAACAAAGTTTACCGTTGACCTGGATCAGGGAGATATCTATCAGCTGACTTCTCTGGGCGATCTTACCGGCACACTGATTGAGTCATCGGCCGCTGCGGATGAGTGTAAGAACTTTGCGGTTTTCGGAGGAAACCGCTGGACCAGGGTTACAGGAGGACAAAACTGTCTGGCCTTTAATACAGGTGGGGGCGGAGCCGCTACTTTGAGTGGAGGTTTTGCCGGTGACCAGTTGTACGAACAAATGTACCCTGTAAATACCTGGGGAAGGCGTTATGCAGCGATTCCTTTTAAAGGAAGAACCGGTTATGTATTGCAGATTACAGCCTCTGAAGATGATACCATGGTTGAAGTAGATGGTCAGCCTGCTGTTACGCTCGATGCCGGTGAGTTCCAGCGATATGACATGACCAATGCTGCCCTGGTCAATTCAGATAAGCCCATACAGGTGGCACAGCTAAGCCAGTCGCTCAGTTGCGATTTTCCACCCGGTACCTCAGACCCTGCTGGCCCGGGAGACCCTTTTATGATTATGTTGAGCCCCAACGAGCAGTTTTTGAACCGTATCACCTTCAATGCCCTGGAGGCCACTCAGATCACGGATTACTTCGTGTCCGTGATTGTAAGAACAGACGATATTGATCAGCTTACACTCAATGGTGTGCCTGTGGCGCCTTCACTCTTTTTTGGTACTCCCGGAGACAGAGACTTTTCCTACGCTACTATCAATATCAACAGAGGAGAAGATTATACCCTCGATTCGGAAAGTGGCTTTATTGCTTACATCTACGGGTTTGGTCAGGTAGAGTCCTTTGGCTATGTGGCAGGAGCTTCTCTGGAAAACCTCAACCTTCAGTTGATTGGAGATGATGAAACCATAGGATTGATTATAGAAGAGGGCTGTGTGAATTCTCTGGTAGACTTTAAAGTGGATTTTGAGGTGGACCCCGGAGAAACCCCGAGGTTCAATACATTCAACTGGAACTTTGGAGATGGCAATGAAGCAGAGGGAGAAGAGGTGGTCCATACTTATACAGCAGCCGGTACCTACGAAATTGAGTTGATTGCCTCAGATGGCGGAGGCGCCTGTGGTAATTCTGAGGTAGTGACCAGAACCGTGGTGATTACAGAGACCATGGTAGACGAACTGACGGGACCTGCCTCGGTTTGTCCTGACGTTACAAACATTGCTTATGGCATTTCCGGCCCTGCAGATAATACCTATGAGTGGT
This sequence comes from Roseivirga sp. UBA6061, assembly GCA_002427745.1. Classification (GTDB taxonomy): domain Bacteria; phylum Bacteroidota; class Bacteroidia; order Cytophagales; family Cyclobacteriaceae; genus Roseivirga. Next base: position 67,457 of record DIYF01000085.1, on the reverse strand, counting down.
TGATTGAAGGGGGAACTATCACCAGTGCTGCTACGGGAGAAAACATTACGGTGGACTGGGGAGCGGCTAATGACAATGCCTATATCAAAGTTATCCCAACCAACTATCTCGGTTGTAAAGGTGATACAGTTACCCTTGACGTGAAAATCAACAAAAGGCTCGAACCTGCTTTGCCTGCCGGAAATGCCGAAGTCTGCTTTACAGATTTGGCGAGTGTGACCTATTCCACACCACAAACCAATGGATCTGCTTATCAGTGGTTTATTGAAGGGGGAACCATTCTTTCCGGAGAAATGACCAATGAAATTGAAGTGAGCTGGGACGGTCCGGGTATGGGGTCTGTTTGGTACAGAGAATCAAACCTCTTGATCTCAGATTGTGATGGAGAATCCGAACGACTCAGTGTCACCGTCTATGAGGCCATCACGGAGACGGGCACAGTCTCCAATGTGCTCTGTAATGGAGGAAGTACCGGAGAAATCAGTCTGAGTATAGCAGGAGGTAAAGCAGGAGGATACAATGTGAGCTGGGATAACGGCATGACCGGGCCTGATATTACCGGGCTTGCCAGAGGCACTTATACTGCTACTATTACCGACCCTCTGGGCTGTGAACTGGAAGCGGTTTACAACGTGACCGAGCCTGATGTACTGGCTATTGCAGATGCCACTGTTATGGATGTGAGATGCTTCCAGGAAAGCAATGGCAGTATCAGTCTGGTCATTGCGGGAGGAACCCCTGACAGTAACGGTCTTTATAATTATACCTGGACAGGGCCGGGCACTAACCGGACGACCACAGAACCGATGATCGATGGGCTGGTTACCGGAGATTACAGCGTGCTGGTGAGAGATGACAATGGTTGCGAGACTACCATGGATTTCTTTGTAGACGAACCTCCCTTGCTCGAACCAGACCTCGAAACCCTGATCAACGAACCCATCTGTCCGAATGCCAGTGATGGTACGGCTTTCGTAGAAGCCAAGGGCGGAACACCAGACTACCAGTTCTTCTGGAGCAACAATGAGAGTGTGGACCAGCAAGAGGGACAGAATTTTTCCAGAGGTACTTATACGGTAAGAATTGTAGATGCCAATGGCTGTGAAACCTCACTGGATGTGGAGGTAGAGGAGCGTTTTCCCAAGATTTTTGTTCCCAATGCTTTTAGCCCCAATGGCGATGGTATGAACGATGAATTCAGACCGGTTACCGATTGTCAGTTGGTGTATAGTATGCAGGTATTCAACCAGTGGGGAGCGGTTACCTTTGCTACTGACGATATTTTTGAAGGCTGGGACGGCACCCTGGACGGACAAAAGGTACCGGATGGCAAGTACACCTACATCATCTTCTATTCAGGCTCCCTCAATGGTATTTCCTTCGAGGAGACACTGCGCGGAACCCTCAGACTCTACAGATAGTACAAACTGTTGAAACGACAGTTTTTACCCGGTATTGTACGCTTTCATATATGTAAGCGCTGACTAGGCAGTTTGGTCATAATCCTTAAATTTGGATTGCTTTCTAAACTGCTATAGGGATTTGAGGAAATTAATCATCGCGATCTGCTGCCTTCTGTTTCTTTCAGGTAGCGCCCTGGCACAACTCACCACGGAGGGTACTGATTTCTGGTTTGGCTTTATGGACAACAGCCAACCCGATTTCGTTACCCTGGAGGTATATGTGAGTGCCAAGGAGGATGCCGTGATCAACCTGAGCAATGCGGCCAATGGATTCAACCTGGATGCCAATGTAGCCGCCAATTCTTCTACGGTTATCCCTGTACCCACCAGCTTTATGCCACAGGCCGATGGCAAATTCAGTTTTGGTTTTCACCTCACCTCAGATGTGGATGTATCCGTCTATACGCTGAATAAAAGGACATTCAGTGCTGACGCAGCGGTCATTTTACCCACGAACGTTCTGGGTGAGGAATACCTGGTTATGGCGCATCGGGAGCCTCCCGGAGATGCCCAGCCCGGACACCTCGAATCAGAAATGCTGGTGGTGGCCACGGAGAATAATACGAATATAGAAATCACACCAAGTGTTCAGACCTTCAGTGGATGGTCAGCCAACATTCCGAGAACCATCACGCTCAATGCCGGAGAAACCTATCAGGTTAAGTCCAGCGATGATCTTACCGGTACCCGCGTAAGGGTAATCGGAACCGGAACCACCTGTTCACCCATAGCCGTTTTCGGAGGTAACAAGTTTACCAATGTGGGAGGCTGTGGGGGCAACAGAGACCACCTGATAGAACAGATGTTTCCTATTTCCACCTGGGGTAAGGATTTTATTTATGTGCCCTATGAAACCCGTATCGGTGGAGACTATGTGAAGATCATGGCTGCTGAGGACGCCACGGAAGTAACAGTTTCAGGCATAGCCACCCCCATACAGCTCAACTCAGGTGAGTTTCGTATCATCAAGGCACTTTCCGGAGTCAGAGAAATCAGTGGCAATAAGCCTTTGCAAATAGGGCAGTTCAGCAGAAGTCAGGAGTGTGACGGAGTGCCTTCAGATCCTTTTATGATCGTGCTGAGCCCCCTGGTACAAAGGGTGAGAGAAGTGACCTTTGACGCTTTTGTGGTGGACGAGATTGATCAGTACTATCTTACATTAATAGCGGCTAATGATGGCTTTTCAGATATTACACTGGATGGTGTCAATATCGGTAGTGAGTTTACCGTGAGAGGCGCGGGTGCCTTTGCCTCGCTCAACATTGCACGGGGTACGCATAAGATTATCGCCCCTGATGGTGTGATTGCCTATGTCTATGGATATGGAACCTCTGAATCATTTGGATACTCAGCAGGAGTAAACCTGGCAGATCTCTCCCTGGTCATAGAGGGTACCGATCCCGAAATAGGTCTTGTGAATCCTGAGGCCTGCCTCAATAGCCCTGTGGTTTTCGATGCCCTTCCTGCTGACCCGGACAGCCCGGTAGACTTTTCCAGTTATGACTGGGATATGGGGGACGGCACCCTGAAAGAAGGAGAACAAATCGAGCATACCTTCTCTGAGCCCGGTACTTATACCGTAACACTCAATGCAGAAACCGATGCCGATGAGTGTGGCAGCAGCCGTACCATTACCATCACCCGGGATATTGTGATAGTAGAAGTCACCAGTTCTGATATTATCGGCTCAGCTTCGGTTTGCCCGGATGTTACCGGAGTGGGGTACAGTGTGGAAGGTCCTGCGGATAACACCTATGAATGGACTGTGATCGGGGGGACAATCTCCGGCTCTTCAACCGGAAGTTCCATATTGGTGGACTGGGGAGCTGCCCGTAACGATGCAATGGTTACCGTGCAGGTAAGGAATTATCTGGGCTGTAAAACAGAGTTGAAAGAACTACCCGTCATCATCAATAAAAGACTGGAACCTGCATTGCCTGTGGGCCCCAGCGAAGTGTGCTTTACTGATTTTGAAGCAGTGGAGTATACCACGCCTGCAACCAACGGATCGGAGTATTTCTGGTTTGTAGAAGGCGGAAGTTTTGTGGGAGCCAATACCAGTAACACGGTAACGGTACAATGGGATGGTCCGGGAGTTCCGGGCTCGCTTTGGTACCGGGAGTATAACCCCCTGATCAACGATTGTGAGGGCTTTTCGGAAAGATATGCGGTTACTGTCTATTCTGAAATTGAGGCTGTTCCGAACGAGTCAGAAGTACTGTGCTTTGGTGATGCCAATGGAGAAGTGAGCTTTGCAGTTTCAGGAGGAAAACCGGGGAATTACAGGCTTCTGTTCCGAGGAACTGAAATTGCCGGTACCCGTCTGACAGGCCTGGCGACAGGAGACTACACCGTGACGGTAATGGATGCCCTGGAATGTACGAGGGACTTCAATTTCACGATTGGCAGCCCGGAAGTACTGGAGATCACAGAATTATCGGTATTGGATGTCAGGTGCTTTCAGGAGAGCAATGGAAGTGTGACAGCCAGTGTGCGTGGCGGAAGCCCCACGGCCGCAGGAGAGTACCGGTACCGTCTTACCGGTAACGGCCGTAACTCTTCAGGGCTCGAAGCTATGCCTTCTCTCAACGACCTCAGAGCCGGCTCTTATACCATTACGATTATCGATGAAAACGACTGTGAAGTGAGTCAGGACTTTGTGGTAGAAGAACCACCCCTGTTAGAACCGGACCTGGAAACTCTGATCAATCAACCGATCTGCCCCAATGCAAGTGACGGAACTGCCTTTGTTGAAGCCAAAGGAGGAACACCGGATTATCAGTTCTTCTGGAGCAATACCCCCGGCACTGATCAACAGGAGGGGATGAACTTTTCCCGGGGTACCTATACGGTACGTATTGTAGATGCCAATGGCTGTGAAACCTCCCTGGATGTAGAAGTGGTGGAGCGCTTCCCGAAAATCTATATTCCTAACGCCTTTAGCCCCAATGGAGATGGGGAAAACGATGAATTCAAACCGGTTACGGACTGTAATTTGAACTACAGCATTCAGGTTTTTAACGAATGGGGAGGCATTGCCTTTTCAACCAATGACATCACAGAGGGTTGGGATGGTACAATGGACGGTCAGCCTGTACCCGATGGTAAATACAGCTACATCATCTTTTACTCCGGTTCTCTGAACGGAGTAAGCTTCGAAGAAACACTCAGAGGCAGCCTGCGGGTTATCCGTTAGTCTGTTTCAGTGACAAAGGGCCATCGGGAAACCGACCTGCCTATTTTGTCTCTACCTGTACAATGCTTTCATAACCCAGACCTGATAAAACGGAGGTGATATCACTGTTTTTCAAAACATGGATAGCGGCAATGTCACCAACAACATTGTTGTCAAGCTGGTCCATACTGGTGGGTTTTCCATTGAGTAAAATGAGTACTTTGTCCGAGTTAAAAGATCCTGAAACAACAGGTTGATCTGCCTCTTTTGTACGAATGATGAGCACTCCATTGGAACCGGCTTCGCCAAATACCGTCCGGGTTTCTTTATTTTCCGGTCTTAATACAGCCATTTTTTCGATGTCCAGACCATCCGCTGCAAAATCCGGTGACGTCAGGGCTTCTATGCTGGTCAGCGCTCCATCGAGAATAACCATGGGTTTGTCTTTCAGGAGTCCATCGAGGGTTTTAGACTGTATATACGCTGCGAGCTCACTTTCCGGCTCGTTGAGCTGTGGCATCGGCTCAGATTCATGGGTACAACTGAAAATGCAGAAGGCAAGTAATAAAAGGCTGATCTTTTTCATGAGAGGATTTTTGCTGAAATCAAGCAAAAACCGGGCCTGAAGTGATACCTATAGTGCCTGATACATGATATAGGCATTTGTCAGTCCGGACTCAGAATGGTCAAAGGCCTCCGGGACTTCTCCTATGATCTCAAAGCCCATCTTTTGCCATAGTTTTACCGCCCGGGTATTACTTTTAACCACCAGGTTAAACTGCATGGCCTTGAAACCCAGTGTTTTTGCTTCTTCCAGCGAAAACTGACACATGGCCTGACCAATGCCATGTCCTCCGGCCGCCTGCGATGTGATATAACCCGCATTGGCAATATGCGCTCCCAGACCGGGTTGGTTGGCTTTGATAAAGAAAGTGCCCGCTATCTTCTCATCCAACTCAGCCACATAGGTGTGAGCATAAGGAGCACACCAGAAGGCAAGCATTTCTTCACGGCCGGTGTCCGGTAAAAAGGCCAGGGTAGTACCTGTCCCGATAGCCTCCTTAATGATCAACCAGATTTGCTCGTAATCGGCTTCTTTGGCTTTTCTGATGTGGATATGTGCGGCTGTTTTACTCATGGTCCGTGGTCTCCTCCAGTTTCTGACCTACCTCGCGAATCACTTCCAGCAGGTAGTCGGTGGTTTTCTTTGATTTTCTATGGTTGATAAAGCAAGCTCTGATCACAAACTCACCGTTCAGCTTGGTACCGGTAATGAATACCCTTCCGTCTTCTTCCAGGGCAGGGATCAGACGTTTGTTGAGAGCTTCTATCTTATCCGGGTCTGTGCGCTGGCCGGTGTACCTGAAACAGGTAATGGCAAGATCTGAACCTGCACTCAGTTCAAAGTCCGGAGCCGCGGTCACCATGTCAGCCAGATATTTTGCCAGATCAATATCTTTTTGAATCATTGAACAGATGGCATCAAAGCCATAGGCCTTCAGGCTTAGCCAGACTTTGAAGGCTTTTGCATTTCTGGATAGCTGAAACGAGTACTTATTGAGATCCAGTCTTTGATCGTCTTCAGACTGTGTGTCCAGGTAGTCTGCTTCTTTGTAGTAAGCACTTTTCAGAGTAGGCCAGTCTCGTATCAGCACACAACCGGCCTCATAGGTCTGGTAGAGCCATTTGTGGAAATCAATGGCCACGGAGTCAGCTTTTTTCATGCCCTTGTAAAGTGGCTTCAGATGGGGAAGGGCTGCGGCCAGGCCACCATAGGCGCCATCCACGTGATACCACAGGTTATATTTCGCGGCCAGCTCAGCCAGTCCCTCCAGGTCATCTATGGCTCCGGTGTTGACCGTACCGGCATTACCGATCAGACAAAAGGGGAGAAGGCCGTCTTCCTGATCCTTAATGATTTGAGCTTCCAGTTTTTTCAAATCAATAGTGAAGTCCGCCAGGGTATCTATTTTTCTCAGGTTATCTGTACCAATCCCCAATACCTCAAGGCTCTTGTCTACACAGCCATGTACCTCTTTAGAGGTATAAACAATAAAGGGTTTCTGTCCGAAGAGTCCTTTTTTGCGGATGTTGAGCCTGTCGAAAAATACATTTCGGGCTACAGTAAGGCCGGCCAGGTTAGCTGCCGAACCACCACTCACCATAATGCCACCGGCTGCATCGGGGTAGTCGAGCATTTCTGCACCCCATTTTACTACCCGCTGCTCAATTTCGTTCATCGCAGGGCCCAGATGCCATTTACCCAGGTTTTGGTTAATGGTAGCGGCCAGTTGCTCTGCCACTACGGAGACCTGTGTGCCTCCGGCCATGACATAAGCATACATGTGCGGACCAAAATTGCCCGAAGCGGTATTCAGTATTTTATCTCTTACAAAGCCCAATAGTGTCTCCTGGTCCATGGGGGCAGCAGGTAAGGGCTCGTTAAACCAGGAGGCTACTTCTCGTTGTGTAAAGTTGTGATAGCCCGGTTGCTGCTGAACCTGGTCAAACTGCTCCAGTACAAGTCGGTTGCTTTGCTCTAAAAGTACGCGGAAATCGCTGTTGTTAAGGTCAAGGGTTTCAGTGCTCATGGTTCAGCTCGTTTAGGGTACGGGTCATAAAGTCTTTTGCTCTGTATTGTTCTTCCAGTCGGGTCAACTGGTCGAGAAAGTCGCTTTGTTCCGGGAAAAGTTTCTCAATGGATTGTTCACCAGCCAGCCAGAAGCTTTGTAGTCGGGGAAGCTCCCGGAGAGCTTTGTCACTCAGAGTTACCAGTTGCCTGCGTGAGTCAGTCTTATCAGTAGCACAGTTAAGAAAGCCTTTGGCCCGCATTTTACGCACAATACTGATAACAGAAGGGTGCGAGAATTGCAGTGATTCTCCAATCTCAGTGATGGAAAGACAGCATTTCTCTTCCAGCAGTTTGAAGATCAGATACCAGTTAGGCTCTATTTCCAGCCCGTGTTGCTTATATACCTGTCGGGCGCCATGCATCATCTGGTCGCTGAGACGCTTAAACCGCACCGCCAGCGAGAGGTAGCCCAGGCTACCGGCAAAATCTTCAGAAACTTCCATAGTATAAATTATGTAGTTGACTACATAAAAATACAAAATCCGGGAATTCCTTACTATACCGGACTCTGCCAAATACTCACACCGGTCTACTGTGTTATTGTGGACCCGAATAAAAGGGGAGGTATACGCCTCATCGGGTGCAAATCCCTTGACTTCTCTAAAGCGTAGAATCACGCTGTTTTCTGAGTGCCGGTTGATAGAGATTTGAAATATCTTTTAAACAAAACACTTTTATTATGAACATTGGAGTTAACAATTCTTCGTCATCTGAGATTGACTTTGTAAATGACAATCAAATCCAGGCAGTACCGGCTAATGGATCTAACGGCCAGATTGAGGTAGTTGCCGATACCTATCTGATGATTGGTCCTGAGACCAAATACTACCACCAATCCGGAGAGACGATTTCTAAAAACGTCTATATTGCCGAGGTACATCAGACAGCTGCTACGATTACACTGACTAATCGCGATGTGGCCGGTAATGTAGTGACTTATGCCATTTAAGGTATAGTGAGAGCCCCTTAGTGGCGAAAACTATTGAACAGTGAAGAGGCTGTCTCAAAAGCTAATGACCAAATGCTTCTGAGATGGCCTTTTGTTTTTTGGCCTGAGCTTTTCACTCATCACGGTCATTCAAAATCCTCATCAGTGATTCGGAGCAGGTAGGTGTGGTATATCTCGTCTGAGAAAGGGAGCGGATCACTGTTAAAATACTCCCATTTCTGCTCATCCGTCAGATCTGGTCTTGCAAAGAGGGTGTCATTTCCTTCTATTCGATAAATCTCGAGCCGGGTGAACAGCTCTTTTATCTCAGTGTAGTCAAGCCCGAAGCGCTGGTAATCATCAAACTGTCGCTGAACCAGGCTGGACTTCCTGTGCGCGGGTACCACGATCGAGGTGTCAATCAAGATGAAATCTACCACGCTGTTATGGCCTGTGTTATCGATCAGCCTGTTTTCGGAGGTATAGCTCAGATAGATATCTCCCTCTGTCAGGTTAGATATGCCTATGTCATGATCTGTAAGAAAGGGTCCATCCAGATAGTCCAGAAAAGAACAGCCACCGGCCAGGTTAATGAGTAATAAAGAGGTAATCAGAAATATAGTTTGCGAACGAAGTCTTGTGCTCATCAGGAGTTTTAGATGGATACAAACAAGAGATGAGACAGACGTATGGGACGTTACAACCCTGCCCGGTTTTTATCTCAGGCAGGAGCAACCGGGCGGCAGGTAAAACTACCCGGTTTTAGTCAACGCGTAGACCTACTCTGTTTTAACCTGACCTGCGCCTCTACATTCGCAGTAGTTATCCAAAACACTAAACCGTGCTCTGCACGGGCACTGATGTTGATTTTAATAGGTTGAGATTAAAAATCGGCTAAGTGTATGTGAACCCTGCCGGCCTGTATTCGCAGGCCGGTTCTTTTACATCTGCACATCATACACAGGTGGATGCGGCTCCGGAATAGTCTCCTGATCTTCATCGATCATTTCACGCAAGTCTATCTCAATGCCGCGTGCCATGGTAGTAATAGGGATGTCGTTGGCAGAGCCTTCAAAAGGGTTTTCTCCCACTGTACCTATGCGCTGCATGGTATTGAAAATCCATGATACAATGGCTGAGAAGGGAATGGCAAGCCATACGAAAAAGCCTCCGAAACCGGGGTATGTCACCTCCAGTTCCTGTGCAATCTTCCAGAATTCAGGCACGACACCGAAGGGGATAAGCAGGTTGAAGAGGTTTACAAAGTCATAGCCCAGGGTTGCGTATTGACGTGGGTACGGAAAGTTCTTGATACGCTCTGATTTGCCCTGTAGGGTAAAAAACTCACGCAGTACATTTTCCATCTCTAAAAAGGAGAACTCCCAGATAAGCCCTTCATCTTTTAGCCTTCTGATATGTTGAGATTGCAGTGTCATCACGGCATTGGCCTTGTTCTTTTTAGACATCACATAGGCTACATCTTCCGGTGACATCAGGCGGGCCAGCTCTTCTTCCAGGGGAATGTTCAATTCCGGAAGATTAAACATCTCCAGCCACTCCCGGTTTGCTTTGTGTCTGGCCTGTACCTCCCATGGCTTTCCCTGGCGCATGGCATAGCGCAGGGCACTTAACCAGGCGACTTGTCGGTGTACGAGTATACGTCTTTCTTCCTTTAACTCCTCAGAGCTTTTGCCTTCAGTAGCGTGCTGATTGTTGATCATATCACGCACCATCATGGTCCAGGTACGGGAGTTATTCACGATACCTCCCCAGATTTTTCTCGCTTCCCACTGACGCTCATAGGCGGCACTGTTCTGAAAACCAATCAGGAAGGCCACAGCCGTACCCACCAGGGCAATAGGGGTCCAGGGCAGCTGCAGCCAGGTGAGTTCCACCACCTCGAAAAGTACGGTTACGATACCGGCAAAAATCAGGAAGAAGCGTGTTTCTTTCCTGGTCCACCGGACCATATCTCTTATCGAGTATTTCTTTTTAGTATACATAGCGTCAGTTTTAGTAAGCTAAATATAAGCATGTACATGAATTGATAACCGACCCGGTTTAAAGTTTTCAATTAAGGCCGTTTTATCAGGGTTTTTCAGTATCTCAGTCCAATCAGACTGGTTTTCAGGCTGGTACTTTATTTGTGTACCTTAGCTACATGACAAAAGATACAAAGCTGGCGGTACTTATCGATGGTGATAATATTCCGTCTAAATATATAAAGGAGATGATGGAGGAGGTTACCAAATACGGGACGCCTACCATCAAACGCATATACGGTGACTGGACCAAGCCTCACCTGTCTAAATGGAAACCGATTTTACTTGAAAATGCCATTACCCCGGTACAACAATATGCCTACACTACCGGCAAGAATGCGACAGATTCAGCCATGATCATTGATGCCATGGATATTTTGTATTCAGAGAAAGTCAATGGCTTTTGCCTGGTATCTTCAGATAGTGACTTTACCAGGCTGGCCACAAGACTGAGAGAGGCGGGGATGCTGGTATATGGCATAGGTGAGAAGAAAACACCAGACCCCTTCATTGTAGCCTGTGACAAGTTTATTTACCTGGAGATTTTGAAGCAGGATGGTGATAGCCCTTCCGAAAAAGGCAAAACAAAAGGACAGGGAGTGGATACGATTACGCCCAAGATCATGAGGCTTCTCAGAAACTCGGTATCAGATGCAGCAGATGAAGACGGATGGGCCTTTATGGGAGACGTAGGCTCGCTGATTCTGAAAAAACAACCCAACTTTGACTCAAGAAATTTTGGCTTTGAAAAGCTAACCCGACTGTTTGCATCGCTCGATAAATTCGAAATTGACCAGCGTGCCCAATCCGGAGCCCGGTTCAAAATGATCTACGTAAGAAACAAGTAGGTGAGAGACCGGGATTCATATGCAGTCGGTGGCTTCTTCAGGGTCTGAAACTCGGTGCCTATCTCAGCTTCCGGATTCACAGAGAAACCGACTTTTATAAGTGCAAAAACAGTATATTAACTCAGCAATATACAATCGATGAAAAGACGCAATTTTTTAACTACAGGGGCTCTCTCCACAGCAGGACTGGCCCTGGGAGCTCAGCAGCTCAGCGCTAACGACAAATCAGCCACCAGCCAAAACCACAGCTTTCAGCTCGATTATGCCCCGCACTTCGGCATGTTCAAAGAATCAGCACCGGGTGGTGTGTTAAATGAACTGGACTTTATGGCGGAACGAGGTTTTAAATCGATGGAAGACAATGGTATGAAGGGACGTTCGCTGGACATGCAGAAAAAAATTGCGGCTAAAATGGAAAAGCACGGCATGCGCATGGGCGTTTTTGTGGCTCATACTATTTTCTGGAATGAGCCCAACCTGGCCAGTGGCAAACAGGATTGGCGGGATCAGTTTCTCAAAGAGATCAGGGAGTCGGTAGAAGTGGCTAAGAGAGTGAATGCCAAATGGGCTACCGTGGTGCCCGGCCATCTCGATCTGCGACTGGATATGGGTTATCAGACAGCTAATGTGGTGGAGAGCCTTAAAATGGCCTGTGATATACTGGAACCTCATGGAATTACCATGGTGCTGGAACCCTTAAACCCCCGTAACCATCCCGGATTGTTCCTTACCAAGGCAGCACAGACCTATGCCATTTGCAAGGCGGTGGACAGTCCTTCCTGCAAGATCCTGTTTGATATCTATCACCAGCAGATTACTGAGGGAAACCTTATCCCCAATATTGAGGCAAGCTGGAATGAGATAGCTTACTTTCAGATAGGAGATAACCCAGGAAGGAAAGAACCCACCAGTGGTGAGATCAACTATAAGAATGTCTTCAAATTTATCCACGATAAAGGTTTTAAAGATATTCTGGGTATGGAGCATGGTAACTCTCAGTCTGGTAAGGCAGGAGAGGAGGCAGTGATCAGGGCTTATGTGGAAAGCGATTCCTTTTAACCCCACCGGTAGTTGACCGGTGTATTGCGGTTGTGTTTACCATTCATTCTCTGCGTTCAGAGAATATTCCTGAATAGTTTTAAAGAAAGATTTAATGTGATTAAATTAAATCAAAACTAAAGCTATGACTTCTCAGGAACAGGAAAAACTCATCAGAGATATGTATACCGACATTTTCCAGAATGCTGATCTGGACAAGTTGAAAACCTATTTCTCAGATGATTTTGTGGAAGATAACAACTATGATGTGCTGGACTATAAAACCTTTGTGGAGCACGTCAAGTCGCTGGGTGAGCATGAAGACAAAGCCAAGTTTGACCTGGAGTTTATCGTAAACGTTCCGGGACAGGTGGTGGTACGTACCATTGTCAGCTATGCCGATCAGATTGCCGGCTCACCTCCGTTCTCTTTGCTGATCTCCTACTGGGGCCTCAATAAACAGGGACTCGTTGATCGGTGTATTGAGGTAGAAGCCTCTGCAGAAGATGATACAGGAGACGATGATGATAAGTTGTAAAGCGACCAACTGTCTGTTCAGTGCAGCTGCAACTCCTGAAATCAAATAATGCGTTTGGGGCTGACTGATTAAAAGAATCTTCCTTTTTTATACTCCAGGTTCAGCATTTTGTAAGAGTCTACGGGCTTATTCTTTTGTTGAGCCGCATTCCAGCCTTGTATTTTATTCAAGGCCTCGATCGCACGCTTTGCAATTTCCTGGTCATCCGCTTTGATTGCTATAAAACCAGAGGCTTCTCCTTTGCAGTTGATAAGAAACGAGAGAAACATTTGACCCCGGGCTTTCCTGTTCAGTTCTGTTTGCTCATTCAACAAACGGATCAGGTTTTTTCTTCCATCTTTTAACTCCGCTGATTTTTCAGTTACCATGAAAATCTGGTGAGGATTGCTGCAGGCTCCGGCTAAATCTACCTTGGCTTTGTTGCCATTGCCATCCATAAAACCACCCTGAGCACACAGGTTAAAACTCAAAAGGGTCATGATCCCCAGAATAAACAGGTTCTTTTTCATAAGGTGCTTAATTCTAACTGATATGATAAGATTATTTGCGAATTGCTTTCTGGTAGTTCCCCAAAATTCCAAAGGGTCATCATTACTTGGTAAATCTTCGAAATAAGAAAATTCCCTTTCTTATCAGCAAGAGGAGGGTATAAGAGTTTTAGAAAATTTTAAGGCCGGGTCAGTCCAGTTCTGAGAATATTGTTTTCCCGGAAATCTTAACCATAGACAGGTGCTTGGTACTTCCTGCAGGGTCCATCAAGGTCCAATGCTCAGGATATTTGAGAATAATTTGCCTGCCAAGATTAGCCTGCAGGTTTTGAATAGAAAGCCCTTGTTCCAGGCCCCGATTGATATAATACCTTCTGTCATCATCTTTAAGGCGGAAAACGATATCATTACCCACTCCCTCGAATACAGACACCAGCTCACCTTTGGCTACCAGCAATTCGCTTTCATTTTCGGGTATGTTTACTGGTCTGATGGTGAGTACACATAGCACCATAAAACCGATAAAACCAAAGAAGAGAAGTCTGACTGTTTTCATTTTGCGTGAGTTTTGATTATCAGGAAGTTACGAAATCATTTCAAAAATTCAGCCCGGGATACCGGTAACCAGGCCCGGTATTGTATAACTGTGGTTGTTAACTCAATAAACCGGACTTCAATGCTATATTTATCGTCTTATGATGATTATCAATGGCCTTGTCATCTCGGGTAGTCTTGAAAGATTACTCGATAAAGACTACTCTCATCCTCCACCTGATCCTGAAGAGTTCAGTCGACTGGTTAAGCCCATTTTGCCGGAGAATACGCATGACCTGATTAAGGACTTTAAGTTTTATCCTAAAGATTTAATTGAGTCTGAGACTATGGGGCTCTATCAGTGGCTTGGCGATGATTCCGAGATAATGTGTCTTGGCAAAGAAGATAAATTTCAAATGCCTGGTAATCTTGATCCTAGTAAGGCTATCCTTATCGGGGATTTCGGCTGGGGGAGTGATATGGGAATTACCCTTGATTATCGCAAGAATATAGTATCACCCCGTATTTTGATTGATGTATGGGGGGCGAACCCAAGGACTGATAACCGATGGGTAACCCTTACGGAAACTGTGGATGAGTTTCTTCAAAAGATCGGGTATATCCCGGATAGCTCCTGACTTATTGTCCCGCTGAAATTACATGGTGAAAACAGCGCAAGACGAGGCTTATTGCTTCACCCAGATCCTTAAAGATGTAGGCTCCATATCCAGGCTGTAGCTACCACCAACAAAGTTCATAAGTCCTTTTTTATCTTTCACACCTTTCAGGTGGTCCACGGCTTTGGTATTGGCGATGAGTTTCCAGTCTCCCTCAGGTAGTTCAAATTCGAAATGTCCCTCACTTTCACCGGCATTGAGCAATACCAGCACTTTGCTGTCTACGATGTAGCCCAGCAGGCTTTCATCTTCTGGTGTAATCCACTGGTAATAGCCTTCAGGCACACTTTCTGCAACCCGGAAAACCTTACCCGCTTCTGACAGTCTGAATCGATTCATGCCTTGCCAGAAAGCATACATATTGCGATAGTCATTGCTGTTTTTGCGGTTAGGCTTCTGACCAACCGTTTCCCATTTAAAGCGGTTTGCAGCACGGTGGTTATAGCTATCGCGGTAGCCATGCATATAGGCGGTATAGCCTGCCTTGGTCTTTTTGACTACTTCTTTCAAAGGGGCATCTGCCTTACTGCGCATTATCTCAGAACCTCCGTGCGTCACGATAGGACCGAGGGTGGTGTAGAGGAGGGCCACGGCAATTTTGTAGTTGTCCTGATCTACCGAAGTGCGCCCGTCAAAGCCGGGGCCACCAAACTGATCTGCCAGGGCAAAGTTATCGTGAATATCCAGGTAACTGATACCACTCAGCGGAGTCTTGTCTTCCTTTCCTTTGTTGGCCAGGCCTTTCATGACATTGTTGCGCTCTGTGAATTTTCCACCGGCCCAGCCACGATCTGTTTTGGGATTGTTCAGCTCAAAAACAGGACCTTTGAAGGCATTGCGCGATTCATCCTGAAAGAAGGTAATGGGAGAGTCCTCTTTGTACCAGTCCCAGTCAGGATTATTCTCAAAGTTGGGGTCATTGGAACCAATCCATGCCTCTCCGTACACAATCTTGTCTTCACCGATGGCCTGCTTGAGTACCTTCAGGGTTTGCTCGTCTACCTGCCCGGCCAGGTCAATACGGAAGCCATCAATACCGAATTCCCTGATATAATACTGGCACTGATCAATCAGCCAGCGCTGTGTCATCGGGCGGTTCTCGGTTTTCACCTCATTGCCATAGGCCCCGATGTGTTCAAAGTCTTTGGTACGGTAATAATACTGCTTGTCGATGGCGTTCATATGGAAGAAAAAACCATTACCATCCATATTCTCTGCCGTATGGTTGGGTACAATGTCAATGATGACGGCAATGCCTTTGTCATGGAAGGCCTGTACCAGATCTCTGAACTCATCCCGCTCTGTGCCTGGTTCGCCACCTTTGGTGCGGTATTTTGACTCCACAGCCATGGCATGAGAGGTACGGTAGCCCCACTGGTAGTTTTCTTCGCTGATTCCCTGGCTGATCATGTATTCATCGTCCTGAAAAGAGGCTTTCCAGTCATCGTCAGGAAAATGCAGATACTCCTGTACCGGCATCAGGTGAATGGTATTGACACCCAGGTCTATCAGGTAATCGAAGCCGATTCTGGCACCTCTTCGGTTTTTGAGGCCAGGTGTGATCATGCCTTTGAAGGTGCCTTTGTACTTATCTTCTATGGGTAGCAAGTCGGTAAAATCCTGGATATGTACCTCATAGGGAATAATGTCTTCCATGGCGGGTATACCCTTAGCCAAAGGGCTGGCAGGAGTAGTTCGTCTCCAGATACGGCTTTTGCCCCAGGTGTTATCACTAACGCGACTGTAAGGGTCGGAAATGTGTACGGGGTTGGTTTCATAGAAGTGATTGCCCGGCTCATCGTATCCATGTACTGTGAAGTCATAGTAAACACCATGTAGATCTTCATTGAAGAAGGCTTCCCAGACACCATCCGCATCTTCAGTCATCTCTACAGTCTGGTAGGCAGTTTTATCGTCCTTGCCCTTGTACAGGTAGAGTTTCACCAGGGTGGCCCTTGGGGCAAAAAGTCTTACAGCGGTTTTACCATCATCAATATTGGCTCCCAGCTCTTTGGTAGAAAAAGTCTCCCGAAACCAGCCGTCAAAAGAGGCATGTGATTTCAAGCCCAGCTCAGGGATTTCCAGAAAGTAGACCCTTTTCTTATCAAGTGGTTCAGCCGTAGTGATCAGAGTGCTGCTTGCCCCGTTAGGCAATACTCCGGTCACTTCAATACTCCTGCCCCTGGCATCCGTTACCTTGTAATCAGAGGGCAGGAGAGGACGCTCGCCACTCACCTCTGCCCAGATCACCCCATTGGCTCTGAGCTCTGCTTTCAGGCCTGCGAGCACCAACTCCTGCATAAACACAAGGTCTCCTCCTGAAGCATTGGGGGCTCCCTCATAGGGGTCAACCCATTCGCCATCATTGATGCGGTATTTGAACTTGGTATTGGGCTTGATTTTGGAAAAATCAGTGTTGTCGAAGGTCAGCAGCCAGGTGTCTCCGCTCTTTTTCAGGGTCCATTCCGGTACGTCCATATTGATATCCCAATTTCTGAACTCACCGGTGACAACCACTTTTTGTGGTTTTATGTCGTAGAGGCGCTCGTCAAAAATAAAGGTGATATTGTCGCCAAAATCAGCATAGCCCTGTTTGAGCTGATCACCTGTATAGGACTGGGAAAAACTTATTTGTGTGCAGAAAAGGAAGAGCAGAAGGAGCTGAACTTTCAGAGATTTCATAGACCAAACGGGTTAAGGACGATCTAAGCTAAGGATTTTGGGCTGGATGGAACAGGGGATGGATAATGGATCTACGTGCAAACGTTTGTGTTAGCCCAAGGAGACTGGCTGGTGTAATAAGCCCGGCCCTTACAAGAGGGGCAGAAGTTTCCTCAGTACTTTTCTTTTCTCAGCTATGGTCACTCCGGGTTTTTTAGATGCATTTTCAAATTCTTCCAAACTTCCATAGCAACTGGCGATAGTAGATAAGTGTGGTGAGTATCACCACGTTTTCCCAGCTATGCCGCTGAGCTGAGGTCATTTTTTCATAGGCGTCCTGGTATAGAGCCGGGCTTATATCTCCTGCAACCCAAAGAGTTTTTAAAGCATTCATGAAGTCTGTATCACCTTGTTTGGTTTTAGCGAGCGCATAAAAGATCAGCCCTCTGGTGTTAATGTTCAGTCTGGGGCTTCTCGGTGCTTGTGACCTCTTGGTTTTTACAGGTAAGGTGAGCTCTTCAAATTCGTCATTGACCTCACCTAAATCTACAAGGTTATCATCTGCTTCTATATCAAAAAACTCTTCTGGCTTTTGGTCTTGATATGCCTCTGCTTCTTTGTCAGTTATCCATAAGTCTGTTCTGAAGCCTGAAGATTCCATTTCAGATAGCAACCGGGTTATTGAAAGACTATCCAGGTCAAGTTGGTTAATCCCTGATTTCAGGAATAAGCTGACCTGATCTTCTGTATTGCTCACATTGGGGAAGCTTCTTTTCAGTGCCTGGTCAAAAGAGGTGATCAGTCTCCTCATTAACTTAGTTTTTGCAGGCCCCAGTTCCGACTCAAATGCGGCAATTTCAGGTTCAGGAGATTGTGCAGATATCGTATAGTTGAATGACAGTAAAATGAGAAAGCACACTGACAGTGTTTTCGCTGAAGTTCTTAAGGATAAATCGGTTTTTGAGGTCATAACAGGTCAAGTTCTGCTTTAAGGTTTCTCAGGGCCTGTTCCTCATATTTCTCTCTGAATAGGTCCGTCTTAAATATCCTGTCCATTTCAAGAAAGTGCTTCAACACCTTCTTTCGACCTTTTTTATACAGAAAGCCCGGGTAAATGCTGTATTCCTTTCTGATGGCCACTGTATAATTTTGATACACCTCGGGAGAGGCTCCCAGCACAGATAAATCAATATCAGTGAGGTAGTTTGTATCCTCATCTTCTGACGAGTTATGTGATTTGGTAGCCAGAATTTGTTGACGGCTTAGTTCTGCCCCTTTGATTCCCAGCCCAATATCAAGAGCTCGCTGGATACCCAGGTTAGCACTCTTCTCTTCATTATCCTGACGCCTGACATTGTATACAACATCATGATAGAAGATTGAATTCAGAAAACTGGCCGGGCTGATTAACTCAGGAAGAACAGACCTGGTCTCTTCAAGCATATGGGTGAGATGACTCAGGTTATGGTAGTGTCGGCCTTTTCCGGAATATGCACTCTTCAATTCTTCCCAGAGCCTATCAGCAAAGGTTTGATCATTGTCAAAATGCCGGACAAAGTTTTTGAAAACTGTTTCGAGTTGAAAATCATGTTTGAGCAGGTCTGACAGGCTTTCCATAGGATCGAATTTATACAAAGCTCTTTAATCAACAATAGCTGACTTCATAACCTCAGGCGACACGCAGTTCAGCACAATCCTCATTTTGCTCATTGATTTTATCAACCACCGAATCCGGCAATCTTCTCATCAGTACCGACTCACCATGGTCAGCATTGGCATATACCACCGGTTCTTCCGGTTTACAGGAGCTATGCCAGAAGGTGATCATGTATACAGGGTGCCAATGATCATCCACCTCATAGCCATAAGCTACCTCATGCGCCTGCGTAAAGGACACAGTAAAAGCGGTAGGAGTGAGATCTCCTTTTAAAGCGGTAGTTACACTGGCGTCAGACAGAATACGCTGCAGTCTCTTTACTTTGCGATAAGATATAGCTAAACCAATGAGTGCCGTAGCGATCAGAATGATGCCTCCTTTAAGCCGTGATGCTTCATTAATACCTGCTGACATAAATGAAAAGTAGATCAGGTAAGTTCCTGCCAGAATATTGAAGACCAGTACCTTGGAAAGGGTGTCAGATATCAGATAGCTGAATCGCTCGCGGGGAGTCAGTTGAACGGAGATCATGGTAATTACTTTAGTTTAACGAACACGGAAACACTTCCGTTGAGGTAGATTTTCTACCGGTTTTGACTAAAGTAATATAGCAAATTCGGGTAGCATCTGAGGTCTTCTCAGCCATTACCAGCCCCATTTACCATGTTCAGCACCCGTTGAGACGCGGGCTCATAAAGTATTGAGCAGGCCAACCATGGCTTTGCGTTCTGAGCTGTCTGGCATGCGGCCTTTTCCTGCTTTCAGGTTGTCCAGCAGGTGCTTTGTTTTGGAGGTACCGGGAATCGCGCAGGTTACGGCAGCATGAGAAAGGATGTACTTTAAGAAAAACTGCCCCCAACTGTCACATGCCAGATCTTTGGCCAGAGCAGATAAGTCTCTGCCTCTTACCCTCCTGAAGAGTGATCCCCCCTCATAGGGGCGATTGGTCAGTACGGCTATGCCTTTATCCTGTGCCAGGGGCAGCAGTCTGTTTTCGCTCTCCCTGCTGGCGATGGAGTAGTTCATTTGTACAAAGTCAATGGGATAGGTTTTCATAATCTGCTCCAGGCGGCCATAAGCACTCTCTACATAGTGGGTAATACCGATATAGCGAATTTTACCTTCTTCTTTCCAGGCCTGAAGTGTTTTCATATGAGTTTTCCAATCCTGCAGGTTGTGGATTTGCATCAGGTCCATGGGGCGTTTTTGCATCCGCTGCATAGAGCGGTTCATCTGGCTGATACCGGATTGTTTTCCGCTGGTCCATACCTTAGTGGCCATAAAAAGCTGTTCTGTAATTTTGAGCCCGGAGGCCAGGTCGCCTACTACGCTTTCAGAGCTTCCGTACATAGGGGAGGAGTCTACCACCATACCTCCCTGTTCAACGAGAAGCCGAAGTACCTCCTTCAGCGGTGCCCGTCCGGAGGAAGAATTGCCTACATCAAAGGTTTGCCAAGTACCCAGCCCCACCATGGGAATCTTCTCGCCACTGGAAGGAATGCTGCGTTGTTGAACTTCACTCATAGTGTACAGCAGGCTGTCATAACCCAGGTAAGTGAAAAAGGGGAAGGAGGCCAGAAACTTAAGTGTATCGCGTCTGTTCATGATTCAGGCATTAAGGGTTTTTACGATTTTTTTGGTGAATAAGATCCAGAGACCGATCAGAGGAATGAGCAGAGCGGCTATCTGAAGATAATCAAACTGCCAGCCAATCAGCAACTGAAACAGCCAGATGCCCAGAAGGTCTCCGGCACGGTAAACTACGGTATCGATAAAGCTTTTGAAGCTGAACTTACCCCGGGTACCGGCAAAATACAGTTCTCTGGCCGGTCGCGCATAGGCGTAGTTAAAGGACCTGAAGAGTACAAAGCTCCAGAGAATAGTCTCCAGTGAGTTATACCACCCGATGGTCAACAGTATCATGAGTGTGAGAAAGGGAAGAGACCGAAGCCCTGCCCAGCGGACATCTGCATGTTTTAGCTTTTGTCCCAGCCACTGCAGTGCCAGGGTGATCAGCCCGATCCATAAATCCCGCTTGCCAAAAAAGTGCATTCTTTCTTCCTGGCTGAGCGAAAAGCGTTCTACTGTAGCTATGTGCTCTCCATACAATACGGTGGCCAGCGTGGAGTACATCAACACAAAACCGGCAACAGGCCATTGTGACCTTCTTCCAGGGAGAATATCCACCGGCTTTGATGACTCAATGCTTTTCATCTCCTTCTTCATCCCTATGGACAGGAGGGCCGATATGCCGAGACAAAGACAGCTTATACCAAGCAGGTGTGCGATAGGCTGAGCGGCCAGCATGGTAACCAACAGTGGCCCCAGGAGCACACCTGAGCTACCTATCAGCATAATGAGCGGGTATGCAGTTTTGGCTTCTGTTTCCGGAAAATAGTCACCCAGTCCTTTCCAGAACTGAGAAACAAGCAGGAGGTTACTACAGCCAATAACAATGAAGAGCACTGTAGCTACAGAGGTCATGAGATCTGGTGGTATGGTTGCCATTGACATAAAGAAGATGCAAAGTCCTGTGATGAAGGCACGAAACAGCCTGGAATTGCCGCCCGGGCTGAAAGAAAAAAGCAGTGAAAAGAGAACTAAAAGCACAAAACTGAGTGAAATAAGCCAGCTAAGCGAAGTAATGCCCACCTGTATGGCCATTTCATCGCGAACGGCCCGGAGTACATAGACAGAGATAAAAAGGAAGCATAGGGAAGCACCGGCATAGATGATTTTCTCAGGAGCAGAGCCGCTTTTTAACAGGAGCATAGTCAAAAGCTACCACATACATATCGGGAAGCAGGAGCTATTCATTAATCTGCCTATGCGATTAGTTAATCACAAATAGTGAGCATCCGGAAATAAATAATACTACAATTAGGAAAGTATTATCAGTCTGATTTACTTTGTAAATACTACAATTAGGAAAATATAACAGATGAAACGCACGCAACTCGGAGAATTTGAAGAAGTGGTTATGCTGGCTGTAGGTATCCTCTTCGGAGAGGCCTATGGTATATCCATCAAAAAAGAAATTGAAGCGAGGTTATCACGGAACGTAAGTGTAGGTGCGTTGCAAACGGCCCTGAAGCGACTGGAGTCTAAGGGCTACCTGAAGTCAACAGAGGGAGAGGGGACCCCGGAGCGGGCGGGTCGCCCCCGAAAGTACTTTACAATTACCATGCATGGCAAAAATGCCCTGGAAGCAGCACGTGATACACGCAATGCCATGTGGGATGCAATTCCTCCGGTCGCATTGGATTTAAAGACACAAGATTGAACAGAATGGAAGGTCAGGGTCCACAGCCCCCGAGGCTACTTATGAGGATTTTCCTGTGGTTTTGCCATGAAGAGCTCAGGAAATATATAGAAGGAGACCTTATAGAGCTCTATCGCGAACGGGTTGAAATGCTCGGGCGATTTAAAGCCAATGGTCGGTTTATCATAGATGTCTGCCTGCTTTTCAGGCCTGGAATTATCGGTTTTTCAAAAAATACTTACACAAGCAATCCATTTGGTATGTATAAAAATCATGTAAAGGTAGGAGTCAGGAATCTCTGGAAAGATCGCTTCTACACCACTATCAACTTATTCGGCCTGTCTATCGGGCTTTCTTTTAGCTATCTGGTATTGCTCCTGGTCAACTATGAGTTTTCCTTCGAGAACTTCTATGAAGAGAAGGATCATATTTATCGCCTGGGAGTGCACTACAATATAGGAGGGCAGGAAGATTCCTACAGCAATGTACCGCGTCCGATGGGGCCTGCATTCAAAGAAGAATTTCCCGAAGTAGTGGAATACACGCGTGTGGCGGGAGTCAATGGGTTGAGTACTCATACATCGAATCTCAAGTACGATGAGCAGTATTTTCTTTCAGAAAAAATCTTTGTTGCCGACTCCAGCTTCTTCAATGTTTTTGATACCAGGCTGATCAGAGGAGAGAAAAGCACGGTACTCAACAGACCCTATACCATTGTACTGTCCGAAAGACTGGCCAAAACCATTTTCGGAGAAGATGATCCGATAGGGCAGGAAATTGAGACCGTTGAGGATGAAAGGAAGTTTGAGGTAACCGGGATTTTTGAAGACGTACCGGCCAATACGCATTTGCCTTATGATGCGATAATTTCCTTTTACAACTACTATGACGATGAAATCAATACGTTTTGGTATGGTCGACATGTTTATACCTACATCAGACTGCAAAGCCCCGGGCAGGCTGAACGCCTTATGGAAAAATATCCGGCCTTTTATGAAAAGTACATGGCATCTGACTATGAGGAAGTGAATGGTAAGGCAGACCTGATTTTACAACCTTTGAAAGACATTCATCTGAAGTCAGATCTTACCTGGGAAGCCAATAAAAACGGAAACCTTACGGGAGTTCTTATACTGCTGGCCATAGGCTTTTTTCTGGTGGTAATTGCCGAGGTAAACTACCTGAACTTATCTCTGGCAAGAAGCTCGTTGCGTAAAAAGGAGATTTCTGTCAGGAAGGTGATAGGGGCTACAAAATCGAATATTTCGGGTCAATTTGTGGTGGAAACCATGCTTTTTACAGCGCTGGCCTTTTGTGTTTCAGTAGTCATCGTTCGGTTGGTTTATGCGGAGTTCCTGAGCCTTTCAGGGGTAGATGTGCTGCCTTTTGCCACAGAACATGTCCTCATTTTCGGGCTGCTCACTTTTGGCCTGGGGCTGTTGGTAAGTATCTACCCGTCTGTGATCCTGTCGGGGGTAAGATTAGTGGAGGGTTTGAAGGGGAGGTCCAAAAAAAGCCGCGCCAGTGGACGTTTGCAGCGCATGCTGGTCATCTTTCAATTCACTATTTCCACTATCGTCATCCTCTTCACCTTTGTGGTAAAAAACCAGCTGGACTATGTGACCCATAAGGACCTGGGCTTTGATAAAGAAAACCTGTTGGTCTTTGAACTGGAAGATTCTGTTTTGCTAAAAAGAGGAGGCCTTCTAAGAGAGCAAATTCAGGAGCTGGCTGGCGTAAAAGCTACTTCTCTTGCCTATAATCGACCGGGTGTAGACTTAAACCATCTTATCCTCAATGTAGAAAACGAGGGAGAAATCAGCTCTTTTGGAAGTCAGTTTATGGGGGTAGATCATGCTTTTCAAAACACCGTGGGACTTGAGCTGGTGGAAGGAAGAGCCTTTATAAAAGGATCAGAGGCAGATGCTGAAGTGGCAGTGATGATCAATGAAACGGCAAAGGCCAAGTTTGGCTGGCAGGACGGAGCCGAGGGAAAAAGACTGTTTGTTGGCAGAGACGAAAACGGGAACCCTGATTACCTCACTACCATCGGAGTGTTTAAAGATTTCAATATAGGTTCCCTGCATTCTGACATAGAGCCGATTGTCTTATTCTTTGTGCCCTCAGAAGGCGATCAGCTCCTTGTGAGACTATCGTCAGATAATCAGGAGACTGTTGTTGCTCAGGTGAATCAAATGTTGAGTGATTATAACCCGAAAATTCCTGCCAAACACCACTTGCTTGAGTCTGAATTGGATCGGTTATATCAGGACGAAAGCAGGCTTTCGAAATCCATGACCTATTTGTCCGCTCTCACCATAATTATTTCTGTACTGGGCTTTGTGGGCTTACTCAGCTTTTCTATAGCGCAGAGAGAGAAGGAAATCGGCATTCGTAAGGTGCTGGGAGCCAGGGTGTCATCTGTGACTATGCTGTTTTATAAAGACCTGCTTGTGCTTATTCTCATCGCACAGGTGATTGCTGTACCAGTGAACTACTTTATTTCCCAAAAGTGGTTGAACAGCTTTCAGTACCAGTCATTTCCCGGTCTGTTTGATTTCGCGATTGTGCTGGTGGCCATTGTGTTGCTTTCATTGGGTACGATGGCCTTCCAGATAGTGCGTGTGGCGTTTATGAATCCGGCTAAGGTGATCAAGGATGACTAGGCTGTCAGTTTCACCGTTAAAGACCGCTTTTGAACAGGAACATATGCAAGACCTGACGGTATGACCAGATCACCTGTTTGGAGGACTTTGTACTGGCTGCTTAACGATTCAATTCTTTTACTTTGTCTTCTATACCAGAAGGCAGATTGAGTAACAAAACGGATTCTCCGGGATCGTCAACAGCATATAATACCTGCTGCATTTCAAAAGCGGTATTCTCATCCTTGTTATACCTGAAGATTTTATAAGGCACACTGTCTACTTCATAGTAGTAGGTGATTTCCAATACAGGGGTGTCATTGATTTCCATGTAAGTGGCGTATGCCTCTCCTTTAAAAGTCCTTACAATAGCCGCCTTTTTCAATATCTTTTCCAGTCTTCTAAGCTTTTTACGTGAATAGGAGAAGCCGATCAGCGAAATAAGAATCAGAATGATGCCGGCAATGAACTTAGACATGTTATAAGGTTGGTTGTCTGTACCAAGTATCCTGGAAATCAAAGGTTTATCTCTCACATATTCAACGATCGCTTTTTCGCCCTGTTCACCTTCAGAAAAAGGAGAATAGCAATTGCCTGTATAGACCTCACCTTCTACCTCATAACTGAAAATGTATTCAAAACTGGAATCATAGTCGTCTATCGGGGTTTCAAAAACTTTTGTGATAACTGCTTCAGTTCGCGTTAGATCCATGAATGCATAGTAGACCAACTGGAAATCACTGGGGCCGGTTAATCCGGTTGTGAGTGCCAGGCCGGTAAGAAGGAGACCGAGGTAAATCTTTGAAGGAATGCTATAAAAGAAGTAGTTCAGCTTTTCCCATTGACTGAGCTGATAGGTAATCATTTCAGGAACACAGTTTAATGAACGCAGCTTGACGATTCTGCGTACTAGTTTGACCACAGCAATCTAATAAAGGATTCAGGAAATATCGAATTTCTTTCGATGTTTACCTGGCGGGGTGCGTGACCAGATTCTCGCTCAAGGAAGTCCGAGCACCTTGAAAAGAGCTTCTTTATATGAGCTGCCAATAGGAATCTCTGCATCTTTAAGCTGCACCGTATTTCCGTTAATGGCCAGAACCTTACCGTGCGGTATGATGTAAGAGCGGTGTATGCGGGTAAATGATTGAGAGGGTAGCAGGTCCTCGAACATTTTTAAATGCATACTCACAAAGAGCCTTTCATGCTTCAGGTACAGAGAACTGAAATCCTTTTCAGCCTGAATGTATTCGATATCGTCAAACTCTATTTTAACCAGCTTGCCTTCATGCTTGATAAAACAATGGGAGGAGCTATCAGCCTCTTTGGCAGGAACTTTCAGATGTTGCTTTACTTTTTCTACTGCCTGGAGAAATCTGTCAATCGTGATCGGTTTCAGGAGATAGTCAGCAATATTCAGATCAAAGCCTTCTACCGCATATTGGTGATAAGCTGTGGTAAAGACGATAAGCGGAGGTTTTTTCAACGATTTAAGAAAGTCGATGCCTGTGGTACCCGGCATTTCTATATCCAGGAAAATCACATCTACATGTTCATTCAAAAGCACCTCATAGGCATCGGCCGCTCTTTGGCAACTCCCCACCACGGACCAGTCTGATACTTTGGCAACATGGGCTTTGATAATATCCCGCGCAATAGGCTCATCATCGATTATCAGGCAGTTGACGGTGCTCATTTAAATGTCAGTTTTAGTTGAGCAAAATAGGTTTGATCCTCTTTTTGTATACCATATTCGTATGTATGGCTCCCGGGGAAATGTAAAGCTAATCTCTTTCTGAGATTGTTCAGTCCAACGCCACCTACTTCGCTGCTCTTCTGTTCCGGGTCAAACGTGTTGCGGATAAGGAAGTCCAGCTGGTTATTCTGCACATGAATACGGATGGTGATGGCATTACGGGGTCCGTAATCGACAATATATTTAAAAGCATTTTCAAGAAGTGGCAGGAAGAGGAGAGGAGGAATGCTCTGTACACTGTTGTCATTTTCAATTTCCACCTCAATCTTCGTCTGGTTCAGTCTGAGTTGTTCCAGCTCTATGTAATTGCGAATCAATTCCAGTTCCTTTTCCAGAGGTACCTGTTTTTCACTGGAATCGTGCAGGGTATAGCGCATAAAATCTGAGAGTTTCGAAACCGTCTGTGCCGATTCATCTGTACGCTCCTGGATGATCAGGCCATAAAGATTATTGAGTGTATTGAACAGAAAATGTGGATTGAGCTGAGCCTTGAGAAAACTTAATTCCAGCTGCACATTGTCCTGGGCCAGCTGCAGGTTTCTTACATAAGACTGATGGTAACTGAGTCCTCCTTTTATGGCCAGAGGGATCATTAAGTTGATCAGCAACTGGAGTAAAATACCAATGCTCAGCAGTCTTGTCAGCAGTACATTCAGGAACCCCCGATTGAGATACTCAAGATAATAGGCGTTGTTTTCAGCAATAACTTCCCTGCAGGAATGGCAATAGTTAATAACCAGCATTTCACCTATGTAAATAAGAGAAGCAAATGTTATGGAGAGAAGTATCAGAGACAGGATGGTAGCCAGCCATCGCTTTCTGGCTATATAGTTGGGGAAGCACCAGTATACCAGGGAATAGAAAACAATAGCCACACTGATGGTGGTATAAATTGGCGTCAGGTAACTATAAGGAGAATCGCTGAGCGAGTTAAAGGAAATTTGGTTGTAATAGGCAAAGGCCAGGTAGAGAATAAGCCAGAACAATATATGAGAGCCAACCCTCCATGAGAGTTGGCTATTGCGCTTTTCCAAAAGAGTTTCCAGACTCATTATTTCTTAATTAAGGCTTGCAGGGCACTTTTCGAAAGAACCATTAAAGAGCTGTCTTCCATAGCCGGCTGCAGCCTATGATAACTCAGTCCATCGAGAAAACCAACCGAGTTGTCTTTCAGTGTAATGTATGCCGTATCAGCCGTATTCTTATTGTAGAATTCGAAACTACTCCTTTGAGAGGCTTTTACTCTGAGTGTACTTGCTTGATTGTCAGTGATTTCAGTGTAGGATTCTCCCCGCAGGTCCAGTGTAAAAGACGGCTGTGAGAACCCCGTAACCCTGTTGTGAGTGTCGGTCAGTATGACTCCTGACAACTTTGATGAAGATATGATCAAGCCCGTGGGCGTGGTGGTAGCTGCCAGAGAAGCGGGTGAGACCCTTGCTCCTGAAAAGCGAATAATCAGTGTGTCACCTTCTATGCGATGCTCAAGCTGCGATGCCCTTGACCGCAACACACTGATGGACGGCTTTTCGCTCTGTTTGATATCTATGGGATAACCGTTACTACCGCTGACTTTTAATATGCTGTACTGATCAGTCTCAATAGTGAGGTAGCTGCGGAGCTTGTCAGTGAAATCAATCTCATGGTAGACCTCTTTGAGCTGTGTATTCACCCAGACCATGCTGGTCAAAAGCAATAATACAAGTATAGATAAAGCAATGTTTCCGGATTTCATAAGTTCTGTGTTTAGATTTCTTTCTCCTTGATTTTGAGCCAGGTAATTCCCCAGAGGGCCAGTGGCAACAGTATCCATAGAAATGGCATAAAAGCAGCCCTGGTTGATGAGGGTAATAATACATGTATGTTTTCTCCCGAGTGTCTGAACTGAAAGCTGCTGAAAGGCATGCTGGAAGTAACTGAAAGGTCGGGGATCATATACTCAAGCGTAAAGTTGTTGAAGGTGTTGAGCAGTATCACCACACCGATGATCAGTACCATGGTTTTCAGGAAGCTGTATTTCATAAAGGAAGCTCTGCCCAGAAGTACCAGTCCGTTAAAGATGAGGTAGAGGAATATAAACTCGTGAAAACCATTGCTGAAGATGCCCAAAAGATTGCCTGACTGGGCCGTCAGGCTCAGATACAGTGCATCGACCAGAAAGAATACTCCCAGATAGATTGCCAGGAAAACAACAGAGGAAAGAAGCACCGCTGAAAATACCTTTTCCAGGGAAGTGGCCGGAGTATTGAGCAACCAGATGCCCTCAGGTTTGTTGGAAAGCTCCTTGAACATGGAGTTGGTGAACATTCCTCCCGATAGAAACAGACCGATCAGAAAAACGCCATTTTCTACAGCTCCGGTAAAACTGTCGCGCCAGTTATGTATAAGCAAAAACATAAAGGACAGTAACCCGGCCAGCAGTGCCAGGGAGATAAGGTATACCCGCATATGCTCCTTGAGCTGCCGGGTAATCAGCAATCGAATAGATGACCAGTTCATATGAGTTCAGGTTACGGTTGAGTCAGCAGTGCTGAGTTAATGGTGGTACGACTGTTCAGCATTGCATTGAAGAGTAATTCCATATCCATCTGACTGGAAAGGCCCATGGGGTTCTTCAGTATTTGTGCCCAGCCATGAGCCTGTTTTTCCTGGTAGAGAACACCGGAGTCTTCTGAAGGGGTATCCGTTGCCTGAAACAGCAGCCTGTGTGTGAGGTCTTCCTTGGTTTCGTGTAGCAAAACCTCACCATGATCCATAATGATCAGATCGGTAATGAGCTCGTCCAGGTCTCTCACCTGATGGGAGGTAATGAGCACCAGCTTATCCGGGTGAGATGCCTCGGTAATCATATTCCTGAAAAGCACCTTGGAAGGAATATCCAGGCCGTTGGTAGGCTCATCCATGATCAAAAGCCGGGTATTGGCGGCTAAGGCAAAGCCAATCATAACTTTCTTTTTCTGACCAAAAGACAGTGCCTGCAGGTGTTGCCTGGGGTCTATAGCAAACTCCCTGAGGTATACCTGATACTGTTTCTTATCGAAGCGAGGATAGTAGGGGGTATAGATGTCTATGAATTTGCTGATAGAGAGGTTGGGAAGAAAACACTCTTCCGGAACAAAAAAGAGCTCTTTCAGGAAATCAATTTGCCTCCTCTTCGGCTCATATCCCAGTACGTGACAACTTCCCTGACTGGGAAAGAGCGTTCCTGCAATATTTCTGATGAGTGTTGACTTGCCGGCTCCGTTTTTACCAAGCAGTCCGTAGATCTTGCCTGAGGCCAGTTCCAGGTCAAGGCCGGAAAGAATCTCCTTCCTTCTGGAGTACCGGTAACTGAGTTGGTTTATCCTGATCATAATGTTGTGTTGTTTATGCAAGACTAAGCCGGGGGAAGGGGCTTTAAAAATTTACTCGACCAGAGCTCCCGAATCGGCAACGAACCAGCTCAACCGCCCAACGAAGAATTTCTGCCAACCTTTTATTATACTTAACCGTATTAGGTATAATTACCTAACAGTATTAAGTATGTCTTCCAAAGAACTGACCGGTGCTTCCACCATTCCGATTATCCTCTCGGTGCTCTCACAGGGCGAAAATTATGGCTATGCCATCATCAAGCAGGTAGCTGAATTCTCTGATGGTAAGCTTGACTGGAGTGAGCCCATGTTATACCCTGTTTTGCATCGTATGGATAAACAAGGCCTGATCACAGCCGAGTGGAGGATTCTGGAGAATGGCCGCAAGCGGAAGTATTACAGCATTACCGAGCAGGGTAGAGCTGCCCTGGCAGACAAGAAAGAAGAGTGGGTGGATATGATCAGGGTGATGACACAACTGTGGGACCTAAAACTGACCTGAGCATGAAATTTGACCGCGAAAAAGCCATAGAGAGCTGGAAGCAAAGCCTGAGAAAGCATCAGTCCTTTGAAGAAGGAGACTTAGCTGAACTGGAAGATCACTTCAGAAACAGACTTGAAGAGTACGATAGCCTGGGCTACTCTCCCAGACAAGCTTTTGAAAAGGTAATGGCTCATGATTATCCTGATATAGAAGGACTGAGCGACTCTTTTATGGAAGAAAGGAAAGTAGTGCACGGTTATCCGGCTATGTTTACCAACTTCCTGAAAGTGGGGTTCAGATCCATTCACAAGCACAGCAGTTACTCGGCCATGAATATTCTGGGGCTTGTGGTAGGCTTTGCCTGTGTTTTTGGTATCGTGATATACCTTCATCAGGAGCTTTCTTTCGATCGTTTTCATGAAAGCGGTGAGGATATTTATCGGGTAAACCTCCATATGAAAAGGGCATCGGGAGAAATACATTACCCTATTATTCCGCCTGCGCTGGGGCCTGAGATGCAGGCAAACTTTTCGGAGATCAGGCGTGTAACCAGGCTGCGTTATGCCTATCCGATTATTATGCGGCATGAACAGAATTCATTCTTTGAAGAGAAAGTCTTCTTTGCAGAGCACGATTTTCTGGAGATGTTTTCCTTTCCTCTCAAAACCGGTAATCTCGATGGTTTACTGACTGAACCCAATACTGTGGTAATCACTGACGAGATAGCCGTGAAGTATTTCGGGGACTCATCACCCATGGGCAAGATTATCAATTACAATAATGAAATAGATCTCAAAGTAGTAGGCGTGCTGGAAGATTTGCCTGATAACTCACACTTCCGCTTTGATTTTCTGATCTCCTTTATGAGCTATAAGGTAGGGCCGGGTGGCCTGGAGCCTCTTACCAGCTGGCGATGGCTGGGTTTTCTCACCTATGTACAATTGGAACCCAACGTGCTCAAAGCCACCGTTGAAGATAAGGCAAAGGCACTGTTTGAAGCTAATAATAACTCTTCGGCTAATCGCAGGGTGGATGTGGAACTGCAACCACTACATGATATCTATCTGGGGTCTACGGATATCTCAAACCCGCAGGGAGGGCTGTTCAGAATCAACGACATCCAGAACCTCAGAAGTCTGGGCATTGTGGCAGGCCTGATTATCATCATTGCCTTTTTTAACTACTTCAATATCCTGACTGCCCTGATGTACACACGTACCAAAGAGATCGGGGTGCGAAAAATCCTGGGCTCATCCAGGTGGCGCATCATTAATCAGATGCTCACAGAAACCTCCCTGCTGGTATTTATTGCAGGGGTAATCAGTCTGGTCCTGGTTTGGGGCATTGCCGGCCTGGGGTATTTACCACCTGTGCATACAGGAGCCATGCTTTGGGTATTGGGACTGATGATTGGCTTATGTGCCTCTTTTGGTTTGATAAACGGACTCTATGTGGGCAGCTCGCTGGCATCTCAGGGGATACTCTCTTTGCTTAAAAACAAGCTGAGTACCAGTCAGAGCAGGTTTTCAGTGTGTAAGGCTATTTTGCTTTTCCAATATGGTATTTCTGCAGCCCTCATCATGATAAGCCTGATTGTGGTGAGTCAGCTTGAGTTTTTCAATGATAAAGACCTGGGCTATGATCAGGACAACATACTCGTGGCAGGGTTCAGGGGAGATAATGTACTGGCCAAAAGAGAGCTGTTCAGAAACCTGGCTACGGCCAATCCGGCTATTAAGGCGGTAAGTTTCGGCCCTGCACTGGATGGCAGCTCAAGCGGAAGCCCACTGAGGCCGGTGGAGTGGTCAGAAGAAGATGTGATTCAGACCGCTTATTTCGGAGTAGACTATGATTTTGATAAGGTGATAGGACTTGAGATGGTGCAAGGGCGTTTTTTCGATAAAGCTATTGCCGCTGATTCAGTCAACGGTTTACTGATTAACGAGACTCTGGCAGAGCAGTTGGGCTTTGATAGTCCTCTGGGAAGGCGTGTTTATTTTGCCGGAGCTCAGGAGTTCAGAATTCTGGGTGTATTCAAAGACTTTCATTACCAGTCTATGCACCATGAGATAGGGCCGATGGCCCTGGAGATGTGGTTGGGACCTCCGAGAAGCGTACTGGTGAAATATGAGGCGGGGGCAGGAGACACGGAAGCCGTCAAGTCGATTGCCACCCACTGGGAAGAAACCTTTCCTGAAGGTGATCTGCCCTTTGAGTACAAGATGCTGACCGATCAGTTAGACGGGCTCTATGCCAAGGAAAAAGACTTTGCCCTTTTGCTCAAGCTATTTACCGGACTGGCGATTTTTGTGGCAGTTATGGGGATGTATGGCTTCTCAGCCGTTTCCGCTCATCAGAAGATCAAGCAGATTTGTATCAGGAGGGTATTGGGGGCAGAACTCCCCCAGATTTCCAGGGTAGTGGGCAGAGACTTTCTGCTCCTGAGCCTGGTAGCTTCTCTGTTGGCCATTCCAGTGGTCTACTATCTCATGAATGAGTGGCTGGCCGGCTTTGCCTATAGTATAGGCCTGGGAGCACGGTTTTTTGTCACAGGTGTATTGATTGTAGGCATTGTTACCACGGTTACCCTGGCCATTCAGTTGAGAAGGGTTATGCATGTAAAACCAGCCAGACTTCTCAGAAATGAATAGGGATACAGCGGCTTAGAAAACAAGGCTTGCCAGCAAAATCAGTATAAAGCTGAATACAGAGATCATGGTGGATTGAATGGTCCAGGATCTGAGTGTTTGCTGTACAGAGTGGTTCAGGTAGCGGTTGACCAGCCAGAAACCACTGTCATTGACATGTGACAGTATAATGGATCCGGCAGCAATAGCCATCATCACCAGTGTTTTATCCAGCATAAGCAGCTGCATATCTGCAATAACAGCTGAAACAATACCTGCAGCGGTTAGCATGGCTACGGTGGCAGAGCCCTGCATGATTCTTACCAGTACGGCCACCAGGTAGGCGAGTAGTACCACAGACATTCCTGAAGATTCCATGGCAGAGCCAATCATATCGCCAATACCGGTATTGATCATCATCTGCTTTAGTACGCCTCCTGCACCGGTAATAAGAATGATGGACCCGGCAGGGCCGAGAGAACGGTTGCTTACATCAAAAAGCTCCTGGCGGGTAGCCCCTCGTTTTACACCCAGAAAGTACAGCGCCATCAGAGTGGCAATAATCAGGGCTACAAAAGGGTGCCCGATAAAACTCAGTACATCGATGTAACCTGCCTGCTCAATCACACCTTCGCTGGCCAGTGTGTTGAGGAAAGAACCAAGCAGAATAAAACCGATGGGCAGGCCGAGTACCAGAAAGATCATTTTGATCAGCCCCGGATCATAGCTGGTGTCCAGCTCCTCAGCGTCCCCCTGCGTATCATCCTGATCAGGTTGTTCAGGCGTGATCTTTTTACTTAGAACCAACCCGCAGAAGAGTGCCACGGGTAAGCCCAGTAACACGCCCACTACAATGGCATAACCCAGGTCTACCTTGAGAATGTCGGCCACGGCCACGGGCCCGGGAGTAGGGGGGATAAAGCTGTGAGTTACTGCCAGGCCTGTGAGTAGGGGAAGGGCATAGTACAAGACATTCTCTTTGGCTTTTCTTGCCAGCGCCTTAACAATCGGAAAGAGGATGATAATTCCCACATCAAAAAATACCGGAATAGACACGATAAATCCCGTGACGAGCAGGGCCAGCCTGGACTTTTGTTCTCCTCCCTTTTCCAGTAGGTATTTGGCCAGTCCCTGGGCTCCGCCTGAATGCTCCAGCAGCGCTCCGAAAATAGCTCCAAGCCCTACAATAGTGGCCACAAAAGCCAGGGTATTCCCCATTCCCTTGCTGATAGATTCTATCACCAGATCAAGACTCAGGCCAGCCATGATACCCACCCAGATACTGGTAATGAGCAGTGAGAGAAAGGCATTGAGCTTAACACGAATGATGAGTAATAACAGCAGGGCGATGCCTGACAGAATAGCGAAGACCAGTTGTAGTTCGTTCATGGGAAAAAATGAGCCCAGAAGATAGAGATTTATTCGGAATGGCTGAAGTGTTCAACCGCGACATTTACAATCTCTTCCACAGGAGTAATCGCTTTTACTTTCAAGGCTTCTACAGGAGGCTCCAGCGTGTCAAGCTGAGAATCAATGAGGGAGACCGGCATAAAATGATCTTTCCGGGCTTCCAGCCGCTGAATGGCCTCCTGCCGGTTGAGCTCCAGAAACAGGAGTTTGAGTCGAAGTCTTTGCCCCAGGTACTGGCGGTAAGATTCTTTTAAAGCCGAACAGCCCAATACCATGCGTTGTCTGTGAGAATCCAGCACAAACTGCACAATGGCACCCAGCCAGGGCCAGCGGTCATCGTCAGTCAGGGCCTGACCCCGGCTCATTTTCTTAATGTTTTCAGTAGGATGAAAATCATCAGCATCCAGAAAAGGTACCTCCAGGCGTTTGGCCAGGCCTGCGCCTACAGTCGATTTGCCACAGCCTGAAATGCCCATTACAACAATTAGCTCTTTCACGTGTCGTTTATTAGTGTCGGTTGGTAGACATTGAAAACCCGAATGGTCCGATCCGTTAACCAACCATCACAAAATATGCAATTGATGACCGTAATCCGAAACGGATACGTGCATAAGTCGTTTTTATGAAATAACTTACTGATAATGCGATTCCTGTTGGCTTTATGTATGATCTGTTCCGTTGCGCTTTCTCAGGCGCAGCAGTTCGGTGAGCCTTCTTTTGTCAGGAGTATCTACTTTGGCGGGGGCAGTTTCTATGTAGACTATGAGCAGGAAGAAAAGCTAAAGCATTTTCTTGATTCTGTACCCAACCTTCACAACTACATCATTACAGTGCACAGCCATACCGATAATATCGGTGGTGCCGAGTACAACGAATGGCTCTCAGAAATGCGTAGCGAATCTGTGATAGAAGTGCTTATAGAAAATGAAAAGCTGGAAAGAGATATGATCGAAATCAGAGATTTTGGCCTTTTCAATCCCGTTTACGACAATTCCACCTGGTATGGCAGGCGCATGAATCGCAGGGTAGACATCATTCTCTGGCTGGCCATCTGACCTTACCTCTTTGATATACCTGCGTCCGGTTCGTTCCGATACCAGCAGACAGCTCCTTTTTACAGTTCCTAATTGGCGATTTTAAAGGCCAGGAAAATCTGAAAATACTCAGAGTGCTGATCGATTCTGTTCAGATTATTATCAGGGGTTCTGAATTTGGAAAAGCTGCGGTTGTATCGGGCTCCTATATCCAGGAAAAAATCGAGGGCATAACTTACACTCAGGGTACCTGAGACATCCCAGCGCTCCTCGTAAATATCTTCCAGTGTTACGCTGGTACTGTCAGTAAGTCGGTTGCGGGCATCGGCCAGAAAACCAAGTTCAGGTCCTATGCTCAGTTTCAGCTTCTCGGTAGGGTAGAAGTCAAACAGAATAGGGGCATTTATATAGTGCAGACGGTAATCCAGCGATTCGTTATCAATACGTGTACCCTTCAGTACGTAACCTGTCTCTATCGAAACACCGAATTTAGACTGGTAGGGCCTGATAGTATGTACCAGACCAATACCAAAAGACTGACGGTCTTTCAGGGAGATAGCCGAAGGACTGCTTGCATTCAGGCTGGATTGAGTGTAGCCCAGTCTCAGACCTAAGTGATAGTTTTGGGCGTTCGAGGTGAAATTAAAAAACAACACAAAAAGTGCTGTGATACTTAAACGAAGTTTCATAGTGGGTTTAATGATTGACTAGTGCTCTGGTGGCAAATTACGTACCAAAAAAGGTATTTATACAAGCTAAAGACACTACTTCTTTTTGAAAGGTTGGAGTGTCTCACAGCCTTTACTTATTTCGGCTAGATGTCCAACGGAGCTTTGGTCACTTTGTTACAGTTTTTTTGTCCGAAAAATGACCGGAAATAACCGAAGTAACGGGAGTTGTGCAATCGTTTGTATTGAAAGTCAGCAACTGCTTAATTTTTGCTTGTTTCCAGTCATATTGTATGTGGTTAGCTAATTTTTGATGTGATTATTCTTGCTCGCAATACTTAGTATGCATATACTAGCGTTATAAAATAAGTTAATCTCCGTAGGGCATATACCCTGCAAAACCTCGATACCAATAGATAATAATTCTGGTCTGAGACAGACTTTGATGGTCGTTGATAAAGTTTACTACTCCTTTATACGGCTTTCGGGGTTTTTCGCTTAGGGGTTTTGGTTTTTTGAGGGTAGAGTAATCCAATGCGGATAAAGTTTTTATTCCTTTCACTGTTATGTATATGGTCATTTTCACTAGTCGCTCAGACTGGTCCGGGTGGCGTGGGTTCCGGCAGTACCAATGTGGTATGGCTCAAAGCTGATGAGCTCACCGGACTTATAAATGGAGATGATATCCTGACCTGGTCTGATGCTTCCGGCAACAGTAATACCTTCACAGCTCCCAGCTCTACTTTCAGTCCTGTATACCAGACAGGAGTTATCAATGGTTTACCGGTAGTCCGCTTCAACAAATCAAACGGCAGAGTACGGAGAACCAGCTTTACGGGGTTTCCTACCACTTCCATTACCGCCATTTATGTAAACAGCACTACGGACAGCGAGGATGGTGTTATCTCATATGCCAGCTCAGGAAGTGACAATGACTTCCTGCTTTTCCGTAGTAATAACCTCAATGTCTTCAGGGGAACCAACACGGCTTCCGGAGTATCATTCAATGACGGATCTTTCCATATTGTCAATGCAGGATGGCAGAGTAGTGACGGCAGTGTGGAGGTATGGAAGGACGGCTCGAGAGATTTTAGCAATACAGGATTCAGAACAGGTACTTCCATTACAGCAGGAGGAAGTATGGCGATCGGGGCAGAGCAGGACTCCCAGGACGGGGGATATGCTGCGTCACAGGCACATTCCGGAGATTTTTCTGAGGTGATTGTGTTTAACACATTCCTTAATCAGGCGCAGCACATTATAGTGAGCAATTATCTGGCAGCCAAGTACGCCCTCACTATTTCCAATGACCGTTTTGCTTACGAAACCACCCACCCCCATGATGTAGCGGGTATTGGCAGAGAAGCAGTCAGCAATGAACATACCGCTGCCAGGTCGGCTGATATTCTTCAGATTGAGAATGCCAGTGGTCTTAATGCCGATCAGGAGTACCTGCTTTTCGGACATGATGATGGAGATGCCACCTCCGCATGGACCACGACAGAAGCACCCGATGGTGGTACAGATATCCAGAGACTGGCACGCGAATGGCGTCTTGATGAAACAGGTGATGTAGGTACTATCGATTTTGTGGTGGAAACCAGTGCCATGCCTGCACTGCCGGTCAATCATACGCTGTATGCGCTTATGGTAGATGCAGACGGAGATTTTAGCAGTGGTGCCAGTGTTTATGAAATGACGCTTTCTGCCGGCACCGAGTATACAGTAACGGGTGTAGATTTTAATGATGGCGACTATGTGGCAATTGCAGCGGTGCGACCTACGATTCAACATACCGAGACCTCTTCTTCAGGGGAGGAGAGTGCCAATGCGACTATCGAAGTGAGTCTGAACTTTATAACAGCCAGCAGCCGCACGGCAGATGTCACCACCGCGGATGTAACGACTACGGTGGTGGATGACTATACGGCATTGACCAGCAGTACTGTCACCATCACAGCAGGCAACAGCTCTACCACATATACCATTACCATTGCGGATGATGGCGACCCGGAAAGCAATGAAAGCCTCACAGCTACACTTGACAATCCTTCGGCAGGTATCAACCTGGGCACAAATACTGTGCATACTTACTCCATTGAAGACAATGACAATACGCGTAAAGTCTCTTTCGATGCAGAGACGGGCAGTGGATCAGAAACGGTGACCAGTGTTAATGTAGGAGTAAGCCTGAGTGAGGTAGATTTAGTCAACCCCTCCAGCGTTGATTATTCGGTTACGGGAGGTACAGCAACAGGTGGAGGAACGGACTTTACACTGGCTTCCGGTACGGTCAATTTCGTGGCGGGTGTCACCACCGGCTCTTTTAATATTTCCATCAACAACGAATCCCTGTACGAAACCAGCGAAACCATTATCATCACCCTATCCAATCCGGTAAACTGTAACCTGGACAATACCATGCCTTTTGGCGGAACAGGATTTATCACGCATACCTATACGATCACGAATGATGATTCGGCTCCTGAAATCCAGTTTAACACAAGCAGTGCCAGCGGATCAGAAACTGTCACATCTGTGGCCATTCAGGTAGACCTGAATACAGCATCCGCTGTGGATGCTTCGGCTTCTTTTACCCTCTCGGGTACCGCTACCGGGGGAGGTACAGATTATACACTTGCCGATGGTACGGTAACCATCTCGGCCGGCAGTACCACCACCAACATCAATGCGGTAATTGTTAATGATGTAGTGGAAGAGCTTTCAGAAACTATGATACTGACCCTTTCTGCTCCTACAGGTGCAACACTCGGTACTAATACAGTTCATACGTACACCATTGTCAACAATGCTGTTTTTAGTTTTACCGGCCCCGGTGGAGTCGGGGGTACTTCTACCAATGTACTTTGGGTTCGCCCGGAAGAACTGGCTGTTGTATCAGATGGTACAGATATCAATACCTGGTCTGATTTTTCCGGCAACTCTCATGATTTGACGCAGGGGGATAACTCTTTCACACCAAGATATTACGGCAGTGTACTCAATAGTCAGCCAGTGGTACGTTTTGAGCAGGCCAATGGCCGGTTAGTGCATAATAGTTTCAGCAACTTTCCCACTGATGCTATCAGTGCCTTGTATGTGAACAGAACTACTGACAGTAGCGATGGCTTGCTTTCCTACGCCAGCTCTGCTACTAACAATGACTTTCTGCTCTTCAGCAGTAACAGCCTCCAGTTTTTCAGATCCAGCAGTACCAATTCCTCAGTGAGCTTTAATGACAACAGTTTTCATATCGCTAATGTCAACTGGCAGAGCAGTGACGGGGCCCTGGAAGTATGGAAAGATGGCACCCAGAGCTTTACAGGAACAGCCGGCACAGGTACTTCATTTACCCCGGGAGGAACCCTGGCAGTAGCCGGAGAGCAGGACGCCATCAATGGAAGCTATGATGCCTCTCAGGCCCATGAGGGCGATTTTGCAGAAATTATCATTTACAATCAGAGTCTGAATACGACCAACAGCATCATTGTTCAAAACTACCTGTCGGCCAAGTATAATGTTGCTCTGACAGCGAACGATGTCTATGATCAGGATGATAACGGAGACTATGACTTTGAAGTAGCCGGTATAGGACGCATCAGCTCATCTGACCTGCATCTCGATGCTAAAGGGTCTGGTATTGTACGCATCAATGACCCACAGGACCTGGACGATGAAGAGTTTCTGATGTGGGGCCATGATAATGCAGCATTGGCAGCCACAAACTCCGATGTACCCGGAGGTGTTTCCGCGCGTTTCGAGCGGGTTTGGCGGGTCAGTGAGGTAAACAGATCGGCAGTAGCCGTGGATGTAGGAGGGGTTGATATCACATTTGACCTGACCGGACTGGGAAGCGTGGTTGCCTCAGATCTGGTTTTGTTGATTGATTCGGACGGGACTTTTGCCACCGGAGCTACACAGGTGACCGGAGCTATAGATGACGGTAGCAATACCTATCGCTTTGATAACGTAACAGGATTGACTGACAATGTTTACTTTACGCTGGCTTCCACTGATCTGGTGGCGACTCCGCTTCCTATCGAACTGGTGGATTTTCGTGTGGAAAAGACTGAAGACAACACAGTGAAACTCATTTGGCAAACGGCTTCAGAAACGAATAACAGCCACTTTACTATTGAAAGAAGTGCAGATGGCATCAACATAGAGGACATCGCCATTGTGGCCGGAGCAGGCAACAGTACCGGACTTTTGAGCTATCAGTACACTGATCAAAAACCATTGTCGGGCCGATCGTTTTACAGGCTCAGACAAACCGATTTTGATGGTAGCTCCGTTCCGTCAGAGTTCCTGTCCGTATTCCTGGAACCTGAAGAGAGAGAGTACACCTACAAACTTTATCCGAATCCTTTAAAAACAGGCACTTCACTTTGGATCGGCTTTAACCCCTCGCAGCTTCGGCCTGCGCTGGTTGAGGTATATGAAACGGGAGGCAGGCTAAAGTACCGCAGAACCCCTGAGGCAGAAAGAAAACAAACCAGGGTAGAAGTACCTACTGCCTCTCTGAGTAAGGGCCTTCATCTGGTAAGAATTACCAATGCTGACGGGAGCACCCGGGTTTTCAAGGTTATTATTCAGTAGACCATTCATACGATAAAAGTCGCGTTCCTCAGATTTGACATGCCGAAACTGTGTGCAGCCAATAATCTGGCTTAACTTAAGAGTGAACTTGTTGTAAATTTTTTCCTTTTAACCACTTTATCAGATGACGCGCACTCTGAAAATTTCGGTCAATCTCTGTATACCGGCTATTCTCTTAATGATGTTATGTAACATCCGTTCTTTGTCTGCCCAGGAGACAGGCACACGCTACTTTAATCAGGTGTTTAATGACTTCAGCATGGAGACCGTCACCTACCTCACCAAGGGAGCTGAAAAGCTGGAAATGGACATTTATAGACCTAAAGGAGATACAGAAGTTAATCGTCCCGTAATCCTTTATGTGCACGGGGGAGGTTTTGCCGGGGGCAAGCGTGATGAAAAACGCTACACTGACTTTTGTGAAACGATGGTGAAGAAAGGATATGTCGCTATTACCATGTCGTATACACTGCTCAGAAAAGGCAAGTCCTTTGGCTGTGACTTTTCGGCAGAAGGAAAGGTAGACGTGTTTGATGGTACCGCTGCCGATGTACATGCTGCTACTCAGTACGTTTTGAAGCATGCTGAAGCAATGAATATCGATTCTCAGATGATCACCCTGGCAGGAAGCAGTGCCGGAGCTGAGGCGGTTTTACATGCGGCTTATGTAAAGGATACTCAGGCCACACTCGGGGCAGGTTTTAAATATGCCGGTGTGATCAGCATGGCAGGGGCCATGATCAACGATCGGCTGATCACAAATGACAATGCCATACCCACCCAGCTTTTTCATGGCACCTGCGATAACCTGGTACCTTACGGAACGGCTCCACATCACTATTGTGGCTATAATACGCCCGGCTTTCTGACACTGTATGGAGGCAGAAGTATTGCCGACCGACTGGCCTCTATTGGAGAGGGCTACTATATGGTAACCGGCTGCAACGGAGGGCATGAATGGAACGATCGGCCCATGATTGTTTACTCAGACCTCATCACCGATTTTATGTACCATGATGTGCTCAAGAAAGAAACCAGGCAAATCCATATTGTCAAGGCAGATGCTCCCGACAACAGTTGCAGCGACCGCGGTCATGAGATGGCTTGTGAGGTGAGGTAGAAACTAGTTACTGCTCCTCGCCCCAAACAGCAATCGGATCATCTTATAGAAATCACCTTCATTGTAATCAAAATCGCCTTCGGTATCCACCCGATGAACCATGACGAGTTTGGAGTCAGGGTAGATGCCCAGCATATGAATACCCAGCCCGGTGTGAAAAAAGGAATTCCTTTTGGTATCCTCATCAGGCACGCGTACGCGCCAAAGCATACCATAGGCATTGCCGTATCTCGGGGCGTAAACTGAGTAAGGTCGGGTGGATACATCAATCCAGTCTTTCGGGATGATCTGATGGCCATTCCAGACTCCGTAGTTCAAATAAAGCTGACCGAATATTGCCAGGTCCCGGGTAGACATTCTGAAGTGGTAGGCAGGGTATTGTGACTTACTGTTTTCGTATTGATATATCCCGTCAGTATCGGGTATTTCCTCACTGTCGGATTCCGCATCGATTGA
This sequence comes from Roseivirga sp. UBA6061, assembly GCA_002427745.1. Taxonomy (GTDB): domain Bacteria; phylum Bacteroidota; class Bacteroidia; order Cytophagales; family Cyclobacteriaceae; genus Roseivirga. The sequence continues at coordinate 25,365 of DIYF01000085.1, read as the reverse complement.
AGTAAACCGGCCTTTGTAGTCATGCATGCCTATCGGCCCGGCAATCTGTTCCTGAAACAGCTCGTAGATTTTTTTTCCCGTTCGCTGCTCCAGAATAGCCCCTAGTGCATTAAAATCCCAGTTATTGTAATAGTAGTGTTCACCGGGCGGATGTGTATCTCTTTTAGGGCGATCTGTCAGCATGGCGTTATTGACCGCTGCGGCATCATGATAAACTCCTGATCTGGATTTTAATAAATCGGCTATGCGGGCCCGCTGCTCAGTCTCACTCAGGGCAGGGGACACATCATTTATGCCAAGGGCTTTGAGCGTCATGGTGGTATCAACCTGGCCGTTATCTATAGCAATGCCATAGAGCGAATTGAGCAGGGCTTTTCGCATGGAGTGGATCAGGTGTTTCTTACCTGTTTCACCCCATTCAAAAATCACTTCACCATCCACCATGATCATCATGGAGGAAGACCCGCTTTGTGTCAAATGCGCTTTGAGTGTTTCCAGCTTTTCACTGGAGAAACCTTTGGATTCAGGCCTGGCATAAGTAAACTCATATTTCACCTGAGCTACACCATGACTTGCACAAAACAATAAGCCCCAAATGATCAGTTTCAGTTTCATATTTGCCTTAAACTCAATATGAGTCCGGTTGTTTGTCTTTCAGCCTACTCCGTTTTTCCGGGTTGACTTATTCTGACCTCAGACTGGTGACAGGGTTTCTCAGGGCTGCACGCAGCGTCTGAAAGCTTACCGTAAGCAAGGCGATCAGGAGGGCAGAGACTCCGGTGACTGCGAAAATCCACCAGGCCAGGGATATACTGTAGGCAAAACCCTGCAGCCAGCCATTCATCAGGTACCAAGCAATGGGAGCGGCAATCACAAAGGAGACAAGAACCAACTGCACGAACTCTTTTGAGAACAGCGAGATAATGCTTCTTACCGAAGCACCCAATACCTTTCGAATGCCTATTTCTTTGATACGCTGCTCTGCAGAGAACATGGCCAGTCCGAGCAGCCCCAGGCAGGAAATGAGGATGGCGAGTACCGCGAAGACATTGGATAGTCTGCTGATGATGGCTTCATTTTCATAGAGCCTGGCATATTCCTGATCCAGAAACTCATAGGCCAGTGGATAATTGGGATTGATCTCGGCATTGGCCAGCTCCAGACTTTCTAAAGCTGCCTTTGTTTGTCCAGGATGCGTTTTTACCATGATCAGACCAAAATTCAGGTCTTCTTTAATATCCACTATCAGCGGTTTGATCTCCTCATGAAGAGAAGAAATGTGGTAGTCTTTGAGGATACCGATAATATGCCCCTGCTTGGCCCAGGCAGAGATTTTCTTACCCAGCGGATTTTCCATACCCATCAGCCTTAAAGCCGTTTCATTCACCATAAAGGCCGCTGAATCTGTGGCAAAATCTCTCGAAAAAGCGCGTCCCTCTACAACTTCCAGCCCCAGCATATCAATAAAGTCATACCCGACTGAGGTGGGACGAAAGCCGATAACTTCGCCTTCCTGTTGACCTTCCCACTTGAAAGGTGAAGACATTTCAAATCCCATATTATGAGGAGCCTCGCTGCTGCGATCCACCATAGCGATTCCCGGCATAGTCAGCAAGCGTTCTTTCAAAAGGGCGTATTTAGTAGTCAGGTCACCCTCAATTCGCAGGTAAATCACATTCTCCTTATCATAGCCCAGGTGTTTGTTTTGTACAAAGTTCGTTTGGCGTGATACCACCAGAGTGGCGATAAGTAAAAGTATAGACAGGCTGAACTGAAAAACGGCCAGTCCTTTTCTGAACCACAAAGCCGATTTACTGAAACGGGTGAGCCCTTTCAGCACTCTCACGGGTTTGAGAGAAGACAGGAAAAGCGCAGGGTAGCTTCCGGACGCTAACCCTGCTGCTATGGTAATCCCGATTAAAAAAAGCCAGTAGCTGCCATCGGTAAGCGGCAATGACATTTGCTTACCTGAGAAATCATTAAAGTAGGGAAGGAGGAGGTTTACCAGAACAAGGGACAGTACTAAAGAGATAAATGAAAGTGCCAGTGACTCTCCTAAAAACTGACCGATCAGATAGCTGCGGCTGGAGCCAATGACTTTTCTCACGCCCACTTCCCTGGCCCTTTTCAGTGATTTAGCTGTTGCCAGGTTCATAAAATTGACGCAGGCGATGATCAGAATGAAAATAGCTACACCACTAAAGATCTTTACATATTCCATGCGTCCCTCAGCAGGTTTGCCGTTCTCAAAGCTTGAGTTTAAGTAATGATCGCCAAAGGGGTGGATTCCGAGGTTAACACGGTAATTATCAGGGTATTGAAAGCGATTGTTCTGGTAGTCTTTTAGCTTTTCAGCAAAAGCTGCCTGATCTACATTTTCTCTCAGCTGTATATAAGTGGGCCATTTATTGTCAGAGGTGAGTATACCGCCCATGGCAGTGGTGTGCCAGCTGATCAGATAATCAAACTGCAGTGAGCTCTTCCGGTCAGTGTCTTTGAAAACGGCTTTTACCACCAGGTCTTTGAAATTCTCATAGCGTAGCATTTTGCCCAAAGCATCCTCGGGTTGATCGAAAAACATCCGGGCCATCTTTTCAGAAATGGCGATGTTATTAATCTCACTCAGGGCCGATTCCGCATCACCCGCCAGCAGCGGATAGGAGAACATTTTAAAGAAGTCTTCACTGGCCGAACTTCCCCTGATCTTGTATTTGGTATCACCGTATTGAAAGGTGCAGGGGTACCCCCAGGGGAGCTCATAGGCTGTAGCGTAATTTGTGGCATAAAGCACCTCGGGAAAGTTCTCTTTCAGTTCTTCCGCCAGTACCAGTTGCCGCTGTCCGTTACTTTCTGCCAGCCAGTGAGGAATACTATAACCACCAAAAACATTTCCGCTGCTTTCTGTAGTGTGGTAGAGTGTATATAGCTCGTCACCGTTTGCATGAAAATTGTCGATGCCCTTCTCATCCGCTACCCAAAGGAAGATGAGCAGGAAACAGGTCATGCCGAGGGCCAGCCCCAGTACGTTAATGGTGGAAAATGCTTTGTTTCGAACAGTGTTTCGAAAGGCGGTAAGGAAATAGTGTTTGACCATGGTAACAGGATGTGGTGTTGTGTTGTGAGTTGTTTTTTTGAAAAAGGCAGGGCGCATATAGGCCAGTGCCTCCCGCCAGTATCTTCTCCGGGCCTTGCGTTCGCTCAGTCTTTCCACGCTCAGCTGGTAGCGTTCGTATAGGTCTCCGAGTATGTCTTCCTGCAGGTCACTGTCGCATAACAGGCCAATGAGCCTGTCTACCCAGCGGGGAGGAGTGTGGGAGGGGTGTTGATCCGGTCTCTTCATATCAGCTGATATGGGTTTGAGGTAAACCCTGTGGAGCCACGCGTCCCCAGAGGTTATCGCGTACGGCTTTTACTTCATGCAGTATTTTGCTGCCGGCTATCGTCACCTTGAACAGGCGCTTGCGTCTTCCACCCCGTGCCGCGGTAGCTTCTCCCATTTCAGAGGTCAGGAAACCCTTCTTTTCCAGCCTTTGCAGGGCAGCATGCACCGCTCCGGTAGTCACCGTCTTTCCGGTCTGTTGTTCCAGTTCTTCGGCAATTACCACACTGTAAGCAGCCGGAGTAAGCACAGCTACGGTAAGCAGTACTATCTCTTCAAATTCTCCCAGATCGCTTCTTCTCATTACTATTCAGGATCTTCTTTTTTCAATTGCTATTTGCGAGATATATCGTATGAGTCTCTGTTTGATTCACTCCTGTACTGATTCAGAGTACCGGTGAGCCCATCCACAGCCACCTTATTAAAGCGTGAATTTATCTATCGAAACATGGGGTTAAACAGATTACTTCCATTTCGGTATAACAAATAAGAGGCCAGACTGACAAAACTGCAAACAGAGTGTTTAAATGACGTTTTGAGACTTTGGGCCAGGATGATTTTGTGCGGAGTCGTACAATAGGCTATCCGGTTTTGTGACAACTTTTTACAAGTCCCGGGTATGAATTTATGGCAAAGGCCATCTGCTGGCGCGATAGTTGAACAGGTACTGCAAAAAGTAAATAACGAGGTTATGAAAAGATATAAATCACTTACTGCCACCTTCCTTATTTCCGCGTTTATCTTCTTCAGCAGTGAAAAAGAAGGTCTTTCTCAAAGTCATAGTTCGCAGGGACAGCAGACTGCCGGCTTAACATCGGATAAAGCCAATGGTTTCAGCCTTGCCTATTTCAGGACACTCAAGCCCCTTGATGTAAGCAATGTTCAGGTGGTACAAATGACAAGTTTAGGGAAGCATAAGACAAGCAGACGAGCAATGGAAGGTAAGGCTGTACTGAAAGGTAGTGGTCAGGAGAAGGGCAACGGTGTTAAGGTACGGAAGAAAGGCCATGGACCTGCCTCTCCGCAGGGAGCAGGCAACGAGAAGTATGGTATTTCCAAAGGTGCGGAAGGACTGAGACTGAAGTAAGTCTCAGGAGAGAATATCCTGATTACATTACCTGACAATGGTAATCTCACATCTCTATTGTGTTGAGAACATCTTTGTAACTCTCTCCAACAGGAACCTCAACCTTTCCAATCTCTACATCTTGCCTGGTATAGGCGGTGACCTTGTCTTTGTTCACTACAAAAGAACGATGTATGCGCAAAAACCGGGAGTCCAGCTTTTTGTGAAACGATGTTATGCTATGTTTCACCAGATGACTTTCGTCTTTTAAGTTAATCTTAATGTAGTCTTTCACGCTTTCGATGTAGAGGATTTCATCATAGAAGACCTTTACCTGCTTTCTGTCTTTTCTGATAAAGATAAACTCCGGTGCATTAGCGTTTTCTTCTGCCTGAGGCGATGTGCTTTCTTTATTCTGAAACTCCCGGAACTTCTCTACGGCTTTGAAGAAACGTCCAAAAGTAATGGGCTTTAAAAGGTAATCTACGGCATTCAGCTCAAAGCCATCCAGGGCATAGTCGCGGTAGGCAGTTGTGAAAATGACTTTAGGCTTATGGATTAAATTTTTAAAAAAATCAGTACCTCGAAGTACAGGCATTTCAATGTCCAAAAACAGTAAATCTACCTGTTGTTGTTTCAGGACAGTACTTGCTTCAATAGCACTTTCACACATGGCCACTACCTGAAAATCAATTAGTTGATCTAAATGATTTTTGATCAGGTTTCGCGCCAGCTCTTCGTCATCCACAATTACACATTTATACATCAGGCTTCATTTAGGGATAGTGTCAGGGTGTACTTGTTTTCAGTATCCGAAATTTCTAAAAAGTGGGTTTTAGGGTACAGCAGTTCCAGCTGCATTCTTACATTCTTCAGTCCGAGTTTTTCTGCATCAGGCAGGAAGTCAGTTCCGGGTTTGGTATTGGAGATTTTAAAGACTATTTGATTCCCTTTTGTAATTAAGCTGATACTTATTTCAGCTTGTTTCAGTTCTTCTTTTACACCATGCTTGAAGGCGTTTTCAACAAAAGTCAGTAGAATCAAAGGAGCAATCTGTGTCCCTTTTTTTACCTCTGTCTTAAATGAAACATCTATCCGTTTTCCATAGCGTATTTTCTGCAGTGCTAAATAGTTTTCTATTAGTTCTATCTCTTTATCTAAGGTAACATACTTGTCTTTGCACCCATACAGGGTATAATCCAAAATATCAGATAGACGCTCAATCACTTCAGGTGTCTTTTCAGACTTTTCTAGAGCCAGTGAATACAGGTTATTCAGCGTATTAAACAGAAAATGCGGGTTCAGCTGATTTTTAAGAGCAGAAAGTTCCGCTGTCTTTTTCTGTTCTTTTAGCTGTGATAGCTCTTGCTGATTTTTGTAGAACGTAGCGATTAAAAGCAGCACTGTCGGGGCCAGCATCTTGATTATTTTGGTCACAAAAGTACGGATGCTCAGCTGTCTGCTCAGAAAAGGCTCTTTGGCGTAAAACTTACCAAGGTCATTGAATGTGTCGTAATATTTAGGGTCGTAATAGACCATTTTAAACAGGTTATAAACTGCAAACATTGCGAATAGCAGAACCAGTAACAGGAACGCAAAACTCAGGTACTTCTTTTTATCCAGAAACTTGGGAATCAAAACAAAGAGGCATGTATAGGCAGTCACCGCCTGCGTAAAAACCACCATGAGGTTGAACTCAATTACTTGCTGATAGCTGTCATTGAAATTGTAGTTTGCCGTAACGACAAAGTACAAAAGTACTCCTGCCCAGAATAACAGATGCTTGGCGAACTGAGTAGATAAGTAGGCTTTGAGCTTATTCATATCAGAACCTCAAAAATAAGCTTTATCACCTCCTTGTTTTTGATTTGTCGACCAATCCTGATTTTTCGTCTACTAAGCCCCGATAACCGCACATACATACTTACTGCATTGTATAAAGCCGGGATCACCGGGTTAGTCTACTTTTTTAAATGGCAGGGAGGCGCCCAAATAGATTTGCTGAAAATTAAAAACAGAAATCATATGAAAGCCTTTTTGTTACTCCTGATGATCTGCTCAGCTTCCACTGCCTTTTCACAGAAATCCGATTATGAACAAATTGAAAAAGTACTCTGGAACTATATCGATGGGGATACAAACAAAGACTATGAAACTTTAAAAAAGTCATTTCACAAAAATGCTACCATGAAGTATGTCTCTTCAAAAACCGGCTATACAGAGTTTAATGCGCTCGAGGCTTTCAAAAGCATAATAGGAAAGAAACCCGAAACAGACAGAGTCTCAAGAATTGAGTACATCAACATTGCCGGCCGGGCAGCGAATGCAAAAATAGAAGTGGTATACCCCAGTGCTGTGATAGTTGACTACATCAGTCTCTTAAAGGTAGAAGGTGAATGGAAAATAGTCAGCAAGATCTTCTCTAAAAAGAATATCAACGACTAGGCAGTGATGAAGTATATACTGATACTGATCGGTGGTTTTTGGACCTTTAGCTGCCTTTCGCAGGAAAATAAAATCCCCTTTATTCATGCCAGCGTCTCAGTAGATGGAGAACTGAATGAAGAGGTCTGGAAGCAACTACCTGAAATAACTGGTTTCTACAATTATATGCCCATTGATGAAGGGCTGGCAAAACATCAAACCATCACAAAACTATTTCACGATGGCAAATATTTGTACGTAAGTGCGGTCTATCAGGACTCTGAAGCACGGATACAAACCAGCTCCCTGAAACGTGATGTATCAATAGGTATCAGCGATTCATTTGTGCTGATTCTGGATACGCAAAACCAAAAACAAATTGGCTACTACTTTGCCGTGAATACTTATGGTACCCAGGTAGACGGTCTGGTAGAAAGGGTAAATGAGGGCTTTGACTTTAGTCTGAGCTGGAACGCCCGATGGAAAGCTGCTGCTTCGGTGCTGGGAACTGATAAGGTCTATGAAATAGCCATTCCGCTGAAAGCATTGAATTACGATAAGAACAATCCTGTGTTCAATGTTCAAATGTATGTCAGGGATATTAAAAAGAATGCGTGGACTATTATGACGAATGTGAAAAGAAATTATCGCTTGTTCGATCTGCGGTTTACCACGCCTTTTTTGGTCGAAAATCTGCCTGATAACTCAAATTCCCGATTTGTCGTTACGCCATCCCTTACTTTGAATCATCAAGAAGAAGTGGTAGAAAAAGAGGAGGAAACGAGCTTTAAACCAAGCCTGGACATACAGTACAATCTTACTTCCTCTCTCAAGCTGGACGCCACCGTAAATCCGGATTTTTCACAAATCGATGTTGATCAGCAGGTAACCAACTTAACCCGGTTTGCCTTGTTTTTTCCTGAGAGGCGTAATTTCTTTTTAGAGAATGCCGACCTGTTTTCCAATTTGGGTGTGGATGGCGTAAACCCTTTTTATTCGAGAAGAATAGGGCAGACCAGTGAAATCTTATTTGGAACTAAGCTATCCGGAAACTTAAGTCCCAAAACACGGATAGGTCTGCTGAATGTACAAACTGATGAGAACCAAACTACGGCTGCTCAGAATTACGGAGCACTGGTAACAGAGTATCAGCTGTCTGAAGAGTTTACGGCAACAGGTTTTATCATTAACCGTCAACAAACCGATGGACCGGAGTTCCTGGGGGATTACAACCGTGTGGCCGGAGTTAATTTGAATTATAAATCAACCAATAACAGATGGACAGGTATAACCAACCTTGGTAAAAGCTTTAATGATGGTGTCTCCGGAAACAATAGCTTCTACAATGCTCAGGTCTGGTACAACAAACGTGGATTTACCTGGAATCTGGGGCTAAAGGGGGTCGGTGAAAACTATATTACGGACGTTGGTTTTACCCCCAGGTTGTATCATTTTGATGCGTTGAACGGAGAGGTTACCAGAGAGGGCTATACCCAGACGACCGCGGAGTTGGAGTATGAAAAGTATTACGAAAACTCAGGAAATATCAACTCATTCAGAGTTCTGAACTATCGTAACAACAACTATTTTGATAATAACGGAAGCCTGTCGCAATCCTCTCATTTCTTCAACTCTGCTTTATTCTTTAAGGACTTATCAGCGATTTATTATGTGGTAAATTATGACTACGTTGATTTGAAGTACGGCTTTGCTCCACTGAATAATGGAAATGTTCTGAATCCGGATGTTTATCGCTTTGGCATATTCAAGCTGGGGTACAATTCGGCAAACAATCAAAAGCTGAGATACAGGGTCAGTGCGGAAAGGGGGACATATTATGGAGGAAGAAGAAGTCGTGCTTCATTGTTTTTAAACTACCAACTGTTGCCCTTTGCCAATTTTCAGCTGGATTATGATGTCAATACCATTGATCTGGATGAGTTGGGAAAAGAAACATTTCATCTTACTCGTTTTACGGGGGAGGTGTTTTTTAACCGCAGGCTTAACTGGTCTACTTATGTGCAGTACAACACCCAGAGAAATAACTTCAATGTCAACAGCCGTATACAATGGGAGTATAAACCCTTGTCTTACATATACCTGGTAGTCACTGATAACTTCAACAGGCATATTTCCCGCACCAATTGGGGTATTGCTTTCAAAATTAACTACAGGCTGGATTTTTAGCGGTATAAGCCTGAAAGCGGAGAGTGGTACAATTGATTATCCGGTTGCGCTCCATATTTATGCGACCGGTCAATGTGTTCATCCATTCTTTCCTATCTTTTGGCAAACAACCGCTTCCTATGAATTTCACAATCCGCGTAGTGTGCTCACTACTGTTAATTAGCCTGTTTACGTTTAATGCTGAAGCACAGAGAAAGAGAAAGAAGAACAAGTCGCCTGAAAAACAGGAATGGCTGAAACCCTCTGATTACTCCTCTCTGAGTTACCGCTATATAGGCCCGGATGGCAACAGGGTAATAGCCGTGACCGGAGAGCCGGGTAACCCCATGGTGGTCTATGCTGGAGCTGCCTCAGGCGGTATTTTTAAATCTGAGGATGGCGGTGTAAGCTGGAATCCGGTTTTTGACGATCAGGATGTATCGTCTGTCGGGGCGCTGGCCATTGCACCTTCAGATCATAATATTGTCTGGGCTGGTACGGGCGAAACCTTTATCCGCAGTAATGTTTCTATTGGTAATGGTATTTACAAGTCTACCGATGCCGGTAAAACCTGGCAAAGAATGGGGCTGGAGAACACCGGCCGTATTGGCAGGATCATCATTGACCCGAGAGACGCCAATGTAGTCTACGCTGCCGCACTGGGGCATAGTTATGGCCCTCAGCAGGAGCGGGGAGTCTACAAATCTACTGACGGAGGCACCAACTGGAAACGGGTACTCTTTGTAGATGAAAATACCGGTGCTTCTGATATCGCCCTGGATGTAAACAACCCGGATATTCTCATAGCCGGCATGTGGCAGCTGGAAATCAAAACCTGGCTGAGAAATTCAGGAGGACCCGGCAGCGGCTTATATATATCAAAAGATGCCGGAGAGAGCTGGAATAAGCTCAGCGGAAGAGGTTTGCCTAAGATGCCCTGGGGTAAAATCGCAGTGGGTATAGCGCCCAGTAATTCTGATCGTATTTACGCCCTTATAGAAACCGCTCAATATGAGTTTGACGGTGTTTTGTTCAGATCTGACAATGGCGGAAGAAGCTGGCAGCTGGTGAGCCATGACCAGGAATATACACAGCGGCCACATTATTACTCCAGGCTGACCATATCTCCACAAGACGATGAAGAAGTATACTTTATGGCACACGGGGTTTGGAAAACCACCGATGGAGGAGAAGGCGCGAAGCGACTGCCGGGAGTAGGGGGAGATGATCACGATATGTGGATTGATCCTGAAAACCCCGACAGACTCATTGTAGGAAATGACGGAGGTATTGCGATTTCGCTCAACCGGGGTCAGACCTGGCTGCGCCCCCAACTACCCACTGGTCAGATGTACCATGTGGCGGTAGATAACCAGATTCCCTATAATGTATATGGCAACCGTCAGGATGGCCCCTCTACCATGGGACCGAGTAACAGCCGTATGGGAGGAAGTATCAACATCGGCCTGTGGCACCCGGTTGGGGGAGGAGAAAGTGGCTTTACCTACCCCGATCCAGTCGATCCCAATATCATCTGGTCGGCTAGCTACGATGCAAGCTTAACGCGTTATAACCGCACTACCGGCCATGCCCGTGAGGTACGCGTATGGCCTGATGAACCTATGGGCTGGGGGCCTGCCAAACTTAAGTATCGCTTTAACTGGACCTTTCCCATTCATATTTCTCCCCATGATCATAATAAGGTTTATGTCGGCAGCCAGTTTGTGCATGTAACCACTAATGGCGGGCAGAGCTGGAATGAAATAAGCCCTGATCTGACCACCAACGACAAGTCAAAGCAGGTGACCTCAGGCGGGCTCACAATTGACAACATCGGGGTAGAATTCGGAAGTACCCTGTTTGCCATTGCTGAGTCTCCTCTGGAAGAAGGCATAATCTGGACAGGTAGTAATGACGGCCTCGTTCATGTTTCGCGCGATGGTGGTGTCTCCTGGACCAATGTGACAGCAAATATCCCCGATCTGCCGGTATGGGGCACGATCAGCAATATAGAGCCTTCTCAGTTCAAGGCGGGTAAAGCATATATCTCTGTGGATTTCCACCAAATGAATAACCGTGATCCCTTTGCCTATAAAACGGAAGATTATGGTCAGACCTGGCAGTTGATTACGGAAGGCATTCCTAAAAGTCAGCTGAGCTATGTACATGTGATAAGGGAAGACCCTGCACGGGAAGGCTTATTGTACCTGGGGACAGAGAATGCAGTCTATTTCAGCTACGATGACGGCCAAAGCTGGCTCCCATTGCAGAACAATCTGCCTCATGCACCGGTGCACTGGCTCACCATACAGAAAGAGTTCAAAGATCTGGTCATTGCCACTTACGGGCGTGGCTTCTGGATTATGGATGATATCACAGCACTGCAGCAAATGAATGAAGAGGTTGCTAAAAGTAACTTTCATCTCTTTGAACAGCGCGATGCCTATCGTTTTCAAAATATCAGTGGCCCCGGAAGAGGAGAGCCCACTGAAGCAGACGGCAGGAATCCTCGCTATGGGGCCAGCATCAATTACTGGGTAGGAGAGCTGCCTGAGGACGTGAAAGTAAAGATCGAAATCGTCAACAGTGCCGGAGAGGTGGTCAGAAAGCTGAATGGCTCTCAACAGTCAGGGCTGAACCGAGCACAGTGGGATTTACGCCACGAAAGAGCGACTGAGCCTAAGCTCAGGACCTTGCCTCTGGGCATGCCCGATGATAAAGCCCTGCCGGAGCGCCTCAGGTTGGATGAGAAAGGCTGGAGACCTTTGATTACCTGGGGCTATGGTGGTTTCAGAGGTCCGCTGGTGAATCCGGGAACATACACCGTACGGGTACGAGTAGGGGACGAAGTTTACGAACAGCCCTTAAACGTTTTGAAGGACCCGAATACGGAAGGCACGGCAGCTGAAATCGCAGAGCAAAACACCAGGGCACTGGGTATCAGAGACGATATTTCTACTGTTGCTGAAATGGTGAATAAAGCTGAGTGGATGCGCAAGCAGATTGAGGACCTGCAGCAACTGGAGAAAGAACAGAAAAATGAGGCTGTAAAAGAGGCTTTAAAGCATCTGGACGATGGCATCATAGAAGTAGAGGCTAAGCTCTTTCAACTAACACTTACCGGCACGTTTGCCGATGACCTGCGCGGGCCTACCATGCTATACTCCAAGCTTATGAACCTTGCCAGTCAGGTACAGCAGGGAGATTTTAAGCCAACCGATCAGCAGATTGCCGTACATGAGTTGCACAGGGAAAGCCTGAACGGGTATCAGCAAATGATGGATAAGATACTGACCGGGCTGTTGCCTGCTACCAATGAAATTTTGGAGTCCAATAATTTCCCAAAAGTGGTGCTGCCGAAAGAAAAGGAGGAGGGGGCCATGTAGCCCGCAATTCAATACGCAAGTTTCGCATAGGCGCGTATTTCCCGTTTATCCGTTTCTAAGTAGATACTGGATAAAGTAAGGAAAAACAATCGCGCCTCTATGAAATCTGTCAATGCCTTTTCAACCCGTTATCTGCTATGTTTCACCCTGGGCCTGCTGGTGGTCAGTTTCCTTTCCTGCGGAGGAGATGATACTGATGGAGCTCCGCAGTGTGGTACTCCTGTCTGGGAAGTACTCGCTCCGGATACCGGAACCTCCGGAGAGTTTTCTGTTGATTTCACGGATGAAAGACTGAATTTATCTGTAGAAAGAAGGTTTGCGACTTTATCTCAGAACTGGATTACGGGTGATTTTTCTGCCCGATTGACTTTTGCAGATTTAGAGCTCGGTGACGGAGGATCTTTTCAATTTGTAATCAATGAGCGTTATCAGGACAATAATGGCAACAGCGCTTCTCTGTCCGGTTTAGCTCTCTCAGCTATTATCTACGCCAGTAGTTCAATCAACCAGGTCATGAGCAGTGCGGGTATTCCTCCAGATAGGAATGCAGAATTCGGAGCTTTTAACTCACTGAATAATGATTCCGGAGCCATCAGAATCACCAGAAGAGGTAATACCCTGACTGTTTCTACAGAAATCGGATTTGAAACCATTGCCACCAGCAGCGAATATCAATTCACCGAGGGGTCAACAGTGGGGATCAGTATTTCTCTGGGAGCTTCTACGGAAAATGGTTCTGCTTCCTCAGTAAGCCTGACGGGTTTTACCTTTGAGGGTAACGGAGCCTTCAGCGATGATTTTACCTGTAACAGACTGATAGAGTAGAGTTAAAAAGAGGCTTGTATCAAAAGATCAACAAGCCGTCATGACCGGCTGTAGTCTTTTGGTTCCCAAAACAGATAGAGCTTAACGACAGATTAATGGAAACCTCACCAACTCTTTCTCCTTTAGGAGAGGGCCGGGGTAAGGCCAGACAATCAGTATTTCCATTAATCTGTCACATGCAATGAACTCATCTTACAGTTTCTTTGCAGACATCACTACAAGATTGTCTGCTCTTACCGCCATGAGTCTGTTATCAATGTCAGAGTTATTTTAATACGAGCACTGTCCTGAATCTTTAAAACAACTTTTCCGGTGGAGGAGCAATGCCCTGCATTCTCAGATAGATTGTCGCTTGTCCCCGGTGATGAGTCTGGTGCTCAAAGGCCTTTTTGAGCCACTCAATTCTCGGAAGGCTCTGCTGGAAGGCTTCGGTAATCTCTGTGCTTTTTGACATGTCCATTTCTTTAATCGCCTCGATCACATAGTCATATGACCTGGCTACTGTTTCTCGCACTTTGGCTTTGCTGTCCAGGCTGGTGTCCGGCTCTACACGACCGGTAAAGGGCCCGGCTTTGCCGGTCGCAATGCCTACTAGGCCTGCATTGCCATCGGCCAGGTGCAACATCTGCGCTGCAAAGGTTCTGATGCCCTCAGTAGGAGATTTGAAAAAGCCTTCTTCAGTCATCGCGTCTATATATTCGAGGGTAAAGGCCTTAGCCCGTTCCCAATCAGCCACCATGGCGTCTTTTTCTGCATCCGGAGACGTGCCGGCAAAGGCTTGGGTGACCAGTGCTATGGCCATCAGCGCACTCAATAAAGTTTTGTTAATAGTCTTCATAGTTTTCATGGTTTAAAAAATCTATCCGGTTGTACGTTTTTACGCAGGCAAAAGGTATACAACGATTTGTTAAAAATGTGAATGAAGTGTTAATGGTGGTTGCTGTTTACATCCGCTATTGTCAACCGGATCATTCCTGAGTCTTCATTTGAACCCCGGGCGTTTACCTGAAAAACATCTGAATTTTTATCATGAAGCAAATCACAATTATCTCGGCCCTCTGTCTGATGTGCACTTGTATACAGGCACAATCACTGAAAACAGATCGTCTGCTCTATTCATGGCAGAATATGAAAGATATGGTAGTAAACAGTGCCAGGGCTATGCCGGAGGAGCACTACAGTTATGTGCCGGTAGAAGGAGTAAGGGGCTATGCAGATCAGGTAAAGCACATTACCACATCCAATCGATATTTCATCACGATGATCTCCGGTGGTAAGCCTGCGGATATCGGGATCGACAATCAGAAAACCCAGACCCTTAAATCCAAGGAGGAGATTGTAAAAGACCTGGAACAGTCGTTCGATTATGTTATCGCTAAGATACCTGAGATAGAAGGCTTTGATACTCAGGTTGACTTATTCGGGCAGGGACAAAGTATCAGCCGTATAGAGGCGCTGATGATGATGGAGCACCATCTGCACAGAGAGCAGGGGAAAATCATTTTTTTAATGAGAATGAAGGGAATCGCTCCGGCCAGATCCAGTAGCTGGCTGTAATGAGCGCTGAAGCAGGAAGGTTATTCCTTTCATGTGTTGGGCTGTCGCGGTGAGTCGCGACAGCTTTTTTGCCTTGAGACTATTATTCTGGCACCGATGTTTTAAGTTTCCGATTACCGATGTCCGTAGGTATTCGTTTAACCACCTGCTCCCCGCTCCCTGCTCCCTGCTCCCTGCTCCCTGATTTCTGATTCCTGATTCCTGATCCCCGATTCCCGATTCCCGATTCCTGCTACCGCCCCAGTCGTTGCATAATATCCGTTTTATAAGACCTGCTGGAGATCAGCTCTTTGCCATTCGCCATCGTGAACTGATAGGTGTTGTTATTAAGGTAGCTGGTTTTTGTAATATGGCCTGTGTTAAGAATAATGGATCGATGAATTCGCAGAAAGTCAGAGGAGAGTTCGGTGTCGAGCAAATTCAGGGCTACTCTGTACAGGTATTTATTGCTCTCCGTGTGAAGCTCTGCATAAACTGAATTCGCTTCGATCCACAGGATATCTTTAGCCTTGATTACTTTTTCGAAACCTCTGTCTTTTATCACAAACTCTGTGAGCTGTGGTGATCGGGCATCCTGATAGTCACGATACAAGCTCAGCATTTTCCTGTGAAAATCAGATTCCTTTCTCAACTCCAATTGCTCTTTGACGCGGTCCAGCGATTTGACCAGTCGCTTCTGGTCAAAAGGCTTAAGCAGATAATCCATAGCTGATGCTTCAAAAGCCGTAATGGCATATTGATCGTAGGCCGTGGTGAAAACCACAATGGGCATTTTACCTTGCGGAATTCGCTGTAGTACTTCAATACCATTAATGCCCGGCATATGAATGTCCAGAAATACCAGGTCTACCCGATGACCTTCCAGGTAGGTGAGTGTTTCTCTTCCGTTCTTTAGCTCCGCCAGCAGTTCAATTTCCTCATCGGCTCGGAGCAGGTCGCTCAGGTACCTGCGGGCATGAGGTTCATCATCTGCTATAATTGTTCTAATCCGCATAAGTAAAGGGTATGATGATTTGTATACTAAACTGACCGGACGCCTTATCAATCTTTATTTTAAAACCCCCGCCATACAGTTGCTCGAGTCTCTTTTCCAGGTTTGCAAGACCAATACCGGTTCCCTGCGTGCTTTGTGACAGTTGCCCGGGCATAGAGTTGATCATACACAATTCCAGTTGATTGCCATCTGATTGCTTCACTTTCAGCCAGATCTCTCCGGCTTCTTCCATAGGAGAAATACCGTGCTTCAGGGCATTTTCAGCTAGCGGTTGTAAAAGAAGACTGGGGACCATGGCTGTAAGCACTGACTCTTCAATCTCATAGTGGATCTCCAGTCGGTCGTGAAAGCGCTCCTGCTCAATGTCCAGGTAGTCTTTCAGGTAATTGAGTTCATCATGTAGAGGAATCAGCTGTCGTTCTCCCAGCTCCAGAATCTTGCGAAGCAGGTTGCTGATTTTTAACAGTATGGATCGGGCTTTGTCATTGTCATAACCAATCATGGAATGTATGGCATGGAGCGAGTTGAAGAGAAAATGCGGGTTAAGCTGCATCTTCAGGGCCTCCAGCCGCGTTTGGGTTAGAACTGATTCCAGTTCTGCTACGGCCAGCTTTTGCTCATTGAGCTTGCGGTAATTACTCAGTGCCCGAAGTATGCCTACAATCACGATAAAGTCTACCAGACGGCTGGCCCAGGCTTTGATAAATACCTCCGAGAAACTCTGTAGCATGTCATCCAGCGGGAAATCTCCCAGCATTCCTAAAACGAGATAGTAAAGAATATTTGAGAGAATCAGCTGAACCCCTGAAATCAGCAGAGCGATGCAGATCAGCTTTAGGGCATGGCCCTTCCATACTTCCCTACTGAAGTTGATACCTGAGGTATAGCGATATACCCAGGGCAGTCCCAGGGCCCAGGTGAGGTAGTTGGTGGCAAACAGGATGGTGCGATTAAGACTCAATACCAATCGGTCTGTGCTCAGGTCGTTCGTTTGTATCACCATAAGGAGGGTGAGTATCAGGGCGGCCAGATAGGTATACTTCGGTTGTATAGGGAGCTTACTTTTCAAATCACTTCTCTACCAATACAAATTAACGATTCTGAAACGTGAATGAAGGGCCTGGAGAACATCTAAGTTTTGCCGTCTGAATCAAATATTGTCAATCACAACAGCGGCTGTGTCCGACAGGAGTGGGGGTGTTAATCTCCTGATCAACTGCTAACTAATAACTAATTCAGCGCAGGTGTCACCAATTACCGATATCCTGATTAACTGATCAACTGATTCACTAATCACCAGTTACCAATTAACACTCAACCCCTGGCGCATATGCCCAGTCTCTCCGTCTGACCTTGGTGTCAACACATCTTTGAGTTTTTTGGAATAGAGTCTTCGGTCAAAGCAGATGTAACAAATCTATGTCAACCACCGGTACTGACGGATGTACCTGCTAATCTCCTGATCAACTGTTAACTAATAACTAATTTAGGCACCGAAGCCTTGGCGTAGGTGTCACCAATTACCGATATCCTGATTAACTGATCAACTGATTCACTAATGACCAGTTACCAATTAACACTCAACCTCTGGCCCAGATGCCCAGTCTCTCCGTCTGACCTTGGTGTTAACACTTCTTTGAGTTTTTTGGAACAGAGTCTTCGGTCAAAGCAGATGTAACAAGTCTATGCCAACCACCGGTACTGACGGATGTACCTACTAATCTCCTGATCAACTGTTAACTAATAACTAATAACCAATTCAGGCACCGAAGCCTTGGCGCAGGTGTCACCAATTACCGATATCCTGATTAACTGATCAACTGATTCACTAATCACCAGTTACCAATTAACACTCAACCCCTGGCGCA
>DIYF01000085.1:0-7639 GCA_002427745.1 Roseivirga sp. UBA6061 | reverse complement strand
ATTAACACTCAACCCCTGGCGCAGGTGCCCTTTCAGACAAGCTTACACGCCTTGTTACAACTTGTGACATTCCTTTACCCTGCCATGACAAACCCATGCGAAACCTGCCGTTACTTTGAATAACAATCGCTGATAAAGAATCCAGCGAAGACTTATGAAGAATAAAAACTCAAACACAACAACAATGAAAACTCAAATCACAAAAATCATCGCAGCGGCTTTATTATTGACCGCAGGTACTACTTTGAACGCTAACAACGGAACTGCAGAAAAGAGCGTAACCGTTTCTACCGAAAATCAAAAAGCTGTAGTGCTGCAGCTTAGCAACCTGAACGAAGGAACAGAGATTTCTCTGAGAAGTGAAGATGGCGGCATACTCTTTCAGGACAAAGCCACCGAAGCACAATATGCCAAGGTGTTTAACCTGAAGTCACTTGAGGAAGGAGATGTTTACCTTGAAATCGAAAGTGACGAGCAACTGGAAGTACTGACTATCCAGGTGACAGACACGGAAGCTTACCTCAAGAAATCGTCAGCATTGATCATCGAGAAAGCCATTGTGAAAATGCAGGGCGAGATGGCCAAGGTATTCTTCGGACAAAACGAAGGAGAAACCAAAGTGACACTTTTCGACCAGTCTAACGACATTGTATACCGTCACACCGCTGAAAACGGTGGAAGCAAAACCTACGACTTGTCTAATCTTGCAGATGGTACCTACACCTTCCAGTTCAAGTCTGGTGGTAAGACATTCTACCACAGTGTTACGATCAAGTAAACAACAAAATCAAAACATTGAATATGGGCGTCTCAGGACGCCTTTTTCATTTTTTGTTGTATGAGTAAGCCGGGTGAAAGCCCGGCTTTTATTTATGTGAAAGAAGGAAAGGTTTTTACCTCACAGTTTTTTTTGAAAAAACTTTTCGATTGCTGCTCACCTTTTTGCTCAGATCATTACTAAGAAAAGAATCGAAAGTATGCCTACCCTTTTTGGCTATGATCGATGACAATTTTTAGCATGCTCCAAAAACTCTTTTACATGAAAGCAAAATCACTGTTCATTGCCCTGTTACTATTTTTTTCTCTTGGGCTACAGGCTCAGAAAGTAAATGATCCCTCACTGCAAAATGCGCAGAACTGGGAAGATTCAGAAGATACAGAAACCCTGTCTGGCGAAAAGACGAAATCTGCTGATACATCGGCTGAGCTCGCCAAAGCTCCTAAAGGAACTATCAACGGTCAGCCCTTAATACTAAGCACCTGGACCAGCACCGGAAGTAATGATATTGAATATACCGCGGGTAGGGTAAGAATCGGAAACAGTCCCTTTACTTCTCTTTCGCAGTCAATGTTAGAAATATCTAACGGAGCCAATGCTGTGGCGATGGTATTAAAAGCAGGTTTAGGCCAGAGGGCTCACTATGGTTTTATAGAAGAAGGAAGAGCAGGCACCTTTGAGGGTATTACCAGCACTATTGGCTGGGAACCGGATGAGAACCAGTTAATCATTGAAACGATGCTCGATGCCAATATCATTATTGAGCCCCTGGGCGGAAATGTAGGTATTGGTACCAGCGACCCGACACACACACTTGAAGTAGACGGTGTATCCAAGTTTCTGGGAAATATGACGGTAGATGGGAGTATCGATTCGGACAGAGTAAAAGTAACAGAGATCTCAGGCAACTGGCCGGATTATGTCTTCAAGCCCAATTATCAGCTGCTTAACCTTTCTGATCTGGAGAGCTATATCCAGGCCAATTCACACCTACCCAATGTACCCAGCGCTCAGGAGGTAATAGCCAACGGTCAGGATCTGGGTGATATCCAGCTGAGACTTTTGGAAAAGATTGAGGAGCTGACCCTTTACACCATTGATGCCAATAAAAAGAACCAGCAGCTGGAGGCAGAAAACAAGGAACTGAAGCTCGTTCTGAATGACCTGCTTGAAAGAGTAAAAAAACTGGAAGGGAAGGAGTGAGGTACACCCTTTGAGATAATAAAGTTTGTGTTCAGTAAAGCCCGGCTCACTAATAGGGCATCAATATGATTGTTAACAGAATTTATCAGGAGCTCAACCCAGAGACGTATCAAACTGATTTCGAATGACGGATTTTTTAAAAAATATAATGAGACTATTATACACAGGCCTTATCCTTTTAGTCTTGACTTTTCCGGCTATAGCTCAGGAAAGGGTTGAGCCCGCGATCATACCGCCTGCGCCAGACGCTGCCAAACTCACTGAGTTTGGTTTAACTCCGGCTAATTTGTATTCAGGTAAACAGAATTTTTCAATTCCGTTATATCAGACTGACTTCTATGGGCTGCCACTCACTATAAGTCTTAACTATTCTTCGGGAGGTATTAAGGTTTCTGAAGAGGCAAGTTGGGTTGGGCTAGGGTGGTCCTTGAGTGCAGGAGGAATGGTTTCACGTTCTGTGAGAGGAGAAGACGATTTTCTGTCCAATGGATATATTTTTGACGATGTCAGTATCCCTGATGAGATACCTACGGTGGACTTAGGTGATGGGGAGTACACATATAATGTTAACCAGGGTTATTTAGGTCATGTTAAAAACAACAGAGCTGATACCGAACCGGATGCTTATAATTATAACTTTCTAGGGGCATCGGGTTCTTTTATCCTTTCCAAGAAATCTGAAACAGGAGGGGAAATTAAGGCAATCAAAGTATCAGAGAATGCTGATAGAATCGAATATGATGAGGCGGAAGACGTTTTTAGGGTTTACAATCCTTTGGGCTTTGTCGGAGTTTTTTCGCTTAAGGAGTTTTCTACATCTGTAGGGGGAACTGATCAAAATGGAGGTATTGCGGGGTGTAACTTATCACAGATTGATCTTTTACAAACTTTTAACAATGACAAACGTGCGCCAACCTCCTGGCATCTGACTGAAGTAAGGAGCCCAAACGGGCGAAGCTTAAAGTTTGAATATAAAGTAGAGTCGGACGGACTGAGCAACTATCTTTCCCGCAGCGCCAAGACCTTTGGAGAAAGAATGTCGATGGATGCTGCTCATCAGCCTGGTGATACTTATGCTCAGGCTTGCTCTTATTCTATCTTTGAAAATGTATATCTGAGTAGGATTTACAGTGAAGACTTAAATCTGGAGATCAATTTTATTAGTGAGAATCGCCAGGATATCCGTGCTCTGGATGCCTATCTCGCAGAATTTGCAGCTGAAAGAGGAGAGGCAAATCTCACGGTTTTAGAACCTCAAAAACTATCTCAAATCCAGGTAAGACCGATTGATCATAACAGCCAGTTGTTGCACACAATAGACTTTGATCAAAGCTATTTCCGAAGCGATAAAGAGCTTGATATAGATGCTGAAGATTATTTGAGGCTGAAACTTGATGGAGTCACTGTAGATGATCAGACCTACACTTTTGACTATTTGGCTGGTGAAGATGAAAATGGTGATCCGGTTGGTTTGCCTTCTAAATCAAGTATGAGCATAGATTATTGGGGGTATTTCAACGGTCAGCAAAATGAAAGGCTCTTACCTGCTTCCGTGAATTACGACAACATACCAAGCTTTTTATTACATCCGTTACTTCCCAGCCAACAATTTTATTTCCAAACGCCTGAGAGAAAGGCAAACCTCAAATACGGTAGAGCTGGACTTTTGCACAGTGTCACTTATCCCACCGGAGGTTACACGTCCTATGAGTACGAACCGCATGAGTATAGGTTATCGGGTAAAGAAATAGCTTACTTCGAAGGGGATTATATCCTTCCACTGGACGGTACCAGTCCGGCTCCGGAAGGTCGTGAAAAACCTTTTGACTATTTAGGCTTTATCATGACACCGGGTGGGAGTTGCCAACAAGGTGTGGAGGTGAGGTTATCTGTAGCCTGTTCAGGTTATTGGCAACCCGGGCAAACCTGTGCACCTCCAGACTATCCGGATGATGAGTATGCCGTAGAAATAAGAAATTCCGCTAATCAAATAGTCGCCTCTGTCCGGTTCAATGAGCTCCATCGTGGTAATACTAGCTACTATTCCGAAACGGTAACACTGGAGCTTCCGGCAGGGGAGTATCATGCAGTAACAAGAACCAAATCTAATGGGAATGATACTTATTATGGCTTCGTAAATATTAGCTATCCAAAGACGTGTGTGCCTGGCCAGGAAAATCCACTTGTGTCAGATGTTCAATACAATGAAAAGGCCGGGGGGGCAAGGATAAAAAGAATTACAAATCATCTCGCCAGTGGTAAGGTTACTGAAAAGAGATCCTTTAGTTACTATGAAGATACAGGGGGAGATGTTTTTTCTTCTGGTAAGCTGGCAAGCCCTTTAATGCACTTTTATCAGCAGACAAAGTTCAATCACGATGAGAATACCGATCCGAATAATAATGACGAGAACAATGATGGTATACCAGACGGTACTATCACAGGCTTCTTTTATGTCTATCAGTCTGGCAGCGCACTGCCGGGAGGAGGCGCGCTATCGGGGGGACATGTAGGGTATAGTCGTGTAGTAGAACACTTTGAAGGAGCAGAAGGAGGGAGTAACGGTAAACGAATCAGTTACTTTCATAATCAGGAAAATGCCTACGCAGCTTTTGGGTCATCTCTTTTGCAGACCTATCAGAGTTCGAATGGTTGGATGAAATCTCAAAGTACTTTTGATGCCAATGGCAAGACTGTACATCAGCTTGAATATCCTCAGTCATCGACAGAAATATCTGAGGAACTTGGAAGTATTAAAGCATTCAAAGTGGCCAGGATTGGCGGTACAATTGGCGTTTTTAACCGATATAATATCAAGCGAGCCTTCACCAGGTATCCTGAAGAAACGACAATTGAGTATCTGGATGGAGGGGCGATAACAACCCAGAAGGTCTATACATATAGCGCTGATTTTCAGAAAAATTCAGAATCTATTACGAATAGCAACGGGGACGTCATCACCACATATTACAAACGACCCGGGGACTACACTTCTCCTTCTCCTGTAATCGCAGACATGATTTCAAAGAACATGATAGGTCAGGTAATTGAGCAGAAGAAGACGGTCAATGGGCAGGTGGTGCAGGCAAGTGCCACGGAGTATCAGTCAATTCCGAAAGAACCCGAAGACCCACCACTACCCGAACCTGAGCCTCCTATTGTTGTGTCAGGCAGGAGTTTAATATGGAATGAGGACATTGGAGCATACACCGAATCTTCAAACGGCACCAGCTTTGGCAATGCCTTCGTGCCCAGACTAGAATTCACAAAATATGACAACTATGGAAATCTCACGGAATACGTGAATGCGGCCGGAGTACCCACTACCATAATATGGGGGTATGATGGCAACTACCCGGTAGCAGAGATAAAGAATGCTTTTTACGATGATGTTTCTGTTTTGATTGATGAGTCTGTTTTAAATAATCCGGCTGATGATGCCACAGTTATTTCCATCCTGAATGGAGCACGGCAGCATGAAAGCATGAAAGATGCTCTGTTTACCATTATGACGCATAAAAGGAACATAGGGATGTCTTCTCAAACAGGGCCAAACGGTCTTACTACTTATTACATCTACGACAACATCGGGAGACTCCTGGCTATCAAGGATCATGAGCAGAATGTGCTTAAGGCATTTGATTATGGATATAAGCACAATGTTACAACTCCAATCTTGAAATAAGTCATGAGCAGATTTACATTTAAGCTTATACTCTTGCAATGCCTGTTGCTGCTCGTATTGACCGGGTTGAGATCACAAACCATAGAGGGGCCGGAGAATGGTATCTTATCTCCCGGTGAAATTGGAACTGATCACACAACCTGTGTAGGAGGTGATCCCGATGAATTGACAAATGAAATTTCAGGAACAGGAGTTAATGCAACTTATCAGTGGGTAAAGCGAATAGCAGGGACTGCCTGGACGGATATTCCGGGTGCCACCAGTGCAAAATACGATCCTCCTGCTGGTATCACAGAAAAAACATTTTATCGCAGGCGAATAGATCAGACAGGCTCTACAAGCTTGTTTTCAAATACCGTTGAAGTAAACGTGGGGCCTGTCCCTGCAGCGGGTAGTATTTCGGGGCCTGCAGGTTCTTTCTGTGCAAGCTATTCTGGTAGGTTGACCAGTACTACAGCCGGAAACGGACAGAGTATAGCGTATCAATGGCAATGGAGAAACCCGGAAGGCCTGAGTATCTGGCAGGATATAGAAACAGATGGGGAATTCTCATATTATGATGTCGAAGACCTTACTGAAAAAAGGGAGTACAGAAGACTCACAAGAACCTGTGGTTTGGAGCTTCCATCTAACGAAGTGTTGGTTAATGTATTTGGTGAACCGCTTGACGTGGGGTTGATCAATCACGGTGGGAGCAGCGTGATTTGTTATAACTCTTTGGCTCCTGACTTTATATCGCTTGAAGACCCTTCGGGTGGAGACGGAAGCTATGAGTATTTATGGCAGCATAAGAATGCAGATACTAACAATGAATGGGAGTCTGCACCGGGAGATAATGATGGTCTCATTTACTCTCCGGGGGTTCTGACTAAGACAACCAGTTATAGAAGGCAGGTGAAGTCATGTACTTTTACGGACCAAACACCTGAAAAGACCATTACCGTAACACCTGTACTTACGGCAGGTGCGATTGATCCTGCTAAAGATAACCAGTGGCTTTGCTATGAAGCTGACGCATCTGTTTTAACACTCAGTAGTACACCATCTGGCGGAGACCCAGGCAACTATGGGTATCAATGGGAGCAACGCCCCCCTGGTGGTACCTGGGAGGATGCGACAGGTACAGGCAACCAGACGAGTAGTTACAGACCGCTTGACCTTACGGCAACACAAGAATTCAGATTAAAGGTGACTTCTTGTGGCCAGGAAGATCATACAGACCCTGTTACAGTGAATGTACACCTTCAAACTCAATCAGGTAGTATTGCTATGGTGGGTTCTACCGATGTGTGTTACGGTTCAGCTTTTACGATTGGTAGTAATATTGATGCTTCCGGTGGAGTAAACAATTCGCCAACCTATCACTGGCAGGAAAGAACCGACCCTGATGATGATGGCACCTATAATTCCTGGGTAGATATTACTGGTGAAAATGAAGCCACCCTGACCATATCCAGTGCAGGTGTGGATGCACAATACAGAAGAGCCGCACAGAGTTGTGGTCCACGCTATTACTCCAATGTGGTCACTGTAGATGTATCTTCTTCCACCATGTCACCAGGTTCCATTTCCTCTTCCCGGGTAATCTGTTATAACACACTTCCGGGTGAAATCACCGGAGCACAACCACCTGGCGGAGGTAATGGCAGTTTTGAGTATTTGTGGCAGTATAAAAATGCAGATACTAACAATGAATGGGATTCTGCTCCGGGTACCAATGATGAACTTACTTATACTCCTGAGGCATTGATCAAAACCACCAGTTTCAGGCGCAGAGTCAAATCCTGTAATTTTACTGATTATACGGCTGCGGTAACTATGACCGTAACACCCGTACTTACGGCAGGTGCAATTGATCCTGCTAAAGATAACCAGTGGCTTTGCTATGAAGCTGACGCATCTGTTTTAACACTCAGTAGTACACCATCTGGCGGAGACCCAGGCAACTATGGGTATCAATGGGAGCAACGCCC
>DIYF01000126.1:72565-73109 GCA_002427745.1 Roseivirga sp. UBA6061 | reverse complement strand
ACCTGCCTGTCGGCAGACAGGCCTCTCCTAACTCGCTCTGCCGTAGCTTTGCGAAGGAGAAGGGGGGGTATTCTGCTCCCCTTTTAGGGGAGCTGTCCTTGCGCAGATGAAGAAATTGAAAGTGGATTTTATGGACTGAGGGGTACGCGAACTCTACATAAAGATTGCTTCTTCGCTTAATCGCTCATCGCAATGACGTTTCTATTCGTCATTGCGAGCTTATTCACCAAAGCCGTAGGCGAAGGTGTAAGCGAAGCAATCTCCCCGAAGGGTTCGTGCACCAAAATGCCGCTCTTTTGAGCTCCTGACATTTCATCCGTTCCTGTTTTGCAGAGGTCAGAGGCTGACAGGGTATATCGCTGATGCGATATTTATCGTATTAATTTGCGAGATATCCCGCATTTCTTGCGCCATCCGGTTGCGGATTATCAGGTCCTCTGAAGACTATGAACTCCCGGACTCTGTCCGGTTCCCGAACCTGCTTCTGGTTCGGAAGCATCACCAGACCCCTTTCAAAACCCTCACGGAATTTGATGAAAGCACA
>DIYF01000126.1:72162-72490 GCA_002427745.1 Roseivirga sp. UBA6061 | reverse complement strand
TTTGATGAAAGCACACTTTAAAAATATTTCCTCTCTTTTTAGAAACTAATTTCTGTCAGATCAGTATATTACGAAAAAGAGAAGAAATGAAAAAGATGACGCTGGGCGCTTTTGAGGAGCTGGTACTGCTGACTGTAGGGGTACTGAAAGACAATGCTTATGGTGTGACCATTCGGGAAGAGCTGGAAGAAAACCTGAAGAAAGACATCAGTCTGGGGGCTTTGTATGCGGCCCTGCAGCGGCTGGAAGAAAAGGGCTGGGTAGATTCACGTGTGGGAGGCATTACAGAAAAACAGGGAGGCCGCAGAAAGCAGTATTACGATATCAC
>DIYF01000126.1:5247-72098 GCA_002427745.1 Roseivirga sp. UBA6061 | reverse complement strand
GAAAGCAGTATTACGATATCACAGAGGATGGGGTCAGGGCGCTGCACGAAGTGAGGTCACTGCGCAATCAGCTTTTTGACAGGCTGCCATTGCCTAAGGTTAAATTCCTCGACTTATGAAGTCAGCACCTCAACACAGTCCTCCGCGCCTGGCGCAGAAGCTTCTGGAATGGTTCTGCTCATACGATTTTCTGCAGACGGCTCTCTGGGATCTGGAGGAGACTTTTGAGAAAGACCTTCGGAAAAAGGGCAGAAGGCGTGCTATGGTACGCTATTGGAAAGACACGGTCAGTATTCTCTTTCATCTCTGTTTCAAAGGCAAGTCACATTACTCATCAAACCGTATCGCCATGTTCAAAAACAACTTTGTTATCTCCATTCGCAATTTCAGAAAAGACAGGGCTTACAGTTTGATGAATATACTCGGTCTCACTGCAGGCTTGAGTGCCTTTATTCTCATTTCCATGTTTGTGAGCCATGAGCTGAGCTATGATAAGTTTCATGACGATTACGAGTCTATCTATCGCATGTCGCATGAGCGAAATGTACCGATGGGCTCTTTTGAATTTGCCAGGGTATCTATGAGCATTGCCCCGATGGCAAAGGAGCGTATTCCTGAGGTGCAATCATACACCCGTTTGGGTACCAAGGGTCAGGTGATAGTGAAGGCCGGTGACAAAGTGTTTTATGAAAGCAACGGGTACTACGCAGAGAAGTCCTTCTTTGATTTCTTCAACTTTCCGGTTTTAGCCGGTGATGCTGAGGAGGCTTTAGGCGATCCGGGGGCGATTATTATAACCGAAAGTCTGGCCAGTAAATACTTTGGAGATACCAATCCGTTGGGAGAGTTATTGATACTGAATAAGAATGACCCCAAGCGGGTGGCAGCTATCATGAAAGATCCTCCCGCCAACACACAGCTGCAATTTCAGTTTCTGATCTCATTGGTCCCGTTGGAAAGACGAGGGAATGCGGCTTTTTCGCAGGTACCCTGTATTACTTACCTGAAACTAAAGCCCGCAGATTATGCTACGGTGGCGGCTAAGATAGATGACCTGAAAAATGAGCACTTTCCTGCCAACTACGGAGACGAATGGTCAAAAAGCCGGAACCTCAAACCCAGCCTTTTTAACCTGCAGCCCATGGCCGAAATACATCTGGAATCGCGCATTGATGCTGAAGCCTCTGAAACCGGAGACCTGCGCTACATGTACATTTTCAGTGCCATTGGTCTGGTCATTCTGATCATCGCCTGTGTGAATTACACCAACGCTGCCGTGGCGAGGTCTATCAACAGAACCAAGGAGGTAGGGGTAAGGAAGGCCATTGGTGCAAGCCGGGCGGCTTTGGTAAGGCTTTATCTGGCCGAAACCTTTCTGTATGTGGTGATATCACTGGGCTTATCGCTGATTGTTATCAGTGCACTGCTGCCGGGCTTTAACCGGTTTCTGGATAAGGAACTGTCTTTTTCCGCTGTATCACTCTCCTTCGTGCTGTTGATTATCGCCATCGTGCTGATTATCACTTTCCTGTCCGGTTTCTACCCGGCTCTCTTCCTCAGCCGGTTTTCTACGGTAAATGCTTTAAAGGGGAAGTCTCCCAGAGGCAAAGGCCGACTGTTGAAAAAAGGCCTGGTCACTTTTCAGTTTCTGATCGCGCAGGTACTCATCATTGTGACCATTATTATCCAGTCTCAGCTAAGCTTTTTGCTTAATAAAGACATAGGCTATGATCGGGAGCAGCTGATCTATATTCCGGCCAAAGGTGAGCTGGATGAGGACTATGCAGCTTTTAAGAACGACATCAATGCCATTCCCTCTGTTACTTCGAGCACCTACGTATCCAATCTGCTGAACAACGGGGATATGACGGCTTACCCCATCAATCATTTTGAGGGGCTGGAAGACCGAAGTGACGAACAGTTTTGGGCCAACTATTATCGTGTGGGAGAGAATTTTATCAAAACGATGGGAATGGAAATCGCAGAGGGTACGGATTTTCAGAGCGATGGACAGAAAGGATTCATCATCAATCAGCAACTTTCCAGACAATTGGGATGGGATGACCCGGTGGGTAAAATCGTTAAACCTCAGAAGGGAAGCCCTGCCCATATCTTAGGGCAACCCATTGTAGGTGTAGTCAGAGACTTTAACGACCAATCCCTTAAATCAGAGATT
The DNA here is from genome assembly GCA_002427745.1 of Roseivirga sp. UBA6061. Classification (GTDB taxonomy): domain Bacteria; phylum Bacteroidota; class Bacteroidia; order Cytophagales; family Cyclobacteriaceae; genus Roseivirga. Next base: position 69,922 of record DIYF01000126.1, on the reverse strand, counting down.
AAGCCGATGATGATGGTGGTATCTCCCGATTCTATCATTCCCAGGTACCTGGTGGCCAGGCTAAGCCCGGAGGAGATGAGCCAGACGATCGCATCTATTGAGGAGGTCTGGGAACGCTATGTGGATGACCGCCCCTTTGATTTCACCTTCTACGATGACAAATTCAACAAGGAATACAATACTGAAATGCGCCTGGGTAAAATACTCTCTGTGTTTGCCACCATAGCCATAGGTATTTCAATTCTGGGTATTATGGGGCTTAGCGCCTTTATGGTAGAAGAGCGAATGAAAGAGTTTAGTGTTCGCAGGGTATTGGGGGCCAGCATACGCCAGCTGACCGTTATTATCAACAAGAGTTTCGTATGGCCGGTCATCCTTTCTTTTCTGGTGGCTGCGCCACTGGCCTGGTACTGGGCCGTTGATAACTGGTTGCAAACTTTTGCCTATCGTATTGAAGTGAGTTTCTGGGTTTTTCTGCTGACTGTAATCGGGGGCATGTTGCTTACTTTTCTCACCGTGAGTTATCACTCCTTCAAACTGAAGAGGGCCAATCCTTCCAGCTACCTGGCCAGTGATTGAATATGCAGGCCAGGGCTTTTGTGAGGGGATGAGAGTATGAGGGGTCAGCCCCTCAATTGTCTCAGCCCCTCATAGACGACAATGCTCACGGCATTGGCCAGGTTCAGACTTCTGACATGAGTGGTATCAATGGGGATTTTGTAGAGCTGGTCGGCATGAGCAGTAGTAATCTCTTCAGCCAGTCCTACCGATTCTTTGCCAAAGATGAGAAACATATCGTCTTCAAAATCGATAGACCAGTGGTCCTGTTTACCATGGCTGGAGAAGAATGCCATCCGCTTGTTCCTGTGTTGTTCAAAGAACGCATCAGTACTTTCATAGGTGTGCAGGGAAAGGTGTTGCCAGTAGTCTAGTCCTGCCCTTTTTACCCTTTTGTCACTTAGCTCAAAACCAAATGGTTTTACCAGGTGCAGGTGAGAGCCCGAGGCGAGACTCAACCGGCCAATGTTACCTGTGTTATTGGGGATTTCCGGCTCTATCAGTACAATATGTAATGGCATAAATAAACCCTGTTAGCTCAGGCGGCAAGATAGCCAAAGCAAACAGGGTTGAATGTGTTTTTGATCTAAATCTCTTTGAATTACCAGCGATAGCCTACCCCGATTCTGAGACCGTAGGTACCCAGGAAATTGGCTTTGCCATCGTGTACGATCTGGGTACCGGCTCCGGCTGTTCCTTCCAGCTGGAAGAAGAATTTGTTGGCACCCAAAGTAGCTCCCGCTATCGCATAAGCTCTCAGATAGTTACTGTTACGTGCTTTTCGGTCTCCCGTATCACTGGGGTCTCCTATGAAGAGAAAGCGATTTCCAAAGGTGCCTCCCAGATTGGCTCCGGGGCCTGCATAGACCTCCAGTGCCTGTGAAATGGGGGCCTTAAAGAGATATGCTGCTTCAAGGTTGAAGCTGTTTTCCAGCACACAAAGGGCTATATTGTCTGCCCTGCCACCAGTATTTCTGGCCTGCATGTCGATCATTACTTCCCGGTCTAAACCGAGGTCTGCACCTATTCTGATTTCACGGTTGGTTCTGACACTGCCATCTGTATTTCTGGGGTTGAAAATAAGGTTAATACCCAGCGTACCGCCAGTCATCAGGGCTGCATAGCTGTCTGCCTGGTAATATTCATTCAGGTTGAAGTCAACCTGCTGCCCGGGTTTTAGCATGCTATACAGACCTTTGGCGCTCAGGTTAGCATAGGCATCATCATGTCCTCCGAGGTAAACCCGGACACCACTGAGTTTGGCTTTCTGACGTCCCAGAGGAAACTGAGCCAGACTTTCGTGTGAGATTAGCGTAAAAAGTAAAAAGAGGGTGGGCCAATAAAGTTTTTTCATATTGAAGAGTTTTTGTGTTGGTACCCTGTCAGGACAAATACCATTCCACTCTTACTCCAATACAAAATTTAAGATAGAAAGCCTGTGCTTTTACATGTCAGGCTCAACCGCGGGCCCGTTGTGGTTCTTCTATCGTTTTACCCCCAGTTCTTCCATATTGGCTCTTTCCACCACGGATGTATTATCTGGTTTGCCTCCGATGCGTTGGCCGGGAGCATAAGAGAATTTACTGAAACGTCCTCCGCTCTTGGTGATGATATCTATCCAGCCCGAGTCATACATCACCATAATACGGTTTTGCTCAAAGCGCCAGATTCCCTTTTCGCCAAAGAGTCCGTTGGCACCATCGCTGTAGGTAGAGCGGGCGGTGTGGTCTTCCTGAATGTGCAAGTAAAACACCTTTTTGTTTTCATCGAGTAGTTTCCAGTAGCCGGTAAAGTCTTTTTCGGTTACGGGCCCCCATATGGTTTTTCTGCCGGTTTTGAAGGCCACGCTGGTTTTGCCTCCTTTCTTATCAATTGAGGCACCCGGTTGATAGGCCGTTTTGGAGTATCCGTTTTTGGTAGTTCTCAGTATGTCCATCCAGCCATTGTTGTAGAGGATATGAAGCTCATTGCCACTTGCTCTCCAGTAGCCCTCTTCAGGAAAAACAGCATTATCACCTTTGGCATAAGTACTGATAACGCGATGATCTTCTGCAATGTGTACGAGGAAGGTAGCTCCGTCTTCATCTGAGAATTCCCAGATACCCGTAAAGTTGCTTTGAAAGGAAAAAAGAGATATGGGTGTGAGGAGGCACATGATCAGGGCCCCGATGAAATGTCTGAGTTTCATGGTTTTAATTGATTGGTGCATATCTAAGTTACTGGAAATCAGTGCTAAAACCAATTTTTGTCTCGGTTGTACACACATTGTCTACCCTGCTGACCTTAACAGCTGAGACTTAACGCCTGAGCCCGAATTTTTCTCTGATCCAGGCCCTGATCTGGTTCTCTGTGAGGGAGTCGAGAGTATGGCAGCCGATCAGTCGGTAGTTGCGGTGCTTTTTGTGTAGTATGGCTTTTTCCAGCCCCAGCTTAGACTCGCCTGGTCCGCAGATGAGTACCTCATCGCTTTGGGAAATAGCGGTGATCACCTCATTGAAAAACTTTTCGAATTGTTCGGTCCGCCTGCGAAGCATACGCTTCTCTTTGAGGGCATCCCGTACTACGAAGGGAGAGGCAGATTTACCTTCACTGTGCATATGGTATTCCTCAACTTCCGAAACAATTCGCTCGAAATGTTCGGAGTCTCTTCTCATGGTAAAAATGAGGGCCTCTCGTGAATCAATCCATATGCCTGTCTGCACTTTGCTCATAGTCTAAAGGTCGTGTTTACCAGACAAATGGGAGGTGATTCAAATCAATAGAAAGACTGATTTGGGTCATACTTATTCGGTAGAATATTGAGGTAATTCAATCAGGGTAAAGTCCCGCAAAAACCTAAGAACATGAAAAAGATACTTGTACCTACCGATTTTTCAGAATGTGCTGTGAAGGCAGGAAAAGTGGCAATGAAGCTGGCAAAACAGCAAGACGCCAGCTTGCATTTTCTTCACATTATTGATATTCCCGCTGACTGGATTACCATTGTGAGCAAGGCGGAAACTACACTTTACGCTGATATTACGAAGAAGGTAAATGATCATCAGCAACAGCTTGCTCAGCTGGTATCAGAAGCAAGAAGCGAAGGAGTAGACGCCCGGAAGCACCTGCTCTACAATCAGGACTACAAAGGGATACTGACTTACGCCCATGATCAGAAAGTAGATATGATTGTGATGGGGTCTCACGGGGCTTCAGGTTTTAGGGAATGGCTTATTGGCAGCAATGCACAGCGGGTGGTCAGAGGAGCAGAGGTGCCCGTTTTGGTAATAAAAGGCGAGGAGGCAGCGGTGAAAACAGATCGACTGCTCTTGCACAATGACTTTGAAATTGATGAGCTTGAGTCTTTCGTGCCTGTGGTAAACCTTGCCAAGGACCTGAATGCCAAAATTGATCTTCTGCTGGTATCCACCCCCAATGACTTTTATCCTAGCCCTGAAGCCGATGCCCGCCTGAACCTGTATAAGTCGGCTGCTCCACAGCTGGTAGAGGGAACTCATTTATACAATGCCACAACCGAAGAGGAAGGGCTGATCAACTGGTGTCAGCGGGAGAACCCCGGGCTGCTTACCATGCTCTACAATAAGAAAAAGACAAGGAACCGCTATGTGCGCAGGCATGTAGAGGAACTGATCAATCACCTGGAAGTGTCCTTTCTGAGTATACCGGTGGATTAGCTTCCGGATTATGAAAGGGGGTGAGCCCTGTCTGATAGGGCATTGATGGTCGATAAAGCTGGATGGTCTTAGCAATTCTACCAGCTTTCCCTACCTTTGCAGTCCTCTGTATATCAGGGGTATTAACAATTTTGAAAGGAAAGAAAGATGTCGACAGCAAAAGCAGGAGATAAAGTAAAAGTACACTACACAGGTAGATTGAAAGATGGTACGCAATTCGATTCATCAGCAGGCAGAGCCCCGCTTGAATTTGAAGTAGGAGCGGGTATGATGATTAAAGGATTTGATGCGGCTGTAAATGGTATGGCTGTAGGGGAGAAAGTGACCGCTGAGATTCCGGCTGCCGATGCTTATGGTGAAGCCAATCCTCAACTGATCATTGATGTACCGAGAACTAACCTGCCACCGGATTTAAATCCTACAGTAGGGCAGCAACTGGGCATGACGCAGCCTAACGGTCAGCAGGTGCCTGTGAAAATCAAGGAAGTACATGACGATAAAGTAGTCATTGATGCCAATCACGATCTGGCTGGCAAAGACCTGATCTTTGATATCGAGCTTGTAGAGATTGCATAAGTCTTAAGAAACGTAAGAAAGCCATAGGGGAGACCTTATGGCTTTTTTCATGCCGTACTTTTTGCAGGCAGGTTTTTATCGAAGATGCTTCGTGAAATCAGCGTCTTTATACTTCTCTAAAAATTCATTGGCCCGGGCCTGCAGTTCCTGAGATCTGAACACCATGCCGTTCAGTTGTCGGTAACGATGAATGGCTCTGTCGACAGCCGGCATAGAAGGATCGCTTTTCAGACCAAACTCACGGTTATAGGCAAGTATCTTCTCCAGCCGGTCAAACTCCACGTAGATTTCTGTAATATCTACAAAGATCTGCCTTTCGAAGTCAGCTGCGATGCCGCTGGTTCGGGAGGTTTCCCAGGCCAGTGATCTCACCTCGGGTCTGGCTACACCTGATGAGAACTGAACTTCTTTCCCGGCTCTGTGCCTTTTGATCATAGCTTCCAGAGAATCCATTTGCACTGTGTTGAACTCGATGGACTCATTCATGCCTGTGAATGTTTTGATCTCTGAGGCAATATCTTCGAGTGCGTGCTGCACCTTTTGTTCCACCTTGATCCGCTCCCGCCAGGCGTCCAGCATCAGCGCCAGCAAAACAGCAAAGACGATCGAGAAAATCTCCAGACTTATCCTTTTCAAGGCTACGGGCTTGCTTTTCATGTTGAGAAAGATACAAATTATGTGCTCACCCTTGTAATTTCTCAATGGTTGGGACGAGCGAATTTTTTTATGATGAATGTCCTGCTATCGCCTCAAATGTGGGGATGGAAATAAAAATCGACAGGCTTGTAACGATTGAGTAACTTTATTCATCCTTTATCTGAGTGACCTTAATACTACCGGCAGAACCAATTCCTGCCGGCATAGAAAACTAACAGCGTGCGACAGCCAAACGAGGACCAACTTGTTAAGGAATGCCTGAAAGGCAGCCGAAAGGCGCATTCCCAGCTATACAGTCTCTACAAAGACAAGATGTATGGGGTATGTCTGCGCTATGCCAGTTCTGAGGCAGAAGCCAGTGATATGCTGCAGGAGGGATTCATCAGGGTATTTGAAGGACTTCATCAGTTTAAGCAAAACAGCCCGCTGTTTTACTGGGTCAAGAGGGTGGTGATCAATGCCGCTCTGGGCCAGCTCAGAAAGAACAAGAACCGGACAGAACGTGAAGAGCCACTCGATGACAATGTATCTCAGGTCAGAATGGAACCCGCAGATACAGAGGGTACAGACGAGCTACTCTGGATGATACGGAAACTCCCGGCTGAGTACAGGTCTGTTTTTAACCTCTATACCATAGAGGGCTACGCACATAAAGAAATTGCCGAAATGCTGAATATCAGCGAGGCCAATTCCAAAGTAAGGCTTATGAGAGGCAGACAAATCCTCCAGCAACAACTTAAAAAGCAAATGATCGCGTAATGAGTGGGGAAGAAGATTATATGGATCAGTTGTTCAAAGACCATTTTGAAGACTTTGCCAAAAGTCCCGGAGACGAGGTATGGAAAGGCATTGTGAAAAATGGGGCTATGGCCAATGGCAAGAAGCTGGGCTATCCCACATACTGGAAGCTGGGGCTTCTGATGGGGCTGGGGCTGTTCCTGAGCTTTGGGGTTGTGAAGGGCTATCAGGTGCTTACCAGTGGTGAGAAAGAAGAGCTGGCAATAGCCACTCAGCAAAGCTATCTGCCGGAAGAAAGACCAAAAGAGGCTGTGACAACAGGAGAGAGCCGGGAGAGTCAGAAGGTTGATCAGCCAGATGGTCAGGCATCGGGTGATAAGCCTGGTATTAAGGAAAGGCAGCAGGGTACAGCCGAAAATGCAAAGCCGGTCAATACACCGGCACCTGCGACTGATCAGGCTGAATTAATCAATAATCAGGCTACACAAAAGCCCGTATATCATCTTGCCGTTCAGGTAACACCCAATGCTGCTCGCCATACTCAAAAAACCACGACAGCATCGACTCAGGGAGTCTCCATTGAAGAAGAAACAGGCTTTGCTAATGGCAGAAGCTATGTCAATGCCAGCAACCTGGCTTTGGGAGCCGGTATGCTCGACCTGAACCACCTCGGGCAAAGCGCCAGGGGAGCAAGCTGGGCAGAATTGAATGATCCGCTTTCTGTCAAGGCACGCAGAGATATGGCCCGAAGCTGGATGATCCAACCTCAGGATGCCGGGAAGCTGAGAGGAGGACACTGGTTTGTTTCCGGAGCTTTTGCTGCTGATGCCGGGCTGGAGTCTGACCGTAAGTTTGTACTTGGGCTGGACGGACTGGCCTTCGGAGCGGGAAAATACCTGACTCCGGATTCTTTTATTGAAGTGAGCCTGCGAGGTGCCTGGAGCAATGGATTTAATATGCGAGCCAACTATGCACGACTCTTTTTACCCGGCCGACTGCGTCCTTTTATTCAGGGAGGTCTGGCCTGGGGAGACCGTGTAAGTGTTCGGATGGGACTGGGACTTATGTATACGCCCCGCCACATTGAAAAATGGCGCTTTTATGTTGCGGCCAACTATGAAGGGGGCTTTGATTTTCAGGAAAGATCGCTGGGAGAAACCGGTGTTTTTGAGTTCGGGGCTCAGCTGAGGCTAAGCGGTACAGAGCGCGTGCTGAGTGATAATAACTGGATGAACAGTGTGCCTCTGTATGAATTGCCCACAGGCTGGTATGCAGATGCATCCGTCAACTTCTCCTTTGATCAGAAAACCAACGTGGTGGACTATAGTGTTTATATGGGCAAATATCTGAGAAGAAGACTTTTCATCCGTGGAGGTCTGCGGGTAGACAGCGATGCGGTGGCGATTCCCGTGCAGGTGCAATACCACTTTCTGATGAGAAAACAGCTGCGCTTTGGTGCCTATACCGGAGCGGCTATCGGACTTGAGAATGCCCGCCTGGGAGCTGAGCTCGGTTTTATTGCCTATTATGAGGTGTTGCCCAACTGGAGCCTGTTTGTGGCTCCGGTGATTCTGGAAGGTTCATCCTTAAATGAGCGGCTGTTTGAAACCGGAATTCAACTGAATCTGGCCAAAAAGAAATAACTCGATTATCCTCCTTTCCTCAGAGCTTCTGTCACTTGTGCACGGCAGATCTCTGGGGATTCCCTTTTCAAAGGCTATTGATTCAGTTCAGTCTCAATGTCTTCTATCAGCTTCAGTATGCCCTTTTCTGTTTCCTGATAAGACATCAGGTTAAAGAGCCTCCACTGTTTGATTTCACGTAAGATCAGCAGCATTTTCTGATCAGGCTTGCCTTTGTGAGGTTTCACAAACCGGATTCGCTGCCCCTCTATCTCTATATACTCCTTGTAGTACTCAGAAATGTCATTGAAGTAGTTTTTATGGAATTGCGCAGGATAATACTCCTCCTCCAGCTTTTGTATGATCTCGTAGGCAAAATCATAGAGGTTTACAATGTCGGCCCGTAACTGATCATTGGTGATGATTTCGATGCCCCTTAGTCGCAGCGTTTCGTAAGCGGTGGTGTTGGTGATAGAAACATAATCCCGGTAAAGCCTCTCAAAGTAAATGCTCAGAGAATCGTAGTTCACCGGTTTACCATGATTGTAGTCCTGAAACATATTGACTGCGTCAATTCCCAGCTCATGACCCTTCATATTATTCCTGATATCACTCAGGTCAGATTGAAGCTCAATGGCTATCTCTTCCAGGGTTTTCCGCTCAATGATCCTTTCTTTGCGCAGTTCATTCCAGTGGTTGGCCAGAAAAGCTATTGTTACCCCAAGGAAGATTGAGAAGATTTCCAGTACAAAACGAGAAACGGAATTGCGTGATTTAGTCATGTTGCTGATCTATTGACTGTTGACTTGTTGCTGCTTTTCGAGAGCTGTCTTAAGCATATATATGAGAGTATACTCTTGTCCTACAAGTTCGTTCATAACTAACTCGAGTTGTACCAGAGTGGTTTGCAGGTGGGCAGGGTCCTGACTCTCACGGTCAAAGTATACATCTGTAAACTTGTTTACCGAGCCTTCCATGATCACTTTCTGCAAGCCATAAATTCGGGTCAGGTCCTGTACAACAGCGAAATCGAACTGCGAAACAATCTGCGTGGCCTTGGCCGATTCCCAGGCGGTATCTCCCAGGAGGGCATCTATCAGCGACTCTCCTTCCGTAATGGGACTGTAGTTGGGTTGACCTTTGGCAAAAATGGACAGCCGGGTACTATCCATAGGGTTTCTGACCATGCGACTTATGCGTTCTCTAGCCTTTTGATGTTTAATCACCCACCGCTCCAGCGTCTCTTTATTGTCTTTCAATTCGCGATAGATGTAGTCGATTGCCAGTTCTTTTTGGTTTCTGACTTTCCGGTTATCTGCCAGCTGGCTGATGAAAAGGGCAAAAAGTACGCTGAACACAATCATGAGTCCCTCGATAGCGAGCCGTCTTACTTCAGGTTTTTTCATGTTTCAAAAACTGGTGGAAGTTAAAAAGAAATTGTCTTCAACGCACTCCAGGACTTTACCAGTCCAAATCTTGCATTTGGATCATGCCAGGATGCATTTCACTGACATGCTGTGGAATCTCTCTGCCGAATGTTATTTCTTTGTTTTATGAGATTACTGTTACTGTTAAGCCTTTTGTCGGTGGTTGGTTTTGCCAGCGCCCAGGGAGAAGATGCCCTGGCTGCTTTTGTGGTGGAATACCATGAAGACTACAGACTGTCGTTGAAAAGTATTAATACGACCATGGATGAGATGGCAGCTGAGGAAGCCGGCAGAGACCGTGTGGTTGATGTGTTTATCCATGAGTTTTACCGGATTTTCCAGGAAGAATACGCTGAAAAACTTGGCCTGAATACGCTGCCCCTGACCGACTACCCGGAGGCCTTTGGCTTCAATACCTATGATTTGCCGGATATGTCAGCCCGCAGAGCAGCTAAACTGCTGAAAGATCATCCACTTTATACCCTGGAGATACGAATGGAAAAAGGAGGGCTCGGAGGCTCTGATACCGGAGGCCTCAGCATTAAGGAGCTGGGTATTAAGGGCGATAAGAAGAAGTTTAAACCGAGACTGATCGTCAGGCTGATGAAGTTTGACCAGAAGGGGAAGAAAAGAAAGAACGTAAAAGGCACGGCCACTTCTTCTGAGAAGATTGTGTTGAAGCAGAATTCGTTTTTGCGCATAGCCACAGTAGGCAAAAACAGTACAATAGAAGATAGCCAGCAGGTAATTCTGGATACCTACCGAAAGGCACTGGATGAACTGGCAGGCAAAATGTAAGGACTAAGGCAGGTCTACCTTTTAAGCCGGGCGGAAAAGCCATCTTTGCCCACTGCCCAGACGTAGTCTTTGCTCAGGGCCAGCCTGTGAATATCCGGATATTTCAGGCTGTCTCTTTCCCAGGTGTATCCATCATCATGGCTGTGGAATACATTCCCGGACTCTTTGTTGAGATCTCCTACAGCCAGCCAGTCACGATCTTTATACCTCATAATACTGCGGAGGCGGTTTTTAGTGATCGACTCTGTAGTCCATGTCTTACCGTGATCATTGCTGATATGCAGGTTGCCGGTGCTGAACTCTGCAGCTATGACCCGTCCCGATTTCAGACTGAAATCCAGCGATCTGATATCGGCTATCTTTCGGGTACTATCGCTTTGTAAAAGGATTTGCCAGGGAGCATCCAGTTTGTCCTTGACCAGTACCATACGAGAACCCATGCCCCAGATTCTGTTATCCGGCCCTTTCATAATGTTCATCAGCATGGTGGGTGTTTCTGTTTCCGTCCAGCTTTGGCCACCGTTTTTCGTTCGGTACAATCTGATTTTTCTTTGGCGGGTCTGGAAATTCACAGACATACCTCCGACCAAACCATTCATATCGTCTTCAAAATAGAGCGCATAGAGGAGGAGGTTTCCTTCCGCTTCCGGCAGGTTGATTGATATGTTCTGCCAGGTTTTTCCACCATCCTGGGTACGGTAGATTTTTCCCTGTTCGCCACAGATCCATCCGGTCAGTGAATCTGTGAATTGTATTTGCTCAAAGTATACTGAATCTAATTGTGCCAGCTTTTTCCAGCCCAGGCCGCTGTTTGTCGTTTGGTAAATATTACCCGTGCCATAAGAGCAGGCAAAAGCTTCTTTGTCATTCAGCGCTTCCACATCGTGCAGGTGGTCGGTGCCTATGGAGGGGGCAATCTCAAAGCCACCGGATGACTGGCAGGCGCAGTATATCAGAATTAAAAAGATGATGGGGGAGAGTCGGGTTGGCGTCATGCTTAAAGCTACGTTTGACATGGTTAAAAATGGAATTTTCTCATTCTTCCATCTGGAAGTACGGGTAAACCCAATCGATGTTTACCTGATACGGCATTCATTCTGCCAGGGGTAAGTACTTATGGCAGCGATGAGAATCATGAGATAATTCTAACAATCTTCCCAAACGCCCTGTTTCCTTCGTATTATTGCACCCAAATTGAGCGAGATGGCCGTAGTACCCTACAAAGAGCAGCAGGCAAGTAAAAAGGAGCAGGTAGCAGAGATGTTCAATAACATTTCTCACCGCTATGATTTTCTAAACCACTTTTTGAGCCTGGGAATTGATATTCTATGGAGAAAAAAGGCGATTCGCTTACTTAAGAAAGATCAGCCCAAACAAATACTGGACATCGCCACGGGAACCGGTGATTTTGCGATAGAAGCCCTGGCCCTGAACCCTGATAAGGTGATAGGAGTGGATATTTCTGCAGGCATGCTGGAGCATGGTAAACAGAAAATGAAGCGTAAGGAGCTTGATCATATCATCGACATGCAAATGGGCGATTCTGAAAAGCTGCTTTTCGAGAATAATACTTTCGATGCAGTCATCGTTTCATTTGGTGTAAGGAACTTTGAAAATCTGGAGAAGGGTCTGAGTGATATGTTCAGGGTACTGAAGCCCGGAGGAAAGACGGTGATTATTGAGTTTTCAAGGCCCCGTAGATTTCCGATGAAGCAGCTCTACAACTTTTATTTTAAGTCCATTCTCCCGATTATTGGAAAGCTGATATCCAAAGACCAATCGGCCTATACCTACCTGCCGGAATCAGTAGAGGCTTTTCCTGACGGAAATGACTTTCTGGCGATACTGGAAAAAGTAGGCTTTAAAAGTACGGAATGCAGACCGCTCACATTTGGCATAAGCTCTATCTACATAGGGCAAAAATAATTGTCCTGACAGGGCTTTTCCTGGGGAATATGGCCTTTGCTCAGAAGGCTCCTGTTACACAGCACAGACTGGCGAGTGATAAAAAGTTTATCAAATACGGCTTTTTCCTGGGCTCGCATCAAAACTCATTTGGTATTAAATACTCAGATGCATTTGAGTCTTCACCTGACCTCACGGATCTACTGGCGATCAATTCCCGACAGAAGGCCGGTTTCAATCTGGGCTTTATGGTGAACTTCAGGCTGGCAGATCAATTCTCCCTCAGAATTGTTCCTGTAAAGATCGGGCTCTATCAGCATGAGGTAGATTACCTTATGGCCAGTGGAACGACAGATACCCAGCTGATTGAAACCACCCGTATTGAGCCGGGAGGTTATTTCAAGTACAGGTCTATCCGCAGAGGCAATACACGCATGTACCTCATTGCCGGTATGACGGGGTCGTTGAGAACGGGGAAAGCAAAAGAAACAGATACAGGTGGGCTGGTCATCAGAAAGCTCGATATCAGGGCAGAAGTAGGTATAGGGCTGGAAAAGTATTTCAAATTCTTCAAGTTCTCTCCGGAGCTTCGTTACTCCCGTGGGCTTATCAATGTACTGCAAACCGGTGTTGCCTTCTACAGTCAGGGAATAGAGAGAATGGTCACCCACAACTTTACCTTATACTTTCACTTTTCTGACTGACTTTCTTCGTCAGATTTCGTCTTTCCCCCTGAAGAAAATCTTCTAAATTGGAGCTCATAACACTGACCCTATGAGCAAAATTGCATTTGTGACCGGTGCCACTTCAGGAATTGGCCGGGCTACTGCGGAATACCTGGCCGAAGAAGGCTATGATCTGGTGATTTGTGGCCGCAGAGCCGACCGCCTGAAAGAGCTGGCAGATAAAGTTTCTGTTAAAACACACTCCCTTGTTTTTGATGTAAGGGATCGGGCAGCCGCCTGTGAAGCCATCGAAAGTCTGCCGGCAGCCTGGAAAGCCATTGATGTATTGATCAACAATGCCGGTAATGCACACGGGCTCTCAAGTTTCCAGAATGGAAATATCGATGACTGGGATGCCATGATAGACATCAATGTCAAAGGCTTGCTGTATGTGTCAAAGGCCATTGTGCCTGGTATGATAGAGCGGGGCAGGGGGCATGTTGTCAATATTGGTTCTATTGCCGGTAAGGAAGTGTATCCCAATGGTAATGTATACTGCGCTTCCAAACATGCGGTGGATGCTGTGAACAACGGAATGCGCCTTGACCTGAATGGTACTGGCGTCAAAGTATCTCAGGTATGTCCCGGACTGGTGGAAACGGAGTTCTCTATGGTACGTTTTAAGGGCGATGAAGAACGTTCAAAGTCAGTATATGAAGGTTTTGACGCGCTCACAGCCAATGATATTGCTGATTTGATTCGTTTTATCGTGACGCGTCCTGCCCATGTCAATATCAGTGATACTATTATTTTTCCGGCTGCTCAGGCAGGGTCGACTATTGTCGATCGCAGTCAAAAATCGTAAGTTCAGCCTATAAACTTCGCCCCATGGAAGAAAGAGAAGAGCAGGAAGGGTTACCCATTCCTGACATATTTTTAAACTCAGATACCAAAGGACCACTGACCAATTGCATTCAGTGTGACCATGACCTGACACTGGGAGAACGCTTTTATATGATTGAAAAGGTATTTAAGCGCTATCCGCAACTCGAGTCTACTCAGGTACTTTTCGAATATGCCGTTTGTAGTGAGTGCTATGAGCGAATGCGCGAAGGGCTTTCCAAAGAAAGTATGGCCAATCTGTCTGCTTATATGATGACCAATACAGATTTTGAAGCCATGCAAATGCGCATGCAGACCTACCCCGATGACCCCGAAAAATGGTTGTCGCACTGCATGATCAAAGGAATGCCCAAAGAAGAGCTTACCGAATTTCAAATGGGTGCCTGCTTTAAAGGAGACCGCCTGGTAACCAACTTTATGCCTCCGTTTATGATTGGCAATGTGGCTATGGAAGAAATGAACGAGCTGCTTTCCAAAGAGACCAAAGACGAAATGGATGGCTTTATGGATGAAAACTTTGGCATCCCGCCTGAGCTTAGAAAAGACCTTGTATTGATATAAATGAAGTACTTACTGTCCCTGCTATCCCTGCTGCTTGTTTTGTCAGCCTGTGATACCCCCGAAGTAGAAAAGATAAAGATCGATGAAGGTGTATCGCTGGAACTGGCCCAATACCGGAAGCGTGTTATTTCCAGTGTCAACTACAAACTTGAATTCAGAGTGCCGAAGGTTTCTGATCAGAAAATTCAGTCACTGGAAACCCTCACCTTTAATCTGACGGATAATTCTCAGGACATTCTGCTGGACTTCAGAGAATCGGCTGATATGCTCCAGTTTCTGGAGGTCAACGGTAAAAGGCAGGATATCATTTTTGAAAAGGAACACATTGTTCTTCCTGCCGCAACACTGCTTAAGGGAAGGAATACGGTAGATATTACCTTTTATGCAGGAGAGACCTCTCTGAACAGAAAAGAAGAGTTTTTATACACACTGTTCGTTCCTGACAGGGCCAGAACGGCCTTTCCTTGTTTTGACCAACCCAACCTGAAAGCCACCTATGAGTTGATACTGGATATGCCCGAAAACTGGACGGCCATAGCCAATGCCCCTGTAGCCATATCGATCACAAGGGATGGCAGGAAGAATATAGAATTTCAGAAATCTGACCTGATGAGTACTTACCTCTTTTCTTTTGTAGCAGGGGAGTTTCAGCGCATTACGGAGAGCATAGGAGGGAGAGAAATGACCATGCTACACCGCGAAACGGATGCGGAAAAGGTGAAGCGCAATAAGGAGTTTATCTTTTATCTGCATGGAGCTTCCCTCAAGTGGCTTGAGGAGTACACGGGCATTAAATACCCCTTTAAAAAGTTCGATTTTGCCCTGATCCCCGGTTTTCAATACGGGGGTATGGAGCATGTAGGCGCTATTCAATACAGAGCCAGTAGTTTGTTTCTGGATGAGAACCCCTCGCAAAATCAGCTCTTAAGCCGGGCGAGCCTTATCGCTCATGAGACAGCTCACATGTGGTTTGGCGACCTGGTTACCATGGACTGGTTCAATGATGTATGGACCAAGGAGGTTTTTGCGAACTTTATGGCTGCCAAGATGGTGAACCCTAGTTTTCCGGAAATCAATCACGACCTGAGCTTTCTGGTCAGGCACTATCCTTCTGCCTATTCCGTAGACAGAACAGAAGGAGCTAACCCTATCAGACAGGAACTGAGAAATCTCAATGAGGCCGGACAGATGTATGGTGCCATTATTTATAACAAGGCCCCGATTATGATGAGGCAGCTGGAGATGATGCTGGGAGAGGACGCTTTTCAGGCAGGTATGCAGGAGTATCTGAAAACCTTTGCCAACCGAAATGCTACCTGGCCGGATCTAATAGATATTCTGGATAAGAAAACAGAACAGGACCTGAAAACCTGGAGTGAGGTTTGGGTCAATACACCTGGCAGGCCTAATTTCGATCTGGCTTTTGCCCAGGACCCCGAATGCCCGCTCTGTGTATCACTGCACCAGAGTGATCCGAGTGGTAAAAACCGTCTCTGGCAGCAGTCATTTGCCATTGCCCGTTTTGATGGATCTGATGGTAAACGCCTGACGATGGAAGGGGCTGAAGTGGATGTGAGTGACTATTTCAAACGAGACAGCAAAGGCGATGATTACCATGGACTCATCAATGCTGATGGCAGAGGTTATGGGGTTTTTAACCTGGGGCAGGTGCCTGTAATGCGAAACTGGACCAAGCTGGGTGACCTGCAGAAAGGGGTAGCCATGATTGATTTCTATGAGCAGCTATTAGATGGCCGAATGGCCGGAGATGAATATATAGCGCTGATCAAATGGATTGTGGTAAGAGAAAAGAATCAGCTGTTATTGAACCTTGTGCTTGGACAACTTAACCGTGTGTATTGGTCATTCCTGACACCTGATCAGCGAGATGCCCTGGCACCTGACCTGGAAAGAACGCTCTATCATTGTATGAATGATATTGCCGAGACACCCAGTCAGAAAAAGATTTTCTTCAATGCCTTCCGCAATGTGACCATCACCCAGGTTAATATTCAAAGGCTTTACAATATCTGGATTGGCGCCTCACATGCCAGAGTACCCGGGCTGCGCCTCTCTGAAAGAGACAGGACTAGTCTGGCGGCCAATCTTGCCATCAAAACACCAGACAGAGCAGAAGAGATACTGGAAAAGCAACTGGCGGCCATTGAAAACCCTGACAGGAAAAAACGCTTTGAGTTTATTATGCCATCTCTTTCTCCTGAAATAGAGAAGAGAGATGCTTTTTTCGCTTCGCTGAAGGATGAAACAAATCGTCAGACCGAATCCTGGGTACTGGCAGCTTTGGGATATTTGCATCATCCTTTGAGAACCCAACAATCTCAGAAGTACATTCCTGAGAGCCTGGAGCTGCTGGAGGAGATTCAAAAGACAGGAGATATCTTCTTCCCCAAGCGCTGGCTGGATCAGACACTGAACAATCACAACTCGGCAGCCGCGGCCCGTGCCGTCAGGGAGTTTCTGGAGCAACGGCCGGAATACAATGCTCAGCTGAGAATGAAAATACTGCAGGCGGCTGATATGCTCTTCCGATCTGAGAAGAAGCTCAGTCCTACTATGTGATTGAATTCTTCTGTAGCTCCGTCAGACCTTTGGTCTGACGGTAATTCAGTGCTCTCCCTGTTTAATACTTTCTTGTGGTATCTGAAGCAGTTGCTATGCTCTGAAATAAAGAAGGGCATCATTAGATGCCCTTTCAGGTTAATTACCTCTGGTTGTTTTCGTGGTGAGCTGTTTGGTCATAGCTGCTCCGATTAAGGCCTCTAACGGTGTTCCTCCATCATCGGCTCCTCCTATGATCATGGTAGAAGGGAATTTGATTTTAGACAGCTCTTTCGCTACACCAATCGCTATCTCCTTATCCAGTTGTGCTTTCTGCTGAGGAGTAAGTCCTGCTGATACCAGCTTGGCATTCTGATAAGACTCAGCGTCTGCTTTTACCTTTTGAGCCTGTGCTCTCAGTTTTTCGGTTTCCAGTGCAATGAGTGCCAGCTTTTTGTTGGTCTCCTCCTGCTTCAGCTTGGTTTCGATGGAGATCAGGGCTTTTACCTGTTCTTTTTCCTGCGTTACACGCTCACCCGCTTTGTCCCTTTCACCCTCCGCGATAATTCTCGCCTGGGCATCACGGGCGGTTTTGATCTTCTGCTGCTCGAGCTGACGCTTGGCAGATTCATCCCTTTGTGCTTCAAGGCGCTGCTTAAACACCTGCTCCAGCGATACGTCATCTACGATTACCTGGGCTACGATGATATTATTCTCGTTGATATCATGAGGAATGCGGATAAACTTACCATCCTCGTCTCTACGCTTATTTACCTCATAGCGGGTCTGTATTTCATTTACCGACCGGTTTTCCTGCTCGATGGTAGTGACTACGGTATCACGGTATTCATTTTTTACTACGCTGAAGGTTCCGTCTTTCAACTGCTCATCAATGGCTACTCTGAAGTCTGAGGCAGAACCCGAAATATAGTCCTGAGCGGCAAACATGTAGCCTGTATTAGAGACTACCTCGCGTACCGTGGGGATCAGGGTATTTTGTACAAGATTTTGCAAAGACCTGAATTCTATGGCCAGCTCGATAAAAGACTCTTTGTCTGCCGGTAGCTGAAAACGTGTAGACAGCTTTGTGGTGGCCGTTACCTGGTCAATAAAGCGAATGGGAATAGGGTTCATCTGACCTTCAATGTCCTTTGTGTCTTCTCCCTTGTCGATCACCTTGACATCAATAAACTTCTGCCAGGGCGTGATTTGAGCAAATCCTCTGAATTTGATGCCCTCGGTCATGATGGCATCCTTTTTTCCATTGGGGTACACTACGAAGTATTGATAACCAGGCTCTGCCCAGAAGAACAGATTGGGTATCAGGGTAATGGTTATACCCAGGAGGATGATAAGTGATGATACGCGTCTGGTAAACATCAGCAGAAAGGGTGAAGATTGTGATTTGACCTTTTCCAGGTGGCCGCTTTGGTTTTCCTTAAACTGATCTTCACCGACCAACTGAGGGTAAAGAATGAGCATAACCAAGCCGAAGAGGGCTAAGATGATTCCGATAATTGTCATGGGTTAAATTTTAGAGGTGAGACATAGATTACTGACCGGCCCTTATGGTCGGTTTTAGCGTGTAAAATTGATTTTGGAGTTGCCTGTGTCGCTTACCGTAATGGCAAGACAATGGTGATGTAGCCAGATGAATCTGGTGTGGCTATATCATGAATTATAAAAGGCAAAGGGGTGGGAGTTCAGGGCTGTTGGTCCTGATGGATTTTACTCCCTTAAGAGTTAAATTTTCGAAGGTGGTTCAACCATTTGCTTCCAGCCAACAATCATCACCTGCAGGAGCTCTTTTTTGAGGTTGCTATAGGAGATGAGGCTGTTCATGGGATGTGGTTCGTTCGAAAGTTTAATGTTTGACTACTTGTTTTTACGAATTATGTTCCGAAAATGTTTCATATGCAAAATATAATTTTGAATAAATGTATGTTTTGAATGATTGTACTGTACGGGCCGATTGTGGAAGTAGCTGAGTATGAGAGGGGTTGCCTGTGGCCTGGTGTCAGGTTCTGGTCTGGGAATGTCTCAGGTTTTAACCGCTTTCCCATACGGTGCAAAGAATCACTTCATTTCTCAGAACGGAAAGGAGATGGGGAGCGGGTTGTTGGATTTGATCTTAAGAGAGCATAGGGCAAAAAAATAACCCTTTCGGGCTTTTCTTTCATTGTCCTTTTTTTCTCGCGACTTAGGAATGTCTTCTGTTATTCACTGACTCTTTTTATCGACTTGAGGATGTCACTTACTAATACTAACGCAAAAGAAAGGTTTTGGTTCCATTGAGCCGAATTTCATAGGTTAAGAAATTATGAAGGCCTTATAACAAAACATGGTACCCGAAACCGGATACCATGTCTGTATATCGTTTTGAACAGCGTAAAGCTTATCCGATTCTTTCGATCAGGTCGGCAGCTCTGTTAGAGTAACCGGCTTCGTTGTCGTACCAGCCAACTACTTTTACCAGGGTACCCTGACAAGAAGTTAACTGAGCATCGAAGATATTTGAGTGAGGGTTACCTACGATATCGATAGAAACGATAGGGTCCTCAGTGTACTCAAGAATACCTTTCATCGGGCCTTCAGCAGCCGCTTTCATGGCAGCGTTTACTTCTTCAGCAGTCACTTCTTTCTTCACTACTACGGTAAGGTCAGTCAGAGAGCCATCAGGAATCGGCACTCTTAAAGCGATGCCATCCAGTTTACCAGCCAGGTGAGGCAGTACCAAGCCAACAGCTTTTGCAGCACCGGTAGAAGTAGGGATGATAGAGTAAGCAGCGGCTCTGGCTCTTCTCAAATCTTTGTGAGGGGCATCCTGAATTCTCTGGTCAGCGGTGTAAGCGTGAACCGTGGAGATATATCCTTTTTCAATACCAAAAGCATCGTCCAGTACCTTCGCCATAGGCGCCAGGCAGTTGGTAGTACAAGAAGCGTTTGAAAGGATGGTTTCTTCGCCTGTCATGGTGTCGTCATTCACACCCAATACTACTGTAGGGATGTTACCTTTTGCAGGAGCAGAGATCACTACTTTTTTCGCACCGGCTTCAATGTGTCCACCAGCACCGGCTTCGTCTACAAAGCGACCGGTAGATTCCAGAACAACATCTACATTGATGTCACCCCATGGAAGATTTTTAGGCTCTCTTTCAGCATAAATCTTGATTTCTGAGCCGTTTACGATGATACCGTCAGCAGAAGCTTCTACTGTACCATCAAATTTACCATGTACTGAATCGTACTTTAAGAGGTGGGCCAGGGTTTTGGTATCCGTAAGATCGTTGATGGCAACAATCTCGATATTTTCTTTTTTCAGTAAAGCTTTGAAAGTCAGTCTTCCTATCCTTCCGAAGCCGTTAATTGCTACTCTGGTTTTAGCCATGATATTTGCGGTTTTGTAAGTTCGATTTCGCGGGCGTAAAGCTAAGAAAGCCCGACACTATATCCAATACAATAGAGTGAAGTAAATGTTAGTTCCTATGGAAACGATTGAAGTAAATATCTGCTAAAATATTTTTGTAAATATTAACCGGACTTCTATATTTGCACACCGAAAATTGACAATCAGGGTAAGCCTGAGCGTCAAAATTCAAATGGTCCGTTCGTCTAGGGGTTAGGACGCCAGGTTTTCATCCTGGTAACAGGGGTTCGATTCCCCTACGGACTACATTCAAAACCCTGACCTTTGCGTCAGGGTTTTTATTTTTCTTTCAGGATAGTCTCAGGCCGTTATCCGTCAGACGAAAGAACCAATCCTCACTCATGCCATCACTGAAGTATACGAGGCCGGTGACTTCAGGTACTCTCCCGGACTTTTGGCGTATCGCTCTTTAAAGATTTTCCGAGAATCTTCATTTACATACTCGAGATTTCGGTCTGATTCCCAGGTATATGCGGATGGTTTTTTATGTAAAAAATTCCTTTCGAGCAAATTTTGGCTACATTGTAAATTGGTTGACCAGTTTTTGGTCAGGCAATTCTTGACTTTTTGCTGCAACTGACCAGCTGATATGCAGTTTCTATGATTTGAAACAAACAGCGAGTTCTCCTACATCTGCAGCTTCTATTAAAACTTCAGCTATGAAAAAGCTATTGAAATTTTTGCTGTCATTCGGGCCGGGTATTTTTGCTATAGGCTATACCATCGGCACAGGTAGCGTCACGTCTATGATTGTGGCGGGAAATAATTTTGGTATGGATCTGCTTTGGGTACTCTTCTTCAGCTGCCTCTTTTCAGGGGTGTTGATCTACGTTTCCGGTACCTATTATCTGTCTACCGGAGAAACGGCACTCTATGCCGTTCGCAGGCATTTACCTGGTGGAAAGTTCATCGCTATCGCCATTATATTAACGGTCGGTATTGGACAATGGAATTCGTTGATAGGCATCCTGGGAATTACCTCCAATGTGATTTTTGAGATTCTGGTGATCAACTTCCCCGGTCTTGCAGATCAAAAATATGCAGTTGTACTTGGTTTGGCTGTGTTGATAATAGGCATCTTTTATTTCCTGTTGGTAAAGGGTAGTTATTCCATATTTGAAAAAGTGCTTGCTCTTTTTGTAAGTATGATGGGGTTGTCATTTGTATTTACGCTCTTTTTTGTCTTTCCGCACCCTTCTGAAGTCATTTTAGGTTTGGTTCCTGAAATTCCTCAGGTAGACGGAGCCGGTATTCTTATTGCCGCCTTTGTCGGGACTACGATGGCGGCAGCGACCTTTCTCTCACGTCCCTTATTCATACAAGGGAAGGGCTGGACCAGGGCTGATCTTAAGGTCCAGAGAAACGATTCGATTATTGCAGCACTTCTGATATTCACTATCAGCGGAGCTATCATGGCGGTTGCCAGCGGAAGTTTGTATGGTACAGGTACAGAAATATCGCATGTTTTGGATATGTCAGGTGCGCTGGAACCCTCGGTGGGAAAGTTCGCTCTCAGTATTTTCTTCGCAGGTACACTGAGTGCCGGGCTTTCATCAATATTTCCATGTCTCATGATTGTTCCTCTGATGTTGGGTGATTTTAAAGCAGGGCAACTGGATGTAAAGTCAAAGAAGTTCAAACTCATTACCGGCCTGGCCAGCATCCTGGCACTGAGTGTACCGGTTTTTGGTTTTAACCCGGTTCAGGGTCAGATCTTCACACAAGTGTTCAACATCTTTGCACTCCCACTGGTGGTACTGAGCTTTCTTATTCTATGGAATAGAAGGAGAGTTGGGTTGCCTGATCACAGGCTGATGACCAACATTATTATGGGAGCCGCTTTTTTCTTTTCGCTCATTATATCCTGGAATGGCTTGTCTGATATTTTTAACTGGTAAGGATCAGACCTGAAATTTTCGGATTCAGCCGGATATTTTTTCTGGCGTAAAAATCAGGGGGCTATTCAGGCAATCGATTTCATAGAAAGTATGTCTGAAGGGACTCAATACAACTATTATAATCTTGAAAACAGTTGTTTAGGCTGGTAATCATTGTGTTATGAGCCCGATTATTTGGCATAACCGACCATGGAATCGTTTGCATTTTTTTCGAAAATGTTTTGACAGAATAAAATTTCTTTTCAAATTGGTCGACCAGTTGTTGGTAAACTAGTTGAATATGGCAATCGATTTACTAAATAATTTCACAGAGATCGTGGTTGAGAAGCCGGTTGATAAGATCATCAACCAGATCAAACAGTTGATCTCTTCAGGACAATTAAAGCCGGGAGACAAACTCCCTTCAGAACGCATGCTGAGTGAGCGCTTCGGCATTGGTCGTACCAGTGTAAGAGATGCAATCAGGAAGCTCGAGTTCTATGGTATTTTAAAAACACTTCCACAGAGCGGCACCATAGTGGCCGGTTTGGGGGTAGCTGCTTTGGAGGGACTTATTTCTGATGTATTGCATCTGGAAGGGGCTGATTTCCACTCTTTGGTAGAGACACGCTACATCCTTGAGTGCAACTCAGCCAAGTTTGCTGCAATGAGAAGAACGGACGAGGATATTGCCGCCCTGGAGTCGTCACTGATCTCTTATAAGAGGGCTGTGCAAAGTGGGGGCGAGGCCGTGGAAGAAGATTTGATGTTTCACCTGAAAATAGCCGAAGCCGGCAAAAACTCAGCATTGAAATCTATGATGCTGATCATTATTCCCGACATACTTAATTATTTCAAACAGCATAGAGTATGCGGTGACGGCCGCTCCGGAAAGGCCGTACAG
Source organism: Roseivirga sp. UBA6061 (assembly GCA_002427745.1). Taxonomy (GTDB): domain Bacteria; phylum Bacteroidota; class Bacteroidia; order Cytophagales; family Cyclobacteriaceae; genus Roseivirga. The sequence goes on along the minus strand of DIYF01000126.1, from coordinate 47,071 downwards.
GAGCATGAACTGATCATTGCGAAAATCAAGGATCAGGATACAACCGGGGTAGAAGAAGCCATGCAGGCACATCTGGCAGATGTGATGAATTACACGAAGAAACTGAGGCCTTAGCAGATAGGGCAGTACACAAAAAGACAGTGCATATGAATACTTGCTAGAAAAAACGATGGATCAGCCATTGGCTAATCCATCTCAGTAGGAGTGACTCAGGACTTTAATCATAATATCAATTTGGCCATCGGTATCAGAAAAAAGTAAAAGTCTTCCCGGCCCCAATATAGAGAAGTTTGCCCGGATTCCCCTGAAAGATTCATTCCTGCGAATACTGACTTCCAACATTTTTAGAATCTAATGACTACAAAATGAAAAAACTTTTTACAACAGTATCATGGGGGGCTTTCGTGCTCCTGATGATGATGTCGGTCACACTGACCGCACAAGACGAAGCGACTGTGCGGGGCAAGGTGGTCACGGGTGATACCAGTGAATCCTTACCGGGTGTGTCCATCAGAATTAAGGGCAAAAATCAGGGTGATATTACCGATGCAGATGGTAATTACTCGCTTAAAGCGGCACCGAATGACGTGCTCGTCTTCTCATTTATCGGCTATGTTACGATCGAGGAGGCCATTGGTTCCAGAACCGTAGTGAATGTCACCTTAAGGCCTGATGTGCAGGAGCTGGGTGAGCTGGTAGTGATCGGTTATGGTACGGAGAAAAAATCTCACCTGACGGGTGCTATCTCCAAGGTGACAAATGAAAAACTGGATGAAATGCCTGTGGCGCGCATCGATGATGCGCTGGTAGGGCAGGTGTCTGGTGTGAATATCAGCAGTACTGAAGGAGAAGCAGGTTCTGCTCCCACCATCCGTATCAGAGGTACCGGCTCTATCAGTGGTAGTTCCGCTCCCTTGATTGTAGTAGACGGTCTGGTAGTGGATAATGACTTCCTCAGTGCCCTGGATATGAATACCGTAGAGTCTTTTGAGGTACTCAAGGATGCGGCCTCTTCGGCTATATACGGTTCCAGGGGTGCCAATGGTGTAATCCTGGTGACCACCAAGCAGGGAAAAGCAGGACAGACAAAATTCAGCTACAATGGCTACTTCGGTATCAAAGAAGCTCATCAGAGCGATGATTATTACTTCTCAGTAGCAGAAACTGCTGCTGCAGAGCTGGCTGCTAATGGCGAATTGTCAGACAGAACACTGTACAAGCAACTGATCGGGATTGACCGCGACTGGCAGGATGTGATTTTTGACGGAGGTACCATTCAGAGTCATTCTGTAAGCGCCAGAGGTGGTAACGATCGCACCAAATTCAATGCTACACTGAGTTATCTGCACGATGAAGGTGTACTGCTGACGGATGACTTTAAGCGTTATGTATTCAGCCTGAATGTAGACACCAAAATCAGCGACAGACTGAAAATAGGCGCTCGCTTTTCACCCTCCTACTCTGATCGCAGACGATTTGATGGTTCTACCCACGATATTCTGAGACAAACTCCCTGGTTACCGGTATATCATGATGACCGCACCATCCAGTTTGTTGATCGCAATGTTTACCCGAATGTACAGGTAGGAGACTACGCTCTGCAAAGACACTTCGATAATTACGACCTCTATGGAGATGGTAGTTCTCTGGTAGATATCAGCAATACCTCTAATACCAACCCGGCTGCCAAAGTGCTGGAAAGGGACAGAAACGATTTCAAATTCAAGGCCTACGGTCGATTCTTTGCTGAATATAAAATCGCAGACGGTCTGAAGTTCAGAACAGTACTGGCGGGAGATTTCCAGAATACCAAGCAGGATCGTTGGCAGGGAGTTTTGTCTCACCGTAACGGAGCTGCCAATACGCAGTATGATGTTTCTACACTCAACAGAATTCACCTGGTAACGGAAAACTACTTCACCTATAGCAAGACGCTGGGTGATCATGAGATCAATGCCGTAGCAGGTTACTCAGCGGAAAGCTGGGATACTGAATCAGAGAGTATCAGAGGTACCGGTTATGATTCTGACCTCCTGCGTAATATCGCAGCGGCTACTACCATTGCTGATGCTTCCTCTATTCAATATGACGAGGCCTTTCAGTCAGTCTTTGCCAGAGTGAACTATGCTTACAAAGACAAGTACCTGGCTTCTGCCAGTATCAGGAGAGATGGTAGCTCGGTCTTCGGCCCTAATAACAAGTTTGGTAATTTTCCTGCCATATCTGTGGGCTGGAGAATCTCAGAAGAGGACTTCCTGCTCAACAACCCGGTGATCGATCACCTGAAGCTGAGAGCCAGTTATGGTTTTACAGGTAACAAGGAGCTCGATACTGATAGTGATCTGATCGACAATTATCCTTACCTGTCTCTGCTGTCGCCTAATACTGCGGTAATCAACGGAGACATTGTGGCTGCTTTCCAGGCCATTAACATTGCCAACCCTGATTTACAGTGGGAGCGCTCACGTGAGATTAACCCGGGTCTGGACTTTGGTTTGTTTGATGGTATCGTATCAGGTTCGCTGGACTATTATGTACGTACCAGTGATCAGCTTTTACTCAACAATCCGGTTTCCTCAACCACCGGCTTTAACAATGCCCTGGTTAACCTCGGAGAGGTACAGAACAAAGGGGTGGAGTTTGAAATTCAGACACGCAACATCAGAGGTAACACCTTTGAGTGGACCACCTCATTGCTGCTTTCCAGAAACAAGAATGAACTGGTGGATTTCGGAGATGCCAATGGCCAAATCCAAAATGTTGACTCCAAGCGAGCGGCTGAGTGGATCAACCTGCAGGGACATCCGATATCATCATTCTATGGCTGGGTGGTAGACCGTGATATCCCACTGGAATATATCAACAACCCTTTCCATCCGGTAGGAGCTGAGGCACAGGACGTGTATGTGAAAGACCTGAACGGTGATGGGCTTATTGATGATGATGATAAGACCATACTCGGTAACCCATATCCGGACCTGATTTGGAGCATGACGAATAGTTTCAAGTACAAAGACTTCGACTTCAGCGTGCTGGTACAGGGTAATCATGGTGCTGAAGTGAGAAACATGGGAGATCAGTATCTCTTCAATCACTTCAACAGTGCGCAGGATTTTGACCCGTCCACTACGCCTGACCAGGGTTTTATCCGCCAAAAGATCTTCACGAATGATATCATTCAGGATGCCTCTTATATAGCGGTACGCAACATCAGTCTGGGATATAACATGCCCGGTAGCAAACTGGGTAACCTGGGAATCAACAGCCTGAGGGTATATGTATCTGCTCAGAACCTGTTCTACATTACCGCTGAAGGTTATACAGGTTTCAACCCTGAGTCGATCAACGATACAAGCCCGACTACATGGGGTTATCAGAGAGCAGGTTCTCCTGTTTTCAAAACCTTCTCTCTTGGTATAAACATGGAATTTTAACAGTACTGACATGAAGAAATTAATCTATATATCAGCCTTATTCATGGTTTTGGCAGCTTGTGAAGATGCCCTCGACCTGGCTCCGTCAGCAGCTATCAGCAGTGCCACGTATTTCACTACTGATCAGGAACTGGAGACCGGAGTGATCGCTATGTATGATGCCATTCAGGGAGTGAATTCCACTTCTACCAATGATAATCACGGTATTCAGTACGAGTTTTATATCACTGAAATGCGTAGCGATAATACGCGTACTAAAGCCAGTGAAGGTGAGGCAGCTCAGTTCGAAAGCTTTGATATTCGTTCTACCAATGGTATCGTGCTGGACTATTATCGCAGCATGTACAATGTGATTTTCAGAGCCAATACGGTTCTGGAAAATATTGATGTGGCCTCAGATGCCAACAGAGCACAGTTTGAAGGAGAAGCCAGGTTTGTAAGAGCCTACGCTTATTTCAACCTCGTGAGACTGTACGGAGCTGTTCCTCTGGTAGACAGAATCATCGGACCTCAGGAAGAGGATATCTCCTTTACCAGAGCCAGTGAAGCAGACATTTATAGCCTTATTACCAGCGATCTGGAAATGGCGGTATCATCTCTTGATAATAGCCACGTTAATCGTGCCTCTCAGGCAGCGGCTCAGGCCTTGCTTGCCAAGGTGTACCTGACAAACGGAAGCAACTATGTAGGAGCACAGCAGCTTTTGGAATCCATCATCAATGGCGGTAATTACTCGCTGGAAGGTGACTTCAAAGATGTTTTCTATGATGAGTCTAACAGCGAGGTGATCTTCTCAATAGGCTACCTGCCGGATCTGGCCAGTGACAGTCAGAACTTCTCAGCCGAGTGGTTGAATGCTGTAGGGCGAACCAGTGGGGTAAATTATGTGACAGCCGATGCCCGTGAAGCACTGGATAATATAGGAGGCAACAGAACAGCCCTTTCTTACAGACAGGATGCACTACAGCCTACACAGTTTCAGGTAGTGAAGTATCTGCCAAACGGAGATACCAACTTAGGAATAGATCCTACTTCAACGGATCCGACTCAGGCGGGTAACGACTGGATTGTGATCCGCTATGCCGATGTATTATTAATGCATGTAGAGTCGATTCTTGCAGGAGGTACTGATACCAGTGTGGCGGCAGCCTTACAGTCTTTCCAGCAGGTGAGAGACCGTGCCGGTCTGACAGATGCCGTGACGAGCATTACGAAGGAGGAGTTACTTGCCGAAAGAAGAGTAGAGCTGGCTTTTGAAAATCACAGGTGGTTTGACCTGGCCAGGTTTGGTGTGGCATCACAGGTACTTACGGCTTTCTCTGATGCGAATAGTTATTCATTCAGTGCCACCGATGTACTGCTTCCTATACCCCAGGCAGAGATAAACCTGAGCAAGGGAGCACTCACACAAAACCCAGGATACTAATCCCTTAATTATCACAGACATGAAAACAACGAACTTGAAAATAAATAGCTTTTTGAAAGCTACAGCTGTAGTCGTGATGATTTCAGTATTAGCATCATGCGACTTTGAATTTGATTTACCAGAAGAGGGCTCTCTTCCGGATGAAACACCTCCGGAAGCTAATTTTTCAGCTACCCAAAGTGCAGAAGACTGGATGAGGTTTGACTTTGCCAACCTTTCTGTCAGTGCTACTACATACGCCTGGGATTTTGGAGATGGTAATACATCTACAGATCTGGATGCCGTGAATACTTACCCGGGTGAGGGTACCTACACCGTAAGCCTGACTGTGTCAGACAAACTGGGAGCTACAGATACCTATACCATTAACCTGGAGGTAATTGAACCTGAGGCACCTGCTGCGATTGTTCCGGAGATACTCGAGGCGAGTTTTGAAGATAACAGCTTACCTGATGGTACCGGTGATGGCAGAGACTCCTGGAGAAATGACTTCGGGGGCGTGATTCAAATCACCTCCAGTCCGGTACAGGATGGCTCACAGGCTTCCAAGTATCCGTCAGCCGGAGATAGGATAGCTTACCAGGAAATGGAGGCTACCCCCAATACAGATTATATCCTGACCTACTACTATACTTTGAAGACCGACAATCCCGGCTCTATCACGGTAACAGTTTTAGGGGGTGGTATTACCGATCTGGCAGATGTACCGGGGGCCACGTTGGCTGCTCATGAAGGTACGGATCAGACGAGTTCAAGCACCTATGTTCGGGTGGACCTGCCTTTTAATACAGGAGCCAATGCCACCATTGCCCTGTTGATAACGAATCAGGGAGTAGAGGCCAGAGCGGATTCATTCTCAATTAAGGTAGCCGAGTAAGGAAGCATGAGATTTTTACTATTGTCAGTATGTGCGCTTATTCTGAGTGCTGCATCCTGCAAGCAGGACAATGCCGAGCCGGAGATTCCGGTGATCGAAAGAAGGTATACTTTACCTGATATCGATCTGAGCAACTGGAAGGTGACACTGCCGGTACCCAGAGGTGATGGAAAGCCACTGGAGGTAGAGCCACCGGAGATTCTGAGCTATGCCACGGATGAGGCCCTGCTGCCATTTATGTACAATGATTCTACTGATGGATCCCTGGTGTTCTATGCTTACCCGGAGTCTTCGACCGCCAACTCATCCTATTCCAGGACAGAATTGCGCGAGCAAATGGACCCCGGAAGCAATAGTACCAACTGGACTTTCGCACAGGGAGGGAGAATGAAGGGAACACTGTCTGTTCCTGAGATTTCTTCAGACTCAGGCGGAGACCGACACCGTACCATTATCATGCAGATTCACGGCAGGCTGACCAATGAGCAGCGAGACCTGATACAGGAAGATGACAACAATGCCCCTCCGGTATTGAAAATCTACTGGCAGGACGGCAGAGTGAGGGTCAGGACAAAAGTGCTGAAAGATGTGAATGTCTCAGATACTGAGATTCTCAGAACTTCTGCCTGGGAAGATGATGAGGGCAGGTACTTCTCTGAAGTAGTCGGTACAGAGCAATTTACGCTGGAAGTAATTGTTTCTGATGGCAGAATGGAAGTGAAAATGAACGATAACGAAAGCTTCGTTTATGAGGGCATCCATATGGAAAAATGGGGTGTGTTCGAGAATTATTTCAAGGCGGGTAATTACCTGCAGACTTCAGATGCTGATGCCTTTGCCAGGGTGAAGTATTATGACCTTGAAATCTCGCACGACTGACAATAGCTGGCAAATAATAAATACTCTTCATACATCAAAACAGGGGGCTGAGGATTGGCCCGAGGCCCCCTTTTATACAAAAGAAATGAGATTTAACCCGGTAAAATATCTTTGCTTCATTGGCCTGGTACTGGTCATTGCCGCCTGTGGCAATGGGGCAGCCAACACGGTAAAGAACCTCGCAGAATTGCGGCAGGCTATGGCCAGTGCCACACCCGGTACTGAGGTTGTGATGGCTGACGGAGTCTGGAAAGATGTAGAGATCAAATTCAAGGCGACAGGTACCGCAGAGCAGCCTGTTATACTGAGGGCGGAGACTCCCGGCAGCGTGATCATTTCAGGTCAGTCCAACCTGTCTTTTTCCGGAGAGTACATCGAAATTTCAGGTCTCGTATTTAAGAACGGGTATACCCCCACCAGCGAGGTCATTTCGTTTAAAACCGGTAAAGATGATCTGGCCAATCATTCCAGAGTGACCAATTGCGTCATTGATAACTTTACCAACCCTGAGCGCTTTGACGGTGATACCTGGGTAGCCATTTATGGAAAGAACAATCGCTTCGATCATAACTCTCTTATCGGTAAAGGTAACAGGGGCGTAACGCTGGCAGTGAAACTTACCACAGAAGCCAGCAGAGAAAACAATCACGTCATTGAATACAATTATTTCGGCCCCCGACAGATCCTGGGCTCCAATGGTGGTGAAACCCTGAGGGTAGGTACCAGCCATTATTCAAGAACTTACTCCAATACCATTGTCAGAAAAAACTACTTCGACAGGGTAAACGGAGAGCATGAGATTATCTCAAACAAAGCCTGTGGCAACGAATTCCACGACAATGTCTTCTTTGAGAGTCAGGGTACGCTTACCATGCGACACGGGCATCATACCCTGGTTGAGAATAACTACTTCCTGGGTAACCGCAAGCCCAATACAGGCGGTATCCGCATTATCAATGAATACCAGACGGTAAGAAAGAATTATATGGCCGGGCTTACCGGACATCGCTTTCGGGGAGCACTAGTGATTATGAATGGGGTACCCAACTCACCCATCAATCGCTATAACCAGGTGATCGACTCCTATATGGACAACAATATCGTGGTGAACTCTGACTACATCCAGCTATGTGCGGGAAGTGATGAGGAGCGTTCTGCTGTGCCGGTAGGTTCTACTTTTAAGAACAACCTCATTCTAGGGAATACCAATTCAGAGCCTTTCACTATTTATGATGATGTGTCGGGGATTGAATTTACCGGGAACATAATGAGCGAAGGAGTTAAAACTCCCATGAAACAAGGTTTTCAGCAGGTAGCACTCGATTTGTCCAGAAACGAAACCGGGCTGTTGGTTCCATCTCAGGAGCTGATCGATCAGATAGGTTTTGGTGAGGTAAAACTACCGGTAACCAGGGCCGAAACCGGGGCTGGTTATTATTCCGGAGAGGCAAGTGTTCCATCATTTGGCTCAGGAAAAAACATTGTCGTGGCTCCCGGTGAGAATACTATTCTGGATGCTCTGGCCAGTAGTAATCCCGGTGATGTGCTGGAATTACAGGCCGGTGGAGAATACCTGATGACCAAGTACGCTTTCGTTCATCACCCTGTATCCATCATCGGGGCCGAAGGTGCTAAAGCAAAAATACTTTCGGAGAAACAGAGCTTTTTCAAGATAGAAAACGGTGGAGCGCTTCACTTTGACAATATCCATTTTGACGGAGCGGAGTCTCCCGATCAGGCGGGCAATAATGTGATCAGCACCAGCAAGTACTCTATGAATCAGAACTATGCGCTGGTAGTGGAGAACTGCGAAATTACTGACCTTGATAAGAACCACTCATTTGATTTCCTGAAGTCTTTCAAGCACACCTTTGCCGACTCCATTAACATCATCAACTCCAGCTTCAACAATATTACCGGAGCCATTATGACCCTGGATATGGAGGTGGAAGATCTGGGTATTTACAATGTCGAGAATGTACGGATTGAGAACTCTCAGTTTACCGATGTGCAAGGCGCGATTGCCAATATATATCGTGGAGGTACAGATGAAAGCACTTTCGGGCCTATTGTGACAGTTTCTGAGGTAACCATCCAAAATTCGGGAAAAGGTAAACGCAATAAGGTGGATGCTGCCCTGCGATTTCATGGTGTGCAGAAGCTGATGGTGGATAAAGTAGAATTTACCGAAAGCGCCCGGCTAGACCTTTTTATGACCAACGGAGAGCCCATAACCAAAGTCTCCAATATCAATTTCAGAAACTCTGCAGGGCTCAAAACCAACGGAGAACCCTATCAATCAGAAAACATTGTGAACAGCCGTAAATGAGATTCCTGTTTGCCATATTGATCTGCCTATGCGCCTGTACTGCCAAAGCTCAGGACCACCCCAACCTGGTTTTAACCGGGAAAGGCGTGCAATCTATGCAAGCCAGTCTGGGCAAGGTGCCCTTGTTTGATCAGACCCTGGCTGCCGTCCGGGCTCAGGTAGATGCTGAGATGGCTTCCGGCATAGCAGTACCCGTACCGAAAGACCTGGCAGGAGGCTATACCCACGAGCGCCACAAGCAGAACTTTTTCATGATGCAGAAAGCCGGTGTGCTCTTTCAGATTACCGGTGAAGAAAAGTATGCCATGTACATCCGGGATATGCTGCTGACCTATTCGGATCTGTACCCCACGCTGGGCAAGCATCCGGCTGAACGATCGTATGCCCGGGGCAAAATGTTCTGGCAATGTCTGAACGATGCCAACTGGCTGGTTTATACAAGCCAGGCTTATGACTGCATCTACGACTGGCTGGACGAAAAGATGGTTAAGAAATTAAACACTGAACTTTTCAGACCTTATGCAGAGTACATCTCTGTTGAAAACCCGCAGTTCTTTAATCGCATTCACAATCACAGTACCTGGGGCAATGCAGCAGTAGGTATGATAGGTCTGGTAATGGGGGATGAAGAGCTCGTGAACTGGGCACTCTATGGTCTGGATAAGCAAGTACCGGGCGACATTGTAAAAGATAATGATGGGGGCTCTATTCAGCTGAAAGGACAAAAGGAGGCCGGATTTTTAGCTCAGTTAGACCATGCCTTTTCGCCTGATGGCTATTATACTGAAGGACCCTACTACCAGCGCTATGCCATGTATCCCTTTCTGATTTTTGCGCAGGGACTGGCCAATAAAAAACCGGAGCTGGAGATTCTCAAATATCGAGACGGATTACTGATCAAGGCAGTGGACGCCCTGATCAATCAGACCAATGCAGCCGGAGAGTTCTTCCCCATCAATGATGCACAAAAGGGCATGTCACTTGGTTCCAGAGAACTGGTAAATGCGGTGAGTATGGCATATTTCTATGGCGGAAATGACCCGCAACTCTTGTCGATTATTGCCGGCCAGGGCAGGGTGCCTTTGAATGATTCCGGTCTGGCTGCTGCCAAAGCCATTGCTGAAAATAAGGCAGAACCCTATCAGTATAAAAGCATAGAGCTCACTGATGGTGCGAAAGGAGATGAAGGGGCGATCGGAATCTTAAGAAGTGGTGTACTCACCCTGATGATGAAATACGCCAAACACGGCATGGGACACGGACATTTTGATCGCCTGGGCTTCCTCCTGTATAACGGAGCTGATGAGGTGATCCAGGACTACGGTTCTGCCCGCTGGGTGAATATCGAGCATAAAGATGGAGGAGGCTACCTGAAAGAGAATACCTCCTGGGCCAAGCAGACCATTGCTCATAATACACTGGTCATTGACAAGGACTCTCACTTTGACGGTAAGGTGCGCGATGCGGATGAAACGTCCGGCACCCCATACTACTTCTCTTCAGGTGACGATATGCAGGTGGTGAGCGCCAAAGAGCTCAATGCCTATGAAGGCATTCAGATGCAGCGAACCATGGCACTTCTGGAAATAGAAGCTCTGGAAAATCCATTGGTGCTCGACCTTTTTTCAGTGCAGGCGCCCGAAGGTACTCGCTATGACCTGCCACTTTACTATATGGGTGAGCTGATGTCATCCAATCAGGAATTTCAGATGAAAAATAACCTGAGTCCTATGGGAAAAGAGTCGGGCTACCAGCACCTGTGGCTTGAAGGAGAGAGCTCAATTCAGGGTAATGCTTTCAGAATGACCTGGTTCAACCAAAAGAACTTTTATACGGTAACCTCGGCTTCGCGTGAGGGTGATCAGGCACTGTTAACCAGGATAGGAGCGAATGACCCTCACTTCAATCTGCGCAGAGATGCCGGGCTGATCCTGAGGAGAACAGATGGTAATACCGTGTTTGCCAGTCTCTACGAGGCACATGGCCGATACAGCTATTCCGATGAGATCCCTGTCAATTCGTTTAGCTCAGTTTCAGAAGTCAGCATCATGCATGAGTCAGCCGACTATGTGGTTCTGTCATTTGAGCTGAAGGACGGGAGTTATTACCTGTTTGCTATGAGCCAGAACGATGCCCGGGAGGGGAGCCGGCATAGTCTGCAGCTGGCATCACAAAAGCTGGAGTGGACCGGGTCGGTTTATTTTTCAAAAAGAACAAAAGAGTAAAGTATGAAGCGCCAAAGCGACAAATATATCATCACGAAAGACATGGACTGGGAAGAGCTCGGAGGGGGCGTTTCAAGAAAGTTCCTGGGCTTCGACAATCAGATCATGATGGTCCAGGTGAAGTTTGAAAAAGGAGCATTGGGAGCTCCTCACCATCATTTTCACACCCAGGCCACTTACTGTGCTGAGGGGAAGTTTGAATTCGAAATTGATGGCGAAAAGCAGATTGTTTCTGCCGGAGATGGTGTCTATATCCAGCCCAATCTGCTCCACAGTGCCAAATGCCTGGAGGAGGGTGTGCTGATAGATGTTTTCAGCCCGGTGCGGGAAGACTTCCTGGACGGTTCCGGGGTGGCTTATTTCGGTGATAAAACAGAAAAGTCATGAAAATCAAAGGACTTCGGTGGTGGGTGATTGCCCTGATTGGTATTGCAACTGTGATCAACTACATAGATCGCCAGTCGCTGAGCGTACTGTGGCCGCAAATAGCAGATGACCTTTTCCCTGACAAAACGATAGATCAGCGCAAGGAGATCTATGCGAACATCACCATTATCTTTATGTTCTCCTACGCCTTCGGGCAGGCGATTTTCGGTAAAATATTTGACTGGATAGGTACCAGAATTGGTTTTGCCTTATCCATAGGGGTCTGGTCAATAGCCACAGCACTACATGCCCTTGCCAGTTCCTTTTTGAGCTTTTCAGTATTCCGTGCCATACTCGGTGTATCCGAAGCCGGAAACTGGCCCGGAGCTGCCAAGGGCAATGCGGAGTGGTTCCCCACAAAAGAACGGGCCTTTGCACAGGGGCTTTTCAATTCCGGAGCTGCCATTGGAGGTATCGTATCCATTCCGATTATTTCAGGTCTGGCGATTGCACTTGAAAGCTGGCAGGCCATTTTCGTAATCGTAGCCCTCCTGGGCTTCGTCTGGTTGATTCCGTGGCTGGCCCTGGTAAAAGGGCCTCCTAAGAAGCATCCATGGATTACTGACGAGGAAAAAGTTTATATACTAAGCGGTCAGAAAGCCGGTGAGGGCTCTTCCAGTGCTGATGATGGTTACAATCCGTCTACCGGTCAGTTATTAGGGCATAAACAGAGCTGGGGCGTGATTATCGCATCTGCGGCTATCGATCCTATCTGGTGGCTATTCATCTCCTGGATTCCGATTTATCTCTTCGAGGTTTTTCAAATGGATGTGAAAGGACTCCTGATCTACGGATGGGTGCCCTATGTGGGTGCTATGCTCGGGGCCTGGTTTGGAGGGCTCCTGGCCCAAAACAGATTGAAGGCCGGCTGGTCAGTAGATAAATCCAGAAAGCTTGTCATCACCATTGGGTGTCTGATTATGCTGCCTTCGCTTTTGGCATTGGCAAGCCCGGGTGGCCCTACAACGGCCGTGCTGATCATGGCCACCATCCTGTTTGGATTTCAAACTGCCATCGGCAACATCCAGACATTACCCAGTGATTTCTTTAGTGGAAAGACAGTTGGAACCCTGGCAGGATTTGCCGGTATGGCCGCAAAACTGGCCGCAGCAGGTCTGACCTTTTTTGTCCCCTGGCTCACAAGAGGAGGTAACTACCAGCCGGTATTCTTTATCGGATCGGCTTTAGCCCTGATGGCCCTGGCAGGTGTTTGGGGGCTGTGCGGAAAGATCAGACCACTACAGGCATCAGCATAGAAAGAGAACTTATAACCTGAATATTTAAAGAAGATTAACAATAAATTTTTTCGATATGATACTTAAAAACAAAGTAGCAATAGTCACCGGAGGCGCCAGAGATATTGGCCGTGCGGTTTCCATCAAACTCGCTGAAGAAGGGGCGCGGGTGGTTATTAATTATTACGACAATAAAGAACAGGCTGAAGATACCCTGGCGCAGATCGAGTCTTTCGGAGGCACTGCCATGATCATACAGGGCGATATGACCAAAGAGAGTGATGTCAATATGGTAGTGGCTGAGGCGCTGAATGCTTATGGAGACGATATCCATGTGCTGGTCAATGTGGCAGGTGGACTGGTAGCCAGAAAGAAGATTGATGAAATGGACGAGGGCTTTTTCGATTTAGTAATGAAGCTCAATATGAATTCCGTTTTCCTGATGACCAAGGCCGTAGTGCCTCATATGAAGTCAGGATCTTCTATAGTGAATTTTGCCTCTCAGGCAGGCAGAGATGGCGGAGGTCCGGGAGCAACTGCTTATGCTACCTCCAAAGGGGCCGTGATGACCTTTACCCGGGCTATGGCCAAAGAGCTGGGACCAAAGAACATCCGTGTCAATGCACTTTGCCCTGGTATGATTGCTACCACTTTCCACGATACTTTTACAAATGACCAGGTGCGTGTGAATGTGGCCAATGGTACTCCTTTGAGAAGAGAAGGTGAAGCACAGGAAGTAGCCAATCTGGTAGCCTGCCTTGCTTCTGCAGAAACTTCTTTTGTCACCGGTACCAACATTGATATCAACGGAGGACTGGCCTTTTCTTAAACGACCACTATGAAATTACTGAGCATAGGGGAACTCCTCATGCGTCTCACGGTACCGGATAATCTCCGGTTTACGCAGGCTGAACAGTTTCGTCTGGATATAGGCGGTTCTGAGGCCAATGTGGCCATGACCTTGTCGCAGCTGGGATGGAGCTCCCGAATACTGAGCGCTCTTCCCGATAATGATCTGGGTGACCGCATTAGCAGAGAGCTCAGCCGATACCAGGTGGATATAGGCCATATTGCCAGGGTCGGAGATCGGGTAGGCATCTACTTTCTGGAAGAGGGGAATTCGTTGAGGAGCAGCCGGATTATCTATGATCGTGCCCATTCCGCTATCAACGAACTGACAGTGGAGGACATTGACTGGGACAGCGTTTTTGAGGGTGTTTCTCATGTGCACTGGTCGGCAATTACTCCGGCTTTATCTCAGAATGCAGCAGATGTATGTCTTGAAGCAGTGGACAGGGCAAGCAACCTGGGAATTACTGTTTCCTGTGACCTGCACTTCCGCAAAAATCTATGGGCTTATGGAAAAGAACCCATAGAAATCATCTCTCCTCTGCTGGAGAAATCATCCGTAGTGCTTGGAGACCCTTCAACCATCCAGGCACTGACGGGGATAGAGATGAAATCCCGATTGCTGGGCGCCATCGACAGGGTAGAACAACTCACTCCGGATTATCGGAAACTCATGGAGCGTTTTGCAAATATCCGGTGTGTGTCTATGTTATTGAGAACGATCCACAGTGCGAATCATCATGCCTTAAAAGCGGTGATGGTAACCCGCGACCATGAGTATGAATCCTCATCTATTGATGTGGACAGTATGAAAGAGAGGATAGGAGGGGGAGATGCCTACATGGCGGGACTCCTGCATGGTTTGGAGCACTATGAAGACCGGCAGAAGAGTCTTGAGTTTGCTCTGACACTTTCTGCCCTGAAACATACCATCCTGGGAGATTATTTCAGAGGGAGCCTGCAGGATGTGGAACAGGCAATGAATACGAATCAACAGGGAAAAATTATCAGATAATGGCCCGGTACAGCAGAATAGAAGTAGCATTGAAAATGCGCGAGAATGGTATTGTGCCGATATACTATAACAGCGACATCAATACCTGTAAAGAAGTATTACAAGCCTGTTACACGGCTGGTGTGCGTGTATTTGAATTTACCAACCGCGGAGACCAGGCTCATGAAATCTTCAGGGAGCTCTATTGGTTTTGTAAGTCAGAACTTCCGGAAATGATGCTCGGAGCCGGCTCTGTGGTGGATGGCCCTACAGCGGCCCTGTATATTCAACTGGGTGCTGACTTTATAGTGGCTCCGGTTTTGAATCATGATATAGCCAGGGTTTGCAATCGGAGGAAGATTCTCTGGTCGGCTGGTTGTGGCACGCTTACTGAAATTAATCAGGCCGAAGAATGGGGGGCAGAAATTGTGAAGCTTTTCCCTGCTCAGGAGTCTGGTGGTTCCGGTTTTGTCAAAGCCATTGCAGGCCCCTGTCCCTGGACAGCCATTATGCCTACCGGTGGGGTAGAACCCACCAGGGAAAGCCTGAAAGAGTGGTTTGATGCAGGAGCCTGGTGTGTAGGCATGGGTTCCAAACTTTTGAAAAATTCTCTGATCGCAAATCAGGATTTTGCAGGACTCAGTAAGTCAATCAAAGAGGCTTTAGACCTTGCGGGGAGTGTGCGCTCTTAACCAGGCGCAGCTTTGAAAAAGAGGCTTTGACTATTTTTCATATAGCTCTATTATAAAAAGGCCCGGCTTATGTCGGGTCTTTTTGTTCTTACAGCCATACCTGTTTTTTGAGACGTTTTGTCTCTTTTGTACCCGTTCATTGCGCTTATCATGGCACTTATCAAATCTTCTTACAATTAGTCGTTGTCTGTAGGTCGAACCACTAGCTTTGACCTGGTTTTCGCAAACTGAGACTAAGAGTACATGGATAGGACATTTGAGAATAAAAGAACAATCATTACCGGAGCGACCAGTGGCATTGGAGAGGGTATAGCCCGGGCACTGTATAAGCGTGGAGCAAAACTGATATTAAGCGGCCGCAGTCAGGAGAGGGGTACTGCCCTGGCCGGTTCATTGGGAAGCCATGCCCATTTTGTTCAGGGTGATATTAAGTATGCTGCGGCAAATGAGGCCCTGGTACAGCAGGCGGTTGCACAATTCGGAGGACTGGATCAGGTAGTGCTTTGTGCGGGCCAACTGGGCATTGGTAAGGTAGATGAACTGGCCATTGAAGATTGGGAGAATACCATGGCCACCAACCTGAATGCCGTGTTTTACCTCCTTAAATATGCCATCCCCGAAATGATCAAGGCAGGTAGGGGGAGTGTGGTGATCATCGGTAGTGTAGCGGCCTCCCATACCTTTCCCAATCATCCGGCTTATACAGCGTCAAAAGCCGCCTTGCCTCCCCTTGTCAAACAAATAGCCCTGGATTACGGACCTTCAATTCGTGTTAATCTGGTTTCTCCTACCCAGATAGAAACGCCCCTGCTTCATAATTCAGTGAAGGCTTTTGAGAACCCTGAGGATATCCTGAAAGAAACCGCAGAACGTCTGCCTATGAAACGTATCGGCACACCGGATGATATTGCTGAAGCTGTTATGTATCTGTTGAGTGATGCAGCTTCCTGGGTCACAGGAACCAATCTGGTAGTAGATGGGGGCTTTCTCGCTACCTGATCTGCCGGGTACGGTTTTGGACAGATTACTTATTAGGTGGCTTCAGGTCGAAGTTCTTAAACATCGATTTTCTTCCGATTACAGAGCAAATAGGACATTCATGTGGGTTGTGACCTCTGGCCGGGCAGTATTCGCGTCCAAAGAAAATGATCTGCAGATGCAGCTTGTTCCAGAGCTCTCTGGGGAATAATCGCTTGCAGTCTTTTTCGGTTTGCACTACATTTTTGCCATTGGACAGCCCCCAGCGGTAGATCAGTCTATGAATGTGTGTATCAACCGGAAAAGCCGGCACGCCAAAGGCCTGAGACATCACCACTGAAGCAGTTTTATGGCCCACTGCGGGTAGCTTTTCCAGGGCCTCCATATCAGCCGGTACTTCACCATTGTACTCCTCTACCAGTATTTTGGAAAGGCCGGCTATGCCCTTTGACTTCATCGGGCTTAGTCCGCAGGGTCTGATGATCTCCTTGATCTCTTCCACAGAAAGCTTCATCATATCAAAGGGGTTATCCGCCTGGGCGAAGAGGTGAGGGGTGATCTTGTTTACCCGCTCGTCAGTGCACTGGGCTGATAGCAGAACCGCCACTAAAAGCGTATAAGGATCGGTATGATCCAGTGGGACCGGTACTACAGGATAAAGCTCTTCGAGCTTATTGATAATAAAGTCGACTTTTTCTGATTTGGTCATAGTATTGGGACAAAATAGAAGTCACTCACGGAACAAACAATTCAAAGCTGAAATTAGATTCCTTTTTATCTGCTTAAGTGTTCTAATTTGATCTGCAGTTGGTCTCCTGATTGTACAATAACCTGTGTGCCTCGTCCAGAGATTTCCATCGGTCCCCTGGTGGTGATGCCGGACCAACGGTAGTTGAAGGTGACCGTGGCAGATAGCTGATCTAAATGCAGTACGTCAATGTTACTCAGCTGATATTGCTCGTTCTGAATATCATGCGCCCAGGTATTCTCAAAGGCTGTTTTTATTGCTTCTATGCCCTGAAAATCTCCATCGTTGAACCGGAACAGAGCTTCAGGGTGGATCATATGTTGCACTTGCCCGAAATCTTTGGAAGCACTGGCCTGCTCAAATTCCTCAACAAAGGCAATAACGCTTGCTCTATCTAATGATGCTATACTCATTGTTTCTTTATACTGCCTCAATCAGTAAGAAGTTCACAACTTCAAACCAAGCGTCAGATAGAATGTTCTGGGGTCGGAGGGGATGATGCCGGGACCTGGATAACCCGTGGCCCTTCTGGTGAAATAGGCATTGTCCAGCAGGTTATTGATTCCCGTTTCTATTCGCCACTTTTTATAGCTGTAAGAGAGAGAGAAGTCCAGAATGCCGTAGGCCGGGATCTCACCAATGATACCGTTTCGGCTGTCTCCGTCAGCAGGTATGCGCGAATTCTCCACATCCGTAAATTGCTCAGAAAGATAAGTGAACTGAAGGCTGGCCAGGAGGTTGCGATAGCCTGCATTGATGCCCGTTTTCAGGTTGACAGTCGGGATAAATTCTACCTTTTTGCCTTTCACATTGTTCTCTTCAGAATCGATGTACTCGGAGCTGGTCAGGGCGCCATTGATAAACCAGTTCAGTTTGTATTGCCCGTTATCTGCTCTGAGAGCACTGATCAGGTTCCAGTCAAAGAAAGCTTCGATTCCATAAATAAAAGCCTTGCCAATGTTCTTCCTTACCCGGTTGGCACGGTCATCCAGGATGATACCAATGCGATCGTCATAGAGCAGTCCAAAACCTCCGATATCATAGGAGAACTGATTATTCCACTTGCCTCTCAGCCCGAAGTCCATGGTAAAGCCTTCTTCATCAGAAATGTCGGGGTCAATGATAAAGGAGGGGCTCACCACGCGGATATCGCTGAAGGTGACGGAGCGGTAGTTCAGTGAGAAATTCGCATAAGCTTCCAGGTTGTCAGAGTGATCGTAGCTGGCTCCTAAACCGGCCAGTAGGAAGGATCTGTTCAGGTTGCGGTTATCTTCCAGTTGCTGGTTGAAAATAGGGTTGCCGGCATTATCAAAGTTTACCTGCTGGTAAGTACCTTCGCTCTCCGTTCTGATGTGTTCGAAGCGGAAACCGGGTGTAAGTGACAGTTTATCGGTTAAGAAGAAGATGTTCTCTCCGAAGAAGGCGAGGTTGCGGTTGGGGAACCTGAAGTCTGACTGACTTGGATAGTCCGGAAACCGGTCGTTGGCAAAACTGAAGTCCGCATCTGTGTCCAGCGAACCGGGACCCTGGCGTGAAGTATTATTGGCGTGATAGTATTTACTGCCGAGTAGCAAAACTGCCTTCTTGTCTCCAAGATTATAGCGGGTGAGAACACGAGCTTCAGCACCCCAGTTATTAAACTCCCCTTTGAGCAAGTCTCTTGGGTTGACAAACGTACCATCTGTTTCCTGCTCGTCCAGTTGTGTTACCGGATTGGCATTGAGCAGTACGGGGTTGCCTCTGAAACCTACGGCATTCCTTTCCGCATCCAGCCCGAATACGCTCAGACTGAAATCGGTTTTTGAGGAAAATTTATGAGTCAGTTTCAGTGCAACCAGTCTCCATTTTACCTGGAACCAGTTGCGTGTTCTGTTGCTGAAATCGGGATTGATACGAAACTGCGTATCGGTCAGCCCTCCGGCCTGCTGTGCCAGATAGTCCAGATAGGTGAAATCGAACTGCACCTGAGTCTTGTCGCTGATCTCATAGTTGAAGCTGCCGAAGAAGTTTTTAGAGTCAAACTCCGAGTTGGCACGATAACCATCTCCTCTTTTGTAGTTGAAATAGGTATAGTAGCTGAACTTACCATTGGTACCACTGAGGCTGTTAAAGCTGGTGAACAGGTTGAACGAGCCTATTGATTGCCTTGAAACCACTTCCAGCTTCTTCGATGGATTAGGCTTCTTCATTTTAAAATTGATCAGGCCGCCAAACTGGGTGCCATACTGCAGAGAGGCGGCCCCTCTGATTACCTGTATCTCACTTAGTGCTTCAGCAGGAGGGGTGTAATAGCTTTCCGGATAACCCAGTACATCTGCACTGATGTCGTAGCCGTTCTGGCGGGTATTGAAGTTGGCAGTACGGTTGGGGTCCAGTCCGCGTCCTCCTACATTCAGCTGTAGCCCTGCATCTACATTGTCGTAGATATTGAGGCCTACTACCTGGGAATACACCTGGCGGGCGTTGTTGGCTGCGAGATTTCCTACTGACTGATCCAGTAGTACTACTTCAGTTTTTTTGCCGGCAAAGATGGAAGTGCCTTCCACAGGCTTTAATCGATTGATACCAAATACCTGCTCCCTTCGCTGGCTGATCACCACTTCAGTCAGGTCATCTCCCAGCACTTCCAGCTTAATTTTAAGGTTCAGGTCTCCTTCGAGCTTCAGGCTTTGCTCCCAGACCTCATATTCGTATGAAAACACCAGGAGTTCATAGGTTCCGGCTGTCAGGTCTTTGATTTCAAACTCGCCTTTGACATTGGTATACACCAGATCTTTGGTGGTTTTGTTGTACACCTGGGCGAGTTCCAGCGGGGCTCCGTTCTCGGCCGAGACCACCCTTCCGGTAATCTTAAACTGAGATAAAGCAGGACTGGCGAAACAGACCGTGAAGAGGATGAAGAGATAGCTTTTTTTAAGCATGGTAATTATGGGATAGTATTAAAATTTGGCTGGATGCCTGTGGACTGCCTCAAAAGTCAATTAAGCTGTCATCGCGAATGAAACGCTTGCGCTGAAGAGGCTGTGTCATAATACACTCAATCTGTCATGCTGAATTTATTTCAGTATCTCTAGTGATCTTCAGATTCACCAGAGACCCTGAACAAATTTCAGGGTGACATTCTTATTTATTATGACACAGCTTCTGAAGCTTCATGTTGTTCGTAATGACGATATACTTTTGAGGTAGTCTTATTCAGGTCCTTTTAATCTCCGTCAGCGTCAACAAAATCGACCTGAACATTCAGAGCCTGAAGCATATCTACTTTGAGCAATACCACGTTTTTCTGTAGCTCATCATAAGAGGCCAGAAAGCGCGTATTATCGTCTGTGATTTGTTGCACAAAGCTATCGTTCAATCCATTGATGGAGGCACGGGCCGTATTGAGCTGGCCATTGATCAGACCGCTCAGGTCTTCCCCTTCCTTGATCGTATTGAGAAAATCCAGATAAGACTTCAGGCTCTCACCACTGGAGTTACTGTTGAAGTGTTTGCCGTTAAAGAAATCCTGAAAGGCATTCAGAGCTTCCAGGAGCAAGGTTCTCGAAACATCCTCCTTGTAGAAGGCTTCTACGGTAGTGCTGATAGGAGTACCTGAGAACACACCGGCCGGAATACCTACTTTTCCTGCTCTGAGGGCCTTTTCATAATAGAAGAGGGCATCATTGACCATTTTATTCACAGAGCTGGTGGCCGTAGAACCTGAGTCATTCACGAAATCATCGCGGTATCCTGAAGTCCAGTCGTTGAGTACGTCCGAAGTCAGGCTTTGTAGTCTGTCGACCAGGTCTGACAGGTAGGTCTTATGGGCCTGACCATTAGTGGCATCAGTATATTTTGCCAGGATAGCGGCATCCGTAGCTCCCAGTCCGTTGATCAGATAGTCGAGGGCAGGAAACCCCTGTTCGTCATTTGTGGAGGGGAGCATAAGGTTGTAGGAGCCAGCGGCAATGCTGTTATCAATTTCTCCGGCATCTGCCGGGAAAATGTTCGTGAAATTCCGAAGCGTTACCGCCTCTGCACGGCCTATTTCAAACATAGAAACTGACTGCCAGGCACGATAAGCAGAGAGCCATGAAGCTCTCAAAGCTTCCAGGTTTGTCTGGTCGCTGGTGGTTGTGAAAGCAGTCGCGCTTGTTTTCAGATTGGCTAACTCACTGGAATAGGCTTGATAGGCCGGGATGATAATATTATCGGCCCAGTTGGCCAGCATAGCAGCGCGGTCAAAGTTGTCGGTAGTGGGCCCGTCATCACTGTCAGAAGAACCGCATGAGAAGTTCAGAGCCAGTATAAGTGCGAGTGCCAGTAAGCCTTGAATTTTTAGTTTGTTCATTGTTAAATAATGATCAGTGTTAAAGCACCAAAAGAGACACCCGTAATCGGGTCCCTCTTTTGATAATTTGTGTAATATGTTTTTTCAGTATCAACTGCCTGCCTGGGCCACCGTAAAGTCAAATTTGGCGGCAATAGCAGTGGATATAGCATCCAGTGTAGCCGGAGTTACATCCCACAGTCCATTAGTACCATTCATCAGGTCATTGATAAATCCATCTACTTCCGTTTTAGTGAAGAAAGGAGCGTTGCTGTCTGGTTGTCTGGTAAATCTCAGGCTGTAGATAAAGCCGAAACCTTCACTCAGATCATGGAAAGCAGTACCATAAGCCGGAGTAGACTCCTCCAAGGCATTTTTACCCTGTTGCAGGTAGTATACCGCACGCACCGCGATTACCTCTGAAACCTTTTGTCTGATGATAGCTGCCTGCTGATCACGAACCGTATAATTTTTAGCCACGATGGCTGCTCTGCCCAGTTTGAAGGCATCGTAGATGTCAGCAGCAATTCCTGCGAAATCGCTGTCACCTTCGACTCTGCCGATATACTTGTTCAAAAAGGCATCGTCAGCTCCGATGGTAGCATTAGGGTTGGCTTCGTCTGCCGACAGACCGTAAGCATAACCGTAAGCTTCATCCCATTTGTGCTCCATAGTAGTATAGTTCTGACCATCTGCCACAACACCATTGTCGTTGTTACTGATGTTATCAGCCTCATCCAGCACCGCAGTACCGAGGTAGTTATTCACGAGTTGATCTACCATCAAGGCACCAATCAAACCCTTGTTTACAGCCTGGTTATACTCCAGACCTTTACCGTTGACATAGCGGGTAGAAGAACCGTCAGCAATTTGACCGGCAGTTCCTGCAACGGCCAGTGTATTCTCATTAGGGAAAACCTCAGTAAACTGTGCGTTGATCCAGGTTTCAAACTCATCCTTGATGGTACTTCCTTCAGCTGTATTGGTAGAAAAGAAGTCTCTGGAAGCAGCTACTTTACTTTTGATACTCTTGGTAGAAGAGTTCAGGGCCGCATCAGCAAAAGGACTGGCATCTCCACCTGCCTCAGTGGCATTGCGATACATTTCCAGCATTGAAACAGCTGTGGCATTATCGAAGTCCTTCATGGCAGTAATCAGCTCAGTAGCCATTTGGATTCTTGTAGTCTGACCGCTGAAAGATACGGTGGTCTGACCGTTTCTCTGGAAGCTATAAGTTGCAGGAGCTTCTACTCCCGGATCGGGGGTTGGGGAATCATCATCACCACATCCTGACATAAATGCAACACCGGTCAGAGCGGCTATTAATAAGGATCCTCTGAATTTTTTCATTAGGTAGTTTTGTCTTATTCTTATTTAGACTGATTATAAACACTGCAAAAGTAAGGGCGGGTTTCAGAAGCCACAATCACTACTTGTAGTGAATTTTTTATTCAGGAAAATCTGCATGTCTGGAGGTTGACATTACGGGCGCTGATGACTCTTTTGTGACTTGTTTTCTACCGGGCTGAATCAGTAACAATCGGCTTTGATCTGGCCTTTTTGCCTGAAATGATCAAGTGAAAGGTTCAGTGTTTTGGAGCAGCCGTTCTCCAGCACTTCTTCTACTCCTTTTTGCATAGCCAGGCCGCCACACATCATAATGACAGCCCCGCGGTTGATGGCGGCTAAAATCCAGTCCAGTTCTTCTGCTATAGTGTCCTGTACATACTGTTTAGGTCTTTCGCTCCTTGAAAAGGCGACTATCAGTTTGTTCAGATGTATATGCTTCAGGTCCTGGAGGTACGGAGCGTAAAGGGCATAAGAATTTTCATTTTGTCCACCCCAGAAAAGAGAAATCCGCTGTGTCTTATCTGCTGTAGCAATCATACCCAGAAAAGGAGCGATCCCGGTGCCATTAGCGATCATAATTACCTCTTTTGCCCGGGGGAGGTGAAAGTCTGTATTTTCTTTCAGTGTGACTTTGAGTTTGTCTTTAGGCTCTAAAGAAGAAAGGTACCCGGAACAGAGACCGTGGGCATGCCTGCGTATACTGAGCAATACGGTTTTATCTGCGGGATTTACCGACATAGAGTACAGGCGTTCTGAGCTGCCTTTTTGAGGTATAACTCCCATGATATCACCGGAGGAGTGTTTGATCAACTGTCCGTTTGAAGCCTGTAATTTGAGTAAAAAGGTGGCATCATCCGGATTGTCGGAGAAGGTTTTTTCCACCACCTTCAGTGTAGTTGTTTTCCTGTCAGCCTGCTCCAGATCCTGCTCTTGGACTCTTAGTTCAATGCCAAGACGGGCACTCAGTTGCTTTGTCCATTCCGCGAAAGCTGACTTTGACTGATCGTCAATCTTACGGAGGGGTATCAGTTCCTGAGCCTCCTCTACACCAGACAGTGCATCGTGAGTGTCTATGGCGAACTGACAGAAATCAGGGTATTGCCTGGAGCCGAATCCTACTACGGCATAGGAGAAAGGTGTTTTCTGCTTTACAGAGGTCAGTAGGTTCAGGAACTGTCCTGCATTGGTCGGAGCTTCCCCCACGCCATAGGTGGAGGTAAGCAGGATCAGGTGCTCAAGACTCTGATAGGGCTCATAGTCATTCATCGTACTGATATATGATTTGAGGCCGCTTTTTAAGAATGCCCGTTGAAGTGCCTGCCCGAAACGGAATGTATTGCCTTGTTCTGACCCTACAAGAATAATATAGGAACACTCGTCTTTAGGGTAAGGATTCCTGATTTTTGTTTTGTCCCGTTTTAGATAGATGGCAAAACCGCTATAGATAAAGAACAGGATACCCAGAGCACTAATCCCCAGGGCAGTTGCCCATAAAACACTGCCTTCACCGGTATGAAGTTTAAAGCTCAGCAGGGAAATAAGTTTGATGATGGGGTATTGTATCTCACTGATTACCGACCCGTCAAACTGGTTGATCAGTAACTCCCTGTCCTTCAGTTTCAACTCATAGTAGTCTTCAGGAAAGTCGGAGAAGGGGAAAGCGAGCTCTCGCAGGTCTTTCACTGTATGATCGGTCATGATGGTGAATTCACCCGGAGGCTGCTGTGGTTTTGTTGTCAGAAGCGCTTCATCTATGATATGGTCCTGTTGTATCTCAGGAATTATGGAGAACCTCTCCAGAAACAGGTAGCTGCCGGTGAGAGAAATAATGGCCAGGGTAATGATCAGGATTCTGCTGAGCCGCGTATGATAGTCTTTAAAAAACTCATTTTTAACTACCGGCTTGAAGTAACCTTTTAATCCACCCTGCTTTTTCAGGATCAACCAGAAACCACTGATGCTGATCAGCAACAGGAAGACCGAGGTGATGCCGATCAGAAATCTGCCGGTCTTCCCAAGGAAAAGAGACCGGTGCAGGGTGCGACAAAAATCGAAAACAGCCGGGGTTTTAAAGGGCTCACCGAGCTTTTCACCTGTGAGCGGATTGATGTAAAAGGGCTGGTTCTCATCCAAGGTCTGTAACGCGATAAAACCATTCTTGTCTCTGGCTATACTGACAATGTCCTGATGATGATTCCTGGCGGTGTCAATCAGCTGAGCAATGGGTATGTCATCTCCTCCGGCTACCCTGAAAGCCTTCCCATTCTCATAGATGGGTTCAAAAGCTAAAATAGCACCTGTAACAGATGCTATTAGTAAGAATATGGAGGAGACCATGGCGAGCCACAGGTGTGTGAGGCGCCATAAAGAAGTACCCATAGTAATTTAAAACACGTTATTTTTTGATGAGTTGAACGTAGCGAATATATCCTTCGCCTTTAAGGCGCTGATTGGCTACCTCTGTGGTCAGATCTATTTCAAGATCTTTCTCGTAGTATTCCTTGTCCTCAACCGCGGTTTCAAATCTTAATTTGTATCCAGCGTCAATTTTAGCAGGATCAATGCCCAGAACGGTTATTTTTCTGCCTCCACTGATGATTGATGCTCCGGTAACACCATCAATGTTTTCTTTTTTACCATTGTAAAACTCGTACCAGGCAGGCATATCTTCATACCATTCTTCATCATCACCACTCATAGAAAGGGTCCTTTCATACTCTCCATGAGGATTGATAAGCGATACCACCACATAGGCACCTTCACCACCATAATTGGTGAGCTGTATAAGGCACTTGTACGTGGCATATTCGCCAGTGCTGAAGGCATAGGTAGTGAGGGCCAGCAACAGGGTAAGGACTATGGAAAGCGCTTTTTTCATTGTTCGGTAGTTTTCAGGAATTCAAAGTCAATTTTGTTTGCTCTCAGAAGCTCATTTTCGCTGGCAAGGTCATAGGCTGATTCATCGAATTCAGTTTTGATGCGTTTGTCTGCACCTTCCTGTAAGAGCATTTTCAGGAGATCATCATTCTTTGCCTGCATAGCCGCATAGTGTAGTATGGTCTGTCCGTTACTGTCTTTGGCATTGATGTCTACTCCCAGTTCAACGAGTCGTTTGATAAGGGCCACATTACCGCGATCGATAGCAGCGTGCAGCAGGGTGCTCCGGTCTTTCTGCAAGGATGAGGGCTTGTATCCCCGAGCTTTCAGGAAGGCCATTTTCTGGTCAAACAGCTTCAGGTTATTGCGTGTCCCCTGTACCAGGTGATATCCCAGGTCATAACCCGCTTTATCCACAATTCCGGTTTCAGCGCCTTTGGCAGCCAGTAATTCAACAACTTCCAGCGAGTTAGACCTGATGGCCCTGGTCATAGCCGAAAGGCCCTCTTTGTTGGTTAAGTTGATATCATGGGTATGTGCCAGCAGCGCGGCCACCTTTTCTTTACTTCCTCGTAAAGCTGCATTGATCAGGGCTGTATTACCGTTTTCGTCTACCTCATTGGCATCTGCTCCTTCTTTGATCAGATAATCGATTACCTCGGTGTCATTACTGTAGTAGGCTATGTTATGTAGCACGGTTCTGCCTTTGTGTGAAACCAGACCGGGGTTAAGACCTAAGGTTTTCAGGTACTTGTAAAGAGGCAGTTGCGATGGCTCATCATTGCCGACACGCTTGTAGCTGGCAAAGTGAAAGGCATTTTCGTTGGTATTCAGGTTGGTAGCGGTACTCACCTTATAGTCAGTCACCAGCTTTTTGAGAATATCCAGGTTGCCCGCCTGAGCTGCAAAATGGAAGAGGCCGTTGCCATCTTTATTGGTGTCGTGAATGTCTACGCCTTTGCTGATAAAGTAATCCAGGAGTTCAAAGTCCTCCATTCTGCGAGAGAAAGACAATGCTACATTTCGGCCATTACGATCTTTTTCTTTGCTGATATCAAAGCCATTGTTAATGCAGAATTCATAGATATCGGTATTGGTTTGCCCTGTGGAGGCACACCACATAAGAAGAGAAGTACCGCTATGATCAAGCACATCCGTTCTGGCTCCCTGTCTGAGTAAGTGTTTCATCAGATCCAGATTACCTCTAAGAGCCGCCCAGAAGATATAGGTACGCTCATCATGGGTGCGCTTATTCAAATCGTTTCCCTGTTTGAGCAAAAAGTCGATGGTAGCAATCGGGTTGTTTTCCAGAATGGCATAAGCGGTAGGGTCAAAAGCTGATCCGTTTAGCTCAGTAGGAGAATGGCCCTGCTTTATCTTCTCCTCAATCTGACTGACAGACGGCTGTGGTTTCCAGAAATCTCTGGCCAGCAGCTCGTTTTTTTGTTGTGCATAGAGTACTGCCTGAGGGGCTGCGAGTATCAATGCTATGGTGAGTAATAGTGTACGTTTCATATCGGGTGGATTAAACAGGAGAGAGGCTCTCCATGATTTTGCAAAAATAAATGGGGTCGAAACTGTGGACAATTGCTACGTCTAGCTAAAATCTATCACTAGTAGTAGTGACTGACCCTCAGTATCAAACCTGCTAACTGGTTAAAGTTTTTTGTACTTCTTCCATCATCATGGCCTCTTCTATCTGGCTGAGAATCGAAGTGACTTCTTCTTCCGTAAAACCCATTCCTCCAGGGTATTTGGAATGGCTCACAATAGCTTTCAGGCCTTCAGGATGAATACAGGTAAAATGTTCGGGTCTTAGCCGGCTCAGGATTTTATAGAATCCCTTGAACTCCTTTCGGGAGAAGGCAAGAAACAGATTGCGGTAATTGAGATTATAATGATTACAGCACTTACACTTGTAAATCTGAATATTGGAAGATTCATGTAGCATAATGATTTCGTGGGGCATATCTGATTATTTTACTTCAAGCGATTCATATACCTGTATCATGACATCTGCTTGGTCGAGTACTGACTTTAGCTGAGCGAATTCAGCAAAATCGAAGCAGAACTGGATGTCTTCATGACAAGTGTTCAGGATCACATATGGCTGACCGTCAGGAAAACAGATGGCACTGCGATGGAAGTCAATATTCCTCACACTACTGCTGAATTGAGTAAACTCAATGAGGTTAAAACTGACGAGCAGGTTTTTGTGCATCAGTCCTATGCGTTTGCAGCATTTACAGAGAGAGACATTCAGGCCTTCTGCTTCCACCAGTGTTACGGGATCACATTTGCTCATAAGGGTAAGGTTTAACAAAAGCCCCCTCCGATGTGGAGGAGAGCTCTTGAATTGTATGAAAAGGGGTATTTTGCGATGCTGATAAAAAGGAGCCGCCCATCTGACGACTCCTGAAAAGAGTACATCCATCTCAAAGAGAATTAAGGTTCTGTGAGAGCGATGAATCTACCCGTCAGGCCAGAGCCTGTGTATATCATTGAAAATCGAAGCTACCAGAGCCATTGGGCTGGTGCACATAACGGAAAGTGTAAACACCATTGTCCTGGCCGGCAACCGGACTGGCCGGGCAACCTCTGTAGTAGCACTGTATTTCTAATTTCACATAGTTGCCTTCGGTGTCTTTGAGTAAGATTACCTTGCCGGGCACCGGACTGATCAGTCCCTGAGAGTAAGAGTACCACCTGTCAGTAAAATCTGTATTCTTGTTGATGGCCAGTACCTCATTGGTGTCAGTGCCCAGCGTCACGTTTGCCGGCATCTCCGTCATTTCATCGAAAATGCCTGCTACCGTGGTGGCCTCCACACCACCATTTCCGTTGATACCACCGTTGGTAATAATAGTCGTACCCTTGATACCAATATCCCAGGCATCGGTGGAGGTCACCTCTACACCTGCTGAGAAATCAAAATACTGAATCTCAGTAGATTGTACCAGGGTAGGAGGGTTGGTTGTATAGTTATACACATCTCCCGGTGCTTCAAAATTAGATACAGATTGCACCTCCAGTGGCACCGGTGCCGGATCATCGTCATCACAGCTGAAAACGACAGTTGAGAGTAAGGCGAAAAGAAATAAATAGGACTTTTTCATTGCTTGCTTATTATTAGATAGTTTGATGTTGAATGCTATTTTTCTTGTTGTAGAAAGTTGATTTTGAGGCCGATGAACCAGATTCTGCCTGGCAGGGAAGCTTCAAACTCATTGGTAGTGTCCAGCAGGTTATTGACGCCTGCATCAATAGTGAGTCTGGAATTGAATTGCTTTTGTAGTGACAGGTTGAACATGAAGTAGCCATCGGCATATTCATCATCACCCACCAGTATCTGGTTGCCGTCACGGTCGCCAAAACCCCAGCGACCCCGATAGAGTGTTCTGAAGAAGAGATCAAGGCCCAGAGGTACATACCGGTAGTTCACCTTGAGATTGCCGCTGTGCTTCGACCGGCCAAACAGACCGCCATAGTCAGACCTTTTTACTCTTCTGGAGACTATTTCACCGGCAGGTCTGTAGGCCAGGGTACCTTCCTCTATCTGGTCAACTACCTTTTGGTCAAAGGTGTCCAGGAACTGATAACCAAGCGATATGCTCAGTTGCGGAGAAAGTGTGAGGTTAGTCTCCAACTCTACGCCCTGGGTCACGATGTCTTCTACATTGCGGTAGCTGAATATGAATTGTCCATTGTCCTTTTGCGCAATGGCCCAGGTATCAATCAGGTTGGAAATGTTATTTCTGAACAGATTACCGGTGATCAGTGTCTTGCTGTTGAGCAGGTAATGCGCACCAATGTTCCAGGCAAGTGAGCTTTCAGCATTGAGGCCGCTGGAGGCCACTGCGGCATTGGTTCTGGCACTGGTGATAGCATTTGGATTATTGACCGGGTCCTGGCGAAATGTTTCTCCCTGAGCGACAAGCCTCTCTACACCATCGGTGACTACAGAGGTACCCATCACGCTGTAGCCCACTGTGGGATTGGTGAAATCCAATAGCAGTTGCCTGAAGTCAGGGGCCTTGAAGCCTCCGCCAAATGAGGCACGTAGTTTAAGCTTTGGGTTTACCTGGTAACCCAGAGCGATCTTAGGGCTGAAGTTGCTACCATAGGCTTCATGGTCATCGTATCTGCCTCCAAGGGTAATATCGATGCTCTCGGTGGGTTCCCAAAGGTATTGTACAAAGGCATATTGTGAGGTGAAGGTGCTGTCGATATATCGGGTAGAGGCTACTTCTTCTTTGATATGCCCGACTCCCATTGTAAGTGTATGAAGAGGATTGAGAAAGAAATCTCCCTGAGCTTCACTTCTGCTGAAGTTTTGTTTGAATTGATCAAGGCTGAATAAATTCTGATCCGCATTGCGGGTTATACGCGTTTCTGTTTCGTACTCACTGAGATACTGTCGTAGCGTAATCAGTGCTTTGTCCCTTAGTCGCCATTCAAGTTTTGGCAGTGTGTTCCAGTCTGTTCTTTTCGCATTGTAATCGTGCAGTACATCCGTAGTGTTCTGTCCGTCACTCACAGAAACCATGGTCTTATCTTCCTGTGGTTCGGTATAGTACCGGCCTGACAGAGAAAGGTCTACCTGGTCAGAAATTTTGTGTTTGCTCTTAACTTGGTAGGTACTGGCTGTAAAAGCGGATGCGGTTTGACTCAGAGAATTCTCGGTAAGGTCATAGCCGTCAGAGCTCAGGCGGTTGAAGAAAGCATTTAACTGAAGCTTGTCGGTGCCATAGTTGACTCCGGCATTGATATCAGAGGAATTGAATCTGCGGTACTTTGCACCAAATGTAGCAGAGAGTCCGTTTGAAGGGTTTTTTGTGATAATATTGATGACTCCGCCCATGGCCTCGCTGCCATAAAGTGATGATGAAGGCCCTTTTACAATTTCAATCCGATCTATATTGTTGACGGTGACCCTGGAAAGGTCAAGCGTACCGGCCGTGCGGCCTATCAAGGGCTCACCATCTACCAGCACCAGAATATATTCGGAGTTAAGCCCCTGTATCTGGATGCCCGTGCCATGATCTGAGTTTACCAGCAGGCCGGTTTGCTCAATGAGCATTTCATCCAGGCGCACATTACCACTTCTGATTATCTGTTCCTGACTGATTACTTTCACAGGAATGGGCACATCGGCCAGTGTTTGCTCCATGCGCGAAGCCGTTACTACCACCTGGTCCAAAACACTCACCTGCTCCTGAAGTACGATGGTCTGAAGGTCTGCCGGATTATCACCAACCGCGACCGGCACATTCTTTTGAATAAAGCCTACAGCGCTGATTATCAGGTTGTATTGGCCGGGAGTTACATTATTAAAGCGGAAAAGACCGTTGTCATCGGCACTCATGGCTGCACCTGAAGGTTTGAGTTGTAGGGTAGCAAAGGCTACAGCAGCACCCTTTTGATCGGTGATCCGGCCCGTGATGGATTGCCCTTTCTGGCCATAAAGTCCGTTGGCAATGAGCAGTATGCAGAGAATACAGATTTTCTTCATTTCCTTATTTAGATTCATTCTAAACAATGCAAAGGTACACGAAGACTCTCCCGGCAAACAACCGCTAGGCGTAGGTAAAAAAAATCACCATGACTAGTGATTCCTATCCCTAGTAACAGGGATGGAATTGATGATCAGATCATTGGTTTTACTGTGGCCTGACTATAGGATCAGCATAGACCAGGAGGGACATAAAAAAGTAGTTAATGAAGGCTATAGGCTAAATTTCGTATGTTTGAAACTCACCAAAAACTCAAAGTCGGACGATAGGTTTTTTTGAATATCCCTAAAGGATTTCACTATCGGCAAATATTGAATTTCAGTATGCGTTGCAAAGGTTTTACACTAGCAGTTCTGGGTATTATAATGTTTGCTTCGACAGCGGCTGTTGGCCAGGTTGTTGATATCTCGAAAGCTTTTGACAAAACACTGAACATCTCAGCCAACATGGAGGTGTTGGAGGATGCTGCCGGAACACTGAGCGTAAACGACCTGGAGAACCTTGACTTTCGGAAGAATGGAAAAGATGAATTTGCTTTTCCGTTTACCAATAGCGTTTTCTGGATACGGTTAGAACTGGTTAATGAAGCATCGGATAATAGCGATTGGGTTGTGCATTGGGATAACCCTGTTCTGGAAGAACTGAGTTTTTATATTCTGGATGCGAAGACTGGTCAGATCAGGGGTGAGGAACATTATGATCTGGCTGAAGAAAAAGATACCCGTCTTTATTCTCAGGAACCCGTTTTTCATTTCAGTCTGCTAAAGGAGGAGGGCAGTACCATCTACTTCAGGCTCAAAAGTCGCAGAGGTCAGTTCGGGTTTTTAAGAGCCTATTCATTGTCGGGTTTCAGAAATTCAGAAATAGGAGACCATGATACCCAGGCCCTTGTCAATGGTATGTTGATTTTCAGACTGTTACTCATTGGGATTCTGAGTTTCTCTATCATCAACGACAGACTTTTCAGGTCTTACTCGGCTATTATTTTTATGAAAACCATTGGTTTCTGGAGCCTTGAAAATGTGACCGGACCGCTTTTTTCTGATGATCCGGAAGTGATTGCCAGAATCAATCATTTCTTCTACACCATCATGCCTCTGTGTCTGTTGCTTTTTACCTTGAAGACACTGGATTTGAATCAGGTGGTGCGCTGGATGGGTAGGCTTGGTTATACTATTCTTATAGGGGCCATTACGCTGATTGCCATCAGCATTTTCGATTATCAGTGGTATTGGGTCAAGGCGTCTATGTCATCTGCCGTATTGTGCGGAATCTATACGCTCATTCTCTATGGCTATTTCGGCTATAAAAAACTCAACATCCACAAATACTATTCGATTCCTTTAATTCTGGGACTTGCCAGTAATCTGCTGATTATGGTGAGAGTGCTGACATATCTGAGTTTTAATGGCATTTTCGCCCTGGCATTTGCCTTTTTTGTGGCAGAAATACTGGTGTTCATCGTTTTCCTCGGGAAGATATTCAGACAAACAGAACGCAGGAAGTTCGAGGCTGAACGGGCATTGTTAACGGAAGCAGATCAGAACCGAAGACTACAGGAACTCGATGATCTGAAGACAGGTTTCTTCACGGATATCTCACATGAGATTCGTACTCCCCTTACGCTGATGTACGGCCCTGCGCAAGAGCTACTCAAAAAGTACCCTGATGAGAAAATGACCGGTTTACTGGCAGATAATCTGTCGAAACTAAAGGTGCTGGTTGATGAGCTACTGGATATCCAGAAACTGGAAGCCGGTAAGATGACACCAGCGATTATCAAAGGAGATGTTGCACGCGAGGTGAAGCTGTTGATCTCATCTTTTGATTCACTGGCTCAATCAAAAGGAGTGAGCCTGTCGCTGAAACAGAGCCACGATCATTTCCAGGGATGCTATGATCGGCAAATGCTGAGTAAAATCGTTAATAACCTACTGTCCAATGCCATTAAGTTTACGCCTGAAGATGGTACTATCAGGTGTGTGGTCGACTTTAACGAAAGGTCAGAAGTACTCTCTTTTACTATCAGTAATAGTGGGAGCCGCATCACTGAAGATCAGCTACTACGGGTTTTTGACAGATTTTATCAGGTCGGGCAAACAGGCCATACCGGCAGCGGAGTGGGACTGGCTTTGGTTAAGGAACTGGTAACGCTTCTCAAAGGAGATATTCAAGTTTCCAGTGATGATCATGAAACTCACTTTCGTCTGCAGTTACCGTTGAATGTGGGGCTGTGGCCTGTACAAGAGATAAATGAAACGCAAATACCTGAGGAGGTCGCTTTAGAGATAACCACAAATGAGGCCTCTCTTAGAGAATCGACTCATCAGGGTGGGCGCGAGCTGCTGCTGCTGGTAGAAGACAATGATGACATGCGGTCATACATCCGAACTTTGCTGGCTGATGAATACAATATGATCGAAGCCGTGAATGGAGAGGAAGGGTTTAACCTGGCAAAGAAGGAGGTACCGGATATCATTGTTTGTGATGCCATGATGCCGGTAATGGATGGCTATGAATTTAGTAAACGTGTTAAAAACACATTACAGACCAGCCATATCCCGGTTGTTATGCTCACTGCGAAGACTTCTCGTGCCAGTCGCATAGAAAGTTACGAACAGGGAGTGGACAACTATCTGACCAAGCCTTTTGATACAGATGAGCTGAAAACGGTATTGAATGCGCTGAAGTTGAACAGAAAGAGACTTCGTGAGATTTATGCCAAAGAGGTGATAGACCTGAAACCTGAAGAGATTAAGGTCAGTTCCAGGGAAAAGCAGTTTCTGGATGCCCTGAAGCAATGTCTTGAAGTTAACTATTCACAATCAGGGCTCACTGTTACAGATCTGGCCATTGCATTGAAAGTGAGCGATACCCAATTGCGCAGAAAGCTTAAGAGCATCAGTGGCTACTCTCCCAATGAGTATTTGAGAAAGTTCAGATTGGATAAAGCAGCTCAGTTGCTCTCATCACAAGCAAAATCGGTCAGTGAAGTGGCTTATGATGTGGGATTCGAAAACCTGTCGTATTTTTCGAAAGTATTTTTTAACGAATACAATTGTCTTCCTTCAGAATTTGGTCTTGAGGAGACTGCCCAAAGCACTGATTAGAGATAATCAGGGATTTTTATAGTGAGGCGACATGGGTGCAAAAGTGAAAAAATCAAGGTCGAACAGTTTTAAGTATCAGGAGCTTTTGCTCTTACTCTTCCTTGTAATCTCTTGTACAAACCTCATGGCCCAGACCCGGGAAGATGGTTACGAGGCCCTGATGTCTTCTGATGTGCCTGAAACCTTGCCTGGAGATAGTGCCTCTAAGGTTTTAGAGGGGCTTGATCGGCTTTTGGTTCGGGAAGAGGAAGATCAGTTAAAACGAATTTCGAGATTACAATTGAAAGGTCTCTTATCTCTGCAACTGGAGAGAAACGAGCAGGCCTTGTCCGCTTATAGCCAGGCCCTGAAATGGCTGGATGCCGATGATGATGATCCCATACTGAGAATTAAAGTTCTCTGCGGCCTGGGACAACTGGCGGTATCGCAAGGACAGGAAGAGGAGGCCAGGAGGCTTTTTTCGCAGACTGCGACAATGTCCAGAAATGAGAACTTTCCACAAGGTCTCGTTTGGGTGTTTTATCATAATGGAGGAGCATACCTCACTGGTGAAAGCTATACAAAAGCCGAGATCGAAGAGATTCATAAGTATATCGCCAGCATTGTCTATGTAAACCCGAGAAAAGCATTCAAAGTCAGCGAATGGCTGATAAAGCATGGGGGTGAAAACTATGAAGATATCCATTATGCCTTTATAGTGCTTGGCCTTATCTATCGCAACTGGGGTGAGATGGACAAGGCTCTGGAATACTTTATTCAGGCCCAGGATTGGTCGATAGAAAAAGAGCTTCCGGCTGATTATCTGTACAATGCCATGTTGAATATTACAGGCGTCTATTTTTCTCAGTCACAACTTGATGACGCCCTTGATATCGTGTTGGAGGTAGCGGAAAAAGCTGAAAAAAACGGTCATGATCGTACGCTGGCTTATGCGCTGAAAGATTTGGGCATAATCAATATGCAACTGGAGCGGTATGAGGAGTCAGAGGCTTACTTGCTAAAGGCTATACCCGCCATGTCTGAATTGGGAAATGAACAAGGAGTGGGTGTATGTCACTCAAACCTGGTATATGTTTATTTAAAAAACGGGCACTATGACAAATCCGAAGCTTCTGCTAATCTCGCTCTGCGCATTCTGAAAGAGACTGACTATGAAGAGCTCTACGCAGCTACCTTACTTGTAAAGGCCAGGTTATATATGGAAACCGACCGATGGAGTCAGGTAAAATCCATGATCAGGGAAGGGCTGGATATTGTAAAACGTCTGGGTGCCGTAGCCTATATACAGGAAGGCTATCAACTGTTGGCAAGGTATTATGTCCATGAAAATAATGCAGAGCTGGTCAGTCAGTATTATGATAGCCTACAGCAAAGTGTTGAAGCTCTTTTTGACAAGGAACGCTTTGATATCTCTGAAAATCTGAAGGTACGTTATGAAACAGAAAAAAAAGAGACGCAACTGGCCTTGCAAATAGCTCAAAACAGATCTTTGGCTATTGAAAACAGAGCACAGAGAAGGCAGAGAAACATATTTCTCGTATTGGCATTGTTGTTCGTAATCTTGCTGGTGCTGTTGATGAATCGTTACCAGTTGGGTAAAAAACTATCTATTGAAAAAGAAGCCCGTTTGCAGGACCAGGTGAGACTCTCTGAGTTGGAAAATGCCCAAAAGAAAGCGGAGAATGAGCGCCTTGAAGGCCAGGTTCAACATAAACAACGGGAGCTTACTTCTATGACGCTGCAGATGGCTCAGAAGAATGATGCACTGGAAGAACTGGAACAAAGCATTAAAAAGAACATGAGTGGCAACAGTGAGTTCAGTTCCCGAAGCCTGAAAGAAATACTGAGCCTGATTGGTAACCAGAAAAATATCGACAAAGACTGGAATACTTTTAAGACCCATTTTGACGAAGTACATCCATCTTTTTTTGATAAACTCAGAACCACCCATCCAGGTCTTTCACAGACCGAAGAAAAGCACAGTGCCTACATAAGAATGGGACTTGCAACCAAGGAAATCGCACGGCTTATGAATATCAGTCCTTCCAGTGTTCAGGTGTCAAGGTATCGTCTCAAGAAGAAAATGGCACTAGGTAAGGAAGAAGACATATACCAGTATATCAACAGTATTTAAGGGGCTGTTTACCACTAATTCTATACATGTATAAGGTTTGTATGACCTCTGAAATTGCCTCGAGACACCTTCCATTCTTAATCTTACCCAACACTGTTTCAGTGATGTGATCATGCCCTTTACCCATTGATCCGGGGACTCTGAACAGTAGAAATTAAAAGGTCTTTTGACTGACATTAGAGAGGCGCAGCATAAAGCTGCGTGCGCAAAAATGTGGATTAGAGCTTCTGTGCCGCTGTTTTGCCCGAAATCTGTCAAAGAATGTCAATTCTGAGTTAAGCCTCAGACAGGCCCTCAATTTAATTTCACTGTACAAGAGTAACCTTCTTTGGAGTGAGGGTATTAACGGTTGTCTGACAGCAAAACTTATCAAACACTACTATTGGAACCTATTAGAAAACGTCATGGAAAGCGTCTGTTGCTGACCCATTTTCATGTATGGATGGCAAGCCTCTTACTCAACCTCACTTCTGCAAGTGGAGAAGCTAAGGAACGCTATATCGGATTTGATTCAGAAAAAGCCGGAGGAAAGAGTACTGAGATATTCAATACCACAACACGCGCAGTGTTGTATCTGACAGATATTGCTGAGCTGATACCGGTAAATCTGGCTCTTAACCCTGAGGCTGTTATAGCCAATGTTTCGCAGCCCGAAGCTTTTACGGCAACCCTTTTGTTTTCTGAAACCTTTGATGAGGCAGAAAATGCAACCGTTGGAACTGATAATACCGGAGGAGTTTCCTGGACAGCCTTAGCACCCGGTGCACTGGCTAGCACAGATTATTTAAAGGTAGTAGGTGGCGTTTTGGAAGCTCGTGACACCAACAGTCCTGCGGCCAATTGGACCACAGGAACCATCAATACTACCGGTTTTACCAACATCGGTTTTTCCATGGACTTATCTGAAGATGGAACCCTGGAAGAATGTGCCGATTGCAGTGGCTCGGGCTCAACCTGTATCGACTGGGTAAAGCTGGAATACAGAATTGATGGAGGTGCCTGGCAGGAAGTGGCAGAAGACAACTGTGATGTTTCCATGACCGAAGCTCCGGGCAGTATGATCCAGATTGGAGACATATCAGGAGAGACAGAAAGTTATGCAACCGTCATTTCATCCGGGATAGGGAACACCATAGAGTGGAGAATTTCCTGTGTGAGCTGGACGAGCACAGAATATTGGAGGTTTGACAATATTCAGGTAAACGGTAGCAGCGGGACTATTCCTGAAGTAGACTTGAGTGTTTCCGCTAGTACAGGCACTGAAGCCGATGGTACGGTCATCACGGTTACCGCTACGGCTTCTGCAGCGGTATCTGGCGACCAAACCGTTAACCTTGGGGTAAGCGGAACCAATGTGACCAGTACTGATTATGCATTGAGTAACAGTACTATTACCATTTTGAATGGTCAAACCACCGGCTCGGTCACCTTTACCATTCAGGATGATGCGGACAGTGAGGGCACTGAAACGGCAACGCTAACCATTAGCAATCCATCATTTGGATTGACACTCGGGACTGCCACCTCCCAAAATGTAACCATTACAGACAATGAGAGTGCTCCTCCAACCAGCTTATCCAGTACTGCACAGACACCAAATAACGGTCAAAGAGGAGTGATGTTTGACCTTGTGGCTACCAATGTGATTACGATTAACAGTTTTGAACACATTTTGTACGATGGCCTCACTGCCGACTACGAAATCTACTACAGACCAGGCACCTTTGTAGGCTTTGAGGAAAATGCAGCAGCCTGGACCTTATTGGGCGGGCCGATAAGTCTGACAGGTACAACGGGACAGATTGCAATTCCCATTCCGATTAATGTTACGATACCAGCCGGACAAAGCTATGGTTTCTACATTACCAATACTACCGGGGGAGGTACAAGCTATACTCAAGATACTGGCGATTACGAGCTTTTAGGCAGTGATGCAAACCTTGCAATTCGCGGTGGAGTAGGGAAAAGCTATCCATTTAGTCTCACTTTCCCCGGCAGATGGACTAATGTCATAGTACATTACAGCCTGGGTGCACCTTCCAATCCTGAAGTTGACTTATCTGTCTCCACCAGTACCGGAACAGAAGCAGCTCAGACCATAGTTACGGTAACGGCTACTGCTTCCACCGCAGTAGATGGAGATCAGACGGTTGATCTTGGAGTTTCCGGTACGGGCATTACGGGTACGGATTATGCACTCAGCAATACCACGATCACAATTTTGGATGGAGCTACCACTGGCTCGGTCACCTTTACCATTCAGGACGATGCGGATGTTGAGAATGCAGAGACCGCTACCCTCACCATTAGCAACCCGTCATCAGGAGTGTCCTTAGGCACTACCACTGCTCAAGATGTCTCCATTACCGACAATGACTTCCCAACCGTAGACCTGAGTGTTTCTGCCAGTGCAGGTACGGAAGCAGCCCAGACGGTCATCACGGTTACTGCCACTGCTTCAGCAGCAGTTTCAGGCGACCAAACTGTTGACCTTGGAGTTAGCGGAACAAACGTGACAGGTACCGATTATGCTTTGAGTAACAGTACAATTACCA
This sequence comes from Roseivirga sp. UBA6061, assembly GCA_002427745.1. Taxonomy (GTDB): domain Bacteria; phylum Bacteroidota; class Bacteroidia; order Cytophagales; family Cyclobacteriaceae; genus Roseivirga. The sequence goes on along the minus strand of DIYF01000126.1, from coordinate 8,128 downwards.
TTTTGAATGGTCAAACCACTGGTTCGGTCACTTTTACGGTTCAGGATGATTCAGATATGGAAGGAACTGAAACAGCTACACTCACTATCAGCAATCCGTCAGTTGGGGTAAGCTTGGGCACTACAACTACTCAAAATGTGACTATCACCGACAATGATGTTCCAAGCGTAGACCTAAGTGTATCCGCCTCTGCAGGCACTGAAGCGGCCCAGACGGTTATTACAGTTACTGCCACTGCAGCTCAAGCTGTATCAGGCGACCAAACTGTTGACCTTGGAGTCAGCGGAACAAACGTGACAGGTACCGATTATGCACTGAGCAACAGTACCATAACCATTTTGAATGGTCAAACCACTGGTTCGGTCACTTTTACCATTCAGGATGATGCGGACAGCGAAGGCACTGAAACAGCAACGCTTGCTATCAGCAATCCATCATCAGGTCTGGCCTTAGGGACTAATACAAGCGAAGATGTTGTGATAACAGATGATGACACATCATCCTTATCCTGCGGACTGACTAATCAAACTTGTCTGGGTAGCGTTGATTCACAGGTGATTGGAGATGAGAGCGAAGGATTAATATCCTCGGCTACCATGCATTTTGGTGAGGCTACCTCAGGTGATCGAAGGGGGCGTGTCCAGTTTTTATACACAGCAGCTGAACTTAATGCAGCGGGGTTTACAGCGCCTGGCAAAATTTCATCCCTTTGGTTTAAGTACGTATTCGCCACTAACCCGGCGAATACCGTTACTAATCTTACCATGAAAATGGGTTGTACCTCATTAACTTCTCTCGGGGAAGGAGCACCCACTGAGACTATTCCGGAAGATCGTTGGGATTTTGAAACAGGTCTTACGCAGGTAGCAACCTATGCATCGGTTGCTCCACCGGCAGCATTTATGTTTCCCCCTTCTTTTGCCTGGGTAGAATTCCCTATCAATGAGCCTGGAATGGATGGATTCCTATGGGATGGTGTAAGTAATATACTGGTAGAGTTCTGTACGCCTGATTTGCAAACTGACAAACCGTTTTTCATGGCATCTTCAGCAACCGGTTCTGATACCCGGGCATTATATCTTTATGATTTTGCTACTGGTGCTGCTGACGGATGCTCTTACACTGCAGGGGTAAAAAGTACGACCAGGCCCATCGTGAGAATGGATATTTGTTCTTTATTCCCCGAGGTCAACCTATCAGTAAGTGCCAATACTGGCACAGAAGCTGACCAAACAGTAATCACAGTAACCGCAACAGCAGATGCTGCCGTTTCTGGAGATCAGACGATTGACCTGGGCGTGAGTGGGACTGGGATAGCGGGAACTGATTATTCCCTAAGCAATACCGCCATCACGATTTTGAATGGAGCTACCACTGGCTCGGTCACCTTTACTATTCAGGATGATGCGGATATCGAAGGAACGGAAACCGCCACTTTGACCATGAGCAACTCATCCTCCGGACTCACCTTGGGTGCGACCACTTCTCAAGATGTCTCCATTACCGACAATGACTTTCCAACGGTAGACTTGAGCGCATCAGCTAATATTGGCAATGAGGTAGATGGTACCGTAATCACAGTTACAGCAACGGCTTCTGCTGCGGTGACTGGTAATCAAACAGTTGACCTTGGTGTTTCCGGAACAGGTATCACAGGTGCTGATTATTCGCTGAGCAATAGTACCATAACCATTTTGAATGGTCAAACTACAGGCTCAGTCACTTTTACTGTTCAGAGTGATGCGGTGAATGAGATAGCAGAGGTGGCTACATTGACCATAAGTAATCCCTCTTCAGGCCTGGCGTTGGGATCTAATACTTCCATAAATATTACCATAACAGATGAAGATTGTAGTGTATCAAGTGTCCATACAAGAGGCACTGCAGAAGGACAGAATAGTGCATCAAGTCCATATTGGGTCACTATTATTGGCAATCGAAGCAACCGACAGCAGTACATAGTAACGGCTGCTGAGCTCAACGAAATTGGCATGACAGGAGCCGGGTTGATCACTGCTTTTGACCTCAACTTCGTAAATGCAAATTCAGTCCCTGTAGATGGTTTGATGATGAAAATGGGAACTAGCACACAAGATTTCTACACGACAGGTACGACTATAGCAAATGGAGAACCCTTTATCACAGGCTTAACTACTGTGATTGAGGCAGGTAACATACCTAACACAGCTACTGTGGGTTGGCAAACTTTTACATTGGATAACCCATTCTTATGGGATGGGAGCAGCAACATTGTCGTAGAATTTGTTACGAATTCATTCAATTCAACTGGAACTCCTGCCAACATCAATTACGAGTTGACCAACAATACGATGGCGATGAATGCGCAAAGCACTGCGACAGTCGGTACGGCTCTGACCACCGGCCAGGCCACAAACCAAAGGCCCATTATGCGTTTTACTCTTTGTGCAGCACCTACCGTGGACTTGTCTGTATCAGCCAACAACGGGACAGAGGCGGATGGAACGGTTATTACAGTGACTGCTACTGCATCTGCCGGTGTTTCGGGTAATCAAACAGTAGACTTGGGAATTTCTGGCACTGGCATCACTGGTACAGATTATGCCCTAAGTAATACGACCATCACCATTCTCGATGGTGCAACAACCGGCACAGTGACCTTTACCATCCAGGATGATTCAGACATCGAGGGAGATGAGACTGCGACATTAACTATAAGTAACCCATCAGCTGGTGTGACCCTGGGAACTACCACCACTCAGAATGTGGCTATTACCGATAATGACTTTCCAACGGTTGAACTCAGCGTTTCCGCCAATGCCGGCACAGAGGCAGACCAGACAGTGATTACGGTAACAGCCACTGCTTCTCAGGCCGTGGATGGAGATCAGACGGTTGATCT
>DIYF01000126.1:4817-5101 GCA_002427745.1 Roseivirga sp. UBA6061 | reverse complement strand
ACTATTACCATTCTGGATGGAGCCACCACGGGTACAGTTACTTTTACAGTTCAGGATGATGTGGATATCGAAGGTGCTGAGACGGCTACTTTAACGATCAGCAATCCGTCTGCCGGTCTTATTTTGGGAACCACTACCACTCAGAATGTAACTATCACCGATAATGATTTCCCAACAGTTGAACTCAGTGTTTCTGCGAATACCGGTACAGAGGCGGATCAGACGGTGATTACGGTAACCGCTACAGCTTCTCAGGCAGTAGATGGAGATCAGACGGTTGATCT
>DIYF01000126.1:0-4686 GCA_002427745.1 Roseivirga sp. UBA6061 | reverse complement strand
ACTATTACCATTCTGGATGGAGCGACCACGGGTATGGTCACTTTTACTATCCAGGATGATGCAGATATAGAAGGGGATGAGACCGCCACATTGACGGTCAGCAATCCCTCGGCCGGAGTGACCCTGGGAACGACTACCTCTCAGAATATAACTATCACCGATAATGACTTTCCAGCGGTTGAGCTCAGTGTTTCTGCCAATGCCGGTACAGAGGCAGATCAGACGGTGATTACGGTAATGGCAACAGCCTCACAAGCAGTGGATGGAAATCAGACAGTTGACCTGGGGGTAAGTGGGACGGGCATTGCCAATACCGATTATATCCTGAGCAATGGCACGATCACTATTCTGGATGGAGCCACCATCGGTATGGTCACTTTTACTATCCAGGATGATGCTGATATTGAAGGAGATGAGACCGCCACATTAACGATCAGCAACCCTTCAGCCGGTGCAACACTGGGAACCACTACCACTCAGAATGTAACTATCACGGATAATGATTTCCCAACAGTTGAGTTGAGTGTATCAGCCAATGTTGGTACAGAGGCAGATCAGACGGTGATTACGGTTACCGCTACAGCTTCTCAGGCCGTGGATGGAAATCAGACTGTTGACCTGGGAGTAAGCGGAACGGGTATTGCCAATACCGATTATGCCCTAAGTAATGCAACTATTACCATTCTGGACGGAGCCACTACCGGTTCAGTGACCTTTACTATCCAGGATGATACTGATATAGAAGGAGACGAGATCGCTACATTGACGATCAGTAACCCCTCAGCCGGTGCAACACTGGGAACGACTACCTCTCAGAATGTAACTATCACGGATAATGACTTTCCAACGGTTGAGCTTGGTGTTTCCGCCAATGCTGGTACAGAGGCAGACCAGACAGTGATTACGGTAACATCCACTGCCTCTCAGGCAGTGGATGGAAATCAGACGGTTGATCTGGGAGTGAGTGGAACAGGCATTGCCAATACCGATTATACCCTGAGCAATGCGACTATTACCATTCTGGATGGGGCAACCACGGGCATGGTCACTTTTACGATTCAGGACGATGCGGATATAGAAGGAGATGAGACGGCTACTTTGACGATCAGTAACCCTTCAGCCGGTGCAACACTGGGAACCACTACCACTCAGAATATTGCGATTACCGATAATGATTTCCCAACAGTTGAACTCAGTGTTTCTGCAAATACTGGTACAGAGGCAGATCAGACTGTGATTACGGTAACCGCCACTGCTTCTCAGGCCGTAGATGGAAATCAGACAGTTGACCTGGGAATAAACGGAACGGGTATTGCCAATACCGATTATACCCTGAGCAATGCGACTATTACTATTCTGGATGGAGCCACAACAGGCATTGTCACTTTCACAATTCAGAATGATACTGATATTGAAGGAGATGAGACGGCTACGCTAACGATCAGCAACCCCTCTGCCGGTGTAACACTGGGAACGACTACCTCTCAGAATATTGCGATTACCGATAATGATTTCCCAACAGTTGAGCTTAGTGTTTCCGCGAATGCTGGTACAGAAGCTGATCAGACGGTCATTACGGTAACGGCCGCTGCCTCTCAGGCAGTGGATGGAAATCAGACAGTTGATCTGGGAGTAAGTGGAACAGGTATTGCCAATACCGACTATGCCCTGAGCAATGCAACTATTACCATTCTGGATGGGGCAACAACCGGCACAGTGACCTTTACCATCCAGGATGATGCTGATATTGAAGGAGATGAGACCGCCACATTAACGATCAGCAACCCTTCAGCCGGTGCAACACTGGGAACGACTACCACTCAGAATGTAACTATCACGGATAATGACTTTCCAATGGTTGAACTCAGTGTTTCTGCGAATGCCGGTACAGAGGTAGACCAGACAGTGATTACGGTAACATCCACTGCCTCTCAGGCAGTGGATGGAGATCAGACGGTTGACCTGGGAGTGAGTGGAACAGGCATTGCCAATACCGATTATGCCCTAAGTAATGCAACTATTACCATTCTGGACGGAGCGACCACCGGTATGGTCACTTTTACTATCCAGGATGATGCTGATATTGAAGGAGATGAGACGGCTACGCTAACGATTAGTAACCCTTCAGCTGGTGTAACACTGGGAACCACTACCACTCAGAATGTAACTATAACCGATAATGATTTCCCAACAGTTGAACTCAGCGTTTCTGCCAATGCCGGTACTGAAGCTGACCAGACGGTGATTACTGTAACGGCAACAGCCTCACAAGCAGTGGATGGCGATCAGACGGTAAATCTGGGAGTGAGTGGAACAGGTATTGCCAATACAGATTATACCCTGAGCAATGCTACCGTTACCATTCTGGATGGAGCCACCACCGGTATGGTCACTTTTACTGTTCAGGATGATGCAGATATTGAAGGAGATGAAACCGCCACATTAACTATCAGCAACCCTTCAGCCGGTGTGACACTGGGAACGACTACGACTCAAAATGTAACTATCACGGATAATGATTTCCCAACAGTTGAACTCAGCGTTTCCGCGAATACTGGTACAGAGGCAGATCAGACGGTGATTACGGTAACGGCCACTGCTTCTCAGGCCGTGGATGGAGATCAGACGGTTGACCTGGGAGTGAGTGGAACAGGTATTGCCAATACCGACTATACCCTGAGCAATGCAACTATTACCATTCTGAATGGTCAGACGACAGGTTCGGTCACTTTTACCATCCAGGATGATGCGGCTATTGAAGGAGATGAAACCGCCACATTAACGATCAGTAACCCTTCAGCCGGTATAACACTGGGAACCACTACCACTCAGAATGTAACTATAACCGACAATGACTTTCCAACAGTTGAGTTGAGTGTATCAGCCAATGCTGGCACCGAAGTTGCCCAAACGGTGATAACTGTGACTGCTACCGCTTCTCAGGCAGTGGATGGTGATCAGACGGTTGATCTGGGAGTAAGCGGAACGGGTATTGCCAATACAGATTATACCCTGAGCAATGCTACGATTACCATTCTGGATGGAGCCACCACGGGTACGGTTACTTTTACTGTTCAGGATGATGCGGCTATTGAAGGAGATGAGACTGCTACACTTACGATCAGCAATCCCTCGGCTGGTTTAACCTTAGGTACAACGACTACTCAGAATATTGCGATTACCGATAATGATTTTCCTTCTGTAGAACTGAGCGTTTCGGCAAATGCTGGTATAGAAGCCGATCAGACGGTGATTACGGTAACAGCCACTGCTTCTCAGGCCGTGGATGGTGATCAGACGGTTGATCTGGGAGTGAGTGGGACAGGCATTGCTAATACCGATTATACCCTGAGTAATGCGACTATTACCATGCTGGATGGAGCGACCACGGGTATGGTCACTTTTACCATCCAGGATGATGCGGATATTGAAGGAGACGAAACTGCCACATTAACTATAAGCAATCCCTCGGCTGGTTTGACCTTAGGCGCAACGACCGCTCAGAACATTGTGATCACGGATGACGATATGGCTGGTTTTACCCTGACAGAGAGTGGGGGGAACACAGTTGTTCAGGAGTCAGGTACCACTGATGATTTTACAGTGGTTCTGGACGCGCGACCAACCGTCAATGTGACCTTTGCTGTTTCGAGTGATGATGTTACCGAGGCGAGTGTGTTGCCAGTGAGTTTAACTTTTACTCCGGCCAACTGGAATGTACCTCAGACTGTAACGATCACCGGAGTAGACGATGCTGTCAATGATGGGGATATTATGAGTAATATAACGGTCGATCCTTCTTCCGGTGATGCTGATTTTGATGCTTTGACTAATCAAACCATAACTGTTACTACCCTGGATGATGAGGGCCCAATCACACCAACCGTTGAGCTTAGTGTTTCTGCGAATACTGGAACTGAGGCAGATCAGACAGTAATCACTGTAACTGCTACAGCCTCTCAAGCTGTGACCGGAGACCAAACGGTTGATCTGGGTGTCAATGGAACAGGCATTACGAATACGGATTATATACTTAGTAATGCCACTATCACAATCCTAAATGGCCAGACCACCGGTTCAATAACCCTTACCATTCAGGAAGATGCAGATATTGAAGGAGACGAGACCGCCACATTGACGATCAGCAACCCCTCGGCTGGGTTGACCTTAGGCACAACGACCACGCAAAATATTGCGATTACCGATAATGATTTTCCTTCTGTAGAACTGAGCGTTTCGGCAAATGCTGGTACAGAAGCCGATCAGACTGTGATTACGGTAACGGCAACAGCCTCTCAGGCAGTGGATGGAAATCAGACAGTTGATCTGGGAGTGAGTGGAACAGGCATTGCCAATACCGACTATAGCCTGAGTAATGCTACTATTACCATTCTGGATGGAGCCACAACAGGCATGGTCACTTTTACCATCCAGGACGATGCAGATATTGAAGGAGATGAGACCGCCACACTAACGATTAGTAATCCTTCAGCCGGAGCAACACTGGGAACCACTACCACCCAGAATGTAACTATAACCGATAATGACTTTCCTACAGTCGAACTCAGCGTTTCAGCGAATACCGGTACTGAAGCTACCCAAACTGTGATTACGGTAACAGTCATTGCTTCTCAGGCAGTGGATGGCGATCAGATAGTGGACCTGGGAGTAAGCGGAACGGGAATT
>DIYF01000183.1 GCA_002427745.1 Roseivirga sp. UBA6061 | reverse complement strand
GCCTCCGGTTCCGCCACCACCAGTGCCTCCACCGCTATTACAGGGGTCATCTTCGTACATGTCCAGGTCTTCATTAGAATACAGCGTGATATCTTCTGTTACTGCAACAGGCACCATCTCAACCTGAGAGAGGCTCAGACCTCCACCTTCTGTAGCCTGAGGCTTTTCACCAGTATCTACTTTATACTCACATATGCCAGGTACGCTCATGATGTCATTGGCTACCATCTTGGCCTCCAGGTTCTTCATGTACTCCTGTAAAACGGCTTCCTTCTCAATTTTACTGACATATACGCCCTTAGTCGTGTAGATATACAGTTCATCACCTACATAGATTTCTCTGTTTTCATTGAGAATGGAGGCAAAATAGGGGTCCATGATCAACTCATCATCAAGATCAAGGTTGTATTCATCTTCGCTCTTGTCGCTATAGAGAAGACCTTTCGTTCTGATGCGCTCTTGCTTTTCGGCCAGGAACCTGTCAATCTTGTCAGGTTCATTTTCATGGTAGAAAGGCCTCAGTGATTTGAACCCACTGGCAGTCATTGCCCTGATATAGGCCTCCCTGTCTTCTTTATCAGACTCCATAAAGTAGGTGATCGCTTCTTTGCTGCTAAACTTAAGTTTACCGTCCTGAATAGTAGTATTGTAAGTACTGTGATATTCGTCCAGTGGCTGATCGGTGACAGGTTCATAAATTTCCTCTTCTGCACAGGAGAAGACAAAAAAGAAAGCGATAAGGATTAATAGGATATTCGGGGAGTGCGCCCGACTCCTGTACTTGTTTTTTATAGTTAACATATTTGATTGGGTTTGAGTTTTTTAATCATTAAAAGATAGATTTTCATTGATTAAGTCAATTAGAGATTGTTTTTATAGCTAGCTTAACATAGTTGTAGCTATCTTCTTAATGAGAGGTTTTGTTACCCGAAAAAATCAAATTAATTTTGACCTGTCTCTTTTGGAGGGAGGAGGCAACGGACTGAAATTTTGCTAACAGGCCATCCGGCAGTATTAGTCACAAGGCTCATATCTCGATTTTTCAGCCTACTCGTTTGAGCAATTTCAGATCAATTATCCTTTAGTTTGTCACCAAAAACATTTAAGTGTATCATTTACTTAATGGTAATGTTATAGTGAGACATGTTTTTAATTCATTTTATATGCCCGGGAGCGTAATGAGTATTTTAAGGCCGGTAGTGCTGGCTCTTGTAGTATGCCTGAATCTTGTGTCAAACGAACTTATTGCTGTCAGGCAGTCACAGAATAATTCAATTCAACACTCACAAGCGACTGATAGCCTTCTCGCCAGAAGTTTATACACCCAGGGGGTAAGGTATCTGAAGGCACGGTCATTTGATAGTGCCCAATACTACTTCAGGAATGCAGAAAACATCTATCAAAAGAACAATTCCTGGAGATCCCTGATTTCTGTCAAACTTTTCAAGGCTATGACATTCAGGTCTCTCAATGAATATGACTCCTCACAGAACGAGTATGAGCTTGCCCTGGAGGTGGCCAGAAAGAGACTCATGGAAAACGACAGTCTGTTGGCCAATGTACAATTGGGCCTGGGATCTGTCTATCTCAACAAGGGCATGTTCGCTCAGGCACTTGAGCAGTATAAGGGGGCTGTTGATATCAAACGTCACAATCTGGGAGAAGATCATATTAAGGTTGGTGAGTTGTTTTATAACATTGCCTATGTTCAGAACAGAATGGGCGATCACCTGACTGCCGTTGATTTACTGGAGAAAGCATCCGCTGTCTTTATCAAAACACTGGGCCGGGAACACTCACATAATGCCACGGTCATTAATGAGCTGGCCATCACATATAATCGATTGGGTAATATAAGAGAGGCCATTGACCACTTTGAGCAGGCGCTTGAAATCAGAAAGAAAACCCTGAAGCCAGATGACCCGGACATGGCTGCCAGCTATAACAATCTGGGAATTATGTGGTTCGACAATGGTCAATACCAGAAGTCTCTTGATTATTACGAGAGAGCTCTGAGAATTTATCTCAAAAATTTTAGTGAAAAGCATCCCAGAACGGCTACATGTCTTCACAATATAGGCAACGCATACAGAGAAACCGGGGATTATGAAACCGCTCTCGGGTATTATCACAGGGCTCTTAAGAGCAGGAGAGAAGTTTTCGGAGATATCCATATGGATGTGGCGCAAAGCTATTCAAGCCTGGGAACTACCTGGCTTTATCAACTCAACTATCAAAAGGCAAAGAACTACCAGCAAGACGCCCTGAAGATCAAAGAGCGCCTGCTGCCTGCCAATCATCCTTCTATCGCAGAAAGTCATAACAACCTTGGTAATGCTTTAATGGCTATGGGGAACTTCTCAGGATCCAGAGATCATTTTCTGAAAGCTCTGGCGATCAGGGGTGAGTTCTTTTCTTCAGGTAAAGCTAATTCTCTGGTTACCACCCTTAAAAACCTGGGATTCAGCCGACTGGCCGAAGGAAGTGATATGGAAGCACTGGAAAATTTTCAAAGGGCCATTATTGCCGGAAGTGAGGTGTCTACTTTGAACAGTGTATTCGACAACCCTGCTTTGGAAGAAGTGATGTTTCCTGCTGATGTTTTACCTGTTATGATTACCAAAAGCAGAACCTTGAAAAGGCTGGCCAATACCGCTGATACAGAGGGGGAGGCCCTGAGGTATTTGAATGCGGCTTTTTCAGGCTACCAGCTGGCCATAGGACTCATAGATCAGGTCAGGCGAGAGTATTTGGAGATTGACGACCTGAATAGCTTTATGAATGAGCAGACAGCTCACTATACAGAGACCATTGATCTTTGCAGAGCACTGTATGAGAAAACGGATGATGCCTATTACCTGGGCTATGCGTTTGAAATTGCTGAAAAGTCACGGGCCTTTTATTTGTCTCAGAGGTTAAAGCAGTCCAATAGCACCGTGCTGCCGGATAGTCTGCTGGATATTGAAAACAACCTCTTGGTTGAAATTGCCTTTTATGAGAAGAGAATTAAATCAGATACCCTGCTCACAGATTCTCTGGGCAATGTGATTTTCGGTAAGAAGAGGCAGCTTGAAAAGCTTATTGAAAGCTATGAGAATAATTATCCTGCCTACTATGCTCTGAAGTACAGCGAGCATATAGTGAGTATCGATAAGATAATGAGTGAAATACCCGATGAGAGTACCCTCATAGAATATGTCTGGGCTGACTCATTGCTGTATTCATTTGCTGTTACTTCAGACCTGATCAATTTACATGTTCAGAAGATCGACACAGCTTTTGAAAACAGCCTCGAAGCGTATATTGGATGGAACAGCGACTACTCCCGGGCTCTTAAACGGGGCAAGTCAAAGCAGGAAATTCGTCAGTACAATGCTGTTTCCAACCAGCTTTATGGCAGACTTCTCTCCAAACAGCTGAATTATCAGTCCGGAAAATCGTTGATTGTGATACCTGATGGTCCTTTAGGGAGACTGTCATTTGCCACTTTGAATACCGATGAAGCTGAAGCAACCGTTGACAGTTTTAGTGCCTTGCCATACCTCATTAAGAGTTTGTCAGTTCGTTATGGTTTTTCGGCCAGTATTCTTTTCACTGACTATAAAAAAGCGAAAAGTGTTCGAAAAGACTTCGTTGGTTTTGCACCCAGTTATAGCGATAAGGGCTATGGCAGGAGTCTGGTAACCAGAAGTGTTAACCTTGAAAGCAGGAACGGACTAAGCCCGCTTCTATACAATCAGAGTGAGGTGAAGAAGATTGCTGAAATCACGGAGGGGGATGTTTTTCTGGCAGATGAGGCTACTGTAGGCCGCTTCAGAGAGAAGGCGGTTGAATACAACATTATTCACCTGGCAGCACATGCCATTCTCAGCGACAGCCTTCCCGAATACTCCGGTATTGCATTTACTGCAGGCAGAGACGATGGGGAAGATAATTACCTCGAATCATATGAACTGTCTAATCTTGAGCTGTCTGCGGATCTGGCGGTCTTAAGTGCTTGTCAGACAGCCTTCGGCCCCTGGCAAAACGGAGAAGGTCTGATAAGTCTTGCGAGATCTTTCAGGCTGGCAGGTATTCAGAACATCATAGCCAGCCAATGGCCTATTGATGACGAAAATACAGCGCAGATCATGGAGTTGTTCTACCAGAAGCTGAAATCCGGGTTACCTAAAGATATGGCATTACAACAAGCTCAGGTCGAGTTTTTTGAATCCTCAGTTTATTCTCACCCGGCCTTCTGGGCTGCCTATACACTGTGGGGCGATGACAAGGTGCTTACCTGGAAGAGCGAAAACAGGACAAGGATGATCATTGCTGTATCTTCTTTGCTGGCCCTGCTTATCGTCTTTTTCACTTCACGAAGGAATAAAAAGGAAGCCTGAATAGAGAATGGATAGATACTTTGAAGCACTTATCAGTGGCCAATCCAGGAAGATTGAGAAGATTTATCAGGATTTTTACCCTCGCATAGAAGACTATATCAAAGGCAATAGCGGTACCCGGGATGATGCACAGGACATTTTCCAAAAAGCACTGGTTCAGATTGCTGTCAGACACAGAAATGAACCATTTGAGATACAGGGAGATTTTAAGAATTATCTGTTTGTAGTCTGTCAGAATTTATGGAGAAGGCATTTAAAAACCTCAAAGACCACTATACGGGTAGATAATGAGTATTTTAGTCGTATGAGTACTTCTGAGGATGAATCGAGAGCTTTGACAGAGCAAAAGAGGTTTGAGCTGTTTATTGAAAAACTTGGTGTACTATCTTCAAATTGTTCCAGGGTCCTGGAGCTTTACTTCTCAAAAATTGCATATTCTGAAATTGTCACAGAGATGGGCTATAGTACGGAAACTGTGGCAAGACAACGTGTGTTTAAGTGTAAAAATCAATTGATCAGGCTTATTCTGTCTGACAGTCGTTACAACCAACTGAAGTAATGATGGATTTTGAAGATGATTTGCTGATTGAGCAGTACCTCAATGATGAGCTGAGGGGCGATGCACTGGATGATTTTAAAAAGAGGCTTGATGCTGATGCCAATTTCCGTGAACGCGTAGTATTGGAAAAGCAACTCAGAGAGTCTCTTAATCCACATGACTGGAGTCTCCATGAGTCACAAGGGGGAAAGGATATTGCTGACCCCCTGGATGTATTCGATAATGCCTATGCTGAGAAAATTCGGAGTGAAGTGGCGAAAGCGAGGGAGTCTTACACTCAGCAGCCTGCAGTTCTGACCAAATCAAGGTTGATCTATATGGTCGCAGCAGCGGCTGTCATTCTGATCCTGGTTTTTATCGGTAATGTATCTTCTCCACGAAGTTCGCAGGAACTGTTCAGGTTTTATCTGGAAAAAACGAATCATACCACCAGAACCTTCAGAAACAATGACAACCCGGACACCGCTATTCAGAAGGGAAAACAACTGATAGAAGCGGAAAACTACGAAAAGGCTCGTCAGGAGTTCAGGCGTTTATATGCTGAGGGCCAAAGAACCAGCCAGGTTTATATCTATCTGGCTCTGACCCAGATAGAGTCAGGTAATTATCAGGAGGCAGAGCTGGTATTAGATGAGTTTATACAAAGTGATCTGTTGGAAAACAGCAGAGGTTATTGGTATAAGAGTCTTCTTTTTTTGGCAAGGGATGATGTGGCTGGGGCCAAGAGCCTGCTTGGAAAGATCATTACCGAAAAACTATACAATTCTGAGTTAGCGCAGGAGCTGCTGGACGAATTGTAAACCAGGCTCCTTAACGCGCTAAGACAATGAAAAGTGAATCTCACAGGATTACCATCCGGTGCGATAATCCCTTTTTACAAACTGGTTGGCTTCGTCAAAGTTTGTGATTTTCATATTCGGTCCATCCCACAGCAGCTTAATATAACGGCCAGGGTATTCATACCTGTTGCCTTTCTTTTTGCGGATATCAAAGCTTCTCAGAGCCAGGTTGCCCATCAGAATGCTCTCTGTCAGCGGACCGGCAATGTCAAAATCAGAGCTACACTCGTTCTTTTTGTAGCCCGCCATACAGGCATTGGCCCATTGTACATAGTGCCCTTCCGGTACCCTGGCAATCGTTTCAGGCACCGACTCAGTTTGCTCATGTAAAGAAGCCGGCAGCAGTCTTGGGTTGATACCATAAGTACCACACATCATAATACCTTTAGAGCCCTTCATGATCACGCCATTGCCACCGTCACCCATGGTTTCATTGGCACCGAGACCTTCAGGTCGGGTGGGTTGTATGCCACCATCCATCCAGTGGAGCTTCACAGCCGGCTTATCTCCGCGGGTAGGGAAATCCAGTATGATATGTGAGGAGGGAGGGCAACTCTCAGGATAGTACCCCCTGTTGAAAGGCCCTGTATAAACAGACCCTACACTGGCTTCAACTCCTGTAGGGTAGCCCAGCTTAAGTGTCTTGAAAGCCGGTTCTATGATATGACAAGCCATATCTACCAGGGCACCGGTACCGTAGTCCCACCAGCCTCTCCAGTTGAAAGGTACCAGGTTGTCTATATAGTTCTTTTTGGGAGCCGTACCCAGCCATAAATCCCAGTCAAGCTCTTTGGGTATTTCAGCCGACTGATCTTTCCATGGAATGCCTTGTGGCCAGACAGGCCTGTCCGTCCAGCACCAAACCTCTTCTACTTCACCTATCAATCCGGCCTGGTACCATTCCTGCATTTTACGTACACCATCGCCTGAGGCTCCCTGGTTTCCCATTTGGGTCACTACTTTATAGCGATGAGCTGCTTCTGTAAGTTCACGTGCCTCGGCTATGTCATGTGTCAGGGGTTTCTGTACATAGACATGCTTACCCAATTGCATGGCCGCCAGGGCCTGAATACCGTGCATATGATCTGGTGTGGAAACGGTAACAGCATCAATACCTTTTTCTTTATCCAGCATGATGCGATAGTCTTTGTAATAGCTGGCACCATCGAATTTTTTTCTGGCGCGCTCTGCTCTGCGATCGTCCACATCGCAGAGTGACACCACTTTCACTGCTTTATTCCTGGTGGGCTCTTCCAGGTCAGAATAACCCTTGCCTCCGGCACCGATACCGGCAAGGTAGAGTGTGTCGGAGGGGGCTATAAAACCCTTACCGAGTACATGTCTTGGCACAATGGTAAAGGCGGCACCTGTAAGGCCTAGTGTCTTTAAAAAGTGTCTTCTGGATTCCCGGGTTGAGCGCGTTTCTTTCTGGGGCATGATGTAAAGTTTAAAATTGACCGCAATTAATTTAATCAATACATCGGAAACTGACGACTCACATTCGCTGGCTGGTATGCAATCTTATGTAAGCAACATCCTGGAGAAGCGGAGGTGCTGTTTTAGGAGGGGAGCCTTTAAAAAAACACCTCGTTTAAAACAGAAAAAGCGCTCCTGTGAGAGCGCTTTTCCGTTATCTGGTTATATCTGATTAGTTTCTGATTCCGTAAAGAATTTGCACTGAGAAATCTTGCAAGGTAACCGTGAAAATACCTTGTCCTGCTTCATAGTCTTTTTCATCAGCTGTGACAGTAGCCGGGTTGGCAGTGATAATGGCCATGACATCAGACGTGTTAATGTCGTTTTGTGGATCGTCATTATCGATGTAGATGAAGCTCCATTCTTCGTCAGTCAGTTCTACCTGAGCATCAGTAGGTACGGTACCTCCGGCCGGCAGATCATCTGCAGTAAGATTGTCTCCGAGATTGTAAAGGTCTACATTCTGATTTGAAGACTGAGTCAGGCCAAAGAATAGTTCCGGACCGCTTGAATCATCATCCCAGGGCTTGCCGGTTGCGTCAACTGCACTGAAATTGGTTACGAGAAACCCGAGAAGGTACCTTTTACCTACTACAATAGTAGCAGTGCTGCTGGCAGTATCGCCTGTGGTACTGGTTACTGTTAGGGTGATGGTAAATGAACCGGTCTCAGAGTAGGTATGCACAGGATTTTCATCTGTAGATGTATTGCCATCACCAAACTCCCAAAGGAAGGTGTCTGCATCGGTATTGGTACTTGTGAAAGTTACTTCATCTCCGGGTTCTACAATATCCCTGTCTCTTTCAAAGCTGACAGTAGGAATTACTGGTGGAGTGTCGTCACTGCTACATCCAAAAAAAGCGATCAGCAAAATGGCGGCAATTAGTTTAAAGGCATTTCTCATTGTGAGGTAATTTATTAATAGTGGATTATTATCAGTTTAACAGTTATTAACAGTTAGTCCCTTAGTTTATACAAAGGTCATCCTGGTTCTTATAATTCTTTAAAAAACTAAAATTCGGTCAAAACCGGCCTTTGGCTGGCTGCAGGGCATTTTTTAATGAACAACTCTGCTGACTCAAAATTTTGACACTTTCTTTTTATATATAGACATTTTGAGTCGAGACTATATATTCTCAGGAATAAGACGTTAAGATTGCCAGAAAGACACACCAAACCAAAGGAAAATAGTTATAATTTTTAGGGAAAGCCCTTGTAAACTAAGGAGAAATCTATCGCTCTATTTATAGAATCTATGGAGTGCTGACTTCGAGAAAAAGGGCTATTGGTGTCTGTCTGCACTCCACTTATGTATAAAATCTGTGATCATGTCACGGTACTTGCTCTGGTCAGTTTGGGCAAGATTTTCATAAAAGCCCTTGTGATCAAGCTCTCTCACGTGCAGGTATTGGATGTCCTTTTTACCGGTTTTTTTAAGAGTGTCCTCGAAGATTTTAGTGTACTTATAGCTTTGGTTTTCTGAAATGAGGAACATGGGAACCTCCAGGTTTTGTGCAAAGTGGGTAGGAGAGGCCTGTACGAAGTCTTCCTTCGTATCACCGAATACAGCCTTCACATGTTTGTCGGCCATGTCTGGTCCGTTAAAGCGATAATGCGTATCGTGGTAGTCGGCTATGTCATAAGCCCCGGCTATGGGAATGACACCTTTGATGGTTTCCAGGGACAATTTGTGGGCTTTCAGGTATTGCGGGTCTGTGGCCAGGAGTGCTGAGAGATGTCCGCCCGCAGAATAACCCGAAACGAAAATGTCATTCTTTGAGTAGCCATACTCAGAGGCATTTTGGTATAGCCAGCTGAAGGCGCTTGCCACGTCCCTGATGTGTTCCGGATGTTGGATACCGGTGTCAAACCTGGGGTCAGCCCAGGTACCGGGGCTCAGCCTGTAACTCATAACAGCCACCGCAATTCCCTTCCTGACGATTTTCTCCGCTAGGTCTCTCTCGTTTTTCCTGTCGCCAAAGGCCCAGGCACCCCCATGGATCCAAAGCACGATAGGAGCACCTTCTACACTTTGTGGCAGGTAGAGATCAAGTTTTTGCTTGTCATGAATTTTAGCGTAGCTGAGATCGTTGACCGTTCTGAAAGGCTGAGCCTGAACTGTGATAAGTAACAGAGAAGCCAGCATGGACAGGATAAGTTTTCTCATAATTGCTGTTTTACCAGGTGAGGAATAAGCGTAACGGGAATGGAGCCATGGTTGAGCAAACGGGTATGAAAGCTCTTGTAACTAAAGTCCGCACCCAGGAGGTTTCTTTCTTCCTCCAAAGCTCTTAATATTTCTGCTTCGCCCAGTTTATAGGTCAGTACTTGTGCCGGCCAGCGTTTCATTCTGGCAATTTCTCTGGCGGCAATATCGTCCTGTCCCTTGATGTGCTCCTGCCAGTAGATGAGCGCTTTTTGGTCGGTCCAGCCGTAATAGTTCAATCCCACGTCAAGCACTATTCTTACAGAGCGTATAATATCCCATTTCCATTTACCCAATGCTTCATAAGGGTGTTGATACAGGCCCATTTCTCTGCCAAGGTTTTCGGTATAAGCAGCCCAACCTTCTATAAACCCCATATAGCGCAACCCGGCCCGATAAGATTTTACGCTGAGGTGATTGTGGTAATTTACCTGGAAA
Organism: Roseivirga sp. UBA6061; assembly: GCA_002427745.1. GTDB lineage: Bacteria > Bacteroidota > Bacteroidia > Cytophagales > Cyclobacteriaceae > Roseivirga. The sequence goes on along the minus strand of DIYF01000183.1, from coordinate 37,086 downwards.
TGGTGGCCCGGACTTCCCTCATGTATAAGCATCCAGTCACAATCAGCCAGATCGAATGGTTTGTCAAACAGGTTAAAATAGAAGATGTTATTGTTGTAATAACCGGGGGCCTGCGCCATGGCAGGATTGGTGCCCCGCTGAATGTGCAGATCAGGCAATTGAGGAAAGGCAGGGAAAAGAAATTCCAGCTTTGTTTTTATCTGTTGCTTTTTCTCTTTGAGTGTTTTTACGATCAATGCGACATCCCTGGTGAGCTGATCAGCAGGCTTTGTCTGTGAAATGTTGAGTTGGCTTATCTCTGACTTTACCCTTTCAACTTCTCTCTCACCAAAGGCCAGAATTTCTTCAGGGCTCATGTCAGTACCCGTCCACTTTTGCGTAAACCAGGCGTACCACTCTGGTCCGTGGTTAAACTCAAATACGCTCTCAAGTGGAGCTATATCACCGTGATCACTTGATTTTTCAATCAAATCCAGTCTTTTGAGGTTAAGTCGACATTCATAGCTGATAATTTGAAAATCCAGCTGGAGATCTGTCCGTAATTCCTCTGTCTCTATGCTCTTCAGTGAAGTCAGGAGCTTAGAAAAGAAGGTCTTTTGAACTTTGATGTTTCTGGTTTGCAGTTCGTTATGAAGGTTTGCCTTGAAGTCCAAGGAGAGGGCGGGAGGGGGACTTCGATAGTACTCCTTCTCAAATTCCTCAATCAGCTTTTCCATCCTGACGTCAGCGGAAGACTGAGCCATCAATGAAACAGAACAGAAGAGTGAAAGAAATAACAGAAGGTCTCTCATAAAAGCGTTTATCCTATAATAGCGATGCCGAAGAAATAAGGTTCTGATAAATAGCTAAGAAGCAAGAAAGCACAAGGCGTGAGTGAGCTTAGTCTTCGAAAAAGAGCTTTTTCACATGCCTTCCGTCACTAAACTGTAGCTGAACGATGATGAGCTGTCGGTATGGAATGTCTGCGATGGCCAGCTCAGCAGCTTGAAGAGGCCCGAATTCGGATGTAGAATAACTTTGTCCGTGGGCATTTAGCACCTGTACTTCCTGTAGTTTTCCTCTAAGCTCCGGAGGTAAACTGATAATCAGCTGATTGGCCTGCATTCTATAGCCTATAGCATTTTTTACAGGGTCGTCAAGGCTGGTTACAATGTTGGCTTTTACTTCCAGCGTCAGGTTGACATTACATCCCTGTTCTGAAGTGATTCTTACCACATACATGCCTGGCGAAAGATTGTCGGCAACAGGGCCATTAAGCTCCAGGTCATGACTCCAGGAATAGCTATAGGATTCTGAGGCAGGGTGAAGGGTAATGCTTCCAGTCCCACCATTAGAAGCATCAGTTATCTCGTAAGTTACACCTGGCAGGTTATTGAAGTTCACTGCCTTGTTTTCTGAGGTGATATTCTGGTTTCCGAATTTTACACTCGCACTATAAACCCCGGTTTCAGAAACTATCAGTTCATTTCCTGTAGTATTGTCAGACCATTGTACCTCGTGTTCCCGGCCCTTTAGATTGACTGACAGGGTAATTTCTTCTCCTTCGCAAAGTGCTTCGAGGCTATGACTGGCCGTTATGGCTACGGGCGTAGCGGCCGCACCTTCTTCCAGCGATATTACCTGATCTATACCCGGGTTTAGCAGTTTATCAATCACACCGCTTGGCCAGAATACTAAAACAGAGTCTACAGCTGTACTTGTGGCCAGTCCAAAGTGAAGATAATCCGTATTCTGAGCCATAAAACTGATGCCTGCAGTTTTGTATTGGTGATTGGGCAAACCATCGGTATAGACCACAGCATGGGCGCCTATAGCGTCACGATTGCTGATAGTTCCCTCAAGCCGCAGCTTGAGCCAGTGGTTATCATTAATGCAGTTGTTTTGCCATAGCTGACTTGGGTTACCATAACTGTTGTTCACAGCAATATCCATTTTACCATCTCTGTTGAAATCTCCGACAGCATTGCTGAAACTTATCATCGTATCAGCTGCCATACCGGGATACTGGGTTTGTTCAAAGCTTGACTCATCCAATGCTCTGTATAGCACACTGGACGAATAGTCCTTTCCATCTTCACTGCTGCTTACATAGAGATCGTGACAGGCGTCATTGTCAAAATCGAGTGTGTTGACGCCCCAGCCAACACTGTTGAAAATAGTACCTGATTCCTGTGCAATGTCTTTGAAAGTGCCATCGCCATTGTTGAACAGCAGTGCATTTCCCTGAGGCGAGTTGCTGATATAGATTTCAAAAAAACCATCCTGATTCATATCCAGAATAGTTGTTCCCATGGCATCCATGGGTAGATTGCTCATGCTGGCTGCTCCCACTTCTTCAAAGCTGCTTCCATCCAGGTTCTTTAAAAGGTCATTGCGTGCAGATCTGTCGTTTGCTACATATATATCTTCAAATCCGTCCTGGTCATAGTCAAAAACAACTGCGCAGAAACTCGGCCTATGTACCGGGTCGACTCCTGAATTGACCGAGATGTTTTCAAAGCCGTTACCAGCAAGATTGCGAAAGAGTTGATTACGTGAACCTCCGTAGTAGGTAATATATAAGTCAAGCCAGCCGTCTTTATCAAAATCAGCCCAGTTGGCACCAAAAGTGAGCGCATCGGGAAGGACCAGACCAAATTCTGTGGTTACTTCTGTAAATGAGAGGTTGCCATCGTTCTGATAGAGGACAACACCACCTTCCTCACAGCCATAATAGAGATCCTTGTCTCCGTCATTATCAAAATCAACCCAGGTGATTTGCTTTGTCTCGCAGGTATTGTCTATTCCTTCAAGAGTTACTAATTCAAACTGCCCCTCGTTGTTTTTGTAAAATCTGACGGGCTCACCTTTGCTTGTACCAAGTGTCAGGTCATCCCAGCCGTCACCATCGAAATCCATGAAGGAAACGCCACCACCCAGGGCGCCATCGGTGAAAGTATGATAAATGTTTTGAGATGGAGCAACGTCTACAAAATCGCATTGAGCCCTACTGCTGAAATGAGCGCACAGCATGGTCAATAACAGAAGCATCCGCGAGCGGATGCCGAAGGTCCTGAACCGGTCGGTAGTAGTATAGTGCATCGGTTGTTGCGACAAACAACATTGTCTTCCGTCAAACTAGATAAAATGAATGGTTAATAAAAGTGATGAATGGTTTCGGGTATTTTTTTCACCGGATAGGATATTCTTTTAGTCATATAGTTATGTGCGGGCTGGCCAGCTTTTTTCATGCTGAAAAGGGAGGCCGGTCCTTCTGAGAAAGTGGTCCTGGATTCACTGTTGCAGATTGACTGGAGTATTAGTTCAGGTTGGCTAAGTGTTGCTAAGTGTTGCTAAGTGTTGGCTAAGCAACTACAATGACTCGGGTTAGTTAACCCATGGCCTTGCGCAACCTGGTGTCTTTGAATGTGACCGTGAATATAGACCCGCTATTAAAGCTGTAACTGGAAGTTCCGTACAATTGCTGACTCAACCTGCGGACCAGTCGTAAACCTAAAGAGCGTGCTTTCTTGAAATTGAATTCACCGGGTAGTCCCGGTCCGGAATCCGTAACCGTCATTTGAAAATTTCCCGGCTCAGATTCTTCCAGCTTCACCTTGAGTTGACCTTCTGTTGTCTCCGGAAAAGCATACTTGAATGCATTGCTGATCAGCTCATTGAGTATGAGCCCAACGGGTATAGCCGTATCAATGTCCAGCAGGGCATCTTTTCCGTCAATGCTTATATCTACCTTGTTATTATGGGCATAGACACCAGACAAGTTCGCTGTCAGTTGTTCGGCATATTCTTTAAACGAAATATTACCAATGTCCTCATTCTGATACAGCTTTTGATGGATGAGTGCCATTGCCTGAACTCTTGTCTGACCATCTTCAAAAGCCAGTTGTAATGATTCGTCCTCAATACGCCTGCTTTGCAGATCCAGGAGGCTACTGATCACCTGGAGATTGTTCTTTACCCGGTGATGAATCTCTTTCAACAGCACCTCGCGTTCCTCATTTTGTTTACCTATCAGCTCGTTTTTAGTGAACAATTCGTCATTGGCCTTCTTTTTTTGTAGATAAGTGCGATAAATAACGAACAGCAAGATGCCAATACCGGTAATACCCACCACCAGGATAATGATGATCAGCTGCTGGTTGCTCTGGAGGACTTTGGCTTGTTCTTGTTGCTGGTTCAGGAAGTCGATCTCCAGTTGCTTTTTGTCTGTTTCATATTTGGCCTGTAAATCAGACACGGCCTGCAGGCGTTTGATATTGAGCAATGAATCATTCATTGAAATGTACTCACCTGCGTACTGCAGAGCCGTTTCAGACTGATTCAGCGCTTCGTATACCTGATAGAGGAGGTATGCTGCTTGTCCGTTTTGCTCCAGCAGATCTGTATTACTTGTCAGGTCGTAAGCCATTTCAGCATTCATTTTAGCCGCATTCAGATCATTTCCTCTTTTGCCGGCTGCTCTTTGCAAATGGCTTTCTGCCAGGTGAAGGTACACGTCAGCCCTTTCTCCTACATTGGCCTGCACTGGCATTAATTGCCTGGCTTTCTCGTAGAGTATTATTGCATTGTCTAAATCGGCCTGATGAAAGGAGATATCACCCCGACTTTCGTAGTAGTTAGCAATGCCGGTACTATCATTGACCTCAACGCTGAGTGATTTCCCTCTTTCCAGATTTACCCGGGCAGAGTCATATTGGTCTAAATTCATAAAGGCCCTTGACATAGCCAGGTAGGCCAGGGCAGTGATAATCTTGTCTTCTCTGTCACCCTTGATCGAAGTGTCCTTATTTCCCTCAATCGCCTCCCTGAAATAGGGGATAGCTCGTTCATAATCCTCCATTTCTGTATAGGTGGAGCCTATCGAAATTAATAGCTCAGGTGAATTAGGGCTATTGGCTTTTTTCCTGTATTCAACAGCCTGCAATAAGTACTCTACAGCCTCCTGGCGTTTACCTTGTTGTAATGAAAGGGCACCCATATTGGAGTAAAGAATAGCGGTAAACCGATAGTCACCACTGGAGTCAGCCAGGATAGCTGCTTCCTGAAAAAGTTCAATAGCTTTTTCCAAAGGACCTACATAAGCATAGTACATGCCTTGTAGCCAAATGGCCGTGGAGAGTCGGTAGGGGTTGTCTACCTCCCTGAAATACTTAGCAGATTCTGTGGCCGTGCGTAAGACTTCTTCATGGTCTTCCAGATCCAGATACAGCCTGCTTTGGAAGTAGAGTGCTCTTCCCTTAACGTAAATAGCATCATTCGCGAATTGCTCTGCTTGTTGGAAATAATACAAGGCAGAATCCAGGTCTCCTGTAATGTACTGGTGTTGCTCGCCAATCCAGTTCCTGACTTCCGCACAGGCCGAGTCGGTTTCGCACTGATTGAGCACCACCAGCAAAGAGTCTATTCTCTGCCTTTGTGCGAGCGCTTCAAAGCAGAGCAAACAAGTACCTGCAATCAGCATTAATAAGCCTCTATAGCTTCTCATAGTTAACTTTTATGGAGTATGGTACTCCGGAAATAGATTTGATCAAGGCCCGCAATATCGCAAAATATATAATCTGTATTTCGGATGTGAATATATCACCTGGGCCATTTGCTTTTGCATATAGGGCACAATATCTTCGGGCAAAGAGGAAGGATGGGTAAGGTTAAAATACTGGTAGTGGAAGATGAAGTGGTCATTGCAGATAACATCTGTATGATCCTGGAAGACCTTGGCTATGAGGTATTAGAACCGGCTATACGTTATGAAGAAGCGCTGGAAATCATCAGGGAAGACCAGCCTGACCTGGCTATTCTTGACATCCAGCTGGCCGGTCGTAAAGATGGTATAGACCTGGCCTGGAAAATCAAAGAAGATTTCGATTTTCCCTTTATTTTCCTCACCTCCAATGCCGATGCCATGACCATAGAGCGGGCCAAAAAAGTGATGCCACCGGCTTACCTGGTCAAACCCTTTAATCGCGATGACCTCTACACCTCAGTAGAGCTGGCTTTATATAATTATGCTGAGAGTAAAGGGGCAGAGAACTCTAAAGAAGAAGATCTTCTTATCAAAGACGCCATTTTTGTAAAGGAGAAAAACCTTTTCCACAAAATTAAGCTCGACAAAATCAGCTTTCTCAAGAGCGACCATGTGTATGTAGAAGTGCATACCATGGATAAAAAGAAACATTTGATACGTGGTAGCCTGACAGATCTTTCTGATCGCCTGCCAAAGAATTTTTATCGTACACACCGCAGCTACACCATCAATGTAGACCAGATGGAGGCCATCAATTCTGCCTATGTCATCATCAACGATGAAAAGGTGCCTATTGGTAAGAACTACCGCGATGACCTGCTGAAAAAACTAAGAGTGGAGTAAAGCTCTTATCAGTAACAAGAGGTTTCGGAACAAAAAACACCGGGTTCAGAACAATTCCGGGCAACTGCCTATATCATTCTATAATATAGCTTCATCAACCCATCAGGTTGTCACCTCAACAAATAATCCATTGAACAAGAATGGCCGGAAAGTTATTCCGTTTCAAAATGAGTCGATATACTTCTTTTGAAAGCTCTTATCAAATTCCTGATGTAACAGCCATCCACACTTTCAGAACAAACCAGCCCCGGTTCGGAACATAATTTTTCACGCGCGTAAGGCATGCCCTTTATTCGCTGTTGACCAAAATTTACTGAAATAATTAAGTGTGTATGAGAATTAAAATGCTACTCAATAATGTGATACCTCTTCCTGATGGACGCTGGATGTGGCGTTGGCTTGGGGTACTGATCTTTTTGACGATTTCGGCCGGTGCTTATGCACAGGGTGAATTCGTAACGATTTGGGAAACCACCTCTGCCAATCAGGAAATAACTATTCCTACCACAGGAACAGGCTATAACTATACAGTTGACTGGGGTGATGGCAATGTAGAAACCAACCAAACCGGTGATGCCAGTCACACCTATGCCACTGCGGATAGATTCACAGTGAAAATCAGCGGAGATTTCCCCAGGGTTTATATGATGAATTCTTCGTACACAAATCGCCTGAGGCTAAAAGCAGTCAGGCAATGGGGTTTTATACTTTGGAAGTCTATGGAGGGGGCTTTTGCCGGTACTCCCGATATGTCAGTAACCGCACAGGACAGTCCTAACCTGGCCCTGGTAACCTCTATGGAGTCTATGTTTGAAGAGTGCACAGGTCTTACCAGTGAAGACTTTAATTCCTGGAATACCTCCAATGTCACCACCTTCAAAAACATCTTCAGAAAGGCAAGTAACTTCAGAGGGCAAGTAGGACTCTGGAACACTTCTAAAGTAACCGATATGAGCTTTGCTTTTGAACAGGCAACCAGCTTTAATACTACCATCGGTGATTGGGATGTCTCTAACGTAACTACCATGGAGGCAATGTTCAAGGGAATAAGCTTCAACAATCGCAACCGCATCAGCGATAGTCGCCTGGGTAACTGGGATGTGAGCGCTGTGACCAATATGAAGGAGATGTTCAAGTTTACCAACTATGGGGGAAACCTGAATAACTGGGATGTAAGCAAGGTCACGGATATGTCAGAGATGTTTTCCAATACCTTTTATGGCAAGGACCTGGATAACTGGGATGTATCCAATGTGGAGACCATGAAGGGGATGTTTGAAAGCAACAGTCGCTTCAATCATCTTATTGGCACCTGGGATGTAGGCAAAGTGACTGATATGAGCAATATGTTCAAATCTGCTACCCGGTTTAATCAGGACTTATCGGGATGGAATACCGCGGCAGTTACCACGATGGAAGACATGTTCAGTGGTGCTACCGCTTTTGATCAAAGCCTGGCAGGTTTTGAACTCACCAGTGTTACCAGCATTGATGACATGCTCGACAATGCCGCTATGTCGCAGGCCAATTATGACCTGACACTGGCCAGCTGGGCCGGTCAAACCGTGCCTAATGGCCTGACACTTGGTGCCAATGGCCTGGAGTATTGCACCAGCGAAACTGATCGTCAATCACTTATTGATAATGATGGATGGATCATAGACGGAGACAGCAGGCTCTGCAATGCCACATTGACCTTTACTGATATCAGCGTCAATGAAGACGGGGGAGCAGTTGATGTGATTTTGACCCTGGATGCTTTTGTGGACGGAGGCCTCACCATAGAGGTAAGCACAGCAGATGGCTCTGCTACAGCCGATACAGATTATACTGCCGTAGTGGCTGAGGTGCTGACCTTTAATGGAATTGCCGGAGAAACACAGACTTTCTCAGTAACGCCTTTACCTGACTCTGAAGAGGAATCTGATGAGACCATCAACCTGAGCATGGCCAATCTGATGACCGATGTTGCCTTAAACAATGTGAATATTTCTGATGGGGGTACTATTACGCTTCTCGATGATGAGACAGAAAGCTCGCTTTTCATTACCACATGGACTACCGAAACTTTTAATGAGGAAGTGACTATCCCTACTATGGGTACCGGTTACGACTACCAGATAGACTGGGGGGATGGCACGGTAGAGACGAATCAAACCGGTGATGCGGTGCACACCTATGCCGCTGATGGCGACCATCAGGTAAAGATCATTGGTAGCTTTCCGGGTATCCATCTGTCAGAAGGTACTGCCGATAATGCCGCGAAACTGAAGTCTGTCGATCAATGGGGTACCAACAAATGGCAGTCAATGGAAGGTGCCTTTAGTGGTGCTGTAAATATGGTGTTGAATGCCACGGATAACCCTGATCTCAACCTGGTCTTGAGTATGAAAGAAATGTTCAGGGATTGTAAGGCCTTTAATGGAATCATCGGTGAATGGAACACTTTCAATATCCAGAATATGGAAGGCGTATTCGAAGGTGCTGAAAGCTTCAATCAAGGCCTCGAGAATTGGAGTACTTACAGCGTAATCACAGCCAGGAGGATGTTTGCCAATGCCAAAGCCTTTAATCAACACCTGGAATACTGGTTTAACTCAGAAGACGGACCCATCACTGACTTAAGTGAGATGTTTGCCGGAGCCACTGCCTTTAACCGGAATGTTGACAATTGGGAAGTAGCCACAGTAACTGACCTGAGTGGCATGTTCAAAGGAGCAACTTCCTTTAATCGTAATATCACCGGATGGAACGTAGAAAGCGTAACCGACTTCTCGGAAATGTTTTCAGGTGCCACGTCCTTCAACCAAAATATTGGTAGCTGGAATGTAAGCAGTGCCACTACACTGGCAAGCATGCTTGAAGGGGCTGCAGTATTTAATCAAGACATTTCTGCCTGGGAAGTAGGGGGTGTAACTGCTATGGAAGCTCTGTTCAAGAATGCCACAGCTTTCAACCAACCGCTCAATGCCTGGAATATGAATAAGGTGACTACAGTGGCCGGTATGTTCGAAGGTGCTGTGCTTTTCAATCAGCCCCTGTCTGGCTGGAGCCTTTCTGCCTTGGAGGATATGAATGCTATCTTCAAAGGAGCCACTGCCTTTAATCAGGATCTGGCTACCTGGTCTACCACTAAGGTGACCAATATGAGTGAGGCTTTCAGTGGTGCAGAGGCTTTCAATCAGGACGTTTCCGGTTGGGACCTGTCTTTGGTTACCGACCTGTCGGGCATGTTCAGTGATGCAGATGCCTTTGATCAAAACCTGGGTGACTGGAATATTGATGGAGTCACCACCATGGCCAATCTGTTCGATAATTCAGGTTTGAGTGACAATAACTACGATGCTACGATCATCGCATGGTCAGCTCGTAATGTGCAGGATGCCCTGACAATAGGAGCTGCAGGTTTGAGTTACTGTGGTAGTGCCACAGAAAGAAAATCGCTGATAGATGATCATAGCTGGACTTTTGTGGGAGACGCAACAGGTTGTGTCGCCAATGTGGCGGTGACAGATGTCAGGGGCAATGAAGATGATGGTACCATTACGATCATATTGGAATTGGAAGATGCAGTTACCGGTGGTTTTTCTGTTGACCTCAGCACAGTGGATGGCACGGCTACAGCCGGTACAGATTATACTGCACTTACGGCCGAAACCGTGACCTTTGCAGGAACAGCAGGAGAGCTACAAAACCTGACCATATCGATTACTCAGGATACCGAAAATGAGGCGGATGAAACTTTAACGGTTAACATCGGCAATCTGGTGACTGATGCAGGAAACGAGGTGAGTTTTCCTGAAAGCATCACAGCCACTATCGTTAATGATGATGACGAGTCAGCTTTCTTCATTATCACCTGGGAGACCACTATGGCGAATGAAGAAATGATCATTCCTACAAATGGCGGGGGGTATGATTTCCGTGTAGACTGGGGCGATGGTACTGTTGAAACGCATCTCACGAATGACCCAAGCCATACTTATACTACTCCCGGTGTTCATACTGTAAAAATCATCGGATCATTTCCCTGGATATTCTTCTCAGAGCAGGATGAAGACGGGGGAGACCTCGGTTTGAAATTACGCTCCGTTGAGCAATGGGGTACTAATGTCTGGCAAACTATGGAAGGCGCTTTTGAGGGTGCTTCCAATATGGTGATCAACGCTACGGATGCTCCGGATCTTTCGCAGGTGACTCGTATGGACCAGATGTTCAGCGACTGCCACGCGCTGACTAATGAAGACTTTTCTAATTGGGATGTGAGTAATGTGCAGAACATGAAAGAGCTGTTCATTCGCACCAATAATTTCAATGGCAATATCAGCAATTGGAATACTGCGAATGTCACTACCATGGAGCAGATGTTCGAAGATGCGCTGATGTTTCAGGGAGATATCAGTGGCTGGAATGTTTCCGGTGTGACAACCATGAGAGACATGTTCAAACTGTCTAACACCACAGAAGATGCCGGAGGCATACATCGATTCAATGGAGATATTACCGGCTGGGATGTAATCAATGTGGTTGATTTTCACGGCATGTTCTATTCAAACGATGCCTTTAATCAGCCCATTGGAATATGGGATGTTTCAGCTGCAGAAGATATGGAAGAGATGTTTTTTGGTGCTGACGCTATCAATCAGCCGCTCAATGACTGGAACGTTTCCAATGTCACCAACATGGCCGATATGTTCGATAATGCCGATGCGTTCGATCAACCACTTGATCAATGGGACGTGTCTGGTGTGGCGAATATGACCGACATGTTTAAGAGCACTGACGCCTTTAATCAGGATATCTCAGCCTGGGATGTTTCTTCAGTGACAGACATGGCAGAGATGTTTGAGAATGCCAATGCTTTCAACCAAGACATTTCCGGATGGAACGTTGCTAACGTCAAGGACATGGAAGAGATGTTCAGAGGAGCCGATGTCTTCAATCAGGACATTTCCGTATGGGACATATCCAATGTGAGAACCCTGGAGGGAATGTTTCATGATGCTGTCGCCTTTGACCAGAATCTGGGTGGCTGGAATATCACTAAAGTCGAGAACATGAGCGACCTGTTTGATGGTTCAGGTATGTCGCAGGTCAACTATGACAGTACGTTGATGGGCTGGGCAACTCAGGACATTGACTCAGGTGAGGAAATCACTGTCGGGGCTGATGGTTTGACATACTGTTCCGGCTTGGCTGCCAGAACCTTCCTTGAAGATGAATTTGACTTTAGCTTTAGTGGCGACAGTCAGGGCTGTATGGCTACTCTTACGCTTGCCGATGGAGCTACCAATGAAGATGACGGTAACCTGTTTTTTCTGCTTGAGCTGGACAGGGAAGTTATCGGTGGCTTCTCAATAGACCTCACTACGACTGATGGAACAGCGATAGCCGGAGCGGACTATACAGCACTGACAAACTTTACTGTAAACTTTGAAGGGCTGGCCGGTGAGAGTAAGGCCATATTGGTACCATTAACGGCTGATGCTACGGTAGAAGCTGATAAGGCCTTCTCCATTGCCATGTCGAATCTGGTAATTGGTGCAGGCAATAATGTAGATATTACTGATGGAGCTACCGGAACCATTATTGATGATGATGATCCAACAGCCTTTTTCATCACCAAATGGACTACAACCCGGGACAATACCACGGTAACCCTGCCCACTACGGGAGATGGATACAACTACCGGGTAGACTGGGGGGATGGTTCTTCAGATACCAATGTACTAGGCGATATACTGCATACCTATGCCACGGCCGGGGAGTACACGGTTACCATTTTTGGGGCTTTCCCCAGGATATATACCAATTCCTTTGCGTCTAACCCTCCGCCTATTACCAGTATAGATCAGTGGGGAAGTAATGCCTGGACCTCAATGGAAGGTGCATTTGCAAGATTACCGCTGGCATTGACCATTAATGCCACTGATGTTCCCGATCTATCGAATGTAACCAGCATTTCGGAGATGTTTTCACAGACTGATTTAGGTAACCCCGATCTGACTGCCTGGGATATTTCCAGTATCACCGATATGTCTGGCCTGTTTAGTGGCAGTGATTTCAATGGTGATATCACCACCTGGGAAGTGGGCCATGTCACGAATATGAGTGGCATGTTCAGCAGTACCAGCAATTTTAACCAGGACATATCCGGCTGGAATGTTTCCAGTGTAACCAATATGAAGAGTATGTTTCTGAGTGCCGATGTCTTTAATATCGATATCTCATCCTGGAATGTGAACAGTGTGACTAATATGGACGGCATGTTCGAGTCTACTGATCTGTTTAATCAGCCCCTGGAAGCGTGGGATGTGAGCAATGTCACAGACATGACTAACATGTTCAGCCGGGCCCAGGCCTTCAACCAGCCGCTCAATGGTTGGGATGTAAGCAATGTGATTGAGATGCAACAGATGTTCTTACAGGCCGATGCGTTTAATCAGGACTTGAACGACTGGGATGTGAGCAATGTGGAGCTGTTTGATCATATGTTTAAGCAAACCGATGTGTTCAATGGTAACATCAGCAATTGGGATGTGTCATCGGGATGGGACTTTGAAGAGATGTTCCAGGAAACTAAAGCCTTTAATCAACCAATCGGCAACTGGAACCTGGCCAAAGCCACCAGCATCAGGCGCATGTTCCAGGAGTCGGAAGCTTTTAACCAACCTCTTGACAACTGGAAATTTCCTGTTCTGGAGAGCCTGGAACAGGTTTTCAGAAAAGCCGAAGTCTTTAATCAGGACCTGAATGGCTGGGATGTAAGTAACATTATTGATATGCAGGATCTGTTCGAAGAGGCTGCAATGTTCGATGGCGATGTAAGCCAATGGGATGTGAGTAGTGTTACGGATTTCGGTGGCGTGTTCAATGAGACCCCCTTTAATCAGGATATCAGCGACTGGGACGTGAGCAGTGGTATTGACTTTGATAACATGTTTGACGAAGCCGTCAATTTTAATCAGGACATCAGTGGCTGGGACATGAGCAATGCTGTTGATATCTCAAACATGCTGGACGAGGCTACGGCCTTTGATCAGGATCTGTCAAACTGGGATTTGAGCAAAGTGAGTGATTTTGGCAGCATGGTGAAGCTTTCCGGGCTTTCTGTAGCTAATTATGATGCCCTGTTGATTTCCCTGGCCGAAAAAGATGTAGTGGCTAATCAGGAGTTTGACGTGGAAGGTCTGCGCTATTGTGCTGGGGATGCTGCCAGACAAAGTCTGATTAATAAGGGCTGGGACTTCCGAGATGACGATGCAAGTTGTACCGCAGAAGTAACCATTGCAGATGTATCGGGCAATGAAGATGAAGGTGTTATCAGAGTTGATCTTACCCTGGATGCGAGAGTAGTCGGTGGCTTCACCCTGGATGCAATCATTGCTGCCGGAACTGCTACTGACATGACGGATTTTTCAGGGTCAGGTACACAAAACCTGACTTTTGAAGGGAATGCCGGTGAAACGAAATCAATCGTTATCAGTCCAATAGCAGATATTGAGGATGAGGAAGATGAAACAGTATTGGTGAGCATGAGCAACCTCGTGACCGGTGCCAATAATACAATAACCATCACAGATCAGGGTACAGTTACTATTCTTGATGATGACAATGATCCACCGGTAGCCACTGATGTGAGTATCTCTGGTTTAGCGCAGGTAGGGCAGACCTTCACAGGAAGCTATAGCTATTCAGATGATGAGAACGACCCCGAAAGTGGCACGACTTATCAATGGTACACAGGTAGTGCAGCTTCGCCTGCAACGGTGTACAACGGTACGCCCATGGAAGATCATGAGTTTCAGCTCCCGGTCAATCGCGGAGGACAAAACGCCTTCCTCAATATTCTTGATAACCTGGTCTATACAGAAGACTTTATCAGCGGAACGGCCGACCCCATTTCACCAACTGTAGACGTAGTCTTCGGTTTTGGTATTGGATTCGGTATTTACCCTATCAGCTATTACGATGCCAATGTGAATGCGCTTGCAGGCTTCGGTACCAAAAATGCTACGAAAATGGCGTTGACCAGTCTTACACCCGCTGATCTGGCGACTATCGTTACTGGTGAAGATGTCATATCATTGATCGATGGTGATGGCCTTACGCTGGTTGAAAACAGAGTTGAGTTAGCCAGTGGTGGAGACGGAGTGGGGCTCGTGATTGCTTTTGAGCTGGCAGAGAGCCGTGGCAGCACAAGAGGACTTATTGAGATAGCTTCTGTCGACCAGACAAATCAGTCCTTAACAGTTAATATTTACATCGGGGCTACAGGAAATCAACTGGTTCCCATTGCCGGTGCCACTACCACCACGCTCACCCTTACCGATGAACTGGTGGGAGAAAATATCATCTTTGGCGTGACCCCATCCAATGGGATAAGCAGTGGTCTGGAAAGCATTTCAGATCTGGTTGGCCCGATTCAGGCACTACCTGCAGTAAGCTTTAGCACTACTACAGCGAGTGGTTTGGAGAGTACGGTTACTACAGACATTCAGGTGAATCTGAATCAGGCTGGTTTGGTAGATGCTACAGTAGAATACGCGGTTTCCGGCACTGCCACAGGTGGTGGTACTGACTATATGCTGGCCGCAGGCACACTCAATTTTGCCGCAGGCGAAACGGTCAAAACCGTCAGTATGAACATCACAGATGATTTACTGATAGAAGAGGATGAGACAGTGGTAGTGACGCTTTCTAATCCTGATCAGGCCACTTTGGGAGACGAATCGGTATTTACCTATACTATTCTGAGCGATGATGCGGCAGTAACCATCGAGGATGTGAGCCAGATTGAAGATGGTGAGTCATTCTTTATCACGGCCACCCTGGAAGGTAACGTACCTGGTGGATTCACGATTGAAGTGAATACAGCAGACGGTACAGCCACTGAGGCTGACAGCGATTATATGCCGGTTTCGGGACGCACCCTTACATTCAATGGAACGGATGGGGAAACACAGTCTTTTGACATAGCTCCGGTTTTTGATCAAAAGCTGGAAGCCAGTGAGACCTTCACCGTATCTATGAGTAACCTGGGGAGTACCAGCTATTCAGTGGTAGTTACGGATCAGGCCACCATGACCATTACCAATGATGATGCAGCTGCCATTACTATCGCTGATGCATCAGGCAATGAGGGAGACGGAGCCATCACGCTTACCTCTACGCTGGACAATGCCGTACAAGGCAGCTTTACCGTAGATGTATCCACAACAGACGGTACAGCTACGGTAGCAAACTCTGACTACATTGCCATTGCCGGCCAGACCCTCACTTTTACCGGTACTGCCGGTGAAACACAAACGTTCACAGTCAATCCAACCAATGACCTGGTGATTGAGGCAAATGAAACACTCACCGTTAGTCTCACTAACCTGAGCACATCCCTGGGGGTAAATATCAGTGATGATGCCACGGTGACCATCATTAATGATGACTTCAACAATGCACCTTCTGATATCACGCTGAGCGCAAACAGCCTGGATGAGAACAATGCCCTGGATGCAGTAGTCGGAACCTTGACTACCTCAGACCTTGATGTCGGAGACACTCATAGCTACAGTCTGGTGGCAGGTACCGGTGATGATGATAATGCCAGTTTTACAGTAGATGGATTTGACCTGAAGGTGAATAATGTGTCCTTCAATTTTGAAGATCGTGCAAGCTACAATATCAGGTTACAAACCGATGATGGCAATGGGGGAACCTTTGCCAGAGCCTTCACTATCACGGTGGTGAATGTGAATGAGACTCCATTTGCTCTGAGTCTTACCAATACCACGATAGATGAAGCAGATGAGGCACAGGATGTGGGGAGTTTTATGACGCTTGATCCCGACAATGGAGATACTTTCTCTTACGCACTGGCTTCCGGTACAGGAGATACCGACAATGCTGACTTTGAAATAAGTGGTGGTACGCTTCGCACAGCCGGTCTTATCAATTTTGAAGCAGGAGCCACCCGCTCCATTCTGGTACGCGTAACGGATGCGGGAGGACTCACTTTCGATCAGGCATTTACCATAAATATCGAAGAGGTGGTCATAGAACCACTGAGAGAATATACAACAAATACGCCCGGAGCCGATGTGAAAAATGTGTTTTCACCCAATGGTGATGGTGTGAATGAAACCTGGGTCATTGAAGACCTGCTCGACAATCCGGTCAATGAGGTGAAGGTATTTGCCCAGGGAGGTAAGCTTATCTACAACAAAGTCAATTACAGAAATGACTGGGATGGCACCTTCAAAAATGAGCCTGTACCTGATGGTACCTACTATTATGAGATCAATATTTACAATGGCGATCGCATTATCAAAGGCTTCCTTACCATCATCAGAAACAGATAAATCAGCAAAGTCATGCAAAAGCAAATGAAAAACATATACGGAAAATTCGTAGTACTCTTCATCCTGACTTTGTGGGTCAGTGAAGTAAGAGCCCAGCAGGTACCGCTGTTCAATCAGTACTACTATGCGGGAAATATCGCATATCCCTCAGGTAATGTGTTTGAAGAAAACCGCTACCTCCATTTGGTCTTCAGAGACCAGTTTGGAGGTCTTATCGGTTCTCCGAGAAACTTCGCCCTGTCTTATAATGGGGCAGTGAGGGGCAGAACAGCCTTTAGTGCACATATCACCACAGCCGATATAGGTTTTACCAGCCAGGTGAAGATTTCAGGAGGTGTTGGGTATAAACTCTTCGGTGAAGGTAATGATGGTTTATCTCTGGGCACCCAACTGGGGTTTTCCTTCTTCAGCCTGAATGAGGACAGAGTCAACCCTGAAAACCCTGTAGATAATGTACTGATTGATCTCCTGGGCCAAAATGGCAGCTCATTGAGCTTTGATTTTACTGCCAGTTACAGAAAGGGCAGACTGGGCATAGATGTGGCAGTACCCACACTTATCAATGAAAGCCTCTCAGATGATGCCTATATCCAGATCAACGATGACAATGTGCCTGACTTTATCGGTGGTGCGCACTATGAATTCGCGATCAATCCTGACCTGACCTTTACACCCTATGCCGGGCTAAGGCTGAGAGAAACCATTGGTGCGGAGATTGATGTCATGGGTGAAGTACAATTCAGGGATAAGTTCAGGGCTACCCTGGGCTATCGCGATAACTATGGTGTAAGCGCAGGAGTAGGGGTGCAGTTGTTTCCCAGGCTTCTCTTTACCTACAACTATGACTTCGGGCAAAAAGACGCGCCTTTCCTGGCAGACGGCTTCAATGAATTCGGACTGCATCTCCGGTTGAACAAGAAAGAAGACCGGGTGGACGCCTGTATTGCTGAAGGGAAAGCTGTAGTCGATAAAATCATTAAAGACAGGATCTTTGATGAAAACCTGGTAACCCCTGATGACAAAGCCAGAGCCCTTTGTTACCTGAGTAGTCTGGAAGAAGGCAAGCGCAAGGAGAAAAACCTGAAAGCCGAAGAAGCATATAAGGCGCTCTTCCTGAAAATCAAACAGGAGGAGATGGACAAGCAGGAAGCAGCGCGTGTAGCGGCATTAGCAGCCGAAAAAGAGAGAAAGGAAGCAGAGGCCAGGGCGGAACGTGAGCGCCTCGCTGAAGTAGAGCGACTGAGATTACAGGAGCTTGAAAGGCTGGCTAAGCTTGAAGAAGAGAAGATTGAAAAAGCGCTTTCGCTGGCTCAGGAATCAATTGCTTTTAACTCGGGCAGCGCCACGCTGACCCAGGGCTCTTACAAAGCATTGGATGCTGTAGCTCAGCTGATGAAAGAGAATGCTGAAATATCGCTGAGCTTGTCGGGCTATACAGATAGCAGTGGTAATGCGGAATCCAACCTTCGCCTGTCCAAAGAGAGGGCAGGAGCGGTGAAGCGTTACCTCGTATCGCAGGGTATCGATGAAGGCAGACTTAGAGCACAAGGTTTTGGTATTGCTAATCCACGTGCTGATAACAACACAGCAGAGGGCAGAGCACTCAACAGAAGGGTAGAGATGGAGATTGTAAGGAATTAGCGTTGGTTACGCTGAGAGGAAATATTGACCTCTGACACGGTCAGGGCTCTGATTATCAGGCCCCTGATCAGAGAGCAGTTTCAAACCTGCTGCATTTAAGATTACATCATGTTGATGGCTATTTTGGTTGAGATAAATAGTCGGGAAAAGCCACTAGACGAGTGGCTTTTCTTTCTTCCTGGTCTCCGGACACTATCACTCTTAAAGAATGCATGTAGGGGGATTTAAAAGACTACTGATTGACTGCCTTACCTTCTACCAGTTTGTTTCTGAACTGCCGTGATATGGGTAATCTGGTTCCGTCTTTCAGAACCAAATGACGCGACATGATCTTTTCGATATGGGCAGGGTTTATCAGGTAAGAACGATGTACCCGTAGAAAGCCCAGACCAGATAGTTGTTCCTCTGCTGATATGAGTGTAAGTCGAACATGGTGTTTTTTACTCTGTTCATGTATGATTACATAGTTGCCATCACTTTGAAGATATCGTATTTGAGAAGCTTTACCCTCATAACGATCCGCTTTAACCGGGCTTATTAATATGACGGTCCTGGTCTCCGCCTGAGTTGACTGCGCTGTTTGTATCTGTTCCGTCAGACGCCTGTTGTGTTCCCACAACTTTGATATTGAGATAGGGACAACGGCATAAGCGCAAGTATAAAAGGCAAATTGAGAGACAGATTGAGTATTGAAAGTTGTCAGTCCGATTAATCCGGCCAGACAGGAAGAACAGATGGCCAAAAGCAGCAGGTAACAGAGGGTTTTCAAAACTTCAGCACCCAGTGTCCATGTTTTGTGAAGCTCTGTACGTCTTATGAGGAAGTACAGGCCAACCTTTAGCACAATCGCAATAAGTATAATTGCCGAGCCGATCATAAGAATATTGCCAGGCGATACGTCCATTCCAAAAGGTCGCACCAGAAGAAAAAATACCAGAATTAAGAGTCCCAGAAAAAACGTCCTCTTCATCTCGGCTCTTTGGTTCTGAGAAAAGAGATAGGTTTCGGTGAATATGTTTTGTCTCAGCGTCATCGGTCACAAATAGTTGGTTACTCGTCACAAGCGTTTTTTTCACTCTCAGTGCTGCTCTATGTTCGTGGTAATACCATGCACAATCCTCTTAAAAATGTACGGGATTTACAAACTCACCTCGACAACAACTATGGGCACGACATGTCTTGAAAGCTCAGTGCTGTCAGTCTGTTTTCAGAATATCACAGAACAACTACCATGACATCTGCTATGAAAAAACGAACAAACATTTTACTCAGAATAGCTACGATACAGGGACTCCTGATTGGGGTGTATCATATTATCTTACCCTATCAGTGGAACTGGCACGCCTATACATCAGAGTTGCCGCCTATGATTGAGTGGTCGCTGTATGCGCTGAATTTTTTCTTCTCCATACTATTGATCCTGCTGTCTCTTGTAGCCTATAAACAGACGAGGCAGGCAGCAGATAAGCCAGGGGTTCCTCTGTCTCTGATTGCCTGTTTATCATTCTGGGCCATTGATATGGTTTATCAAATCATGGAGACCGTACCCGCACCTCCTGCCTATAGTTTTATCAAACCCCTGTTTTTGGGAGCTGCCGTCCTGAACCTGTTACTATATGTGTGGATACTCGTAGACCTGAAAAAATCAGTTTGAGGCAGAGGCTGTTCTGATTTCGAACAAGGCCTTTTCAGGCTACTCTGCTAATCAGACCTTCTTAACAAAGGTTTTTAAGCTTGTATGCAGAAAGAGGTACAGATTACCGTCTCTGACCCATGGTCAATTAAGGATTACCCCATTTCATTACCAGGGTAGTGGGGTTTTCGAAAGTATCCCGGGCTTCACTATGATAGACCAGCCCAGGGATTTTCTCAAGTTCTTCCCGGTACTCAGTTCTTGAGATGACGTAACCTGCAGGAGCATTGCTGATGTCACTTGCTATGTTTTGCAGGGTATCATAACGTTTGACTTCGCGCTGAAGCGTGAATACGAATGCCGCATTGAGCCTTTTATAAGCAATGATTCTGGCCTCAGTATTCATAGTGGGTAGTGTCTTTCTTACCGGGCTTTCACGATCGATCTCAGGATAGATCAGGTGAAAGAAAAACATGGTAGTAATCAGCCAGCCGCCCATCAGAGACAGTAGAATCCGGGGCATGGCTTTCTGCTTCATAAAGACCAAAAGACCAATTCCCACAAGAGCAATGGGAATAAAGTAATAGCTCAGGTGTGTGAGGTGATTCAGGGATTTGTCTGCGGCAATCCCGAAATAAATACCTATCGGAAAGCCTATGAGTAAGATGGCATAGGCAACCAGCCCTATGCGATTGGCAAGTTTATCGAACCAGTACTTGTCCAGCTTGGAGAGATAATAGCCCAGAATCACAGCAAGTACAGGATAACTGGGTACTGTATAATTAGGCAATTTGGTACTGCTTACGGAGAAGAAGATGATGATCACTGAAGCCGCAATGAGCACAAACAGCAGGGCGTCATTCGATTTACGCTCTTTAAAAGCATGCTTTACAGACTGGAAGACAAAAGGCAGAAAGGTGAGCATTCCCAGCACAAAGACATAGGCAAAAGTGAGCAGGAAGATACCGTCATGTCCCTCCATCGGATCGGAGAAGCGATTGATATTGTGCTTAAAGAAGAACTCATTGGTCCAGGTGCCATTGGTTTGCAGATGTACCTGATAATACCAGGGGAAGGCTATCAGCAGGGATAATACCACGCCACTAAAGGGCTGTAATCTCGAAATCGTAGGCCATTTGAGATCTTTCTTAAAGATCAGAAAAAGTAATGCCGTCAGCCCGGCCAGCCCCAGTGCTACAGGGCCTTTGACCAGCAGTCCGCAGCCAATGGCAAAGTAGAAGGCAAAAAGCTGCCATTTACTTCCGGAGCGATAAGCCTCATAAAAGGAAAAGAAAGCCCAGGTAAGAAAGAATATCAGGTAGGGGTCGGGTACCGACATATGCATCTGCAAGGCGAAGTGCAAAGAGGCTATGAGCACCAGGCTGGCATAAACAGCAGCCTTTTCCCCCAGGTTCTTCTTAGTGAAGAGAAAAACCAGCAGAATGGTAAGAACGCCCATGAGAGAAGAGAAGAAGCGGGCACCAAAGGCATTGACACCAAAGAGCTTGTAACCTACCATCATGAAATAGTAGTGCAGGGGAGGTTTATCCGTTCTCAGCTCATAATTGAAGTGAGGCACCACCCAATCGCCAATTTCAAACATTTCACGCGCTGCTTCAGCATTCTTGGCTTCATCCAGAGCGTATACATCCAGTCCACCAATATTGGCAAAGCTTACGGCTACCGCGAGGATCAGGATAAAGACTAATGAGCGCTTCCGATTCATTTGGGCACAAAGCTAAGAAAGAAGTCCGAAGCTGGAAGTGCTCAGGCCAAAGTGATTTAATAACCTTATTCACAGCTTTCCTCTTCGGGCTTCTTATTAGGTAATTGTGTATTAACTCGCTTAATTTGCAGCATCAAATCAATGGCTCCCTTTTCTCGTCAGAATTCATGCAGGATCGGTAGGTGTTGAGTAGTTAAAAGGTGCTTCTTGTCTGCCATTCAGCCTGAGGCCAGATTTAAATGATATGAAGCTTTCAGTAGTTGTAACCGTCTATAACGAAGAGGATAACGTAATTCCATTGTGCCAGAAGGAATATGAGGCACTGGAGGGAATTGATTATGAATTGATCCTGGTAGATGATGGTTCTACGGATGATACCATAAAGAACATCAAATCAGTAGCCAATGCCCGTACCCGGTTACTGGTCTTCAATAAGAATTACGGACAGAGTACTGCCATGTCTGCGGGTATTGATGCCGCCAAAGGGGAGTACATTGTAACCATGGATGGCGATCTGCAAAACGATCCGGCCGATATTCCTAAAATGATGGAAAAGCTGGAAGAAACCGGTATGGATGTGGTGGCCGGTGTAAGAGCCAACAGAAAGGATGGTTTCGTGCTGCGCAAGTTCCCGAGTAAAATCGCCAACTGGATTATCAGAAACACCACAGACGTGCGCCTGAGCGACTATGGCTGTTCACTGCGTATTTATCGTCAGGATATAGCCAAGAACCTGGGGCTGTATGGAGAGTTACACCGTTTCATTCCGGTACTGGCCAAGTTGCAGGGAGCTAAAATGACGGAAGTGGATGTGAACCACCACGCCAGGATTCACGGAGAGTCAAAATATGGGATCAACCGTACCTTCAAGGTAATGGCGGATTTGCTGCTGATGATCTTCTTCCAGAAGTATTTCAGAAGACCCATGCACCTTTTCGGGGGGCTGGGTATCATTACCTTCTTCATCGGCTTTCTGATAGATCTTTATCTGGTGATCTTCAAGTTTGTAACGGGAGCAGATATATGGGGCAGGCCTTTGTTACTGCTTGGCAGCATTATGATTCTGGCCGGTATCCAGTTTATCACGGTGGGGATTATTGCCGAGCTGATGATGCGTACCTACTTCGAGTCTCAGAACAAGAAGACCTATCGTTTAAAGGAGGATTTCGTTGGACAAGGCTAAGCTGAAAAAGCGGCTTAAGCTCGTAGTTCAGTTACTGGTAGCTGCTCTGGCCATCTACCTGGTGATTGGGCAAATCGACCTTCAGGAGTATAAAAGACAGTTGTTGGGACTCGATCCTTTGTGGTTGGGGCTGGCTTTGCTGGCATTTAATGCTTCCAAAATACTCAGTGCCTTCCGACTGAACTATTTCTTCCGGTCACTCGGACTATCACTCGAATCAATCTACAATTTAAAGCTGTACTACCTGGGCATGTTGTACAACCAGGTATTCCCGGGAGGTATCGGGGGAGATGGCTACAAGGTCTATTTACTTAACAAGCTTTATCAGACACCCGTCAAAGGCCTTATCACGGCCACCTTGCTGGATCGAATCAGTGGGGTAGTGGCACTGGGATTTCTCGCCTTCATTACCGCCTTGCTGGGGAGCACGGCCGAATGGCTGGAAGGTTTAGGCTTTCTGTTATGGCTAGGGCTTATCATAGCCTATCCGGCCTATTACCTGCTTGTACACTTTCTTTTTCCTACCTATAAAAAGTACAACCACATCACCAACCTTCAGGCCATTGGTGTGCAGGGGCTCCAGTTGATCTGTGCTTACTTTATGCTACAGGCCCTTGGAATTGAAGCAGACTATATGGACTATTTCACATTGTTTCTGGTTTCCTCAGTAGCGGCAGCACTTCCGGTATCAGCGCCTGGTGGCATTGGCGTAAGAGAGTGGGTGATGGTAGAAGGTGCTGTTATCTTTGCGCTGAACGAGAGTGCTGCAGCGGCCTTCGCTTCCATCTTCTTTATCATCACACTTTTTAGTTCTCTGATCGGTACTGTCTTCGTAAGGCAATTCAGAAGTAGCTGAGCACTTCTCTTTGGCGGACGTCTGACCAATTCGTTACTTCCTGTGCCACCATGCCCAGGCAATTAATAATGGATGAACCACAATCAGTCTTACCCAGGCAATCCATGCTGGTACACACAGGCTTTCAGACATACAACCACCTTCCTCAATAAAATAAATGTGAGCCGGAATAAAAGCCAGAAGCATAAGTACGATGCTATAGGAAGCCGCCTTCCTGGTTTTAGAGAAACTCATCCCAAGGGCCAGCAATACTTCAATCAACCCCGAGGTTACATTGATCTCATAGATGTATTTAAAGTAAGGGGGGATCAGTGGATAATAGAAGTCCGGATCGCGAAAATGATTAAAGCCCGCAAACAGATAGAAGGCAATCAGCAATATCAGCGACCATTGTGTAATGCGAGACTTATAACGACTCAAACCCATAGCCTCCCTAACAATAAAGGCCGGCTATTGTTCAGGGATTGATCAACTCGTATACCCAGTCTATATTTCTGAAAGTAATCTTAACAATGCGCGGTTTGGCTTTGTCAATAAAGATGTTTTGGTCTGCTACTCCGCCTGTCAGCTCCAGTCTGTAAGCCTCTACAGACTTGCCTGAGATGGTCACCGTTTCACTCCCCACCACACTGGCTGTGACGGTGCGGAGCTGCCCATCCATACTGCTGAATTGAGGGTAACTGAAGGTCATGCCCTCTTTCAGGCCTTTATAGAACGGACTGAGTACAAAAGAGGCCAGTCTTTCTTTGGTACCGGCAGGAAGCGCCTGGGAAACCGACTTGGTGGTTCTTTTGGCCGATTTAGGAAAGTTCATATACCCTTTTACCGTATCACCGTACCATCTTAGCTTGTTTTCAAGAGGAAAGCCTGATAAACGACCGGTAATCAGGATGGAGTCATTGGCCAGTGTTTCGCTGTTCAGGTACAAAAACATGTCCTCGCCAAAGCCCGGTACCCGGGAGTCTTCACTGACGAGAATCTGATTGCCAATCCGTCTTACTTCGAAACGAGAGTAACCCAGGGAATCTCCCCCTCGCGACATCCTGAAACTCCATTGATGCAGGTTATCGATTTTGCCGGCATCCCATGACTGCCCGTTTGCAGAGGGGTGAAGGAGAAAAATACAGGAGACTAAGAGGAGTATAGCTTTCACTCTCATCGTCTAGTAATTCAGCATCGTTACCGTACCCTTGCCGACCTCAGAGACGGTCACAACAAAAATCTTGTTGTACTCGCTCTCATCAAGCTGCTTGAACTGGTCATTGCCCAGCAAAGCGTTGGCTACAAAGGGTGTAGTATTAGAATGGCCCGAAATGATAATGGTGCCACCGGCATGAGCTTTCATAATGTCGTTCAAAAAGGCAGTTCCCCGAGGATTATACTCCTTGATTTCGAGCGAAGTGGCTTTTGCCAGCGGAGCTACCGTAGATCGGGTACGCTTATAGGGCGTTGAGTAAATGGCCGCCAGATCAGCATTTTTAAAAAGCTCTTTCAATCTTTCAGCCCGTGCTTCGCCTTCAGTCGTCAAACCGGGGTCTCTTGTGCCGTCACTGGCCTTTTCCGCATGTCTGATCAAAACGAATGTGGTGAGTTTTTCCTGGGCAAAACCTGTTTGCGAACAGGCGAAAATAATCAAGGCAAAAAACAGAACTCTCTTCATGGTATGGGTAGTTTATCAGGCAAGATAGAAATAAACTGCGCTAATGCACTTTTATGAGGGGTAATTGGAAGAGAGTGGGGCAGAACTCGCAATAATGAACAGCCGGGAGGTCAGTCCTCATCAATGTTCAGAATGAGTTTCTTCACCGTCTTCTGATAATTGCGTCCAATAGGTAAGAGTTTCCCACCAATCTCCACACAGTTGCCCTCAATGGCCTTTACTTTGTCAAGAGCAATGATGTAAGATCGGTGTATGCGGATGAACTTATGCTCAGGCAGGTATTCGGTGATACTCACCAGGTTGTTATGGTTGATCAGATTTTCTGTACTGGTTTTGATCCTTACGTAGTCCTTAAGACTCTCTATATAGATGATGTCATCCAGCATTACCTTGACCATTCTCTTGTCCACTTTGAAGAAAACGTGTTGTGGTTCCTGGCTGTCCTGAGCGGGCTCTGCTGAGTTCGTGCCGGTCGCTGTTGGAGCCAGGCGCTTTTTTACCCGGCCGATGGTATTCATAAAGCGGTCAAGGGAAAAAGGCTTGACCAGATAGTCTATCACCTCCAGGTCAAAACTGTCGATGGCATATTCCCGGAAGGCAGTTGTAATAACGACCAAAGGTGGGTTTTTCAGGTTTCTGATAAGATCAAGCCCGGTCATGGTAGGCATATTGATGTCCAGAAATATCACATCCACGGATTTCTTATCCAGGATGTTGAAAGCATCGAGTGCATTCTGACAGGTGTCTACCACCTCAAAATCCTGGAATCCTTCCAGATACCGCACCACCACATTAATTGCCAGTGGCTCATCATCAACAATCAAGGCCTTGTACTTCATTTCGAGGGTATTTTGAGGTTTACACAGTACTCGGTTTCTGTCTTCTCAATGTTAAGATCGTAATTATCCGGGTATCTCAGTTTTAATCTGCGCTCAGTATTTGTCAGTCCGACTCCATTATGGTTCGGGTCGAGCAGTTTCTTATGCACGTCTTCTTCATTGGTCACCTCATTTTTACAGGTAAACTCAATCTGACCATTTTCCACACTGATCCCGATAGAAATAGGGATTTCTGAGGCCCGGGTTTTGGTTCCATGTTTAAAACAGTTTTCGATAAAAGGCAGAAACAGAATAGGGGGTAACCTTACTCCTGATATATCACCTGATACATCAAAACTCAGTTTTAGTTTATCGCCATAGCGGAGTTTCTCCAGGTCAATATAGTTCTGGATATGATTGATTTCGTTGGTTAACGACACGGTTTCTTCCTTGGCTTCATAAATCACATAGCTCATAAGTTCTGAGAGCTTCAGCACCGTTTCAGGCGCCTTGTCAGATTTATCGAGTGTAAGTGAATAAAGGTTGTTCAGCGTATTAAAGAAAAAGTGAGGCTGAATCTGAGATTTCAGATAGGCGAGTTCCGTTTCCAGGTTAGTCTTGGCAAGGTCAGCTGCTTTGTCTTTAAACTTGACCCAGTCAATGGTCATCTTAATGGCTGTAACCACGCCTACCACATATACTTCTCCTATAAAACTGGCAGCCAGATAGTTGATGCCAAACAAGCGTTCTTCAAAAGGAGATTCTTTAAAAAGATCCGTGGTCACCAGGTTATAGGTAATGAATCCCTTAAGTAGAACTATAATGAATACTGATATAATTAATGCTCCGATATAAAGCCCTACTTTCTTGGGAATGAGCCTGGGCATTAGCACGTAGATGTTGAAGTAGACCAATATGATATGTAAGGGAAACTCAACAAGGTTAGACCGCAGCGAGTACAGATAGTCATCATAATAGCTACCCCAGCGCAGGATGTTTACCAGGAAATAAATTACCCAAAACAGTGCATGGTAGGCTACCGCATTATTGGCATATGAATAGCGCTTAGAGAACATAACGGGGAATTTGTATGTGCTCAATGGCAGAATGCTGGTAGTCGTCTTCAATAGATTCGGTCTGTTTCGAAAAAACAAAAAAAGAAAGGTCTGAAGCAAGGGCTATTTTATTCGCCATATGGTGCTAAATACTAGCTAAAAGTTTGGTTTAGGCCAAGCGCAATCGTTTGAATGCTCTGGTGCTTCAAACATATACGAAATATCTCCATTCAGCTAATTTTTTTTCACATGTGCGATTATAGGATAATCATTGAATTGTGGAATACGCATTTAAAAGCGGACATAAACTTAAATCAATGTCAATGAAGAAAAATTTACTTTTTAAAGGCCTGGCGATGCTACTGCTGATTTTTATAGCAGGCGATGTTTTTGCCCAGGGCCAGAGAGTCACCGGTAAGGTTACCGGGGGAGATGATGGCTTGGGAATTCCAAGTGTAAACGTACGCGTAAAGGGTACCTCCCAGGGGACTGTCAGTGATGCTGACGGTAACTATAATATAGTGGTAGGCAGTGATGCTGTTCTGGTGTTCTCCTTTATAGGTTATATATCACAGGAAATGGCAGTGGGCAATCAGACCACTATCAATATTGTATTACAACCAGATGCTGTGGCATTGGGAGAGGTGGTAGTGACTGCCTTTGGTGTGGAGCGAGAAAAGAAGGCTATTGGTTATGCTATGACCTCGGTAAGCGGGGAAGAAGTGTCTACTGTAAAGGAAACCAACGTAATTAACTCACTTGCCGGTAAAGTGGCCGGTATCGTGGTTTCCCCTGGTACATTCGGTCCTGGTAGTAGTACCAGAGTCCTACTCAGAGGTAATAACTCGCTGACAGGAAATAACCAGCCACTGTATGTGATTGACGGTGTACCTATGAACGATTCAGGATTTGGTTCATCTAACTCGGACAATGCCGGGGAGTTTTCCAGATCTGACTATGGTAATGGTATTGGTGATATCAACCCTGATGATGTAGCTTCTATTTCTGTGTTGAAAGGCCCGAATGCAGCAGCACTTTA
The DNA here is from genome assembly GCA_002427745.1 of Roseivirga sp. UBA6061. Taxonomy (GTDB): domain Bacteria; phylum Bacteroidota; class Bacteroidia; order Cytophagales; family Cyclobacteriaceae; genus Roseivirga. The sequence continues at coordinate 8,753 of DIYF01000183.1, read as the reverse complement.
TGGCTCTCGTGCCAGTAACGGTGTGATCCTGATTACTACCAAGAAAGGTTCTCTGAACTCCGGATTAGGTGTAAGCATAAGCAGCAGTTTCCAGGCACAGGAAGCCATGTTACTTCCTGAAATGCAAAACCAGTATGGCCAGGGATCTAATGGAAATGCTTTATTGACTACAGGAGGTTCATGGGGAGCGCAATTAGATGGTTCTTCTCAGCCTTACTATACGGGCGAAAACAGACCCTATTCTGCACAGCCTGGTAACATTGAAGATTTTTTCAGAACTGGTTCAAACATTGTAAACACAGTAGCCATTGACGGAGGTAATGACAAATCAAGTGCTCGTTTTTCCTATACCAATACTACAGCCAACTCTATTTTGCCGAACTCTGAAATTCAGCGACATAACTTTAACCTCAGAAGCTTTGCCCGATTGACGGATAAATTTTCTATCGATGCGAAAGTGAGCTATTCACAGACTGAAGGTACCAACAGAGCCGCTCTGGGAACAGAGGGTGTGGTAGCCAACTTGTATGCAACACCTCGTAATGTAGCGCTTGCTGACCTTCAGGATTTCCAGAATGAGTCTGATTTTAGCGTAAGAAGCTATACCAGTGGTGGAACTAACCCTTATTGGGTACTTCAGAACGATAGAAATGATGATGTGAGAAGTCGTTTGCTCGGTTTTGTAAAGGTTGATTATCAGTTTACTGATGAGTTTTCAATCTTCGCCAGAGTGGGTGGTGACTTTACTGATCAGAAAATTGAGTCAGTAAACCAATTCGGCCATTGGTTTTATGGTCAGGGGCGTTTCAACTTTTCAGACAACAAAGAGAGTGAAGTAAATGCGGACTTCCTGGCTACTTACAGAAAGCAGCTCAGCGATGATTTCAATCTGACCGTCAACTTCGGTGGTAACCAGCGTATCTCTAAATCCGAAAGATATTCCATCTTCGGTGAAGGCTTCAAAATCCCTACCCAGGCTACCGTGGCCAGCGCGACTACTTTAATTCCTTCTTACTCTTTTGAGAGAGTGAAAAAAGTGAGTTCTCTTTATGCTTCAGCCCAATTGTCTTATCAGGACATTATATTCCTGGATGTAACAGGCCGAAATGACTGGTCTTCTACTCTTCCGGAAGCTAACAGGTCTTTCTTCTACCCATCTGCCAGTGTTTCTGTGCTGATGAACGAAGTATTGGAACTTGATAACTCTGTGGTAAATCTTGCTAAGGCCCGTGTAAGCTGGGCACAGGTGGGTAACGATACTGATCCTTTCCAGCTTCAGAACACATTTATCCTCAACCAGAATGGGTATTTGGGAAGAACTACACTTTCAAGACCAGCTACGCTATTCGATGAAGATCTTAAGCCTGAGCAGGTATCTACCTTTGAGGTAGGTCTGGAATGGCAGATGTATGGTAACCGCTTCTATGGTGACTTTACTTATTATGACATCACGTCAAAAGATCTTATCTGGGGTGTACCTGTGCCACAGGCCACTGGTTATTCTTTCTTTAACACGAATGTGGGAGAGATCAATAACAAAGGTATCGAGTTGTTGATTGGTGGTGTGCCAATCGAAACGGAGGATTTCAGTTGGGATGCTTCTTTCAATATTGCTCACAATACCAACGAGCTGGTTGAATTCATCGATGATCTGGAAAACTTCCAGTTCTCAAGCACAAACGGTGGTACCGTATCTGTTCAGGCAACCAAAGGTGGTGGATATGGTGATATCTTCGGAACTACCTGGTTAACGAACGATCAGGGACAGTTTGTAGTGAACTCTGAAGGTATTCCGATTGCAGATTCTGAGAAGCAACTGCTTGGTAACTACCAGCCAGACTGGATTGGTGGTTTCAGCAATACTTTCCGTTACAAAAACTTCAGCCTGTCTGTACTGATCGATGCCAGATTTGGTGGAGAGATTTACTCAGGTGCTGATGCCGGACTGGACGGAAGCGGTGTTTCTGCAAGGTCATTATTGTACAGAGAAGGTGGTGTCGTGCTGGATGCAGTTACCAACACCGGTACCCCTGAAAACCCGGTATGGACTCAGAACACAGAGTCAATCACAGCGCAGGAATATTTTGGAGCACTGGGAGGAATTGCCTCTAACTACGTGTACGATCAGACGAACATCCGTCTGCGTGAAATGGCGCTTACTTACAGACTGCCATCATCTATGTTGAGCAATACTTTCCTGAACTCTGCATCTGTGAGTGTGGTAGGAAGAAACCTGTTCTTCATCAGTAAGAAAATAGATAACTTCGATCCGGAGTCTAGCTATAGTACTACATCATTTGCTCAGGGCGTATTGTTCTACAATCTGCCATCCCTGAGAAGCATTGGATTCACTGTCAACCTGAGCTTTTAATCTTAGATAGAAGAAAAATATGAAAACCATATATAAAAATCTGTTGATACTCTGCCTCTTAGGTGCCTTTGCCTGTACCTCAGACTTTGACGAGATCAACACACAGCCTGGCGCGATTACATCAGATGAATCGAGTGCCAGATACTTTCTGACAAACGTTCAGTTCCAGCTGTACGGACCTAACCGCTTTCCTTACTGGCGAGGGCCTTTGATTCATGGCGATCGCTTTGCAGGTTACTTCACTTTTGGTCACAATGGCTGCTGGTGGAGTGATGGCCTGGGTTATACCTACAATGGAGGTTACACAGATGCTACTTTCGGATGGCTGGAAGGCTATTTGGGAGACCTGGATAACTTCCTGGATATCACTGCTACCGGAGGAACTTTCGAAAATGCACCAATGAACGCGGTAGGTAAGATCATGAAGGGACTCTACTTTAGTAAGTTCACCGATATCTTCGGAGAGATACCTTATTCTGAGACTGGTAATCCTGACATTATTACGCCAAGCTTTGATACACAGGCAGATATTTATCAGGGAATTATCACTGAGTTAGATGAGGCTATGGACGCCATTGGCAGCCTGACTGTATCCGGTGACGGTGTGGATGACATGGGGGACAATGATTTGTTCTTCAATGGTGACCTCCAGAAATGGAAGAGACTTGCCAACACGCTGAAGCTAAAACTGGGTATCAGAGCTCAGGGAGCCCCTGGCGCTACTTTTGCTGATGCCGCCATCTCTCAGGCACTTGCCAGTCCGTTGATGGAAGCTACCAGCGATGATGCTTTACTTATCAAAGATGAAGAGATATCTCAGTGGGGTAGTGCAGCCTATGGCGATATCTGGCACAACTTCGGAGGACTCGGATCTAAATGGCATCTGGGTGAAGTATTGGTGTCAGCCTTGAGAGACAATAATGACCCAAGACTCTCTGTATTTGCCAAGCCTGCTGCAGGCGGTGATATGACCTTCAGAAAGCCGGCTACGGCTGACGAAGTGAAAGCACATGCCCTGATGCTGCAAACACTGGATGATGCCGGAGTAGTTTACAACACATCAGAAACCGGTGATGAAATAACTGTGTCATTTGCTGCGAATACTTATTACATCGGTCAGCCAACCCGTTTGAATGGTGTTAGCTACGACTATGCCGGATGGGACATGTTCTCAACGCCTGCGGATGTTATTATTAATCCAAAGAATGGCGGACCTATTTCATCTGAGATCATTCTCACTTCTGCAGATGCTTTCCTTATGAGAGCACTGGCAGCTGTAAACGGAGCTGGTGGTGATGCGAATGCAATGTATCAGTCAGGTGTTTCAAGATCAATGGAGCACTGGGGTGTGAGCAGTTCTGATATCACTGACTTCCTGGCCAATTCTCCAATGGGCTCACTGAGCGGTACTCCTGATCAGATGAGAGAGCAAATTGCTACACAGCGTTGGATTGCCAACTACACCAATGGTTTCGAAGGCTGGGCTATCGTAAGAAAATCAGGTTATCCTGCTGCCCTGGCCAATGGTGTGAGTGATGCTGACATCTTCAGCATGGGTGATACGAATGGAGCATATCCACAGAGAATGCGCTATGGTAACAGCGCAAGAGATAAGAACGGAACAAACCTTGACGTAGCCTTAGGCCGTCAGGGTGCTGATGACATTGGGGTTACCCTTTGGTGGGCTAAATAATACCCCGATATAGTTTACTTACTTTTCATGCAATCGAAGCGCTGGTCCCGTCACGGACCAGCGTTTTTTATGCCCAAAAGTCAGCTATAATTTACTTTAAGATGTGTTGCGCATTTAGCTTCAAATCAGTGCGTTTCAGCGAGTATTTTTCTGGATGTAATAGCACAAAACTAAATTGAATTAAGAATAGATTAAGTACCATATATCAGTCTTAATATCAGCCTTATGATGACTACAATGGAAAAGGAGAACAGAACCCTGCGCATGACCAAAAATCAGTGGAGTGCCCTGGAATCAACCAAGTTTGAAAAAATACATTCAGACGTTTTTACCGATGCTACCAATGCGGCAAAAGCCGTAGCTCATGAAATAGCGGCCCTGATCAGATACAAGTCAGGAAGAAATCAAAAATGTGTGTTAGGTCTGGCTACAGGTTCATCTCCTATCAAGGTATATGATGAACTGGTGAGGATGCACCGTGAAGAGGGACTGAGTTTTAAAAATGTGGTCTGCTTCAACCTGGATGAATACTATGGACTAGGTAAGGATGATGTGCAGAGCTATGTCTATTTCATGCATGACCATCTGTTTAATCATGTAGATATCCTGCCCGAAAATATCAATATCCCGGACGGTACGGTGCCTTATAATCAGGTGGCCAACTACTGTGCCTATTACGAAGACAAAATAGACTCCCTGGGAGGGCTTGATTTTCAGCTACTCGGTATCGGTAGAACGGGACATATCGGCTTTAATGAGCCGGGTTCCAAAGAAAACTCAACCACGAGAATGGTTACCCTGGATTACCTTACCAGGCTGGACAATGCTTTTGCTTTTGACAACATGAATGAGGTACCTAAGAAAGCCATTACGATGGGGGTGGGTACCATACTAAAAGCCAGTCGGATTGTGATCATGGCCTGGGGTCTGAAAAAGGCCGAAATTGTAGCCAGAACCGTTGAAGGACAAGCTTCGGCAGATATTCCTGCCGCTTTTCTGCAAAGCCACAGTGATGTAACCTTCGTGATGGATACACTGGCGGCTTCAGAACTGACCCGTTTTAAGACACCATGGCTGGTAGGAGACACCATCTGGACGGATGAAATAGCCAGAAAAGCCGTAACCTGGCTCAGCGATACCCTCAACAAGTCCATTCTGAAGCTAACAGACAGGGATTATAATGACAATGGCATGTCGGAATTGCTGGTAGACCGAACGGCTTATGATGTCAATATTGCCATGTTCAATTATTTCCAGCATACCATCACCGGCTGGCCGGGGGGCAAGCCCAATGCAGATGATTCTCAAAGGCCTGAACGGGCCATGCCTGCCAAAAAACGCGTGATCATTTTCAGCCCGCACCCTGACGATGACGTGATCTCCATGGGAGGAACCTTTCTAAGACTTATAGAGCAGGGGCATGAGGTGCATGTGGCTTACCAGACTTCAGGAAATATTGCTGTTTCGGATCATGAGGCTCTTTTGTATGCCGAATTTGCCCAGCAGCTGACGGGTTTCCTGTCAGACGGAAAAGACAAACAAACAGGGTTGTTCGACAAAGCCATTAAGCTGCTGAGTGGCAAAAAGCAATACAAGGTGGTCCCTGAAGAAATCAGAAAAATCAAAGCACTCATAAGAAGAGGTGAGGCCGTAAGTGCCTGTAGGTACTACGGCCTGCCTGATTCACAGGTACACTACCTCGACATGCCCTTCTATGAAACAGGGAAAATAGAAAAGGCCCCGATCAGCAAGGCGGATATCAAACTGGTACAGGACCTTATAGAAGAAGTGAAGCCACACCAAATCTATGCTGCCGGAGACTTGGCAGATCCACATGGCACCCATAAGGTATGCTTCGATGCCATTACTATGGCGCTGAAGGGCCTTAAAGGAAAAGAATCTATTAAGGATTGCTGGGTATGGCTGTACAGAGGAGCATGGCATGAATACCCGATCCATGAGATAGAAATGGCTGTACCGTTAAGTCCGGATCAGCTGTTAAGAAAGCGTGAGGCTATTTTCAGACACCAGTCTCAGAAAGACGGGGTCATGTTTCAGGGAGAGGACAGCAGAGAGTTCTGGCAAAGGGCCGAGGATAGAAATAAGCACACGGCCGTTAAGTACAACGAACTTGGGCTTTCAGAATATGAAGCGATCGAGGCATTTAAGAGGTATCACTTTTAAGAGCCGCTATGATCGTCAGGAACAATAGTGTTAGATTAGTTTTATTGGCGTTATTCCTCACGACCTGCTCAGTGTCGTGGGGATATCAGCGTCAAAATCAACTGAATTTGATGCCGGTACCCCAGGAGGTATCGCTTCAGAGTGGCACATTCGCTTTAAAGAAAGACTTTCGCATTTCGCTCTCCGGTGAGCCTGATCAGCGCATTTTACAAGCTTCTACGCGCTTTCTAAGAAGGTTGAGTAACCGTACAGGCCTGTTTCTGAAGCAGGGCTATGTTACAGATACGAATTTCGGAAAAGGAGGGAGCCTCCATATTCATGTCAACCGACCTGGTGAAGTACGACTTCATGAAGATGAGTCTTATACACTGGACATAAGCAGGTCGGGTATAAGGGTAGAAGCAGAAACGGATTTGGGAGCTATGCATGCCATGGAAACCATTCTCCAGCTTATCGAAAGTGGAGAATCAGGCTATCAACTTCCCGGTATAGAAATCACCGACAGCCCAAGGTTCCCCTGGAGAGGACTGATGATGGATGTTGCCCGACACTTCCAGCCTATTGAAGTGATCAAGCGCAATATTGACGGTATGGCTGCGGTCAAAATGAATGTGTTACATCTTCATCTGACAGATGATCAGGGCTTTCGGGTAGAGAGCAAAAGCTACCCTGTATTACACCAAAAAGGCTCCGATGGCCAGTACTTCACTCAAACTGAGCTCAGGACTATAGTACGCTATGCAGCTGACAGGGGTATCAGAGTGGTGCCGGAGTTTGATGTACCAGGCCATGCCTCTTCCTGGCTGGCAGCTATGCCTGAACTGGGCAGTGTAGAAGGGAAGAAGAGCTACGAAATTGAGCGCAATGCCGGTATTTTTGACCCAACATTGGATCCTACCAATGAAAAGACCTATGAGGTGCTGGCAGCTGTATTCAAGGAGATGGCTGAGATCTTTACGGATGAATACTTCCATATTGGAGGAGATGAAAATGAAGGAAGACACTGGGATGCCAACAAGCGCATTCAGGCTTTCAAAAACGAAAAAGGTTTTAAGGACAATCATGCCCTGCAAAACTATTTCAACACACGCCTTCTGACTCACCTGGAGTCTTATGGCAAGCGTATGGTTGGCTGGGATGAGATTTTGCAGCCCGGACTGCCTAAATCGGCTGTAATTCAGTCCTGGAGAGGAATTGACGCCCTGGTTAATTCTGCGCAACAAGGCTATCAGACTTTTCTGTCAAACGGGTTTTATATAGATCTGATGCATACGGCTGTAAATCACTATAAGACTGACCCTTTACCGGACTCAGTGAGCCTGACAGACGAACAGCGAAAACTCATTTTGGGAGGTGAGGCCACGATGTGGGCAGAGTTGGTGATTCCACATACTGTGGATTCCAGAATATGGCCCCGAACGGCTGCTATTGCTGAAAGGCTCTGGTCTGCCCAGGATGTAAACGATGTAGAAGACATGTACAGACGTTTGGAAATCATGAGCTTACAATTGGAGGAGCATGGCCTGTTGCATATTGCCAGTCGCGATCAGATACTCAGAAAGCTGGCAGGAGGGCATGATATAGCGCCACTTCAAACTCTGAATAATATTACAGGACCCTTACAACGATATACCCGAAACCCGGGAGGTACTATGTACCAGTCTTACAGTCCCTTTACGCTCTGGGCGGATGCAGCCGTGGCTGATTCTGAAACAGCCAGGAAGTTTGATAGTGCGGTACAGGCTTATTTAAACGATAAGAATGCCAAAAGCGGAGATTATATCAAAGACCAGCTGCTCATCTGGTATGAAAACCATGAGGCGCTCAGTAAGATTATCAGGGTATCGCCCATGCTGAAGGAGATTGAAGGACTTTCAGAGCAGCTCATGGAAGTCTCAGAGCTGGGAATGCAGGCAGTATACCTTTTCGAGAAGAATGAAACTCCTGATTTGAACTGGCTTTCAGAAGCAGAAAAAGTGTTGAAGAAAGCCCGCCTGCAAGGAGGCAGAACGGAGCTAATGAATGTCAATACCATTGAGCAAATCGTCAGGTCACTGGTAAAAGTTGAAACCGGAAACTAAGCTTATGGTACTCGAAACAATAGATTGGTCCGTAATCATTGCATTTTTTATAATCTCCCTGGCCATCGGGGTGATTATCGCTAAAAGGGCCGGTTCCAGCTCAGCGGAGTTTTTTCTGTCTGGCAGAAACATGCCCTGGTGGCTCCTGGGAGTATCTATGGTGGCTACTACCTTTTCTGCTGATACACCTAACCTGGTAACAGACATTGTAAGAAAAAACGGAGTTTCCGGTAACTGGACCTGGTGGGTGTTTCTGATCACAGGCATGCTCACTGTATTTGTCTATTCCCGATTGTGGAGACGCTCCAAGGTAATGACGGATCTGGAGTTTTATGAATTACGGTATAGCGGCAAACCGGCCGCTTTTTTAAGAGGTTTCAGAGCGCTCTATCTGGGCGTGTTTTTCAATATTATGATTATGGCG
>DIYF01000100.1 GCA_002427745.1 Roseivirga sp. UBA6061 | reverse complement strand
CCTTCGGGCAGTTCGTTCTGTACCCTGAGTAGCTGCTGCAGGGCCGGAGCCGTATGGCCATCCGGCACGTAATAGGCTACCAGACTGTCTGAACCCTGAACAGAGCGGGGAACTACTACCGCTTCTGACACCACTTCATGACTGACCAGCTCGTGTTCAATCTCTCCGGGCTCTATGCGGAAACCTCTGATCTTCACCTGATCATCCAGGCGGCCCAGGTATTCTATGTTGCCATCGGCCAGCCATCTTGCTTTATCTCCGGTACGATAGAGTCTGCCTTCACCATAGGGGTTATTGATAAAGCGTTCTGAGGTCAGTTCGTTCCGGTTGAGATAACCCCGGCCTACCTGAATACCTCCTATCAAAAGTTCTCCCGGTACTCCTACAGGGCACAGGGACCCCGAACGATCAGCCACATAAAGCTGTGTATTGGCTACCGGACGGCCTATCGGCAGGTTATGCAAACCCCTCAGGTCTTTGGGTACTTCCCAGTAGCTCACATCTATCGTAGCTTCTGTCGGACCATACAAGTTCACCAGGCGACTCTCTGGAAACAGCTTATTGAACTCTTCTGCATGATGTAGCTGCAGTGCCTCTCCGCTACAGACTACCGTCTGCAAGCAGGCAATAGAGGTATCCATTCCTCTCATAAAGGCACCCAGCATAGAAGGAACAAAGTGTATGATATTCACCCCTTGTGCTTCTATGAGTCCTCTCAGGTAATCGGGGTCTTTGTGGCCTTCCGGACGGGCTATTACCAGGCGGCTGCCATGCATCAGGGGCAGAAACAGTTCCCAGACCGACACATCAAAACCAAAGGAGGTTTTTTGGATGAAGGTATCTGAGGAGGTCACATTAAAGTAGTCTCCTGCCCATTGCAGACGGTTTAACAGACTGCCATGCTCGATCATCACTCCTTTCGGCTTACCTGTACTACCGGAGGTGTAGATCATATAGCAGAGCATATCTGCATTGATGCTTACATCAACTGCTTCAGTGGACTCACCGGCTATGCTTGCATGATCCTGATTCAGATTGATCAGTCTTGCTGCACTATTGGAAAATAAACCTGCCGTCCTGTTGTCTGCCAGGATCACGCTGGCCTCACAGTCTTCCAGTACAAAGCTGATCCTGCTCTCAGGGTAAGAGGGGTCAATCGGTACGTAAGCCGCTCCACTCTTCATGATTGCCAGCAAGCTCACCAGCATCTCAAAAGAACGTTCTACACAAACCGGTACCAGCATACCCGGTACCACGCCCTTACCCTTCAGGTAATGACTCAACTGATTTACACGCGCATCCAGTTCAGCATAGCTCAGCTCCTCATCCTCAAAAACCAGGGCCGGTGATGAACCAGAGGACAGCATATGCTCTGAAATCAAATCCAAAATCGTAACAGCTCCAGAATATTCAACCTTCGTCTCATTAAAACCCGCCAGAAGCTGGTCATGGCCTTTTCCAAACAGGTGCTGATCGCTCATGAGAGCAGCCGGTTTTTCCGCCATTCGCTTCAATACCTGACCGTAAGCCCGGGCAAGGTCATCGAGGCTGAAACCTGAAATCAGTTCATTTTGCTGGTAAAAGTTGCAATAGAGCTTATCCATCGTAACACTCACACTTAAGCCAAATGGATAATTGGTTTTTTCGTGAGAATCCAGGCGCACATCAGTTTTCAGAGCTTCCAGGTCCTGACCTTCTACCAGGTCTTCCAGCATATGGAAGTCAACATAGTTGAAGAGTACATCGGTGAAAGGATTGTGATTGTCCGTTTCCTCTTCCATCATTTTCGAGAGCTCAAGCAATGACAGACGGTCTCTTCCCTTCAGCGCAATAAGCTTTTCTTCAATTAACCCGAGATAGTCCGACCAGCTCAGTGCTGCGTTATCGAAATTCCAGCGAAACGGCACGGTATTTAGGAAGCACCCTAATAGTTTGTCTCCATCTTCACGCAAAGGCCTCACCTGGGAAACCAGGCCTACCGTAAGGTCCTGATCATACTGCAGGGCGTTGAGCAGGTAGAGATAAGCTGAAAAGAATACTGCTTTGAGTGAAACTCCTTCTTGCTGTGCCATTTTTTTGATCTTACTCAAATCCGCAAGATCAAAGACTTCCACTACCTTTTCTTCCGGGGTGTCACTCAACAATTCGGGACGTTGACTACCGGTCAGTTCATTTTTCCAGAAAGAACGATAGCTTTCATTCGATTTCCCGATTTGACTTTCAAGTATATGATCTCTGTGGGTGCATTTCAGTTTTTCAGGCTTTATGTCAACCTTCTGTTCAAGCTTACTCAATAATGAGAACAGCTCCGCAAACCATGAATTTACACTCCAGCCATCGAGTATGGCATGGTGAAACTCCAAAAGGTAGGCGGCTTTTTCTTCATCAAGCAGGAAAACAGTCAGCCTACAAAGTGGTGCCTGGTTAATCTCGAAAGGCTGTTTTAAAGCCTGCTGCATATGGTCTTTGATAAAGCCCTCTGCCTGTTTTGAGTCATGTGATCTCAAATCATGGCAGTCCAGAGGAATATCCACAGCCGGCCTGATTATCTGTACTGGTCGGGAAAAATCATGGAGATTAAAGCTTGTACGAAGCGTCTCATGCTTATCTGTCAGTAAAGTCAGGGCCTGTTTGATCAGAGATAGCTCATAGTTGAAATAGGAGTAAATGGTCTGGTGGTGATACACGCCTTCTCCTTCATCGGCCAGGGCATGAAAGACCATACCGATCTGGATGTCAGCCATAGGGTAGACATCTGCCAACTGCCCTTCTTCACTTTGCTTTACCTCTTGTTTCAGTGAATCCAGCTGTTGCTCCATTTCCTGTCTTTTTTGTTCGGAAAGGGCATTCTGGCCGTTTGCCAGGTCAGAAGATAGATAAGCCGCCAGCTCCCTGACTCGCGGATGCTGATAATAGTAGGCGAGATCGATTCTGACCCCAAAAGCTTTTTCTATCTGGCTGATGGCTCTGATTACCAGAATGGAGTCTCCTCCCAGCTGGAAGAAGCTGTCATGAATACTCACCTGCTCCAGACCCAGTATCTCTGCCCAGATCGATGCCAGTTGTGCTTCCACTTCATTGCCCGGAGCCTCATAGGTCGTGGTCT
>DIYF01000157.1 GCA_002427745.1 Roseivirga sp. UBA6061 | reverse complement strand
CCATGGTCTATTGCTCCGTCAGTACCGAAGGTCAGACGTAGTGACTTATACAGTCAGGTCAGTGGTTAATTAGATAATTGGTTGATTAGCTAGTTAGTTAATTAGTGGGTAGGTCAATAGTCGATGGTCCATGGTCAATAGCCCCGTCAGCACCGAAGGTCAGACGGTAGTAACCTATACAGTTTGGTTATTAGTTGATTAGGGGGAAGGTCGATGGTCCATGGTCAATAGCTCATGGCCGATCGTATCAGAAAAGAAAACCAAAAAAATCTCTCTCATGAAGGGTAACAAATCTCCACAGCAGGAACTAGAGGCTAAAAGGGTCATATGCCAGCCTGGCATTACCCTTTTGAAGTATTCTGAATTTTAACTTTAAACAACATCACTATGTGGATTAGTGCCTTACACTTTATGACTGAAATGGGGTCATCACTTGTCTCTACGGGAGCGGAAGTAGCTTCATCTGAGGTAACAGAAGTCGTTGTCGATTTCGTTATCTGGACCTGGGAAAGTGTGGTAGACACCATTTTTCCTTAATTAAAAAAGAAGAGGCATATGCCTCTTTCTTTTACTCGTTACTCTTTCTGATCAATAAGTGACATTGGTTTCTCCATAGAAAGCCTGACAGAGCAAATGGGCGATAGTAAACGCAATTTTCCAGGCTCTTCAGAGAACGTTTCGGTAAGAGTCCAGGGGAGTATCTGACATAGCAGAAAGCCCGCTGGTCACTGACCTGATTTTTTTCCGAAAATGAGTATTCTTCAGGCTTCCAGAATGCACCAGCAATCACTCAGGCCTTCGTTCAGATTTACAATGGAACGCAATATCATCTAAACCGAATTATTTTCATTCAAAAAACGTTTCAGCCATAGATATCACCAAACCACTGCGTAATTTCGTAGCAAACAAAAGAAACTATGGCAAGGAAGACAAAAAAGTGTTCAGATTCATGGGTAACCATGACCGAGTTGGTACTACCCAATGACACCAACACACTGAACAACCTGATGGGAGGCAGATTGATGCACTGGATGGATGTAGTTTCAGCTATTTCTGCCCAAAAACACTCTAACCGTATTGTGGTGACAGCTTCCGCAGATAACATATCTTTCCGCAACCCTATTCAGTTGGGCGATGTGGTAACCCTTACTGCCAAGGTGACCCGTGCCTTCAGTTCTTCTATGGAGGTGTATATTGAAGTATTCGCAGAGAATATCCCTTCAGGAACCAAATTTAAAAGTCATAGTGCCTTCTTTACTTTTGTGGCAGTAGACCAGGGCGGTCGCCCGATTGATGTACCGGAGCTGATACCTGAAACGGATGAGGAAAAGGAGCTTTATGAAGGTGCTTTGCGAAGAAGACAGCTGAGACTGGTACTGGCCAAGCGCATGAAGCCGGAAGATGCAACTGAGCTGAAGAGTATTTTTGACTGATTGGTTTAATGTTTAAGGGTTTCAAGTGTAAGAGTTTAGAGTTCTTAACTAACTTGTAAACAAGTAACATTTAACTCCGGAACAGTATCATGTCTGATTATTCCTTCCTCCCCCATTTTATTACGGAAGACATCTATGTCATCAAGGAAGAAGGAGAGCTTCTGAAGCCTGAAACACCGGCTGTTGAAAAGGCAGCTCAACCAGTACCTGTTTCCGAAGCTCCAACTGCTCCAAAAACAGCAGAAGCGCCACAGCAGAAAGCTCCTGAGCCTACCCCCACTGCTAAACCGACCATGCCGGTGATTGAGCCTGCTCCAGCTGTCGTTAAGGAGCCTGAGCCTGTTTACCTCAAGCCCTTACCTACCGAGGGTAATAACCTGAAACATTGTCTGCTTTTAGTAGAGTCCAGCGAGGCGGTATTGGAAGATGCCCTCAAGGGCTTACTGGAAAAAATCATGGGAGCGGTAAAGCGCTCAATGGATGACGTGCTTCTGGTGAATGTCAAAGATGCCAGTACAGAACAAATTGATGCCTTGCTTTCTGAGCAGAACCATCGCCACCTGATAGCCTTTGGTACCAGTAAGATAGCCGCTCTGCATAATGCCCCACTCTATCAGCTGATGGAAGTGAATCGCAAGAGCTACCTGAAAGCAGACGCTCTGGCTGCCATTGCACAGAATGTAGAGATGAAAAAGGCACTTTGGGGTACTTTAAAGGCTATGTTTTAGAACAAAACTCCTGTTCGTCATTACAAAAGGGTAATAACAGGCGAGAATCTGTCTGAAACCAAGGCAATCTCAGAATGGTGATCTCCCTGAAACATCAGAATACTTCAATGAGATTGCTTCTTCGGTCCCCGCTGTGCTCAGACCTTATCGCAATGACGTTATTAAAAAAAAGTGGTATTGCCTGGAATAGCCTTTCGATCTGTCATTGCGAGGGAGCTGACAGCCCCCAGTCTGGCTGCAACCGCAGCAATCTCAGAATAGTTATCTCCCTTAAACATCAGAATGCTTCAAGAGATTGCCTCTTCGGTCCCCGCTGCGCTGAGACCTTATCGCAATGACCTTATTAAAGAAAAAGCGGCATTGCCTGGAATAGCCTTTCGATCTGTCATTGCGAGGGAGCTGACAGACCCCGTCTGGCTGCAACCGCGGCAATCTCTGAATAGCGATCTCCTTCAAACATCAGGATGCTTCAAAGAGATTGCTTCTTCGGTCCCCGCTGTGCTGAGACCTTATCGCAATGACCTTATTAAAGAAAAAGCGGCATTGTTCGGAATAGCCTTTCGATCTGTCATTGCGAGGGAGCTGACATACGCCAGTCTGGCTGCAACCGCGGCAATCTCAGAATAGTAATCTCCTTCAAACATCAGAATACTTCAAAAGGACGACTTCTCAGGTCCCGGCTGTGCAAAGAAGAAAGGCTTTACCCAATGATTTGTCTTATTCCCCAAATATACTGGCCAGTTTCGCCTGTAGTGATCTTCCTCTCAGGTTTTTGCCTATTACGCGCCCCTCAGGGTCAAGCAAAAGCGCAAAAGGAATCGCATTGACCTTGTATTCTATGGCCGCGGCAGACTGGAAATATTTGAGGTCTGACACATGGTTATCCCAGGTAAGACCATCTTTGCTGATAGCTCCCACCCAACGCGACCGGGTCCGGTCCAGAGAAACACTGAATACCTCAAATCCTTTATCGTTGTACTTGTTGTACATGGCTACGACATTGGGGTTTTCTCTACGACAAGGTCCGCACCAGCCGGCCCAGAAATCGAGCAATACATACTTACCTCTCAGGTCAGACAGCTTCTTTTCTTCCCCATCAGGAGATGGTAAAGTGATATCAGGGGCGACATCTCCCATACCCACGGCTGGTCTGAAATACTGAAGGTTATTGGTAAACATTTCCACCTGGCTCGAGCCGGGTATTTCCTTAGTCAGCTTGTTTGCCAGACTATCCAGAAAGTAAAATTCATCAGATTTATTCTGAAAGAAATCAGTAATAAGCAGCGCTACCAAAGACCCATCATAGCTCCAGGCCATCTTTTTCAGTTTTCTTACCTTTTCCGTTTCAAGGGCCATTCCCTCATCAGTCAGGTCATTCACCAGCTCAGTATCACCTGCCTGTCTGGCTTTCATATAACGCTGATTGAAGTCTGTTACAACCTTTGCATAGCCTTCCATATAACCATTTACCTCATCCAGGTATTTCATATCTTTTGATCCGGTAACGGAGATTTCACTTCCTCCCTGGCCATCTGCCTGTACCTTAAGGTTGTCCTTGTTCAGAACCAGGGTCTCAAACTGCTGACCGTAGACATTGATGCGATAGAAACCGGGCTCTGATACCTCAACCTCAATCTCAAAATTCCCTTCATGATCTGAGTTCACCGTAGTTACCGGCACTGCCTGGCCCACTTCAAAGCGTTCCAGCATTACCTCTCCCTGTGGAATAGGATTCTTGATTTTCCCCGTAATCTTAACGATTCCATCTTCTTTCGTTGCTGCACAGGCAGACAACATGATGACAAACGCCAACGATAAAACCTTCTTAATCATCACTCTTCGTTTAAAGCTTGTTGCAATAACTGCTGTAATTTCTTTGGGTCAGCCTTCCCTTTACTCTTCTTCATTACCTGGCCCATAAAAAGGCCCATCAGCCCTTTTTTCCCTTTCTTAAAGGCGGCTACTTTGTCTGGTAAAGATAGTAATACCTCTTTAATCAACTCCGACAGCTCATCCTCGTTGCCTACCATCAGTAAATTAAGTCTGGTAGCAATACTCAAGGCATCTTCTTCAGAATCTACCAAAACCGGCAACACCCGCTGTGAGGCGATAGAAAAGCTCAGCTGATTTTCATCCACCAGTCTGATCAGTGCCGCCAGTCTTTCCGGTGTCAGACCGCTTTCGGTTACACTCATCCCCTTGTCATTCAGCAAGCCTTTCAACGGACCATTCATCCAGTTGGCAGCCGCCTTATAGTTTTGGGTACATTGACATAACGCATCAAAAAAGCCGGCAGTTTCCTTTTCTTCTGTTAAAAGAGCCACATCATAGTCGCTTAACTGATACTCTTCAGAAAACTTAGCTCTTTGCTGAACCGGCAGCACAGGTAAAGTAGATTTAATTTCAGCCAGATAAGCATCACTGATCTCTACCGGAGCCAGGTCGGGATCAGGGAAGTAACGATAATCATTCATCGTCTCCTTGAACCTCATACCATAAGTTTGTCCGTTTCCGGCATCGAAGGTCCTGGTTTCTACGAGAATTTCTTTTTGATTCTTCACACAGTCAAGCTGGCGTCTGATCTCAAAATCGATGGCCTTACGCACATTATTGATGGAGTTCATATTCTTGATCTCCACTTTATTTCCCAGCTCTTCGGCATCCACCGGCTTGATGGAAATATTGGCATCACAGCGCAACTCACCGTTTTCCATATTACCGCCCGATATATCCAGATAGCGCACCACCCTTCTGATTTCCTGCAGCATGGCAGCTGCCTCCCCTGCCTCTTCCATGGCCGGTTCTGTCACAATTTCTATCAGGGGTGTACCCGCTCTGTTCAGGTCTATCAGGGTA
Source organism: Roseivirga sp. UBA6061 (assembly GCA_002427745.1). Taxonomy (GTDB): domain Bacteria; phylum Bacteroidota; class Bacteroidia; order Cytophagales; family Cyclobacteriaceae; genus Roseivirga. Next base: position 53,080 of record DIYF01000157.1, on the reverse strand, counting down.
TCCGGCCCATCATCATGAATGGACTTACCGGCATCTTCTTCCAGGTGGATATGGTGCAAAGGAGCATAAGCTTTAGACAGGCCTTCCCCCACCAAAGCTATTCTGCCCCCCATGCATATAGGCGTTTTATCCTGGGTGATCTGGTAACCTTTAGGTAAATCAGGGTAGAAATAATTCTTTCGCGCAAAATGATTCTTCTGGGTGATCTCGCAATCACAGGCCAGGCCCATCATGATGGCCTTTTTGAGCACGCCTTCATTAAGCATAGGCAAAGTACCCGGATGCCCCATGGTAATAGGACTGATATGGGTATTAGGCTCTTCCGTTATAGCATTTGAATCGGGCGCAAAGAGCTTGCTTTCAGTATTTAACTGAACATGTACCTCAAGGCCTATGGTAGCCTGATAACCAGCCGCTTTCAGAAGGTCTTTGATCTCACTCAATGCCTGACAGAATTTCGTTGGCCTTTGTTATCACAGCATCCAGTCCACCCAGATCTTTTCCTCCTGCAGTAGCAAAGAAGGGCTGACCTCCTCCTCCACCTTTGATCTCTCTGGCCAGCTCCCGTACCAGCTGCCCGGCATTCAGGCTTTTGTCAGAAACCAGATTTTCTGAAATCACCACCGCAATCTGAGGTTTTCCTGCTACATCGGCTGCCAGCACAGCAAACAGGTCCTTCACTTCGTTTTTCAGCTCGAATGAAAGCTTCTTCAATGCATCGGCATTGGGTACCGCGATTTTTGCGATAACGCCCGATACTCCGTTCTGAGTCTTTACCTGTTGCAACAGGCCCTCTTTGATCTGTCCTGATTGTTTGGCGTGCAGCGCTTCAATCTCCTTAGACAGCTTTTTCTGCTCCTCCAGCAGGGTGCTGACAGCTTTAGTCAGATCTTTTGGGTTTTTAAGTAAATCCTTTACCTCTTTCATCAGCTGCTCCTGCTCCTGTACATAGGCAAAAGCTTTGGGCCCGGTGAGCGCTTCAATTCTCCGCACACCCGCTGCCACAGCACCTTCTGATGTAATTTTAAACATGCCGATATCTCCGGTAGCCCTTACATGCGTACCACCACAAAGTTCAACTGAGTAATCCGGATCAAATGTGATCACACGCACAAACTCTCCGTATTTCTCGCCAAAAAGGGCTGTGGCTCCCATCGCCTTAGCCTCTTCAATCGGTACATTCCGCTTCTCATCCAGCGGGATATTCTTACGAATATGATCGTTTACTATGCGCTCAATCTCAGCCAGTTGATCCGCTTCAACTTTAGCAAAATGTGAGAAGTCAAAACGCAATACATTGTCAGATACCAAAGAACCTTTCTGCTGTACGTGAGTACCCAGCACATCTCTCAGCGCCTGATGCAGTAAATGCGTAGCGGAGTGGTTGTTGCGGATCAAATCTCTTCTCGGCACATTTACAGAAGCCTGAAAGCCTGCTTCAGGGTTGGCAGGAATCTTATCGGTAAACAGTACAATCAGATCATTCTCCTTCTGGGTATCCAGTACTTTGATAGTCTCCGTTTCACTGGTCAGGGTGCCGGTATCTCCTACCTGGCCTCCGCTCTCTCCGTAGAAAGGTGTTTTGTCCAGCACGATCTGGAATACCTTGCCCTTCTTTTCTTTTATCTCACGATACTTGATGATATGTGCCTCTGACTCAGTGCTGTCATAGCCTACAAAGTCAACTGTATCTTCATTGTTTACCGCTATCCAGTCTCCTTTTTCCTGAGCCGCGTCTGCCTTAGAGCGTTGCTTTTGCTCAGCCATGGCTTTTTCAAAGCCGGCTTCATCCAGTCTCAAACCATTCTCACTTGCAATCAGGGCAGTGAGATCTAAAGGAAAACCGAACGTATCGTAAAGCTCAAATACAATCTTTCCGTCAATGACTTTTTCATTGGCAGAGGCCATAGACTCTTTCACCTGGTCAAGTCGCTTGAGGCCGCTCTCCAGGGTCCTGAGGAAAGAAGCTTCCTCTTCCCTTACCACCCTGGCAATAAACTCCTGCTGACTGACGAGTTCATCAAACACTCCTTCAAATTGCTCTGAAAGAATAGGCAGCAGCTCATGCATAAATGGCTCTCTGAAATTCAGGAAGGTATAGCCATAGCGCACCGCTCTTCTGAGAATTCTGCGAATCACATACCCCGCCTTGTTATTAGATGGCAACTGACCGTCCGCTACAGCAAAAGCGATGGCCCTGATATGATCAACAATCACGCGCAGAGCAATATCTGTTTGCTCAGCATCCTTGTATTTCACTCCCGCTTTCCTGGCAACAAACTCAATCAGCGGCATAAAGATGTCCGTATCGTAGTTTGATTTCTTGCCCTGCATGGCCATGGCCAGTCGTTCAAAACCCATACCGGTATCAATATGCTGAGCCGGCAGGTTGATCAGGCTTTTATCAGCTTTACGGTCATACTGCATGAATACCAGGTTCCACACTTCTATCACTTCGGGGTGATCCTGATTTACCAGGTCTTTGCCTGATAACTGGGCAATTTCTTCATCAGATCTCAGGTCGATGTGAATCTCAGAACAGGGGCCACAGGGACCTGTCTCTCCCATCTCCCAGAAGTTATCTTTCTTATTTCCACCGAGAATACGGTCTTCATGGATATAAGCCTTCCAGTAATCATAAGCTTCCTGATCGAAGGCCAGGTCTTCAGACTTGTCTCCTTCAAAAACAGTCACATACAATCGGTCTTTTGGCAAGCCGTAAACCTCCGTCAAAAGCTCCCAGGCCCAGGATATTGCGTCTTTTTTGAAGTAGTCTCCAAACGACCAGTTGCCCAGCATCTCAAACATCGTGTGGTGATAGGTATCAATACCCACTTCTTCCAGGTCATTGTGTTTGCCGGAAACGCGAAGGCATTTCTGACTGTTGGCCGCTCGGTTGTAATCAGGCTGGGCATTTCCCAGGAAAAAATCTTTGAACTGGTTCATACCAGCATTGGTGAACATAAGGGTAGGATCATTTTTGATCACCATCGGGGCTGACGGCACAAAATGATGAGATTTTGACTCAAAGAATTTGATAAAGCGTGACCTGATCTCTTTCGATTGCATGCTTGACTTTTTAGCTACGCCAAAGCGTATTGTTAATTTTTAGTACTTTTGTTCGAAAGTCCGTGCTTTCTACAATAAAGGCACAAAATTAGGGGAATTTCATAAAGGATTCTTAATGGCCAGAATAAAATATTACTACGATACAGAGACCTGTAAATACGAGCGAATTCAGGTCAAAAAACGTGATGTGGTTATCAATGCACTGGGCTTTTTGTCGCTCGTTCTCGTTTTTGCGGTAGCCATCGTTTTTGTACTCAGTCAATACTTTGATACGCCCAAAACCATAGAACAGGCCAGAGAGATTGAGAATCTGACTGACCAGTTTCAATACACCCAGGAGCAGCTCGACAATATGGAGAAGATGCTGGACGTGTTGCAGGAAAAGGACGACAACGTCTATAGGGTGGTCTTTGAAGCAGAACCCATTCCCAACTCGGTGCGGGAAGCAGGTTCAGGAGGTATACTCAAATACCGTGAAATTCTGGAAAGCGACTTATCCAATAAAGAGCTGGTTGTCAGCACTATGGAGAAAATCGACAGGGTAAAAAAGAAAGCCTATATCCAGACCAAGTCTTACGATGAATTGATGATGCTCGCCCTGAATAAGGAAATGCTCTACCAATCTATGCCGGCCATTCAGCCAGTGTCTAACAAAGAGCTCAGGAGGCTGTCTTCCGGTTTCGGTCGCAGAACAGACCCGGTATTGAAAGTGAAGAAAATGCACTACGGTACAGACTTTTCTGCGCCAAAAGGCACGCCCATCTACGCCACGGGAGATGGTGAAGTGAAATACACCCGATCAAGCTTTACAGGCTTTGGCAAGCATGTTATGATCGATCATGGCTTTGGCTACGAGACGCTTTACGGTCACATGAGTCAGTTCAACGTACGACCCGGACAGAAAGTAAAGCGTGGCGACCTGATTGGCTTTGTGGGCAACACCGGAAAGTCTACCGCTCCACACCTTCACTATGAGGTGCATATCAACGGGAAAGCCGTAAATCCGGTTAATTATTTTTATAAAGACCTGAATCCAGAAGAATACGAAGAGATTCTGCGTTTATCTTCTATAGAGAACCAATCATTGGGTTCTTATTCGAATCGTTAAGTCATTTTATTACTTCTATGAAATTACCAAAGGCTGTTTTCATCGCTTTTGCTGTTTGCTTTGCCTTTCAGGTAAACGCACAAACTCTACGGATTAAGGCCGTAGGTGATATTATGCTGGGTTCGGTTACCCCCCGCCCTATTATGCCCAAAGGCAACGGAGAGGTCTTTGCTGACTCCATTGCGACTTATCTGGACGGAGCCGACATTACTTTTGGCAACCTGGAAGGGGTATTTATCACCGATGGTGTCGAACCCCGCAAATGCAGTGAGGCCTCCAGAAAAGCCGGTAGATGCTATGAATTCGGTATGCCTGATAAATATGCCCAGGCACTGAAAGATATGCACTTCAGCGTGATGAGCATGGATAACAACCATAACTCAGATTATGGTTCGGCCGGAGTTGCTCACACTAAAAAAGTGTTGGATGCCAAAGACATTGCCTATGCCGCCAAGAAAGCTCCGGTAATTCTGAATGTAAAGGGGAAGAAAGTGGGTGTTGCCGCTTTTGGTACATCCAGTATTTCTTACCGGGTATCAGACCTGGCCACTGCAAAACGGGTGATCTCCGATTTAAATGCAAAATGTGATCTGGTCATTGTGTCTTTTCATGGTGGAGCAGAGGGGCTAGACGCTCAGCATGTAAAAGATGAAACAGAGACCTACTACGGTGAAAACAGAGGTAACCTTGTACAATTTTCCCGCACTGTGATCGATGCCGGAGCAGACCTGGTTATTGGCCATGGCCCTCACGTACTTCGCGGTATAGACCTTTACAAGGAAAAGCTTATCATTTACTCACTGGGGAATTTCCTTACCCACGGCAATGTGAATATCAGGGATGTACGAGGTAATAGCGCCATTATGGATATAGCCCTGGACCTCGAGACCGGCAACCTTGTAGAGGGTTCTATCATCCCCACAAAGCAGGTAGGTCGGGGCATTGCGGCTTTTGACCCGGCCGGCAAAGCGATCCGCCTGATTCGTAACCTCTCCAGCGAAGATTTCCCCGGTTCAGACCTGCAGATTTCTGCTGACGGAAAATTTTCAAAACAGTAAGCCTACCTTCAAGTTTTTCTTTTAGAGTTTTTATGTAACTTTCTGATATGCCTTACAAAGCGAAGCCTATAGAGAAAAAATATTTCACCATTGGTGAAGTGGCAAAAGAGCTGGGTGTTGCTACCTCCCTTATCCGTTTCTGGGAGTCTCAGTTCGACTTTATCAAACCCAAGAAGAACAGCAAAGGCAATCGTAAATTTACCCAGGATGACCTGAAAAAGATTAAAATGGTCTATCACCTGGTAAAGGAAAAAGGCTATACCCTGCAGGGGGCCCAGGACCACATCAAGCAGAACAAGCACAGCATTAGTGATAAGGCAGAAATGATTGCCTCACTAAAGAAGATCAGGGGCTTTCTGGAAGATATGAAAAACCAGTTGCCGTGACAGAAGATAAGCTCTACCAGGTAGCCTTATCTCTTATTCCTAAAATTGGCCCGGTTCTCTCCAAACAACTTATCAACTATTTCGAAAGTCCGGAAAAAGTACTGAGTACACCCAGGTCAAAACTCACCAGAATACCGGGGGTTGGTGAAAAGCTGGCCGCGTTGATTCCACATCAAAAAGATCTGCTCTCTGAAGCGGAGAGAGTGATTAACGAGTCTTTCAAGGCAGATATCAAGATACACTACTACAAAGAGGCCTCCTACCCCAAACGCCTGCTGACCGTTCCTGATTCTCCTGTGGTGCTATATTCCAAAGGAAATATAGAACTGAACCCGCTGAAGACTCTGGGGATCGTAGGCTCGAGAAAAGCCACTAACTACGGCATGCATAGTACAGAGCGCATTGTGCAGGAAGCCAGACACCAGCAGACGACCATTGTTTCAGGTCTGGCATATGGTATAGATGTAAGAAGCCACCAGGCCGCACTGGACCAGGGCCTGCCTACCATTGGCGTACTGGCGAGGGGTCTGGAAGATGTTTATCCCAAAGCACATAAAAAGATAGCAGGACACATGCTGGAGCAGGGTGGCCTGATCAGTGAATATCCTGTAGGTACAGGACCAGATCCAAGACTGTTTCCGGCCCGAAACAGAATTATTGCGGCCATGTCAGATGCCCTGATTGTAGTGGAAGCAGCTATTAAAGGAGGCGCCCTGATAAGCGCCAATATTGCTCACAGCTATGACCGGCCCCTATTTGCGGTTCCCGGAGATCTTGGAAAAACCTATTCTGAAGGCTGTAACTGGCTGATCAAAACCATGCGGGCCAATATCTACACCAGCTTCAATGATGTGATCCAGGAATTGAGCTGGGATAATGAGGCTGAGACAAAGGAACGGAATAACAACCAACGCTATCAGGCACTTGAAGGGGCCGAAAAGAAGGTGGTGAACACCCTGATGAAAAATGGCCAGCAATTGCATATAGATCAGCTTAGCTGGCAGTCTGAAATACCGCTGAACCAATTGGCTGGTGTCTTGCTTCAGCTTGAGTTCGCTGGATTGGTAAAGCCGCTGCCAGGCAAAGAGTATTTACTGACCTGAGCATTTTATTTCGCTTCCCGACAGGCTCAAAAACTGACTTTGGCTTGTTTATTGCTTAATTTTGAGTGTTCAAACAAAGCTCAGGGTCATGCGTACAGGTCTGTTTGTTTTACTTTTTCTGGTAGTTGGTCAAATCAGTTTGTTCTCACAAGATAGTACTCGTGTTCAGCCGCCCGGCTGGGGTTCTTACATGGAAACCAATCTGTTTATTGGTTACAACTTCAGCCCAACGGATGATGGTGAAAGATCTAACTATCATTCCGTAGAAATAGGCCTTTGGCAAGGCCGTGTGCAGCGCTTTCTTCACCCGGCCAGTATCTCCTGGTACCTCAGTCAGGAGCTTGGCTTTTCATCCAAAGAATTCATTCATGGTACTAAAATCGGTATCAGTGCCAGTGCCATGTTCTTAACGCTGGGCACAGAACTCACCTACCACACAGATTACGAGAAACAGATTATGGCGATATCTCCTTATTTCGGTTTGGGAGGTTACCCCTTTAAGTTTACCGTAGGCTGGCGGGGAAAACTCAGCGGCAAGGATTTTAAGGCATTGAGCCCGGTCAATGTGAATCTCTCTTTTGCCGTGATTCAGCTAAAGAGTAAGAAACTGGATAAATAGCAGGCTTATCTGGAACGGGAGATTCCACCACCTTCACGTTCCAGTAATTCATATACGAGGCTGTGTATTCTTGGGCGGACGCTCAGTGTATAAATCTTACGGTTATCGCGGGTGGGATGTACCCTGTTGGAAAGGAATACGAATAACAGATCATTCTCCGGGTCAGCCCAGACAAAGGTGCCTGTATAACCACTATGACCAAAACTGGCAGCGCTGGCTCCTTCCGCAACACTGCTGCGGTTTTCATCATATTCAATCAGGGGCTTATCAAAACCCATCCCCCGTTTATTACCTGATTCACAAAACTGGCATTTGGTGAACTCTTCGATGGTTGATGCTTTGAGAAACCTTTTGCCATTATACTCTCCATCATTGAGAAGCATCTGATATACCTTGGCCAGATCCATCGCATTGGCAAAAAGTCCTGCATTGCCTGATACACCCAGCATCATTGCGGCTCCTTCATCATGCACTACTCCATGAAGTGTTTGCATCCTGAAAAAGGAATCTACTTCTGTAGGCACAATTCTCTCAAGCGGAAAGTGCTCCCCGGCATTAAAAACTACCGTTTCTGCTCTGAGTGGCGTATAAAACTCATCTGCCAGATACTGATCGAATGATTTACCGGTAATACGCTGAACCAGCTCCGGGTACAGGTAAAAGGACAAGCCCGAATAGAGATAGGACTTATCCTTGCTCACCTTCGACTTGCGGATCATCTTATAGATCTTCCTGGTACGGTAATCTTTGTGCAGGAATAAGCCGGAATCGGAAATCCGGTATGGGAACCTCGCAGATGAATCGCTGGAAACGGTATTGCGCTTGTACTTGCCGTTTTTCTTTTGCGATACGGAGTAGTAGGGAATCCAGGCCCGCAACCCTGCCTGATGCGCCAGCACATCGCGCATTTTGAGATCTTTCTTTTTGCCTTTGGCAATGTCAGGAAAGTAGTGACCGAAAGTCTGATCTGGGTCGAAAAGGCCGTCATCATATAGCTTCATCAAACTCAGCGTGGCGGCTGTGGTTTTAGTCACCGAAGCCAGGTCATAGATGTCAGTATTTTTCACAGGCCTCAGACTATCGTAGGTATGATAGCCGAAAGATTCCTCATAGAATACCTTGCCTCCTTTGGCGAGCAGAATCTGACAGCCGGGAAAGGCCCCGCTGTCAAGGGCTTGTAAAATGATTGATCGAATACCGGACTCAAGGGCCAATGCGTCTATTCCCAGGTCAGCCGGGTTCACCACCACCAGCTCATCTCCCACCCCACTACCGGCAGGCGCAGTACTTTTCTCTTCAGAAGAGAAATCGGTGCCCTGAAATGTGAATCCCTGAAAGCACACAAGCGACAGAGCAGCAATAAAGAAAATGAGTCTTTTTCGGATCATACAGCAATTTAGAACATTCGTTGACGTGATAAAAACAGTTTGTGATTCACGGACAAGTCACTAACTTTTCAAACGTAGAATAATGAATTGAGGTATTGATGGAAGCAGACAAGACCAGCCATGAGAAGCAAAAGTTCAGGAGATTCTATCTTTTTGGATCAATCTTCTGGCTGCTGTCTACCCTCCTGTTTTTCGCAGGCAGCAGCTGGGTGGTAAATGCCGATATTAATGAAGGTACACGGCTTTTTGCCAACAATATGCTGGGCATTATCCTGACCTTCATCGTTTTTGGTATTCCTGTCATTTTTGTGCTCTCCTTCGTCATTCGGTCTATTGAACCTGTCATGGACAGAATTAAACAACGCATAGATTCAAAAGACTAGCCCTATTTTTGCTGTCTGTCTTTTATTTCAATAATTCCCTTATGGATGTAATATGCTATGCCTGTGGCAGAGGAGAGTTTCCTGAAAACACATTGGAAGCCATACAGAACTGTCAACAAATCAACCCTGAATGGCGCGTAGAAATGGACCTGCAGCTTACCAAAGACCATGAAATCGTTTTATTTCATGATGACAGTACCTTGCGCACCACCGGACTGGAGGCCAGGGTATCAGAGCTTTCTCTCACGGATTTAAAGGTGCTGAACGCAGGACATGGGTTTGAAAAAGAAGGCAGCTTTCCCTTTCGGGATTCCCCCCTTTCAGTTCCTACACTCAAACAAGTGTTTGAGACACATCCTGCTATCAAAGTGCTTTTGGATGTTCATACAGCCAACCTCGCGGTAGTGCCGTTGATCATTGATCTGATCGAAGATTATGGAATGGCTGAACAGGTAGTGATAGTGAGTAAGTATGACGAAATCGTCAACAACTTTAAAGTGGTGAAACCAAAATGGACTTATGGAGCCGCAACCAAAGAGGTAAAAAAGTTGATTTACTCGAGCTTCCTCAAGCTGGACGGACTGTTTCCGCTCAAGTCCGATATACTGATGATTCCTGTTAAATATGGAAAAATGACGGTACTGACTCCACGTATTGTCAAACATGCCGGTAAACATAACAAGCAGATCTGGGCATGGATGGAAGAAGGTGAGCAGGTAGTCACGGTTCAATCAGCCAGGGATATACAAAAGCTGAGCTCACAGGGTGTGAGCGGATTCTTTACAGAATATCCCTCCACCATTCAGACAGCAATGAAGCACGGCTAGTATCAACCAAAAACGCCTCCTACCATCTGCATAGATTGATCGAAGGCTTCTTTGTTGAGTTTAGGATCAAGGTTGATCGTCTCAAAATAAGACAGTAAGCTCTCTGTAGCGATATTCCCGGTAAGCTCATCTTTGGCCATGGGACACCCCCCGAAACCTTTCATGGCGGTATCAAACCTGCAGCATCCCGCCTGATAAGCTGCCTCAATTTTTTCCCGGGCCGTTTGAGGTGTAGAGTGAAAGTGGGCGCCAATTTCAGTATCAGGGAATTCGCGGATGGTCGCCTCGAAGATGTTGGTAATGAGTTCGGGTTTTGCCACACCAATGGTATCAGCCAGAGAAATGATCTCTACTTCCATGTCTACGAGCTTCTGTGAAAACTCAGCGACAATCTCCTCATTGAAGGGCTCATTATAGGGATTGCCAAAGCCCATAGAGATATAAGTCACCAGGGTTTTATCATGTTGCTTGCACAGGTTCTGGATTTCCTGAAGCTGCTCCAGAGCCTGGGCAATCGACTTGTTGGTATTTCGCTGCTGAAAGCTCTCAGAAATGGAGAGTGGAAAACCCAGGTATTGAATTTCCTTAAACTGTGCTGCCGCCTGTGCCCCTCTCAGGTTGGCCACAATGGCCAGAAGCTTTGAAGAAGTCGACTCCAGCTCGAGCCCTGCTAATACTTCAGCGGTATCTCTTAGCTGCGGAATGGCCTTTGGAGAAACAAAGCTCCCGAAATCAATCGTATCAAAACCAACCTTCAGCAGCTGATTGATATAATCTGTTTTGGTTTGTGTGGGAATAAAATCGTGCATTCCCTGCATCGCGTCTCGTGGGCATTCTATAATCTTCATAGGCTATTCAGATACGGGCACAAATATGGCTAAATATAATATCAAAGCTGAGGAACCATACCAAGTGGAACATCTATCCAACCTTGCTGATTGTGCTTTAGTTTCATCAACCAATAAAAACGAAAAGAACAGGCATAAGATCATTTATTAGCAGGAACTTTTCTGGAAATACCTACCATCTGGTCCGCCTGCTAGTCTTGATCAGCTGGTGGTAAATAGTAGAGCCGGGCTCCTCTGAATGAAAGATAAAAAGCAATGAGAACACCAATCAAACCAAGTATGTATATTAAAACCGGATCCTTCTGAGAGGCACTGGCCAGTTTAGCTGATGAGGCCCCAGTCAGTACAAACCAGGAAATCAAATAGACGACTACGGCCAGAACGAAGCTCTTTTTCGCTGCTCTTCTCTTCTCTCTATCGAATTCTATCACCAGATCATTTTGGTTTTTACTAATGTTATTTCTGTTGGCATGAGATATCCTCAAGCCCTCGATTAAATGATAGCCTCCTATAAAAATCAGCACCAGAGATATGATGTATAGTATATCAGCGATTTCAGGGAAACCGAGAAAAATTTTGACAGGAGCACCAGAGCCAGCTATGGCCGCAGCCACGATAAAAGTAACCAGTGCATACAAGTACTTTCTTTTGTGCGAAATCATAACTATCACTCCTTTAAGCTTCCGGTGCAAAATACTCCACTCCGTAATACCAATCCCAAAAACATCTTGCCGAAGCAACTGCTGCCCACTCTAAACGACAGGCTTGTAAGAGTAAGGTACATGCAATATCACAGGCCATCACTTCGAGACACTCGTCTCTCATCTCAGCATAATACTCCTCTACACAAGTGTCCTCCTCATGGTGGTAAGCCATAGACGAAACCGTGACCCCGTTATTCAAACTTAAAGCAGCGTCAGTTATCGTTACATCTTCAAAGTCGGGTTGGTAAGGTACCCCCAAGTCACTTCCGGATAAAACCTCAAGGTTGAAATTCTCATAGCCCGAAATCTGATCTTCACCATTGGCTAAATCTGCTCTCGCAATTGTATAATGAATAAAATGCCTTTCTATTTCGACAGTCGAAACCGCGACTAACGCAGCCTCTTCGAATTTTCCAGGAGATGGAGATCGCAATATTCCAACTTGCAAAACGTACATATCATTCCTTTTGAGTAAGTAAACATTGTTAAGGTCTATTTTACCCAGGTTCCGTATTTCATTAGTAAGGTTCATCTCATTCTTAAACAGTTTAGATATCAATGAATGCTTAAGTCCAATCTGATAGATTGTATAGTCCGATGTTTCCTTTATCAAATTTTCAACCTCTATTGATGGTTCCTGATTAAATGGCGGCTCATCATTCACAACACATCCACTGATTGAAACGCAAAGCAGAAATAGCAAAATTTTATTTTTCACAACGCATTTTAATAAAAATTAAAACATATTTTATCTAACTAAAATTATATACAAACAACTAAGTAATCAACTCATTAAGAGTAAATAATAAGTGACATAACCGGATCAATCGGACGTTTATCCAGTAATAAATTCAATAATTGAAAATGGCCGGATGCTTGATATATTTATGTGCTTTAGAGTTCACGTGTCCTCACCGCCTCATATCTTATGCTCCAGCTAATCGAAAATGCAATTCATCATTCTGAAAGAACAGCGATCATCTCAGATGGCTGTGAATACAGTTATGGAGATTTATTACTTGCTTCCGAACAGATCGCTTCTACTCTGCTGCCGCAAGAGCAAGACCTGAGCGAAGCCCGGGTAGCTTTTATGGTAGCCCCTGGTTTTGATTATGTGAAGGTACAATGGGCCATCTGGAGGGCCGGTGGCATAGCGGTACCGCTCAGTCTTAGCAACCCTCTCCCTGCCCAGGAGTACGTTCTGGAAGATGCAGGCTGCTCCACCTTAATTGCTGATGAGCAGTACTCCTCACTGCTAAAACCTTATGTCGATAAGGCTGATATCCGGTTTATCAATACAGCTGAACTCTCCTCAAAGGCCGACCCAACCCACTTGCCCGATATAGCTCAGGATCGCAGGGCCATGATCATCTATACCAGTGGTACCACGGGTAAGCCCAAAGGGGTGGTAACGACACATCAGAATATTACCTCCCAGATTGCCACACTCGTTAAAGCCTGGGCCTGGTCTGCAACAGACTGTATTCTCAACGTACTGCCCTTACATCATGTGCATGGCGTTATTAATGTGGTTTCCTGCGCACTGTGGTCGGGTGCCTGCTGTGTATTTGTGAAAAGATTTGAACCCACACAGGTTCTGACCCTGCTCACAGGTGGTAAAATCAATGTTTTCATGGCTGTGCCTACCATCTATTATAAGCTCATCAACCATTGGTCAGGGTTGACCACCAAAGAACATAAGCGGATAAAAAAGGCCCTCAGCCAATTCAGGCTTATGGTTTCCGGCTCTGCGGCTTTGCCTGTCAGTGTAATGGAAGAGTGGGAAGCCATCAGCGGTCAAAGGCTTCTGGAGCGCTATGGTATGACAGAGATTGGCATGGCGATAAGCAATCCTTATTCGGGAGAAAGAAGGGCTGGTCATATAGGTCAGGCACTGCCGGGAGTTCAGATACGCATTGTTGATGAGCATGGTGCAGAGGTTGGCACACCGAATTCCGGTGAGATTCAGGTAAAAGGCCCCACGGTGTTCAAAGAATACTGGAACAAACCAGAGGCTACCCGGAAAGGCTTCACCCTGGACGGCTGGTTTCGGACTGGTGATATGGCCTGCCTCAATGAAGGCAGTTACCGTATTCTGGGACGCATGTCCGTAGATATTATTAAATCCGGTGGCTATAAAATCTCCGCTCTGGAAATTGAAGAGGTTTTGCGGACACACCCCGCTATCAGCGACTGTGGTGTGGTAGGAATTCCAGACCCCGAATGGGATGAAATCATTGGTGCCAGCCTTATTCTCAAAACGGCAGATCCCATAGATTTCCAGGCATTGAAAGTCTGGCTCAAGGAAAGACTGCCTGCTTATAAAATTCCACGCAAATACATGATCCAGCAAGATCTGCCAAGGAATGCGATGGGTAAGGTAACCAAGAAGGAACTGAAGGCACTATTTACTGATTAGCCTGAGGTGATTTCTACAGCATGGCACGAAAAAACCCTGACGATAATTCGCCAGGGTCCAACCATAAAAACGTAATCTTACTCTTACAGGTTTGGAGGTAAGATCACCTTGTCGATCACATGCACAACTCCATTCTTTGCCTTCACATCTGCAGCGACCACTTTGGCATCATTAATTTTCACGTTTCCACCACCAATGGACACGGCTACTTTATCACCTTGTACTGTAGCAGCTTTCTGTCCATTAGAAAGGTCGGTAGACATTACTTTCCCTGATACGACATGGTAAGTGAGGATTTTCACCAGTTTGTCTTTGTTCTCCGGCTTGAGCAACATTTCCAGAGTGCCTTTTGGCAGAGCGGCAAAAGCCTCATCAGTAGGAGCGAATACTGTAAAAGGTCCGTCACCTTTCAGCACATCTACCAGGCCTCCTGCTTTTACAGCAGCTACCAAAGTCTTCAGGTTATCACTACCTACAGCCAGATCCACGATATCTTTGCTCTGTGCTTTCACAGTAGTAGTCAATGCGAAAAGTGCAACAAAAGCACCAAATACAATCTTTGTTAATCTTTGAGTTCTCATTTTCTTATAGAGTTTATTGAATAATTTTCAAATACACTCTAACTACGAGTAGCCGGATGGCTTTGGATTTTTGGAGATTAACTTTTTTTCAAAAAACCTTTCACATAGGTTTTTTCCACGGTGGCAACTGGCGTACCTCCCTCTTTTTCAAGGGTTACCGCAAAGGCAGTGACATTGCCCCTGATTACTTTTAATTCCTGCACCAGTTGATTGTGATCAAATATGCCGGCATCTATCGGAGCCAGTCCCGGCTTGATGGCCCATAGCTGATACTGATGTCCATGAGGTGGTTCAGGCAGGTTATCTACACTGATAAAGACAGCATTGGTATTCTTATTCCAGAAAACATTGGCGTAAGACTCAGGAGAAATGTCCAGTCCGTCCATGCGTATGTGTACGTTGTCTTTGTTCAGGAAGTGGGCAATCCTCAGGTCGGCATAGTCCAGTTGCTGACTGGCCTTTTCCACCTGATCTGCTAACATAAGTCCCTGCTGGTTGGCAGCCTGCAGCTGATCCTCTGTCTTTTCCAGCTTACTGAAGAAAAAGATATTGAAGCCAAAACTGACAAAAAACAAAATAGAAGCCGCTATAGACCAGATGGGAATGGAGTTGACACGCTTAACAATAACTTTGGGCTCATCTTCTGACAAGATTCTCACAAAAGAATCTTTCTCCTCTTCCTGAATAGCAGATAAGGCGTTCTCAAGTACATCAGCACCGGGTTGTTTTCCTGTGGTACGGGCATAGTCAGCTATGCTCTTCCGCAGTTCTTCAAGCTCCTCTCTGATTACCGGGTATATACCCGCCAGTCTGTCTACCTCCAGCATCTCTTCCTCGTTCAACTCCCCCATGAGATAGGCCTCCAGCTTACCCGACTCTATGTACTCTTTTATATCCACCTCAAATAATTGATCTTAAATGTTTAATGGCCAGCCGGATTCTGGTTTTCACCGTACCCAGGGGCATTTCCAGATTATCAGAAATCTCTTTCTGCGTATAGCCCTGAAAATAGGCCAAATCTATCAATTCACGCTGTATTTCCGGAAGCTGATCAATCAATTGCTTCATATAGAGCTTATCGAGATCGCTTTCCTGTTTTACTGTATCTGATATACTTACGAGGTCAACTGCGGTTCTGGATGTTTCACTAAGCCTGAAATCTTTGGTTCTGGTCTTATCAATGGCGGCATTACGCGAAATACGGGTCAGCCAGGTAAAAAGGCTACCTTTTTCCGCATCGTACGAGCCGCTGTTTTTCCAGAATTTGAGCAGCGAATCCTGCAATACATCCTGTGCCATGGCCTCATCCTTAACCACACGTCTGATGATGTTCAGAAGAACAGCACCATAGTGATCAAAAATCAGCCGGATAGCAGCCTTATCTCTGTCCTTTAACAGATATACTATTTGCTCTTCCACTGATGATTGTTGTGTGATATGTTGAACCTGAGTTGACACAAAAAAATCCTATATCACATTCAAAAACACAGCCGGTTAAAAATTGTTTGGTTTTCTTATTTAATACGCATGAAATTTCACCGGAAATCCACACCATAATTCAGAAACATCTGCTCTGAAAGGCCTGAATCTTATATATTAGGGCCTGTGGCGTAGTGACCATTCGCAAAATCTTTAACCCTGAGGATCATGAGGTATTTTCTGTTATCAGCTTTATTATTTCTGAATGTGACGGTCAGGGCACAAAGCCTGAAGTTTTCACTTGAGGACATGAATCGTCTTGTGAGCATTTCTTCTCTTCAGATTTCACCGGATGGCAAAGCCGCCATTTACATGGTCTCTCAAAAGAACATGCAACAAAACCGAACTGAGCGTGACCTGATGTACCTGGACCTGACCACAAAAGAGCAAAAAGTGATTGGCCGGGAGTACGGTTTTATCAGTTCACCCACCTGGGCTCCGGACGGCACCAGCATATCGTTGATAGCCCCCGTCAAAAGGGGAAAAAACCAGGTTCATTTACTCAGGCCCCAATCCGGTACCTCCTTGCAGATCACAAACAGTGAAAACGGTGTAATCAGATATGCCTGGGCACACAACGGCACTCAACTGGCCTTTCTTCAACGGGAGAAAAGACCTAAAAAAGTAGGCAGCCAGGTATTCAATGATTCATTTGAAGCCGGCAACAATGACTACCTCATGGACAAAGCTCCAATGAATACCTCTGTATGGCTCTATGATATCCATACCAAGGAGTACCAACGCGTGACGCCACAGGACGTTACGGTAGCCACGGGACTCTCCACTACCGGTCTTTCCTGGTCTGCAGATGATCGTTTGCTCGCCTTTACCCGTTACCCCTCAGCTTATAGTGGTGATTCTGATATGGGTCGCAACTTCTTTTATAACCTGGTGACCAAACAGCTACAGCAGGCAACCACGCATGAAGGCATGGAGTCTTCCCCCCTCTTCGGGCCCAATAACAAAGCTTTGCTTTTCAGGTATCCGCGAGAGGGTTTCCCCTCCAATATGAGTGACTGGCATCAGGTAGACCTGAACACATGGAAGGTTACCAATCTGACCGGCACTTATGATCAAAGCATCTCCGGTATGAAATGGCTGAAAGACGGTAGCATGCTGATGCGGGGCATCGATGATTTTGGCAATGCGCTGTACCAGGTAAAGGAGGGTAAGCGCACCAGACTAAAAGTAGGCGACCTGGTATCTGTTTCCAGTTGGAGTGCCTCAGATGATGGGGCCATCGTACTCACAGGACTGAAGAAAGATTACCCGACAGAGGTTTATTACAAATCAAGCCCGGAAGCAGAGCCCATAGCCCTTACCGATTACAACAGCTTTGTAAAAGACCGCAAACTGGGTCAGCAAGAAGGTATTTCCTGGAAAAGCAAAGACGGTCTGAGCCCCAACGGCATTGTCACCTATCCTCCGGATTTTGACCCACAGAAAAAATACCCGCTGGTGCTACAGATTCACGGTGGCCCCAGTTCCGCTTCCCTTTTAGGCTTTAGTCCGGTAACACAGGCCATGGCGGCTAAGGGCTGGATTGTGTTTCAACCCAATTATCGGGGCAGCACCAATCTGGGCAATGATTTTCAGTCAGCTATCTCTAAAGACCCCAGCGAGGGTCCGGGCCATGATGTGATCACCGGAGTAAACATGCTCAAAGAGAAAGCTTATGTAGATGCCGGTAAAGTAGCTGTTTCGGGCTGGTCTTACGGTGGCTGGATGACCTCCTGGCTGATTGGTCGCTATCCCGATGTATGGTCGGCCGCGGTAGCCGGGGCAGCTCCGGTAGACGTAACTGATATGTACAGCCTCAATGATCTGAATAAAATGAAGCGCCATTCAATGTCGGAATCTCCTTATGTAGGCGACAATATGCAATGGGCTTTTGAAAACTCCCCTATCTCCAATTTTGCCAAAATCAAGGCCCCCACCCTCATCATGTCGAAAACCGGAGACAGGCGCGTTACGATCACAGGCTCTTACAAACTGCATGGTGCTCTCCGGGATAATGGCATTCCGGTACAGTTCATCGCATATCCCGGTGAGGGGCACTTCCCCCGTGATCCTGTCAGAACAATGGACGTCTATACCCGCTGGATCAAATGGATTGAGCAATATGTAGGTAAGGGGCCTGAGGCTACCATTGACTCAAAGTAGGCCTCTGCTTATAGTCGACCAACCGATTGCAGTGCCCAAAAGCATCTTCTGTTTATCAGAAACAGCTTCTTGTTCGTTGTTGCTATTTCAAAAAAGTAAGCCTGAGCTGATATAAATCAGTCTTTTTGATGTAACGATTCACCAGTTTTAGGGTCTTGACACAAACGTGCAGAAAACATAAGCAGGTCCGTGCAACCAACCTGGTTGTTTTTACCTCTTGCTGAGTAAGCACGGTTTAAGGGTTTTTACTCAATCATTTTTTAACGACAAGGTCATGATCAAAAGCTTTCTCACATCTGCCTTCAGGGCAATCAAAAGACAAAAGGTCTTTTCAATTATCAACATTTTGGGCCTCTCAGTAGGTATATCTGTCTCACTGATGCTCTTTCTGTTTATTCAGCATGAGCTGGGTTTTGACAAGTTTCACGAAAAGGGAGATCGCATCTTCAGAGTGGTTTCCAAATACACCACCAACAGTGGTCGCAACAGCAATTCAGGAATCACTTTCGGCTCGGTAGTTCCGGAAATGCTGAAGGACATACCGGAAGTGGAAACCGCCAGTAGAATCTACAATGCCGGAGGCACTGACATTGTAGCCCACGAAACCACTTACCAGGCCCATGAGCTGTACTATGCAGATCACGCCTTTTTCAATGTATTCAGCTTCCCCTCCGTATATGGTGGCCAAATTGACAAAACGCTCTTCGACAATTCAGGAATTGTGATCAGCGAAAGCCTCGCCAACACCATCTTCGGAGATAAGGTACCCCTGGGACAGACCCTGAAAATGGATGGTACGGAATACACCATTCTGGATGTGGTGGAAGTACCGAAAAAGTCACACATTCAATTTGATCTGGTAATCTCTCTGGAGAATTTTGATGACCTCTATGACTGGGCCTACTACAGTGGCCTGGACTTCCATAGCTACGGGGTTTATACTGAAAACAGCCATCCCGAAGCAGTCAACGAAAAGATCAGCAAGCTCTATAATGATCAGATGAACGAGCGTTTTGACGACTTCATTTCCAGTTGTGATAACTATGTACAGCCTCTGAGTGATATCTATCTGAAATCAGAGAACATTCAGAGTAACCTCGGTTCCGGAAGCATTAACACCATTTATATACTTGCGGGCATTGACCTGCTTATCTTGCTTATCGCGATCATCAATTATGTAAACCTGACTACGGCCCAATACGAGAAAAGGATTAAGGAAATAGGCGTCAGAAAAGTAATCGGAGCTAACAGAAAACACCTGGTAACGCAGTTTCTGGGAGAGTCCGTAGTACTGACACTCCTGTCGTTTATCACTGCCCTGGGCATGACACAGCTGTTTTTCAACTCTTTTGGCGCTCTGATGCAGATTGATGCAGAAATCACCTACTGGCAGCAACCTCAGATACTCCTCATTCTCCTGGCAATCGTGGTGGTATTAGGACTTGCTTCAGGTCTCTACCCTGCCCTGTTCATTTCTTCATTCAGTCCTTCCAGGATTCTGAAAAGAAACTTTCCCGGGATGAAAAAAGGAACCCGGGGCAGCAAAATACTGGTAACGCTCCAGTTTGTCATTGCTATTGTTTTGGTGATCAACCTGGCCTTTCTCAATGCACAAATCAGTTTTGTTAAGAACAAGGAACTCGGTTTTAATAAAGATCAGGTCCTGATTGTGAACAATGTATCAGAAAGACAGAAACAGGCTTATGAAGGTATAGCGGCAGAACTGGCCACTTCTCCCAACATACTGGAAGTCACCGCCTCACAAACCGCCCTGGGTACGGGTACCAGCGGGCAGACGGTTCACCTCAAGAGTGCTGATGCCAAAACGGCTCAACCCATCGGTGAATTAAGGACCCAGCACAACTTCATTAACACCTACGACATCCCGCTGATCAAAGGACGGGATTTCTCGAAAGACCTGGTCACCGATAAGAAGGCCTATCTCATTAATGAATCGGGAGCCAACATGCTCTTTCCTGATGGCACTGACCCTATCGGTCAGGTGGTTGTAATGGCCGGCAGAGTGGGACCGATTATCGGGGTGGTGGAAGACTTTCACTATACCAACCTCAAGCGTCAGATTGCTCCCCTGATTCTGAGCCAAAGTGATCCCTACCGACTGAGTATATCAATTAAGCTCAATACCACAAACCTGCAGAGCAGCCTGAAACATATAGAGTCAGTATTGCAGAAAACTGATCCGGAGTATCAACTGGGCTATTATTTCCTCGATGACTACTTCAACAACATGTTTGAGGCAGAGGAACGCAATGCCTCCCTTATCTCCTACTCAAGCCTTATTGCGGTTATTATTTCTCTGGTAGGTCTTGTGGCTCTGATAAGCCATAGCCTTGCCAAGCGCATAAAGGAAGTAGCTATCCGCAAGGTCCTCGGTGCGAAGTTCAAACAGTTGCTATGGGTACTGACGAAGGAGTTTTACTGGGTTATTCTTATCGCAAACCTTCTGGCGGTTCCCCTGGCTATTCTGGTCATTAATCAATGGCTGCCGGCCTTTGCTTACCGACTGAATATAGGAGCTGAATGGCCTATCTTTCTGATGGTGGCCGTACTCTCTTTCGCAGTAGCACTGTTGATGATTCTCAATCAGGTGATCAGACGTACCAGGGCCAACCCGGCTGAAGTACTGGCGAATGAGTAATTAGTGGAATAATAACAGGTACGGCATCCTTCACTGACTGCTGAATCAATATCAGGTAAGAAGTAACCTGTTAACAGCTTACGGATAGACAAAGGATGCCGTTCGTTGATTTCTTTAACGGGGATCACCTTTCCGCACAGGTGTTTTGGTATACCGTAGGCGGCTGAAAGAATTAAGTGCTTTTGGCATGAAAAACTCTTAAATTCAGTCTGGTTCAACCTTATACTTCATGGACAAGCGTACCTTTTTGAAAAGCCTCCCGGCCCTGGGTTTAGGAGCCAGCCCTTTCCTGGGCAACCTTGAAAAACTGACAGCCGGGGTAGCAGACCTTTCCCCTGCTGAACTCGCCTCAGACGAAGATTTCTGGGCAAAAATCCGGTCTGATTATCGTTTGAAGCCAGATTATATCAACCTGGAAAACGGCTATTACTGCTTTTTACCGAAGGAGACGCTTGAGCAATTTATCAGCCATGTGCGCGAAGTGAACTATCAGGGTTCTTACTATATGCGCACCGTACAATGGGATAAGAAGAAGGAGGCCGCGACCAAACTGGCTCAAATGGCCGGTTGTGAACCGGAAGAGCTGATTATCACCAGAAATACGACAGAGTCGCTTGATACCGTAATCGGAGGCTTTCCGTGGAAGGCCGGTGATGAGGCTGTGATGGCCAATCAGGATTATGGTGCCATGCTCAATATGTTTAAGCTGGTGGAGAAGCGCCACGGTGTAGTGCGAAAGTTGGTGGATGTACCACTTCACCCTGAGTCTGATGAAGAGATAGTCGCGGCTTATGAGGCAGCTATTACTCCCAAAACAAAACTGCTGATGGTATGTCACCTGGTGAATATTACCGGGCACATACTACCGGTGAGAAAGATTTGCGATATGGCACATGCGCGAGGTGTGGAAGTAATGGTAGACGGAGCTCATGCCTTCGGCCAAATCAATTTCAGTATCAAAGACCTGGATTGTGATTACTATGGCACAAGTTTACATAAGTGGCTCAGTGTGCCCCTTGGAGCTGGTTTTCTCTATGTAAAACAGGGAAAAGCCAGCCAGATCTGGCCGCTGTTTGCAGAAGATGAGCGAGAGCCGGATGATATCTCACGACTGAATCATACCGGTACCCACCCTGTTCATACCGATCTGGCCATTACAAACGCCATTGACTACCACAATATGATCGGGGGAGAACGCAAGGAGGCCCGATTGCGCTATATCCAGCACTACTGGACCAGCCGGGTGCGGGATTTATCGCATGTGATGGTAAACACGCCTAAAGATAAGCATCGGTCCTGCGCTATTGCCAATGTGGGGGTCAAGGGTATGCAGCCTGCTGAGCTGGCCAAAACCCTGCTGGAGAAGTATAAGATCTGGACAGTGGCTATCAACCGGGATGGCGTCTATGGCTGTCGCATTACCCCGAACGTCTACACTACTACCGATGAGCTGGATGTTTTTATTGCCGCTTTAAAAGATCTGGCCTAGGTCTTTTGATATGAGAGCCAATATCATCGGTGGCATCGGTCTGATCATCATTGCCATTTTTGCCATTAGCTGGATTCGGGATATCACAAATGCCAAACCCTTGTTTATGGGGGAAACCATTACAGTGAAAGGGAAAGTGATCAGTAACGAAATTGTATACAGAGCGAGGCGGATGGCTTACAGAATCGATTATGAGTACAATATCGAGGGTGAGATTTATAAAGATCACTATTTTGGCAAAGCCCAAATGTACCATCTCAAAAAGGGTGACAGCGTCACCTTATCTGTATCACTCAGGTGGCCTGCCAAAAACAAACTGATCTCTTTTCAACGATCCATACCGGAGAACAAACCACCTTTTGTGATCAAATACCAGCCTTAGACATTCCCGTCTGCATAATTTCACCGTTCAGAAGCAATACAAAATAATTCAAGGGGTTATCAGGGTAAACGGTTTTATGACTGTTATACACTCAACCTATAGCAATACCTGAACGCTGATGACTTATAAAACGACTCGTACGTTGTTAATACTGATGATAACAGTCTGCTTCCAATCAACAGCACTGTCTCAAAAGATTATCAAATGTGAGAAGCTGAATATTTCCTTTGAGACCTTTCAGGTCCTGGAAAAGTATGAGGAATCGGCTACCGAAACCGGTTATGACAACGATGATATTGCAGTTGACATTGAACTCATAGAATGGGATCGTTCTCCGGATGACTATGAAAAGGGAGCTAAACATAGTGCAGAACTATTTACCAGGGGGCTGGGCTTTACTGACTTCAAGGCCGGTGGCAAAATCCCCCATATTGAAGAGTCTTACTATTACGTAGCCAAAGATGAATGGGACGGTAAACCTTTTCCGGTCTACGTACTCATAGCCATGGCACCGGATAAAAAGTCAGTATATGAAATCACGGTATACTGCTATCACAACAATACCAAAGAGGGCCAAAAGCTTGTTGAGAGCATCAGGTTGATGCATTAAGGAGCTTACTCCCCGACAGGTAGAGCTTTGAAGCCAGCCACGCTCCGATCAGCATTTCAGCGAGACTTAAAGGAAGGGCAATAAAGAGGACACTCCATGGAGAAAGGCCCATGTTGGCACAGGCAACCCAGAAAATAACGAAAACTGCCAGCCATGTGAAGGTTCCCGACAGGAAAACTGTCTTTCCTGAGTTACCGAATGCACTGGCACAAAGCCAGAAAATAAACACGAGCAGGCCGGAAAGTAAAGTATCCCAAAAGCCCCAGATGGTAAAAATCCAGGCGTTCATCTCAGCTATCCCCTCTTGCCCGTCAAAATAGGTCTGGACCCGGGGCCTGATAAACACAAAGTAACGAAACACCTCGGATGCGTTGATCCAGATGCTGACCAATAAAGTGATCATCAGGAATTTCCTCAATTCGAAATGCTTCATATCTGCTTAATATGTATAAGGGTTTTTGTTATGCGCGAAGTAGCTTCCTCAGGCAGTTCCATGTTCGGAGTAGACCTGTAAATCGCAATATCTTTCTCCAGAGTTTTTATCTGATCTATCAGTTCGATACTCCTGTCAGTTTGCCCGGCAAACCTGAGATTTTTGAGATTCAAAAGGTCCTGATCAATGAGGCTATCGATTTTTTTTCTGCAGCGACAAGGATTCTGAGGGTTATACAAGCCACATTTCTGATTAAGGAAGTTCCGAATTTTTGATCTGGCTCTCGAAAGTTGTTTTCTGAAGTTATCTGTGCTGATATTCAGAATTTCAGCCCCTTCTATACTATTCAGGTCCAGTATCTGGCTCAAAATGTACACTATGCGGCTTTGCTCATTGAGACACAATAAGAGTCCATGGGTACAACTGACTTTTACCTCCTCTTCCAGGAGTCGGATCTCCCCTTCATTCCTGGCATAGGTCACCTCCTCTGATCGTCCTCTGTCAATCAGCTCTCCATATGCATCTATAGACATGGCAAAGGAAGAAGACAGTTTCCCCTTGGTTGTGATCAGATAATTGGTAGCTATGCGATAAACCCAGGTGGTTAGTTTACTTTTCCCTTTGAAAGTACTCAGCTGCGTTATAACCTTGATCAGGATTTCCTGGGTAGCATCCTGAGCATCTTCAGGGAATAGTAACATCCTGATTGCCAGGTTATATACGCGCTCCCTGAGCTGAACAATAATCTCTTCCAGGGCTTTGCCATCTCCATCCTTTGCCTTTTCTACCAGTTGTTCCAGCGTCATTTTCATGCTTTCTGTTATGTTAGACTATTTTGAAAGGCCTCTGTGACAAGAACATTCAAATTTAATTGAATGCATGTCCACTAAATCTATGAATAGAGAAAGTACATGACTCACAACTGAGTTTCAGCACATAAGACTATCGATGTCTCCCGGGTCTGAACCTTCGTTTTCCACCGCCAGATTTATTCTTGTTACCAGGTCGCCCCTTTGCTTCGGGATTTCCCTGTTGCCGGTTATTTGCTTTGGCTCGGGATGCATTGTGAGGTTTCTTCTTTCCTGGCTTGTTTCTCCCCGGAACCTCCCTGGGTGGCTGAGCTTGTTCTTCGGGCTCAAAGCCCTCAACCACCTCAGTGGGCAGCTTTTCCTGTATTAGCTTTTCAATACCTCTCACCAGGTCTGTTTCTTCAGCCCCCACCAGGGAAATCGCCTCTCCACTGGCTCCTGCCCTGCCTGTACGTCCTATTCTGTGAACATAATCTTCCGGTACATTGGGCAGCTCGAAGTTAACCACGTGAGGAAGCAAAGGAATGTCAAGTCCACGGGCCGCTATATCGGTGGCTACCAGCACGCGAATCTTTCCTTCTTTGAAACCAGCCAGGGCCTTGGTTCTGGCTCCCTGACTCTTATTGCTGTGAATGGCGGCTGAGGTTATTCCCTTCTTTTCCAGTCGCTGGCTCAGGCGGTTTGCCCCGTATTTGGTGCGCATGAAAATAAGCACCTGGCGCCAGTCTCCTTCCTTGATAAGCTTAATTACCAAAGGAGCCTTTTTGCCCTTATCTACCCTGTATATCTTCTGAACGATCTTTTCAACAGCAGTATTCTCAGGAGTGGCCTCCACGAGTTCCGGGTCGAACATAAAACTGCCCGCCAGCATTTTGATCTCCTTTGAAAAAGTAGCGGAGAACAACAGGTTTTGACGTCTTGGGGGCAAGAGAGGCAGTATCTTTTTGATATCTCTGAGGAATCCCATATCGAGCATACGGTCTGCTTCATCCAGTACCAATACCTCCACCTGATTGAGAAACAATTTACCCTGACTATGCAGGTCAAGAAGTCGACCGGGCGTTGCTACCAAAAAATCGACTCCGTTTCTCAGCTCCCTGATTTGCGGATTTTGATTTACACCTCCGAAAATCACCGTTGATGATAGAGGGAGAAACTCACTGTACTCTTTGACATTTTCGAATACCTGTGCCGCCAGCTCCCGGGTCGGAGTCAACACCAATGCCCGGATAGGACGTCTTTTGGGCTGCTTGCTTTGGGAGAGTATCTCCAAAATGGGTAGTACAAAACCTGCCGTTTTACCTGTACCTGTCTGAGCGGAGGCCAAAACGTCTTTCCTTTCCAGTACTAATGGAATCGCTTTTTCCTGAATGGGAGATGGTTCTGTGTATCCTTTTTTGTTGATGGCATGCAACAAGGAGGTGGATAGTCCTAACGACTTAAATGACATAGAGATGGTTTACAAATGGCAACCTCATACCGGCACCATTCTGAGTGAAGCCCAAAGGTACGGTTAATTTGACCTAATCGCTCTAAGACTCCGAAGATTCGCTTTGAGCCGTGTCAAAACTAACTGTTGACAAAGTGTAGACCGCTCTTTGAAATCCTTCATTCTCAGCCAGATAAGGTTTACTTTCAATGAATTCAACCCCGAAATATCATGTCAGACCCTGTATACGACTCCATTGCCACAGAGTACAAAACCTCTAAACTGATCCCCTTCAGAAAGTATATTGAAGCCCATACACTTATGAATCTGGTTGGAGACCTGGAAGGTAAAAGCATCCTGGACCTGGCCTGCGGAGAAGGGATTTACGCGAGAAAATTCAAATTACACGGAGCCCGGGAAGTAACAGGAGTGGATCTGTCATCCGGAATGATAGAGCTGGCCTGGGAAGAAGAACTGATCAAGTCAACAGGTTGCCACTTTGTGGTGGGTGATGCCAGAAATTTACGGGTACAAAAGCAATTTGATTTGATCACCGGTATATACTTGCTGAACTACGCACAAAGCCGCGAAGAGCTGGTACAGTTTTGTAAAACCATTGTTCATCACTTAAAACCCGGGGGGCGGTTTTTAGGCATTAATGACAATCCCTTTAACAGTCCTGAACGCTATTCATCCTATGAGAAATATGGTTTTATAAAGGAAAGTCCCCGAAACAGACAAGAGGGCGATTATATAAGATATACCATGTATAATCCGGATCGCAGTTTCTGTTCATTCGACAACTACTATCTGTCGCCAGAGACCTACGAGGAAGTGTTTGCGGAAACCGGGCTCAGGTATTTCTCATGGCATTTACCGGAGGTTTCGCCTGATCAGTCTTCCAATCCTCATTGGGACCACTTTATGGAGTACCCTCCTATCATAGGAATGTCTGCTGCAGTTTAAATAAATTCATCACTATTCTGACGGTTCGTCCCAGATGCCATCATCATTTGCCCGGCATCACCTAGTTTACCGTCATGATCATTCGAGGTAATTTCAGGTTTCGGGCTCTGTGCCTGTTACTATTCTGTCAGGTTT
Source organism: Roseivirga sp. UBA6061 (assembly GCA_002427745.1). Lineage (GTDB taxonomy): Bacteria > Bacteroidota > Bacteroidia > Cytophagales > Cyclobacteriaceae > Roseivirga. Next base: position 26,033 of record DIYF01000157.1, on the reverse strand, counting down.
ACAATCCTGCTTTTTCACAAATCATTTTTTCTCAGTCAGCCGGCAAGCTGAACACAGGAGAAACGCCTGATCTGATGCTCTATGATGTTGAAAAAGGTACAACCCGGATGATTATGAAAGGCACCGTTCGCAGAAGAGGCGAAAGCAATCCGGCTGTTTCTCCGGACAACAGTCAAATCATTTTTAATACCTACCGCTTCAGCGGCTGGAAGCTGGCCATTGCTGATTATCACCAGGGTGAAATCACCAAAGTACGCAGATTTACCAGTCGTCCTAATTATGAATACAATGGCTCCTGGTCGCATGACGGCCAAAAGGTGACTTATCAGGAATATAACTGGGGCACAGACAAAGGGGAGATCTTTGTCAGGAATCAGGATACCCAAAAGGTCCGAAAGATTGTCAATGGCACCGGGGCTGACCGTACACCTTCATTTACAAGAGACGACAGACATATTGTTTTCAACCGGCAATTGGGTAAAAACAACGAAGTATTTATCGTAAAAACGGATGGCAGCGGCCCTCAGAACATCAGTCGGCACAGGGCACATGACTTCGCTCCCTCCTGTTCACCGAAAACCGACCAGGTTGCCTTTCTTTCCAATCGTGACGGAAGGCTCCACCTCTACATAATGAATCAGGATGGTAGCAACCTGAAGGATTTAACTCCTGATCTCAACTCCGATACCTTCAGATACGACAACTGGCAAAACAGTGGTAGCTGGGCCTATAAAACCTGCTGGTCACCTGATGGCCAACATATCGTCTTCAATGCACTTATTGGCGGAGCTATCGAACTGTTTATTGTCAACACAGATGGCACCCGGCTCAGGCAAATCACACACAATAAAGGCGCCAACATAGCCCCTCACTGGGTATTTACCAGGGATTGACCCTATTACCCCGCTCTCTTAAAACAGCGCCTCGGCAATCTTTCGGGTGACCTTGGAGCGACTCATGGTGTAGTAATGCAGACAAGGCACTCCTGCCTCTTTGAGCTCTTTAGACTGCTGGATTGCCCATTCAATACCCACTTCACGTACGGCCGCATTGTCCTTACATTTTTCAAGCTCATCTACCAGGTCATCCGGCATATCAACATGGAAAATGCTGGGCAGGAAGGTCATTTGCCTTTTGGTAGTCACAGGCTTGAGGCCCGGTATAATCGGCACATGGATATCCGCAGCACGGCACTTTTCTACAAAGTCAAAATACTTCTGGTTATCGAAGAACATCTGGGTCACAATATACTCTGCGCCCATGTCTACCTTCTTCTTCAGGTATCTCATGTCTGTCTTCAGGCTTGGTGCCTCAAAGTGCTTTTCAGGATATCCGGCTACACCAATGCAGAAGTTGGTTTTATTACGTACTACCTCTTCATGCAGGTATTCACCATTGTTCAGGTCCAAAACCTGCTGAAGCAACTCACTGGCATAAGAGTGACCATTTGGGTCGGGCTCAAACCTGCCTTCAGACTTAATGGCATCCCCTCTCAAAACCAACACGTTATCGATCCCCAGAAAATCAAGGTCGATCAGGGCATTTTCAGTTTCTTCCTTACTGAAACCGCCACAGATAATGTGAGGCACAGCATCGACACTGTACTTGTTGATAATAGCCGCACAAATACCCACCGTTCCCGGACGTTTTCGGGTAGAAACCTTTTCCAACAGCCCGTTTTCACGCTTCTTATATACATACTCCTCCCTGTGATAGGTAACATCAATGAAGGGAGGTTTGAACTCCATCAGGGGATCAATGGCATCAAAAATACTTTGTACACTTTCTCCTTTTACCGGAGGCAGGATTTCAAAACTGAATAGCGTTTTTCCCTGAGCGTTATTTATATGTTCTGTTATTTTCATTTCTTCTAGTATCTAGTGCTTAAGTGTAGAGGTGTTGGAGTGTTGATGTTATGCATCATAGGTCAGATTAGGAGCCAGCCACTTCTCAGCTTCTTCCAGACTCATCCCTTTTCGACCGGCATAATCTTTCACCTGGTCTTTTTCAATTTTGCCAAGTCCGAAATATTTAGCCTCCGGGTGCATAAAGTAGAAGCCACTCACGGAAGCAGCGGGATACATGGCATTGGATTCCGTAAGACTGATTCCCGTATTTTTCTCTACTTCCAACAAATCAAACAACACGGGTTTTTCCGTATGATCCGGACAGGCAGGATAGCCCGGGGCCGGACGAATTCCCTGATATTTTTCTTTAATCAGGGCTTCATTATCAAGCGACTCAGCGGCAGCATATCCCCATAATTCGGTACGGATCTTTTCATGCATTAATTCAGCAAAAGCCTCTGCCAGCCTGTCGGCCACAGCTTTGATCATAATGGCATTATAATCATCATGGTCTTTTTCATACGCTTCCACCAGTGGTTCAATACCCACACCGGCTGTTACAGCAAAACCTCCCAGATAGTCTTGTTTTCCTGATTCTTTGGGGGCCACAAAATCTGCCAGTGACAGGTTAGGCAGGCCGCTGCCCTTCTTCCCCTGCTGCCTGAGAAAATTGAAGGTTTTGATGACTTCGGTTCTGTCATCATTGGCATAGATATCTATACTGTCATCCACGGCATTGGCCGGATATAAACCTATCACCGCATTTGCATAAAGCAGATCTTTGGCAATGATGTCATCCAGTACAACCTGGGCATCGTCAAAGAGTTTTCTGGCCTCTTCCCCTACCACTTCATTTTCAAAAATGGCCGGGTACTTTCCTTTCAGCATCCAGGTATTAAAGAAGGGCGTCCAGTCGATATACTTCCTGATCTCCGCGATGTCATAGTCTTTGAAAACCTGATTGCCCAGTGCGGCCGGCTTTACCATCGGCTTATCCGTCCAGTCGATCTTTTGCTTATTGGCCAGGGCATCACGATAAGGGATATAGTTCTTAACCTGTTTGCGGTTGGCATGGTCATGCCGCAGTCGGGCATACTCTTCTTTGGTACGCTCGTAGATACCATCATAGGTTTCCTTGCTGATGAGCTCTCCGGCTACCGGAACACTCTTGGAAGCGTCCAGTACATGAACTACAGAACCTGAGTAAACCGGATCGATTTTAACAGCCGTATGAATACGTGAGGTGGTAGCTCCCCCGATAAGCAAGGGGGTCGTCATCTTTCTTCGCTCCATCTCTTTTGCCACTGCCACCATCTCGTCCAGTGAAGGGGTAATCAGTCCGCTCAGCCCAATGACATCCGCATTTTCTTCGATGGCCTTGTCCAGAATCTTGTCCGTGGGCACCATCACACCCATATCTACAATATCGAAGTTGTTGCAGGCCAATACGACCCCCACGATATTCTTTCCGATGTCATGTACATCTCCCTTTACCGTTGCCAGCAGAATCTTAGCCGCAGAAGAAGTGTCTTCATTGGCGGCTTTTTCAGCCTCCAGATAGGGAAGTAAATAGGCCACTGCCTTCTTCATCACACGGGCACTTTTTACCACCTGTGGTAAAAACATCTTACCACTGCCAAAGAGGTCGCCTACTACATTCATTCCGTCCATCAGGGGCCCTTCTATGACATGAAGTGGTCGCTCATGCTGCTGACGGGCTTCTTCGGTATCCTCATCTATATAGTCTACAATTCCTTTTACCAGGGCATGCTCCAGTCTCCTGGCGACAGGCTCTTTTCTCCAGGAATCATCTTTGACTTTCTTCTTACCATCTCCCTTTACCGTTTCTGCAAATTCCAGCAGACGTTCGGTAGCATCAGGTCTGCGGTTGAGCAATACATCTTCCACCCTTTCCAGTAAGTCTTTCGGTATATCGTCATACACCTCCAGCATGGTCGGGTTCACAATCCCCATATCCATTCCCTCTTTGATAGCATGGTACAGGAAGGCGGAGTGCATGGCCTCTCTTACCGGGTTATTTCCTCTGAAAGAGAATGACACATTGGAAACCCCGCCACTGACATGTGCTCCGGGCAGATTTTCCCGAATCCAGCGCGTGGCCCTGAAGAAGTCCATCGCATTGTCGTTATGCTCCTCTATACCCGTAGCTACCGGAAAGATGTTAGGATCAAAAATGATGTCCTCTTTCGGGAAATTGACCTTGTCTACCAGCACCCTGTAGGATCGCTCACAAATCTCGATGCGCCTCTCATAACTATCCGCCTGACCTTCTTCATCAAAAGCCATTACGATGACCGCAGCTCCATAACGCTTGACCTTCCTGGCCTGCGCTATGAAGTTCTCCTCTCCTTCCTTTAACGAAATAGAGTTGACAACCCCTTTGCCCTGGATGCATTTTAAACCTGCCTCGATAATCTCCCACTTGGAAGAATCAATCATGATCGGAATTCTGGCGATATCGGGCTCGGCAGCTACCAGGTTCAGGAAGCGTACCATGGCTTCCTTGCCATCCAGCATACCCTCATCCATATTCACATCCAGGATCTGGGCACCCCCTTCCACCTGATTTCTCGCCACAGACAGCGCCTCATCATATTTCTCCTCTAAAATCAGTCTGGCAAACTTTCTGGAGCCTGTTACATTAGTACGCTCTCCAACATTCACAAAGTTGGTCAGAGGGGTCACAATCAGTGGCTCGAGACCAGAGAGTTTCAGGGTGGGTGTTTCTTTGTTACTCATAGTATTAGTCGATAGTCCATTGTCAAGAGTCCATAGTAAGGAGCTTTAAACATCCTGCACAATGCTACTTTAAACTGTTTCTCATAGTGCTAGTCCATAGTCCATTGTCAAGAGTCCATAGCATGGAGCTTCAAACATCCTGCACAATGCTACTTTAAACTGTTTCTCAATGCTTGTATCATCCTGGTCACTTCGGTCAGTTCAGCATAAAACCGATCAAAGTCGCCTTGACTAATTATTTTTCTTCTTTTCCCTATATAAAGACAATTGACAACTTCAATTCCCGAGCGCAATGCTATTCCCAGAAAGCGATTGAACTCTTTATCTGTTTGCCCGGTACTTCCCTCCGCTATATTCAGGGCAATTGAGTCTGCCGCTCTTTTAATTTGAGAGGTCAGTATATAGACTTCTTCTTTCGGAAATGTCTTAGTCAGATCATCTACGTTGCCTGTCAATTCTACGGCCAGTTGCCATACTTTTAAACTTTCAAACTTAAACGCCATAGTCAGTTGTTTCTCAATAAGTTGTTAGCCATGGACTATTGACCATCGACTATTAACCATTCAGCAGCTTTAAATACTGTTTGCCAATTCCGGTATTTCAATGGGTCTCGGCTTATGCCTGTTCGCTGCCTCTGCGATCAGTTTGATATGGTCTGGTGTGGTCCCGCAACATCCTCCCACTATATTGAGATAGTTATCAGAAAGAAAGCCATCGATCAACTCTGCCATTTCCTCCGGTGTCTGATCGTATTCACCAAATTCGTTTGGTAATCCCGCATTGGGGTGAGCACTGACATTGAAGGGAGCCTTGCGCGCCAGAGTGTCCAGATAAGGCCGGAGCTGTTCTGCTCCCAGCGCACAATTCAATCCGATACTCAGTAAAGGCACATGAGACAGTGATACCAGAAAGGCCTCAGTGGTTTGCCCGGAGAGGGTTCTGCCACTGGCGTCCGTAATGGTACCTGATACCATTACCGGCCATGTTTTTCCTCTTTCTTCAAAAATCTCCTCGATGGCAAAAACGGCCGCTTTGGCATTCAGGGTATCAAATACAGTTTCGACCAGAAGCACATCTGCACCGCCATCAAGCAAAGCTCCTGCCTGCTCTTTATAAGCCGTCACCAGCTCATCAAAGGTCACTGCCCTGAACCCGGGGTCGTTGACGTCAGGAGAAAGAGAAGCGGTTCGGTTGGTTGGCCCCATTGAACCCGCCACAAAACGAGGCTTATGGGGTTCTCTGGCGGTGAATTCATCAGCTACCTCACGGGCAATCCTGGCTGATTCGTAGTTGATATCGTATACAGCACTTTCAAGCCCGTAGTCTGCCTGGGCAATGGTAGTGCCGCTAAAGGTATTGGTTTCGGCTATATCAGCACCAGCCTCATAATAGAGCGCGTGGATTTCCCTGATAATATCCGGCCTGGTAATAGAGAGCAGGTCGTTGTTTCCTTTCAAAGGAGAGTCATGCTCTTTAAAACGATCTCCGCGAAAATCGACCTCCTCCAGCTTATGTCGCTGAATCATGGTACCCATGGCACCGTCAAGCACTAAAATTCGATCTTTGAGTATTTCCTGTATATCGTAAGCCATGAATTTGTCTTTTGGCTTATCTAAGAAATACAGAGGGAGTTTGTTTCAGCTCATCTTCTCTCCGATAGCTCGGAGCAAGGAATTAGCACCAGGTATTACCCAGGTTGCTAAGACGTCACAGGGCCTTGTCCCTCGGTCTTTCTTGATAAGTAATGCAAAGAAACGTGAAAAGTTGAAACAAGGATGCCTTTTTCAAATTATTTTATCAGGTAGGCCAACTTTATATTCAGGTTGAGTGCGTAATTCGTCAGGGTTTCATCCTCCGCAAACAGGCGCCCGAAACGCCTTATAAATTCATGGGGCTTTCCTGAAGACGTCAGATTGCTCTGCTGGATGCCCATACCTGCCTCCATCTCCAGGTAAAAACGACTGCTGATCGGGCTGATAAGCCCTGCATTGATTCTCAAGCCCAGGCTATTGTTTTCTATATTGTAGGTTCTGCTTTCAAAGAAGGTGCAATCCGCCCCACAGCTTAATTCGAAGGTACGTGTGCGCTCATAGTTCCTGTGATTGAAAAAGGCTTCCAGGCCATAAAATGGTTGAAATGAGCGATCGCTTTTATGATAGAATTTGATCTTGGTACTGGACTTGAACCCTCTTTTCCGGTTGAAGTAAATCTCATCGTCTTCAATTACATTGCGGTTGTAAATCACACCTATCCCATGTTCTAGGTTGATGCGATCTGCAATCCTGTGTTCTATGGAAAACATGTGCGCTGAAAAGCGCCCCAAATGTTGAGAGGCCAGCCAATGAACGGCCAGCTGTGGCACCGGCTGCACGGAATAGTAAGTGGAATCGAGGTGATATACCTTTTGTGCCTGTAAGTGGAAGCCAAGGGCCAGACCAAGCAGGCCCAAAATAAAACTTCTCCGCATGCTTAGTTCGCTGTAATCTGACCGATCACCCGCATGTCTCCGGTATCTGCAAACTGAACATTGTAAATCCCCCGGTTGGTAGTAACAATGAGAAACTGATCCGTAGGAATGACATCGATGGCGATAGCATCGTCAAACATCAACTCATCCAATTTTTCCAGATTGGCCGGGTCAGCGGTATCATACATGCTCAGTCCGCCATTTTCGCATAAGAAGAGAAACTGTCCTCTCAAACCAAGCCCCAGAGGCTCTACCGCAGGGTAAGATCTGATGATACCCGGATTTTCAATATCAGAGAAGTCAATGACATCCAGCTGGTCTACATTACCAAAACGACAGCGTGTTGAACGGAGTGTAGAATAGGCAATAGTGCCGCTCGCAACCACCGGGTCACAGGAGGTGATATGGCGGTATACGGAGATTCTCTCAAGCCGGGCAGGATTGGTTCTGTCCAGAAAAAACACCCCTTGCTGACTCCCTACCAATAGCATATCACCGTAAGGAAAAACAGTCTCCAGCGAGGCGTAAAGCTCCAGCTCATTGGTAAGTGTCATCTCACCATTGGCGCTCAGAGCAAAAGTCTTTACCTGGGTGCCATTGAGGGCATAGAGATGCTCCCCCACTATCACGAATGAAGCAAAAGAGCCGGCTGTACCGGTACCTCCCGACCCGTTGGGACTAAAATCACCACCATCTTCGGTACAGGCAAAGAGCACCAGACAAACAAAAAACCAGTATTTAATATTCAATTTCTTCATTACCTGTAGCATTTAGGGTTTGTGATAGTTGTGAGCTGCCAGTCTACTACCTGACCCCTGCTGCCATCCACGCACTCAAAATAGTATCCGCTTTGCGGTGGCGTGAGCTGTGCTGAAGAAACCACTTCAAAGGCATTCTTCTGTCGGCTGATCTCGCTGATACTTTGCAGGTCACTAAAATCCAAAGCAACAATATCCGCGTATTGATTGACGTAAAGCACATCGCCTCTGACCGACATATCTGTGCTTCCTTTTATGGTAAGAAACCCCAGGTTGACCGGATTGATCGGGTCTGCATTATTGATAAAGTGCACTCCTTCGCTTACTTCATTAAGCAACACGATATCACCCTGCCTGAAGATTTTTCCGGTATTGACAATCTCCCTGGCTTCGCCCATGGAAATGGTCAGATCAACATCTGAAGAATAGACAGGGCGATACCCCACTACTTCTCCTTCAGGAAAGCCCGGGCCGGAATTATCGCAGCTCCAGAGGACTATCATTAAAAAAACGGGGTAGAAATATTTTTTCATATACTAATATAGGAAGTTTAAGACCTGAGCTGCAACATCGTTGCATTGACATTTATACCCTCCAATTACTCTTATTCCCTACCCTTTCACAGATTTTTTCTTCAATTTTAACACATGACCAATGCCCCTCTGTATTGAAGCTAGCAGCCATTGACATCGGCTCCAATGCCATTCGCTTCCAGGTAACCAATGTGATTGAATACCAGGGAGAGCACAATTTCAAACGCCTGGAATATGTGCGCTTTCCACTCAGGCTGGGGCAGGACGTTTTTAAATATGGCAAAATCGGGCCGGACAAGGAGGATAAGTTTTTCCGGCTTATGCACGCCTTTAAACTGCTGATTGACCTCTATGAGGTAGACGACTACTATGCCTGCGCCACTTCGGCTATGCGGGAATCAGAGAATGGATACAGGATCGCGGAAAAGGCCAGACAACTGCTGGGTTTGAAAATCCATATCATCGATGGTGACCGGGAGGCAGAGCTGATCAATAATGTGGTGGTCAAAAACCTATCAACAGACAATTATCTTCACATTGATGTAGGCGGTGGTAGTACAGAAATCAACCTGATCGTTGACCGAAAGAAAAAGCATGCAAAATCTTTCAGGGTCGGGTCGGTAAGGACGCTGGAGCATAAAACAGGCCGTGATCCTTTAGAACAGATTGATGCCTGGGTGGCCAGGAAAACCAGTGGTCTTGAAGGCCCTGTGACTGCCATTGGTACGGGAGGAAACATCAATAAGATTTATGACCTGGCCGATAAAAAAGGGCATCTATACCTGAGCCTTAAAAAAGTAGAGCAGGTAAGAGACTATGTGGAGTCCCTCTCTATTGACGAACGCATTCACAAGCTACAGCTTAACCCGGACCGGGCGGATGTCATTATTCCTGCCACCGGTATCTATCTCAAAGCCATGAAAGCAGCCGGCTGTAAAAAGATTATGGTGCCTGATGTGGGGCTCAAAGACGGCCTGATGCAATTGCTGTATGAACGCAATATCAAACGACTTGAACTTGACTTTGAGACAAGCCAAAAACCTTAGCCGAATAACCGGGCCGTTTGCATTTCTTCTTCCGACAGGCTGAAAAACTCCTTGTGCACATTGAAGCGTTCTTCTCCTTCGCTTTCTCTCACCTTGTATGAACCATCTTCCTGCATGATGTAAGCATTGACATTGTCCTTCAGGTTGTACCTGAGCAGGTTGATACACTGCTGCTTACAAAAGCTATCATTTACTAAAAAGAGTGATTCAATTCTGCGATCAAAGCTTCGCACCATCACATCAGCGCTGCCACCATACACCAGCGGATCGCCATTGTTATGATAGTAATAGATTCTGGAATGCTCCAGATAGTCACCCACAATAGAAATCACCTCAATGTTCTCACTGAGCCCGGCCCGACCAGGACGCAGGCAGCAGATACCCCTTACGATCAGCTTAATCGGCACACCGGCCTGAGAGGCTTCATAAAGCTCTTCAATGATCTCTTTGTCCTGCAGTGAGTTGATTTTGATCACAATGCCACAAGGGAGCCCCTGTCCGGCATGGTCTGCTTCTTTTCTGATGAGGTCAATCAACTGCTGGCGCATATCACCGGGAGCCGTGATCAGATACTTATAGTCGCGGGGAAGTGAGTGCCCTGTGATTACATTAAAGAACTCTGAAATATCCTGTGCGTAGGTTTCATCAGTGCTCAGCAGGCCCAGGTCCGTATACAGCCGGGCTGTTTTCTCATTGTAGTTGCCACTGGACATGTGGACGTAACGCGTCACCTTTTTGCCTTCCCTTCTTACCACCAACAGCAGTTTGGTATGTGTTTTCACACTACTGATACCGTAAATGACAAAACAGCCGGCTTTCTGAAGTTTAGCAGCTTCTCTCAGGTTATTCTCCTCATCAAAGCGGGCTTTAACTTCAAATAACACCGATACGTGTTTGCCATTTTCAGCCGCTTTGAGCAGGGCACTGGTAATTCGCGAGTTCTTTGCCAGGCGATAGATGGTAAGCTTAATAGAAAGCACCTTAGGGTCTTCAGAAGACTTTTCTATCAGCTCCAGCAGCGGTTCTATATCGTTGTAAGGGTGATGAAGTAAAACATCTCTTTCCTTCAGTATATCAAAGATGCTCATGTCCTCCGTTCTCTCAGGATAAGACAGCGGCATTACGGGAGCCTGCATAGGCGGCAGCAGATCACTCAGGTTGTCATGGTTGATAATCTGCCAGAGACCTGTATAGTCAATCAGGCCCAGGTTCTCTACCTGAAAAATGTTCTCATCTCCCAGTTCCCAACGGCTCTTCAGCAGCTTGAGGGTTGATTTGTCAAAGCCCTCTTCTGCCTCCATGCGCACCACCCGGCCTGTTTTCCGCTTCTTCAGCTTCTGTTTAATTTCTTCCAGAAAGCCAGACTCTATATCCTCACTCTCCTCCAGGGTGAAATCGCCATTTCGGGTAATACGGAACAGGTTACAGGCGACAATATCCACATTGCGGAACAGCTTGTGAATGTACTCTCTGATGATTTCTTCAATGGGTACAAATACCATTTTATCCTCCCGTTCAAGTTCGTAAAACCGGTCCAGGTTTTGTGGAATCTGCACAAAGGAGAACTTCCGGTTAGAGCGTTTCCGGTCTCCGGGAATGCGGGTCACCACGGCAAAGATCAGAATCTTGTTCATCAGGATAGGAAACGAGTGGTGGCTGTCAAACACCATAGGGGTCAGCATGGGATAGATGATCCGCTTGAAGTAGGCTTTGATCTCCTTTTCTTCCTCTGCCGAAAGGTTTTCCAGGTTTCTTTCAATCTCGATTCCGGCTTCCCCGAACTGTGGCCTGAGTTCATTCAGAAAAACCTTATGCTGTGCCTCAATAAATTCATGGCACTGAGACATAAGCAGGTTCTTGAAGGGAATCTCTCTCAAACCTGAATAGTCGTATCGCTCTTTGCCGTAGTCCAGGTAGTTGTATAAACTGCCGATCCTGATCATAAAAAACTCATCCAGATTGGAGGCAGTAATCGCCATAAACTTGAGCTTTTCCAGGAGTGTACGGTCGAGGTGACGCGCCTGATCCAACACGCGGTGGTTGAACTTAAGCCAGCTCAGGTCACGGCTTATCAGATCACTCTGTTCTATTCTGGAAGCTAATCGGGGTGTTATGGTCATTCTGCTCGGAAAGTCTTTAATAAAAAAGGGTTCTCTAAAAATAGGAACCCTTTCGATATCTAGCGTTAACTCTGTTTTAAATATCTACTTTGGCATACTTGGCATTCTTCTCAATAAATTCACGCCTTGGTGCCACCTCATCTCCCATCAGCATAGAGAAAAGGTGATCAGCCTCTGCCGCAGACTCTACCGTCACCTGCTTCAAACTTCTGGAATCAGGGTCCATGGTAGTTTCCCACAACTGCTCAGGGTTCATCTCTCCCAGACCTTTGTATCGCTGAATGTGAACGGAATCTTCTTTGCCCTCTCCTGCCATTTCTCTGGTAAGGATGGCCCGCTGTGATTCATCCCAGCAATAGCGCTGGTCTTTTCCTTTCTTCAACAGGTAGAGCGGTGGCAATGCGATATAGAGGAAACCCTGGTCGATCAGTGGTTTCATATATCTGAAGAAGAAAGTAAGAATCAAGGTACGAATGTGGCTACCATCGATATCCGCATCCGTCATAATGATCACTTTGTGGTAGCGCAGTTTTTCCATGTTCAGCGCTTTGGAATCTTCCTCGGTACCAAACCTTACACCCAATGCCGTGATCATGTTCTTGATCTCGTCATTGTCATAAATCTTGTGCTCCTGTGCTTTCTCTACATTAAGGATTTTACCTCTCAAGGGCAGAATGGCCTGGAAGTTACGGTCACGACCCTGCTTGGCAGAACCACCTGCAGAGTCTCCCTCTACCAGGTACAATTCGCACATGGCCGGATCTTTCTCAGAGCAGTCAGCCAGTTTACCCGGCAGACCTGTTCCTGACAGTACATTTTTACGCTGTACCATCTCGCGTGCCTTACGGGCAGCATGTCGAGCCTGAGCTGCCAGGATAACCTTGGATACAATGGCCTTGGCTTCCTTAGGATGCTCTTCCAGGTAATACTGAAGGGTCTCACTTACGGCTGATTCCACTGAGCCCATTACCTCAGAGTTACCCAGCTTGGTTTTGGTCTGTCCTTCAAACTGAGGTTCGGCTACTTTCACGGAGATTACGGAAGTAAGGCCTTCTCTGAAGTCATCACCGGAAATCTCTACTTTCACCTTGTCCAGCAGGCCTGATTTATCTGCATATGATTTCAGGGTTCTGGTCAGAGCCCTTCTGAAGCCTGATACGTGAGTACCACCCTCAATGGTGTTAATGTTATTGACGTAAGACACTACGTTCTCACTGTAAGAGGTATTGTAGCTCATGGCTACCTGTACCGGCACACCTGATTTTTCACCTTCAATATAAATCGGAGGCTCTATCAGTTTCTCACGGGTACCATCCAGGTAAGAGACAAACTCTGTAAGGCCACCTTCCGAGTGAAAGGTTTCACCGACAAAGTTGCCATCCTCATCCTTCTCACGCCTGTCTTCCAGTGTGATGGTAATACCTGCATTCAGGAATGAAAGCTCCCTTAAGCGAGTGGCTACGGTCTCGTATTTGTATTCTGAAACAGTAAAAATATCAGTATCAGGTCTGAAGTGCACCTTCGTACCATGATCATCAGCCGTTCCGGTCTCTTTTACAGGGTACTTGGGAATACCAATAGAGTACTCCTGCTGGAACTCCTTGCCTGCTCTGTGTACAGTTACCTTCAGGTAAGATGACAGTGCATTCACACAGGACACCCCTACACCATGCAGTCCACCGGAAACCTTATATGTGTCTTTATCAAATTTACCACCGGCATGCAGTACAGTCATTACTACTTCCAGGGCTGATTTTTTCTCTTTGGGGTGCATGTCGGTCGGAATACCCCGGCCGTTGTCCTGAACGGTGATTGAGTTGTCTTCCTCGATGGTTACCGAAATCGTGTCACAGTGTCCTGCGAGTGCCTCATCAATGGAGTTGTCTACTACTTCCCAGATCATGTGGTGAAGTCCCTTGATCCCTACATCACCAATATACATGGCTGGTCTCTTCCTAACCGCCTCTAAACCCTCTAAAACCTGAATATTACCTGCTGAATAATCCTGATTCTGGCTTGCTTTTTCTTCGCTCATATATCTTTCCGAAACAAAATTAACAAGGGCGAAAAAGTCCGTTCTGCTTTGATTAAAAATGGGGATGTGGACCGCCCTGTATTAAAGCACGAATATAGTGATTTTTTACTTAGAAATTGCCTACGGAAAGCATGACTAAAGTACAGGCTTCAAGACATTCTATTCCCTCCTTTTCAGCCAGCTTTTTAAACTCCTGATTCTCAGCACCGGGATTAAAAATTATACGCCTGGGCTTCAGGCTCAAAAGGTAGTCATACCACTGTTTCTGGAACATGGCATGCATATACAATGTTATCGTATCGACCTCATCTATCGCTGGCATTTTTTGCAAATCGAGCACCTCATGTCCCAGCACTTTTCCCGTTTCCAGTTGAATTCCCACCGGCACAAAGGGCAGCTCTTGTTGTTCCAGCATCATAGCGGCTCTCACGGCATATTGGTTGCTTTCAGGTCGGGTACTTACGATAGCGGTCTTTTTCATTAACAAGTATTAACAAGGAATACAGCATAAGCGGAACTATACAGCCTAACTTTGCCTTAGCATATAATAAACGGAGATACGTCCGTTAAGAAAGGCAAACAAGGCTTGGGTCATGAGAGTTCCGAAATTCATATTTACCGTCATTGCTCTGTTGGTCTGCACATCTGCTGCATGGGCCAACAGCATCAATTTCATTGAGATCAGGTCTGAAAAAGACTGGGACGCTGCTTTTGAGAAGGCCAGTGAGGAAAAAAAGCTGGTATTTATTGATGTGTACACTGACTGGTGTACTTACTGCCACAAGCTGGACAAAGAGGTATACACCAGCGAAAGTGTGATTACCTATTTCAACGATAATTTCATCAACCTGAAGTTTGATGCGGAAAGTGAATTCGGCTACCAGCTGGCCAGAAGCTTTGGCGTAGACGGCTACCCCACCCTGCTGTTTGTCACCACAGGACGTGAGATCTTTGAGAGAATTGGTGGCTTTGTACCGGCCGAAGCCTTACTGGCCTATGGCGAACAAACACTGAGTAATTATACCCTGCTCCCTGCTTTGGAAGAGAAGTACGAGAATCTCCTGATCACAAAAGACGAACGTCTTGAGCTGATCAGCCTGCTGGAAAGAGTAGATCCGGAACGTGCCCAGGTGGTGGCCAAAAAACATATTGATGAGCTCTTGTCAGATGACTATCAGAGCGTAGAAACCCTCTGGCTTGTCTCCCGATTTGAAAACCAGCTTTCAGGTGCCCCTTATCAGTATATCTCCAGCCATAAGGACAGCATCATCAGCTGGCATGGTGAGGAGGAGTACAAGGACTATCTCAAAGCCGTGTACAATGACAATCTGCAGCTCAGTATCAAATACGGAGATGAGCACCTGTTACAGCAACTGGTGGTACAGATACTCCCAGAATTCCTGGCTCCCTATGAGATAGCGGAAGCCGCGTATATCACCAAAAAGCTCTATTACGGACAGCGAAGAGAATATGACAAATACACCTTTGAGGTAAACACCTACCTGAACAACCATGTGACAGACGATGGAAAAGAGCAATTCCTGTTTGAGACTGCCCTGGAGATCATAGACGGACTTGAGGGTGATACCATGCATAAGTTTGCGGCTGAGCTACTGGTGCAAGCCGTAAGCATTAACGACAAGAGCTTTGCTGCTACCTCTCTGCTGGGTTATACCAATGGGTTGCTGGGCAATTATAAGCCTGCTGTGGAGCAGTTGGAAAGAGCCAAAACCCTGGCTTCTGATGATGAGGAGCGAGAAATGGCCAGCGGTCTGCTGGAAGCAGTGAACCAGATGAAGGCAAACTAGCCACCCGGATTTCCTCCTTCGTATACCTTCAAAGATTTCTTAATCTTATATTCGCCTTTGAAATCAGGGGCAGCAGATTTTTATCTGTTGTCTCGAACGTTTCTTCAAAAGGCAGGAAGTGTGAAAATCTATCAGGACAACATTCAGAAGTACGCAGAAGAGGAACAAGCCCTCGGTCAGAAATTAAACCAGCTCTCTACGCTGAGATTCGTGGTTTTTGCGGCTCTGGTCACCGTAATTGCGGTATCGGCTAATGCCGGTGAGCTGGTTATTCTGCTCATCGCTGCCCCCCTCCTCTTATTCGCTTTCACCAACCTGATGAAAAACTACAATCAGGTATTAAGAGACAAGCGCCAGGCGAACTTTCTGAAGACCATCAATCAACAGGAGCTCGACAGGCTGGATAGCAAACTATCAGGCTTTGACTCCGGAGAAGAGTTTCTGACTACAGATCATGCCTATGTAGCAGATTTTGACATTTTCGGTACACACTCTCTTTTTCAACTGGTAAATCGTACCACGACCGAATCGGGTAATCAGCTGCTGGCCCAATGGCTTTCAGAGCCTGCGGACAAACCTTTGATTGAGGCCAGACAGCAGGCGGTAAAGGAGCTCAGCACCGACCTTGAGTGGCGGCAAAGATTCCAGGCTTCAGGTATGGCCTTCAGTAACAAAAAAAGTCAGTACAAGAAGCTTCTGAACTGGATTCAGACTCCGGTGCAGCTACTCCCCAGGAAATCGGTCTATATACCGGCTGCCATCATTTTGTCGGTTGCAGCGCTCACTACCGGGGTGTATTATATCATCAACGCTTATGCTTCAGACTGGTACTACTATCTGCTTCCACTGGCGGTTGTCCTTTTGATCAGTTCACAGGTGCTGAAGAAGCTGAAGCCCCTAGCAGAAGACATCATTGACAATACGCATGAAAACGTAAAAGTACTGGGCGGCTATCATGCGCTGATTCAAAAAATTGAGGGCAGGAATTTTGAGTCGGAGCTATTAAAAAACCTTCAGTCTGTACTGAACCGGGATGGTTATTCTGCCGCCAACGAGATCAATCGTCTCAAAAGAATTCTGCATTTTTTTCAGCAGCGCGGTACTAAGAATGATCTTTTTGGTGGTAATAAGTTCTACCCCGTTCTCAATTTCTTTTTCCTTACCGACATCTACTGGATTATATTCTCCGAACAATGGAAAGTCAGAAACGGGAAATACCTGGCCGGCTGGGCCGCAGCGATCAGTGAATTTGAGGTGTTCAACAGTATGGCTGGCTTTGCTTATGCCAATCCCTCTTACTGCTATCCTCAAATCAAAGAAGCGCCTTACAGCATTCGATTTGAGCAGCTGGGACACCCTCTGCTCAGCGAGCAAAAAAGAGTATGCAATGATTTCGCACTGGAGGGCCGGGGTGAGATTGATATGATTACCGGTTCGAACATGGCCGGCAAAAGTACCTTCCTGAGAACGGTAGGCATTAACCTGGTGCTGGCTTTTATCGGTGCACCCTGCTGTGCGCGTTCGGCCAGCATTTCTTCCATGCGTATTTTCTCAAGTATGCGAACGCAGGACAACCTGGAAGAGGGGATTTCATCTTTCTATGCAGAACTAAGACGGGTAGAAAGTCTGCTGGAGCTGCTCAGGCAAGAGGAACCGATCTTTTTTATGCTGGACGAAATGTTCAAGGGTACTAACTCCAAGGACCGACATAAAGGAGGCTTTTCATTAATCAAACAACTGGCAGATCTGAATGCGTTTGGTCTGATTTCTACTCATGATCTGGATCTGGCGATACTGGCAGGAAAACATGAACTGGTGACCAACTATAGCTTTAACAGTGAAATCAAAGACGGCAATATGCTGTTTAACTATACCCTGACACCGAAGATCTGTACAGATTTTAATGCGAGTGAGCTAATGAGACGAAGCGGCATCGAGGTTTTAGAAGATATTGAGGGACTGTAAAATGCTTATTCAGAGCCTGAAACGTGAATTACTATACCAACGGACAATACTTCGGACTTTCCCTTCAAAAGTCACAATTCATTTAACTAGTTTTACGACCCCTGATGTGACCACTGAAAGATTGGGTTAAAGGCAGGTCTGAAAAGCATCAGGAAACCTCGATGAAACTAATTAAAGCAGCTATAGGCACTGAGCTGACCTCTTTTGAAGAATACTTCAGGGAAGCATTTGAGAGTGACGTATTCCTGCTTGACAAAATACTCCGCTATCTCACCCTTCAAAAAGGCAAGCAAATGCGTCCCATGTTTGTGCTGCTTTGTGCAAAGCTAGGGGGTGAAATCAATCAGCAAAGCTTCAGAGCCGCACTGGTAGTAGAAATGCTACACACTTCATCACTCGTTCATGACGATATAGTGGACGACTCTATGCTGAGAAGAGGAGCCTTTTCGGTCAACGCTCTCTGGAAAAACAATGCGGCTGTTTTAACCGGCAATGTGCTCTTCTCCAAAAGTATCTCTCTCCTGCTCGACAACGGTGACCACCGCACACTGGAAATCTTCTCTGACTCTATCAAAAAGGTAATCGAAGGAGAACTGCTTCAGATAGGTAAATCGAAAAAGCTCAACTTCGATGAGGAGGTGTACTATGAAATCATCAATGGCAAGACGGCTACCCTTCTGGCGGCCGCCTGCAAGGCCGGAGCTGCTTCTACATTTGAGGATGATGCGCAGGTACAAAAACTCTATGAGTTCGGTGAAAACCTGGGGATTGCCTTCCAGATCAAGGATGATCTTTTTGACTATGGCAAAGCCGAAGTGGGTAAGCCTACACGCAACGATATCAAAGAGAAAAAACTAACACTCCCTCTTATCTATACGCTGAATAATTGTGACAGGCGGCTGCGTAAGAAACTGATCAGAATCGTTAAGCACAAAAGTACGGATGAGGCCAGCCTGGACTACCTGGTATCTGAAGTAGAAAGGCATGGCGGATTGAAATATGCCGAAGATAAAATGCTGGAGTACCGGTCAAAATCTATCGCCTTACTTCATGAATTTCCTCCCTCAGAAACACGCGATGCACTGGAAGAGCTGGTGAAATTCACCACGGAGCGTGCCAAATAAGCCCTTAACTTTGCGCGTATGAAAATGTATATCCTGATCAGGGAAAGCGTTCCTTCCAAAATGGCCCCGGTTATTGCGGCACATGCCTCACTGGCCTGCTATAAAAAGTTTGAGGAGGATGAAAACATGCAAAACTGGATCAACTCAATTTTCAAAAAGGTGGTGTGCAAAGTAAATGATAAGGAGTTCGAGAATGCCAAAAAGGAGGGCCAACACCTGATACTCACAGAATCGGCCCTGAACAACGAAGAAGTGGCTATTGCCTTTTCGCCCAGGGCCGAATACAGTAAACAATTCAGGTTTTTCAGGATGTGGAGTCCCGACTAAGCCTTTTTATTCCTCCAGATCAAAAATCTCCTCTACGGTAAGATCAAATGCCCTGGCTATTCTGATTGCTGTAATGGTAGTAGGAATAAATCGTCCCGTTTCAATGGTGTTGATGGTCTTTCTCGACACACCTACTTTCAGCGCCAGATCTGCCTGTGTCATGTTGTGCCTGGCCCTTTCTACCTTGATGGTATTTTTTAACAGATGATCTCCCATTTATACCGTCTGTTTTTGAGTGTCGGTACCGGCCTTTTGCCCCTTTCGACCTGAATAGTATTTCAAAAAAGCACTGAAACCCCAGCCGGCCAGTGACCAGACCACTAGATTGATCAGAATAAAGCGAAGGTCGAAAAACGGTATCTCCCCTTTCAATTTGCCTTCATCAAAAACGTAGAGAAATCCCTGAAAGAAAATGGTCATAAATATGAACATCCAGGCTCCAAACTTAAATCCGATTTTTTTCCAGTTGACCTCATCATGCGTCATAGGAGTCAAATCCAGATTTTGTGATTTAAGCTTTTGTTTTTCGATCCATCTGGCCTTTAAATCATCTTTTTTCCAAAACCAAAGCGGATAGGTAATGATCCTGATTATCCGTGTGAATATATTGGAAAGACAGGGAATAACACCTCCACAATCAGGGCAGTAGAGCCCGTACCAATTCCCGAACAGGTTCTTATTTTTTTTCGACCATACAGCGTTTTGATGTACCGTACCACAATGCGGACAAGGAGTGTAAGACCTTTCCATCCAGGCCTTATCAGACTGTTTATCTATCAACATTACTTTGGGCACCCGCTGGCCTATCAGCAGTTCATTGATGGCTATACCGGGGTTTACTATCCAATGGAAAAAAGAGAACTTTCTCCAGTTCCACACTTCATACTTCTCTTCATCGAAATCCGGATAAAAGAAATTAATGGCCAAGAGTTCTTCCTCGATGAGTCCTGCTCCCACAGAAGCACAAAAGGCTACATAGATCGTAATCTCTGCTGCCATCAGGGCCCCATAGGGCTGAAAAGACGAAATTGCTATGAAGACTGTCTGGGTAACGACCACCGCAATAAAACCGGCCTTCCAGGTCTTCATCCTGGTCTGAGCACTCAATTCATCATTAAAAAGCTGTTTCAAAAGGCTGTCTCCCCTCACTTTTATTCCTACCAGAATAAGCTGAGAGAGTCCCATCAGAAAAATGACTCCCCCAATAATCTGAAGTATCAAAAAAGTAGTATTTCCACTGACAGATATAAGATGGGCATCTATGATTCTGAATAAGCCCCCCAGGGCAAAGCCAAATAAAGTGAGTTTCAGCCCTACCAGTTTTTTGTTTTCTAACCGTTCTGCGAGTTCCTGCAATTCTTCCATGGTTCGTAACCTTTAAGTATTATTTAGATAACCATACAACTCTTTTTGTTACCTATAGGTTACAAACCTAGTGAAGTTTTTTTATCTGACAAACTCTGTGATCTCATTCTTTTGACAGAATCTTTAGCGAACATAGCCTCCGGCCCTATCTTTAAAGATGACTCATATACCGATGCTCACAATTGATAAACTGACGCAGGATGATCTGGAAGCTTTTACCAAAGCCATATGGCTGTTTGAGCAGGTTTTCGAAATAGAGAATTTCGAACTTCCGGAGTCCGAACATTTGAAGAAAGTACTGGCGAAAGACAATTTCTTTGTATTTGTCGCCATGCTTGACGACAAAGTTGTTGGTGCACTTACAGGTTATGTGCTTGAGCAATATTACGCCACCCGACCACTGGCTTATATCTATGACCTGGCTGTAGATAATTCATTTCAAAGACGTGGGATTGGCCGGAAACTGATTAATGCCGTAAAGGGATACTGCCAGCAAAGAGGTTTTGAAGAAGTGTTTGTTCAGGCCGACCGAGTCGAGGACCATGCAGTGAGTTTTTACCGTTCTACCCAGCCAACTGAAGAAGAGGACGTGCTTCACTTTTACTATGCGCTCAATGGTGGTTCAGGTTCCTGATAACTCGATGGGCGATGGTTTCTATTCGGCTGAGCCAGACTTTTCTCACCACCAATCCATATGCTTCATTTATGCTTTTCATTAAAACAATAAATAAAAATTTATGATCTCTCTGACTGATATTTGTGCTAAAGATCAAAAGCACAAACACCTATGCAAGCAGTCAATCAGTTAAGTCGACCTTCGGGAAAGATAAGATCAAACGCAGATTATAAGCTCAGGAAATCTGCTCAACCCGCCAGATCTGAATCTGTACGTCATCGTTATATCCTCGCTCTGCTGGTATATCTGATGCTCGCAGCCGTTACCCTGTCAATGTCCTATTTTGACAGTGGTTTTCTGTTAAGTGAAACGATCACAGCTTTAGCAGTAATCGGACTGCTCCTGGCCTTGCGGCTGTTCAGTACAAAGGCAGATGGTCAGTCTTCTGAGCCCAAAGCTGAAAAAGTTAATTAAGAAGTGAGTGTCTTATAAGTGAGTTCAGGTAATCGCCTGGTTCACTTCATTAACTACGAAGCGAGCATGAATAAGGGAGAAAGGTTCTGACCTATTCCGGCCATCGGAACAGAGCCTCTCCCTATTTTATCTGCAACCTGGCATACCGGGCTGCCAGCTGCTCTGCACATTTCTCTCCATCCATGGCAGCGGAAATAATACCTCCGGCATAGCCTGCTCCTTCGCCACAGGGATATAGTCTTTTGACCTGCACATGCTCACAGCTCTCTTTGTCTCTCGGGATTCTTACCGGTGAAGAAGTACGGCTCTCTACCCCTACTATTTGTGCCTCATTGGTATAATAGCCTTTCATCTTTCGACCAAAGCTTCGGAAGCCATCCCGCAACCGGGAAGTAATGGATTCAGGCAGGACCTCGTTCATATCGACTGAGCTGAGGCCGGGCTGATACGATGTATCAGGCAGCGTGCCGGAGATCCTGTTTTTCACAAAATCGACCATTCGTTGGGCCGGAGCTGCTTGCGTACCCCCGGCTATCAGGCAGGCACGCTGCTCTATTTCCTTCTGGAAATAGAGCCCGGCCAGCGATCCGTATTGCGCATAGTCTTTCAAATCTTCCAGCTCAATAGCCGTCACAATACCTGAATTAGCATATTTCGAATCTCTTCGGGATGGGCTCATGCCGTTCACCACCACCTCTCCCGGTGCGGTAGCTGAGGGCACAATAAAGCCTCCCGGACACATGCAAAAGCTGAAAACACCCCGTTGCTTACTGTCATACTGCGTTTGGCTAACCAGTGAATAAGCCGAGGCCGGCAGAAAGTCTCCACGGTGGTCACAGTGGTACTGAATCTTATCAATCAATTGTTGCTGATGCTCTATCCTTACCCCCATGGCAAAAGGCTTGGCTTCGATCAGTACCTTTTGCTTATCCAGGAGGTGAAAAATATCGCGTGCCGAATGACCGGTAGCGAGAATCACGCCCAGCCCGGTTACTTTTGAGCCATCTCCCAGCACTACCCCCTTCATCTCTTCCTGCTCTACTATAAAATCCGTGACCCGGGTATCAAAGTGAATCTCTCCACCGGCTCCCAGAATGCTCTCTCTGATCTGTTCTACTACCTTGGGAAGCTTATTGGTACCGATATGCGGATGTGCATCTACCAGGATATCTTCTGTAGCGCCATGAGCCACCAGGATCTCCAGTGAACGAAGAATATCTCCCCGCTTTTTTGAACGCGTATATAGCTTACCGTCTGAGAAAGTACCCGCTCCCCCCTCTCCAAAGCAATAGTTGGATTCCGGATTTACCACATGGTCTTTATTGATAGCCGCAAGGTCCCTTCTGCGCTGCCTTACCACACTGCCTCTTTCAATCACTATCGGCTTGAGCCCCAGCTCGATCAGTCTGAGGGCTGCAAACATTCCCGCAGGTCCCAGGCCCACCACAATAACCGGATCAGCATGGGTGACATCGGGATAGTCTTTTTTATAGGAGAGCAGGGGCGGAACCTCTTCATTCAGAAATACCTGTGCCTTGATGTTTACCTTGACATTTC
This sequence comes from Roseivirga sp. UBA6061, assembly GCA_002427745.1. Taxonomy (GTDB): domain Bacteria; phylum Bacteroidota; class Bacteroidia; order Cytophagales; family Cyclobacteriaceae; genus Roseivirga. The sequence goes on along the minus strand of DIYF01000157.1, from coordinate 3,231 downwards.
TGGAGCGGGCATCGATAGACCTTCGCAGCGGTCGGACTACCGCTTCCGGATTATCAATCCGGGCCCTTTTGAGGATGACTTCCTTAAAAACTTCGGGATCAAAAGCCTCTTCCGGCCTGAGGGTGGTTTCTATGGTTTTCTGCATAATGATGTAGCCTATTTATGGCCAAATCTCAATATCTGTGGTCTTTCAGTTTGCCAGGCATTAGACAGACTTTGCTATACCCGCAATGACCTCTGTTCAATTCTTTCTAATACCGTCTAGCTGTTTTAACACCCAGCCTTTACCCCATTCCTGCTGTTCCTCATCGGTCCAGAGTTCGGGGAAGAAAATCACTTTCTGAAAACGCGGAGGCAGGTATTTCTGCCAGTTGGTTCCTCCGGTGGCTTTGATGTCCTCCGGATCTTTCTGCAGGTACCTGACTGCAGAACGGTAATGCGCCAGGGGCCACTCTACATTGGCCAGCACATCAAATTTCTTTAAGGTTTGTCTGAGCTCTTCCGTGCCTTCCATATCGGCATAGTGGGTCAGGAAAGCCCGGTTAAAATTAGTGGACTTGGTAGCATCTGCCAGTCTGATAAACTCTTCAGAGTATTTCTCTTCAAACTGTTTCAGGGTCAGTGTTTTCTTTCCCGATGCCAGTTCAGTAGCTCCCTCCTGCCAATAGATTCCCTCATAGAGTTCTTCTACGCTGGCATAGGGATCAAATTCATCTCGTCTGGTCAGGTGCACCAGGTTGATCATATCTGTAGCCCCTATCTCGATCAGACGGTACTGCGCTGACTGAAAACCTGAAGAAGGTAAAAGCGACATGCGGAATTTCAGGAACTGCTCTCTTTCCATACCGTCCGTCATAATGGTAAAGGAATGGCATAGGTGCTCAAAGTAGTTGTTAATACGCTTCAGCCGTTCCGTAAAAAAAGTCACATTAGGATGCTCCAACTCGTGGATTTGCTTCATCTCCCAACGGGCCAGTTTAAAATACAGCTCGGTAATCTGATGATAGACAATGAAGATCATCTCATCAGGGAAATTCGTTTTGGGCTGTTGTAGTCCCAGCAAAGAATCAAGGTTGATATAATCCCAGTACTTCAGATAGTCGGCATAAAGAAGCCCGTCCAGGTAAGAAGACATGTCCTGCCCCATTACCTTGTACTTCTCTTCGAGCTGCTGAATTCTGTCGATTATATTTTGGTCGATTTCTGACTTGTTCATACGTTTGCATAGATGAAAAAATGCCTCGCTAAGTTGAGACATTAAATGGAGAAACCAAAGTAAACATGAGCGTACCAACGATCGAAAAAATCCAAAAATCAGCCAAACAAGACCTTTTTGAGCACCCAGACTTTTATGGTATGGATGCCCTGCTCACAGAGGAGCACCTGATGGTAAGACAGGCTGTTCGCGATTTCGTAAAGAGAGAGATTTCACCTTATATCGAAAGCTGGGCTGAGAACGCTTACTTCCCTCAGGATATCGTGAAGAAATTCGGAGAGATAGGTGCTTTTGGTCCTCAGCTGCCTGAAAAATATGGTTGTGGCGGAATGGACTACATCTCCTATGGTCTGATCATGCAGGAAATTGAGCGTGGCGATTCAGGCATGCGTTCTACAGCATCTGTACAGGGTTCTCTAGTCATGTACCCTATTTACAAGTTCGGTTCTGCGGAGCAACGCATGAAGTACCTGCCTAAGCTGGCCTCCGGTGAAATGCTGGGCTGCTTCGGGCTCACTGAGCCTGATCACGGGTCTAACCCTTCCGGCATGGTGACCAACTTTAAAGATATGGGTGACCATTACCTGCTGAACGGTGCCAAGATGTGGATTTCTAATTCACCCTTTGCCGACATTGCGGTGGTATGGGCCAAAAATGAAGAAGGACGTATCCATGGCCTGATTGTAGAACGAGGTATGGAAGGCTTCTCTACTCCTGAAACACATGGCAAATGGTCTCTCAGAGCCAGTGCTACAGGTGAGCTGGTATTTGACAATGTGAAAGTACCCAAGGAGAATCTGCTGCCCGGTAAAAGTGGCCTGGGTGCTCCTATGATGTGCCTCGATTCTGCACGTTATGGAATCGCCTGGGGTGCAATTGGTGCTGCCATGGACTGCTACGAGTCAGCCAGACGTTACTGTGCAGAGCGCATCCAGTTCGATAAGCCTATCGGCTCTTTCCAGCTACAGCAGAAAAAGCTGGCTGAGATGCTAACGGAAATCACCAAAGCTCAGCTATTGAATCTTCGCCTGGGACAGCTCTTCAATGAAGGCAAAGCCACCACTTCGCAAATCTCCATGGCCAAACGTAATGCTGTGGAAGTAGCACTGAACATTGCCAGAGAGGCCAGGCAAATGCACGGAGGCATGGGCATTACGGGTGAATATCCGATGATGCGTCATATGGCCAACCTGGAATCTGTGGTGACCTATGAGGGTACTCATGACATTCACTTGCTGATACTGGGGGCTGAGATTACCGGTATCCCTGCTTTTAAATAAGCACTCTACCATGATATGTTGGCACAGAACACCAACATGGATTGTAAGAATTTCAGAAAGGCTTCATTCGAAAGAGTGGGGCCTTTTTTTCGCTCTTGCCGGTATTTTGGTATCGACACCTGTAAAAACACCCCTTGCCATAACCAGTCGATCGGCTTATTCCCTAAATTCAGAAAAATGACCTCGCCCATGAAAAGATTTGCCTGCCTCCTCACCCTGGTTCTCACACTATGCCTGAGTTGTTCTTCTGAACAGCCTGCAGACAATGCCTATACCGTGCTCAAAGGAGCCACAATATTTGACGGAACGGGAAATAGTATACCCAATGGCATTATTATTATCAAAGATGGCAGTATTGAGAGCATTGGCGGTGCTGAGGCGGAGATACCCGACCATGCCGATGTAGTAGATGTTACAGGTAAATTTATTACTCCGGGTCTGGTAGACAGCCATATCCACTTTGCCCAAACAGGCTTCTTCGATGGTAGGCCGGATGTGGTAGACCTGAGAGATTCTCTGAACTATGATGACTTACAGGCCGATCTGAGAGCCAACCCTTCTTCTTATTACGAAGCTTATTTACGATCCGGTATTACGGCAGTATATGATGTAGGGGGATTTGAATGGAGCATCGAACGTCAGCAGACCGCTGAAAATGATCTGAGCGCCCCCCATGTATCCGCTTCCGGTCCGCTTATCTCAGGCTATCCCCAGGTTATGCTGGACTTTTTCAAT
>DIYF01000131.1 GCA_002427745.1 Roseivirga sp. UBA6061 | reverse complement strand
TTCAACTGCTTTTCGTAAGAGAAGAGCGGGTAAAATGAGGTCAATAAAAGTCCATGACTGAAAACCCCGCCAAACCCGATGCGCGTGCTGGCATTGATACGTTTTTTATAGTGGCCGCTGATAAAAACCTTCCCCGTGTTTTTATTGAGTACAATCTCATCACTTCTGATTTCAGCTCCTGCAATAAAGCTGAACTCCTGATTCTCATCAATATCATACTGGTACAGCGTACGAATACCCACATTGGAAAATGCCTGCCCACTCAGGTGATTATACAGGTCGTAATTTCCGGGGAAATCATCATCATCAAAGTTGAAATGATGCTGATAGTACTTCAGCTGAATACCAAACAGCTTGTTGTCTTTGATAACAAGGGGAATTCCCAGCTTTAGCTTGAGCAGACTCTCATGCTCAATCTCCGAGCTGGCATCACCAAAGGCTTCTGAATTAGAGATCGTTTGATAGTCGCCCAGAACCCGATAACTGAATTCGGCTATCTTGGTTCTGTAGTTATCTGACTGAGCCTGCGCCTTGCAAAGACAGGCCAGTAAACAGCAAAAACAACAACTAAAAACTCTAAATACACTCATGCTTCGGTGCTAAACGCCAAAAAAATGCATCTGGTATGTCTAAACTCGTCTTTTGCATTTTAAGGGACTGCTAATATATAAAAACTTCATAACCAATCACTTACAATATCTCAAAAGACGATATAATAACTAATACAAATTTACAGATCGTTAAAACGGATGTCTGAGCAAAAAAATTCAAACTTTATTTGTCCTTCCTGATGACGTCATAGGAAGATTTGGTACTTATATACAACAAGGAGCCGATTGTCTTGACGCTACAGGACATATCCATGGAAGGAAGAGACAGCGGCTACCCCGCCAAATAATGGTAACATACACAAAGACCCGCTTAAAGTAGCGGGTCTCTTTTTTATTAACTGCCTACACTTATCAATTTGCACAAAACCTTTTTGCAGAAATCCGTATGTTACCCTTTGTATGCTTACTCTCCATTCGTTTCGGAAGTCTTTTGGCAGTCAGCTCATACTGGATGTGCCGGAGCTTCAATTCCCCAAAGGCGTTCACTGGATCAAAGGCAAAAACGGTTCAGGAAAATCAACATTCTTTAATTGCGTTGCAGGCCTGTCTCCCTATCAGGGCACCATTCAACTGGATGAATTTGACCTGAGAAGCCAACCTGACAGCTATAAGCTCAGAGTCAACTACAGCCAGTCGGAGCCTGCTTTCCCGGAATTTCTGACGGCCAATGATCTGATCGATTTTTTTGTAACACTCAAAAAGGCCGGGCCGGAACAGGCCCAATCCCTGAAAGAGGCGCTGGGTGTTTCGGACTATGCCGATGCAGCAACAGGCTCCTACTCCAGCGGAATGCTGAAAAAACTATCAATCGTTTTGTCTTTCCTTGGAAACCCCGACTGGATTATTCTGGACGAACCTCTCATTACGCTGGACAAAGAAGCACAGCAAATCGTAACGGAAATGATCGTAAAAAAACGAGCCGAAGGAGTCTCTTTTTTATTTGCCACACATCAGGATTTCGAGAATGCCTACATCGAGGCCACGAATGTCTATGAGGTGAAAGACCAGCAAATAACCAGGCTATCATGAGTGCCGTCAGAAAAGTACTGGTGCGTACGTTGGTTAAGCCTTTCTATCAGGCCAATGCCGGTTTTTTCCTGGTTACCGTAGGCTTACTGTTTGGTTTTCTTAAAACACCCCAGCATATAGACATAGCCACAGCGCTGGCCTATAGCCCTTTATATTATAGCATCCCTTTTGCACTTTTCACGCTTTACGCTATCAAGACGTTGCAGTTTTGCTATACGGCCCAACGCCTGAAAACCAATCAGTTTCTCAGCGGGCTGGTAATGCTCCGGCCCGGGGCACGTGTGCCGCTAATCATTTACCTACAAACGCTGTTGATGGTTCCTGCGCTGGCTTATAGCGGCTTGTTGCTTACCATGGCACTGCAGCATCAGCTATGGATGTCTGCCGCAATTGTGGCAGGAGGCAATTTATTATTGATCCTCACTGCGGCTCATTTTCTTCACAAAAGGCTCATCACACCAGTTGACTCCAGCCTTATCAGCGGTTTCAGGCAATGGACCAGCAAACTGCCACGGCCATTGTCTATGCTCTTTATCCATCAGTTGTTTACAAGGCACGCGGTTTTGCTGCTGGCTACAAAAGCCATCTCCATTACCGTGATTGTCGGGGCTGTCCTGATCTTTGAAATGGATGGAACAGATTACCGGCTGCTCACCCTGGGCATGCTGCTTAGCGGAGGTGTCAATGCCGCCTTCAGCTTTCAGTACCACAAATTCGAGCAAAAGGATTTGTCTCTGTTCAAAAACCTCCCGATCAGCACCAGCTCCTGGTTCGGGCAGTTTACGGTAAGCTACCTCCTGCTGCTCATACCGGAAACCGTGGTCTTTTTAGGCAATACGCTCACCAAGGCACCACTAAGCCTGTTGATTGGGAGTATTCTGCTTCCTGTGGCTTTACTCTCCCTTTACCAGTCCGTATTGTATCGTAAATCTATAAGCATGGACAACTTCATCAAGTATCCTTTCTTCGCTACTGCGATCTTGTTTTTCGTGATACTCGGCTATGTCCCGGCCTACCTCCTCGGTATTGGCTTACTACTGGTCAGCTATCTTATTTTCAGGGTATGCTACCGAAGCTTTGATCTTACCATCGATGCCTGAGCCTATTTAAGGACCGGCCTCATAAAACTACGCTCATAGCTAATGATGCACTTTGTATCTTCTGCCAGTTGATAGGCGGCCTGACACTCCGTGTCATTCATACTGTCTTTGCGATAGATTTCATATTCAGCCAGTGAGTTAAAGCTAAAAAGCGTAACCGCAATATTATTGGCTCCTTCATGCGGAAGAAAATAGCCATGATGCGTCCCTCCGAATTTTTCTACCAATGGAATCCAGCTTCTGGCATATTTTTCAAAATCCTCCAGCTTGTAGGGGTCGAGGACATAGCGTACATAGCATGTGATCATAGTGGATTGTCTTTGTCACAATATAGAGCGACCCGGTGCTGGATTACAACCCATTTCTTATGAAGGACCTGGCCTATGATTGATCATTTCTCAGGTCATACTTAAGAAAAATCACAAAAGTTAATCAAGCCCTCTCAGCTGATTGGCAATGCTGACTCCTCCCGGATTGCTTCCACTAAAGTTACCGGCAGTGGTGACGACCACCAGGTCGTCTTCCGGAACAATGGCAATAACCTGACCTCCCCAACCCCGGGCCGAAAAAAAGCCCGATGAGAGCCACCACTGATAACCATAACTGGCAATGTGATTTGTCTGAGAAGCATTCAGCCAGTCCTCACTGACAATACGCTCTCCCTGCCACAAGCCTCCGTCACGCACCATCCTGCCAATCTTCAGCATGTCCTGCGGCTTCAGATGTAAGCCCCAGCCGCTATTGAAAACACCATCTTTGCCCTGCTCCCAGTGCCATTCTTCAATCCCCAGCTTACCAAAGAGATTTTGTTCGGCAAAAGCCTGCAGACTCATTCCTGTGGCATTCCGGATCACGCCAGATAGCAGCATGGAGCAACCGCTGTTATAGGTAAACCGACTCCCGGGTGCATAGGCCAGCGGCAGGTCCAGAACAAACTTCATCAGATCTTCACTTCGAATCAGCTTGTTGGCATCGTTGCGGGTATCTGTGTAGGTGTAGGTCCATTCGTCCCATTGATAGCCGGCACTCATGGTAAGCACATCTTTGAGCGTGATTTCTGCCTTTTGGTCAGTCCAATGGGCTATAGTATTGCGATACTCAGGAAACAGGTCGTGGAGTTTCTGATCTGCCGAGCTAAGGTACCCCTGGTCTATGGCAATACCGATCAGCAGAGAGCTGATGCTTTTAGTTACCGAATACTGAAAATGAATGCTGTCAGCATCATAGCCGCCAAAGTAGGCCTCAACCAGGAGCTCATCTCCTTTTAGTATAAGCAGGGAATGAAGATCACCAAAGGCTCCGTTTTGGGCCCGGGTCACAATCTGGTTGACTTCATTTTGAAGGGCTGTCAATTCCTGGCTCTGATTTTCCCGGGAACAGGAGAGTCCCAGGAAAATCAGCATTACGATGTGCCAGGCACTAAATTTCAGGTGTTTTGAGTACGTCATAAGATATCCTTTGACAGAACTCAATGGTATCAGGTACTAGACGGCCCTCATGCGATTGTTACGCTTGTTGTGTTCTACCTCGGCCAGTCCCAGCGCTTCCATCAGTGGAGGCACATACATACCAAAACGCCCCTTAAAGCCTTTCTTCAATCCATACCAGCCACCAATCGGGTTGTCTGCTGATCTGCCCCAGGCCTCCACGGTATCGGGCTTGGGCTCCTTTTTTTCATCTGCACTGCCCAGTAAAATCCAGTCTCCATGTGCCTTGAGCATGGCATGAAGATCTTCCAGACAACGGGCGTCATAGTGCAGAATAGTCTTGCCCACCGTACAGACGAGTATATCCAGGCCGTCTTTCACATCTCTGTGCATAGTAAATTCTGATGACTGTGGAGGTGTTTTCAGCACCCAGGGATTTTCTTTGGTTCCTAATTCCATTGTTGTTCTCATTTTAATTTGCGAATAATTTCTGCCTCTGATTTCAAGTCTGCCGCGAATTGCTCGAAGGATGCAGTAAAGTCAGGTATTTGTCCGGCTGCCATCGGAAACATCAGCCCTCCCATTTTCTCAGTCATGGTAAACACGACAGAGCCATCAGCCAAAGTATCGAGCTGATAGGTTCTTACCCCCTTGAAAAACGGAGCGGCTCCACTTTCCCACTGCATAGATGCTTCCGGTTTTACGGCTCTTACTTTGAGCTTAAAAGTGCGGTTAGGATCCAGGGTAGACTTAAGCCTGATGGTCTCTCTTTCTCCGATAGTACCTTCAAAAGATACAATAGTGGAGTTCCAGCGAGTGTAGTCAGGTCCGTTCACTAAAAGGGCCCAGACTACTTCGGAACTCGATTCAATCTGTATGGCAACAGAGGTTTCCCTACTAAAAGTACTTTTCGTTGTTTTGGCCTTTCCATTGGCCGCTCCTGAGTTGTTTAGTTGTGTCATAGCTTGTTGTATATCCGTTTTTCCCGGGTTACTCCCGGGACGATTCTCAGCTTTGACGACCGGGCTCAGAAAAACGATAGGATGAACTGAGATTTTTTTTGAAAAAAATTAAAACGGTCTTTAATCTTCTCCCAGGTGCTTTTTCATCACCTCATCATTATGCTTCAAATGTCTGAGCTGGAGCTCAGCTGCTCCTGACTCAAAAGGGTCTATGGACTGCACGATCTGAGTGCGCAGGTCAAAAAGCGCCTCTTTGGTTTTATCTTCTGCCGCCTTTACCATCTCTATTTTGGCCAGCTCTTCCTGGGCATTTTGTTTTGGATTGAAGATGCCGTTCAGTTCTGTACATTGATGGCAGACTCCTTCTTTATTGATGAGCGCACAGCGATGGTCAAACACCTCGGTCATTCTGGAGCGAGCCACATGCAGGTAGTACTTTACCATAGCCTGGGTATTGTCGATAATACCGGCAATCTCCTTCACCTTAAAGCCATAAACTTCTTTCAGTAAAAGCACCAGGTGTTGCTCCAGAGGCAAGGATTTGGTAACGCAGGTAAAGCAGAATGTAATGTGCTCTTTGATCTCGAAGTTTCCCTGCTCGGAAGTACTTCGGACCTGCATCATTTCTCCGAAAAATGCCTGATTACTCATCGCTGCTGACTTACAGATATCCGTGACATTTTCAGGCCAGCGCTTTTTCGACCTGAGCAGATCACGGGCCAGATTGGAGCCAATGGCAAAGAGCCAGGTTTTCAAGGTGGAGTCTCCCCTGAACCCATCGATAGTGGCATGGGCTTTCAGGTAAGTTTCCTGCACAATATCTTCTGCATCATCAGCATTCGTTGTGATGCGAAGCAGGTACGATTTAAGCTGCCCCTTACAATCCTCAAAGGATTGGTTCAGTTCTTCCAGTGTTGCCATGTATTGAGTTTTCTTTGAAGATACACAACCAGGCAAAAGCTGAAAGCTCTGACTCATCGTTTGGTATGAATGGCCATTATACCGGGGTGAATTACAACCATTCCTCAGGAAAACTTTACAAGGTATGGCTATTCATGCCTGAGGGTCTTCACCGGGTTCATGGTGGCTGCCCTGAACGATTGCCCTCCTACGGCCAGCGCAGCAACGAGAATTGAGAACAGCCCGGCCATGAGAAACACACCCGCATCGATATCTATACGATAAGCAAAATCCTGCAGCCACTGCTCAAAGAGATAGTACCCGACAGGGGTAGACAACAGGAAGGAAACAGCTACGAGCCCAATGAACTTCTTACTGACCATTCCGAAGAGAGACATCAGCGAGGCTCCCAGTACTTTACGTACGCCAATCTCCTTGGTACGTTCCTGTACGCTGAAAGAGGCCAGCCCAAAAAGCCCGAGGCAGGCGATAAAAATAGCCAGCAGGGTGAAGTACTGAACCGCACTGGCCAGCCTTTCTTCTTTCACATATTGTGCTTCTATGATGTTGTCCAGAAACTCATATTCAAAAGGCCATTCCGGAATTACTTCATTCCAGACCTGTTCAATGCCGGCCAGGGTCTCTGATCTGTTACTACCCGCAATATCGAGGGTCACGGCTCCTCCCACGCTCGATTCGGTTCTCCTGAAAACACTTGGTAATACCGGATCATACAGGCTTTCGAAATGGGCATCTGCAATGACCCCGATTACCCTGATCTGCTCCGGCTTATCTGCCCCACCCGGCAGGAATGAGAGCGTTTTGCCAATGCTTTCTTCTATTTCCCAGCCCAGCGCTTTGGCAGCGGTTTCGTTAATCAGAATACCAGATTTGATTTCTTCCTGAACAGTTTCATCAAAATCTCTTCCGGCAATGACTTTCAGTCCATACATATCCAGAAAACCCGTACCAACCCACTTGATTCCCAGTGAATAAGAGTCTTCGCTACCGCCATCCACTTTCCTGAAAGTATTGGTATAGGCTTTGGTACCTGCCACATACCCTCTGTTGATGTTCCTGACTGACGGATTGGAAGCCAGTCCGTTCTCAAACAACTCGAATTGATTCTTTGACAGATTTTTGGCCAGCTTCAGCAGCACCATGTTTTCTTTGTCAAAGCCCAGGTCTTTATTCTGAAGATAGCTTAGCTGATTGTTTACGATGAGAATGCCGATGATCAGGAGGTTGGATACCATGAACTGACCTACCACCATGCTTTTACTAAATCGCTGCTTGCTTTTAAGCGCTCCGAAACGATTGGCCAGTCCCTGCACAGCCTTGATTCGCAAAACAAGGGCGGCAGGACGCATGGAAGAAAGGATGGTGATCAGCAACACAAAACCGATCAGCCCCAGACAGAGTAAAAGACTCTGACCATTAAAGGCAATGGCCTTATTGGTAAAAGCATTGAAATAGGGCAAGGTAACTGAAGCAATTAGCATGGCCACCGCTGCAGAGATCATAACGGTTATCAGAACCTCTGTCAGAAACTGAGCCACCAGTTGCTTTTTGAGAGCACCCATCACTTTTCTCAACCCAACCTCTTTAAATCGCTGGTTGGTTTGTACAGAAGTGAGATTGATAAAGTTGACACAGGCAATGAAGAGAATTAGCACCGCAATGGCGGAAAAAGACAGTACCTGGGTCATATTGCCATTGGCTCTGGCCTCTCCTGATTTATCCGATTTTAAATGGATATCGGTTAGTGGCTGTAGTTCCAGTGTGAAACCGGCCTGATCTTCCGTGTTTAAATGTTCATCGGCAATGGCCTGCAGCTTATTTTCAAAGGCCATCACATCTGTTCCGGGCACAAGCTGTGCATACACCCAGGCTGCGGCCCAGTTCCAGTCCTTTTCCAGGTCATAGGTATATCTTCCCCAGCCCATCCAGCGCTGACGCTGCAATTCTATAGGCAACAGAAAGTCAAAGGTAATATGAGAGTTATCGGGTATATCAGCTAAAACTGCTGTTACAATCAGGTCATCTTCATTCTTGTAACGCATCACTTTCCCAATAGGATCTTCTGACCCAAAATACTTGGTTGCCATGCTTTCTGTCAGCACAATGCTCCTCGGGTCGGCCAGAGCAGTTTCCGGATTTCCTCTCAGCATTTTAAAGTCAAACACACTGAAAACACTGGGCTCACCAAAGTATATACCCGGTTCGGTATATTTCTGCTCTCCATAAGCCAGTAATGGGGTATCGCCATTCCAGTAATAGATGCGAGCTACCTGTTCTACCTCAGGATAATCCGCCATCAATTCCTGCTTCACAGGAAAAGGGAGTTTGGCCCCCTGCCTGGTGGCATTGGGGGTTTTCAGTTCATAAGACAGGCGCACAATCTGATCGCTCTTACTGTGAAAACGATCATAAGAGAGTTCGTCCATGACAAACAGGGCCATGAGCAGAAAAGCTGATAGTCCCACAGCCAGGCCCAGGATATTGATAAAGGCATAAGCCCGGTATTTTTTGATAATGCGAAGACCGATTTTGAGATTGTTGTAGAACATGTGTATTGAGTTTAATTGAGCATATTGTTCGCGTTGCCTCTTGAAAGCGAAAGGCTGGAAAAAAGAGAGGGTATAGACGATGAAATACCAATTGGCTCTGACTCTCCCCTGACTGGTAACTTTTCTTTCATATAATTCCAGCAGATCTCCCTCTACAGCATCTGCCAGATCATGCCGGCAGAACCAGCGGAAAAAGCGCATCATCCATTTCGGGGGGAGTTTTGACCTATTCATATCTGAGTGTTTTAACTGGGTTTGCCAATGCGGCTCTGAGTGCCTGTGCTATTATGGTAAGTGCTGCGACCGACAGAGACACTCCGATAGCAATCGCGAAAATCACAGGGCTGAGCTCCATTCTGTAGGCAAAATCAGACAGCCACCAGTCTCCCAAGAGCCAGGAAGCAGGCAGCGCAAAGAGAAAGGACAGGGCCACCAGCCTGAGGAAGAACCTGCCTATTAAAAAGAGCACCCCCGGTACAGAAGCTCCCAATACTTTTCTGATACCAATTTCTTTGGTTCTCTGCTCAACGTGGATGGCAGAAAGGCTAAAAAGACCGAAACAGGCGATAAGGACTGCCACCAGAGTAAAGAGACTCATAATCCTGTCCAGCTGACTCTCCAGCTTGTATTGTTCATTGAAGTTGTCGTCCAGAAAAAAGAGCTTAAAGACCTGATCAGGGTAAAGTGATTTCCAGGTTCGTTCCATCTGAGCAACTGTTTCATGTGCCTCACCGGTCACCTTTACAGACATATAGCCCACACCACCTTCAGTCGGCAGAATGATCATAGGCGGTACCTTCTCCTGCAGAGAGTAATAGTGGAAGTCTTCTACGACCCCGATTACCTTTCCTGTTCTGCTACCCCACTGAAAATCACGACCAATAGCCTCTTCATTTGACCAGCCAAATTCTATCACAGCCGATTCGTTCAATAAGAAAGCATCGGTTTGATCAGTACTCAGGTCTGGCGAAAAGGCCCTGCCCGCTGCAATATTCAGCTCATACAATTCCAGAAAGTCTTCCTGTACCATCAGAGAGAACATCACCTTGCTCAAAGATTCATTGCCATCGGGGTATCCCACTCTGTTGAGCAAGAGCTCACCGGGAATACTATTGGAGGCAGCCACATGACTGATGTTGGGCGACTTTAAAAGCTCGTTTTTCAGAACACTGCTATTGGCTCTGGCTGCCCGGTTATTCCAAAGCTCGATGACAGCCGTTTGTTCATGATCAAAGCCGAGGGAGGAGTTCATCATATAGCCAAGCTGACCTCTGATAACCAGCACAGCGATAATCAAAACCGTGGCGAGACCAAACTGCGTAACAATCAGCCCCTCCCGGGTGAAACTTCTTTTTTGAACTGCTGCAAGTTTGCCTTTTACAGCTTCCGTAGCCCGTACCGCTACCACAGAAACAGCAGGATAAGTACCTGCAACCAACCCAACAATCAGTAACAGGCCGCCTAGTGCAGTGACAGACATCCAGCCCTTCCATACGACAGACAGGTCACGTCCGACCAGTTCGTTGAAATAGGGCATCAGTAATACTGACAGGACCAGTGCCAAGCCAAAAGCCAGTAAAACCGAAATGACCGACTCGGTAATAAAATGGCTGAAAATCTGACTCCTCTGAGCCCCCAGAACCTTTCTGATCCCCATCTGTCGTACAAAGCGGTATGATTTGGCAATGGACAGGTTAATAAAATTGAAGGAGGCAATGAGCAGTATGACCAGTGCTATACCGGCTGCAATAAAGACATATTGTATGTCGCCATTCGCGGCTATCTCATTACCCAGTTTCGATTTGAGGTGAATATCCCAAAGCGGTTGTGTAAACAGCCTGATGGTGAAGCCAATTTGTTGTGCCTCCTCACCGTAGATATCCATGACCATTCCCTCCACCTTGGCATTGAAGTCAGCCACAGAAGCTTCTTCGGTCAACCTGAAATAAGTATGGGTACCCAAAGCAAACCAGCCCTGAATATGAGGGTAGAGTACTTCGCGGGTTTTATGCGAAATCAGATAGTCAAAGCGAAAATGTGCGTTATCAGGTACATCTTTCATCACAGCAGACACCTGTAGTCTGAGTGTATCACTCATGCGGAGCTCCATCTGTCTTCCTACCGGATTTTCATCGCCAAAATAGCGGGTTGCCATGCTTTCGGTCAGCACAATCTTGTTAGGAGCATCCAGGGCTGTAAGGGCATCTCCCGCAATGACGGGAAAGCTGAAAACATCGAAAAAGCGGTCTCCGGCAAAAAAACCCTTATCCTCAAGAAAGACCTCATTTTGGCTGTTGACCATGGTACCCATGCAGTCACGCACCCGGACCATACTTTCAATTTCAGGGAATCTTTCTGTGGCCGCAGGCCCCACCAGAGCCGATACCCAGGCCAGCTGACGAGTCGGTTGGTTATCCGTCTCCAGTTGGTAGCCAAAGCGATAGGTACGATCTCCGAATTTGTGAAAACGATCGTAACTCAGCTCCCCGGAAACAAAAGACATCAGTAGTATCACTGCGGTAATACCCGTGGCCAGGCTAAAGATATTGGTAAAGCTGTAAAAGCCGGTTCGGAACAGGTTTCTGAAAGTGAGTTTGATTTGAAGCTTCAACATATCCACAGGGTTAAGGCGAGATCGCTTTTTTCGTTTTTTTATGGCAAAGGGTCGACAGAACGTGAGCACCTGCCAGAAGTACCGCGTACTCGCTATGACGCTTCCCTTCTCAGACCTGTTTCTTTCAAATAATTCCAACAGGTCACCTTCCACTGCATCGGCCAGATCATGCCGACAGAACCAGCGAAAAAATCGCATCATCCATTGAGGGGGCAGTTTTGACCTACTCATGTCTCAGGGTTTTAACCGGATTGATAGTAGCCGCCCGCAGCGACTGGCCTCCGATGGCTAAACCGGCAATAAGCAGGGAAGCCAGTCCGGCCATCAGGAAAACTGAAGGGTTCACCCCTACACGGTACTCAAAGTCCTGAAGCCATTGATGAGCCAGGTAATAACCGAGTGGAATCGAAATGACGAAGGAAATGACTACTAAGGAAACAAACCGCTGCCCTACCAGAGCCAGTATGCCCGCTACAGAGGCTCCCAGCACCTTTCTCACACCGATCTCACGAGTGCGCTGCTGTACCGTAAAGGAGGCAAGACCAAAAAGGCCCAAAGCAGCAATAAAAATGGCCAGGAAAGTGAAGTATTGTATCGTCTGACCCAGACGTTCCTCATTCAGGTATTGTGCTTCAATGGTTTCATCTAAAAACTCGTATTCGAAAGGCCAGTCAGGTCTTAGCTCATTCCATACAGCTTCCACATCGGCCAGGGCAGACTGAAGCTCATCAGATGTCTGAGCATTGAGCTTGATACTCACATCACCCCATTCGGCAGTTTTGAAAACACTGGGCCTGATGGGCTGATATAGCGATTCCAGGTGAGCATTCGCTACAATTCCCACCACCTTGCACTCAAAACGTGTGCGATTATCACTGCCCCCGATATAGCTGAAGGTTTTACCCAGGGCCTCTTCATTGGTCCAGTTGAAATTCTTCACAGCAGCCTCATTGAGCATAATCGAACTTTTCCAGTCTCTCCAGTGCTCACGCGACAACTTTCTTCCTGCCACAACTTCCAGCCCGAACATATCGACAAAGCCAAAGCTGACATGTTTGATCCCCATACTTTTGGCTTCTTCCAGCGGTTCGCCCTCCACCCTAAAAGTCTGGGTCCAGTCACGGGTACCGGCTACGTACCCAAGGTTGGATGCTACCACCGAAGTGAGTGGCTGAAGCTTGCTTTGAAAAAGCTCAAAATCCTCATCCAGCTTATTGCCGTGCTTCAAGACGATGATCTGATCCTTGTCAAAACCCAGATCTTTGCCCCTGATATAATCCAGCTGTTGCTGTACCACAAGAATACCGATGATCAGGAGGTTGGAAATGATAAACTGTGAGGTAACCAGTACTTTTCGCAATCTGGTATTACTCTTACCACTTGCACCCGCATTGCCCTTAAGTGTATTGACAGGGCGGTAGCGTGATAGATAGAAAGCCGGATAGATACCTGCTACAAACCCTATGAGCATAGCTCCGAAAAATAAAGACAAGGCTATGAGGGGCTCCTCCCAATAGGGAATAGAAAGGGATGTGTCCATAAAACGGTTGAAGAAAGGCAACATGACCTCCACAATAAATACCGCAGTGACAGCCGCCATAAGCGATATGAGTACCGCCTCTGAGATGAATTGCCCGATAAGCTGTGGGCGATGGGCACCCATCACTTTTCTCAGGCCTACCTCTCTGGCCCTTTTGGTAGAACGGGCCGTACTGAGGTTAACGAAATTGATACAGGCAATCAGCAGGATCAAAGCGGCAATGACCCCAAAGCCATAGACCTGATTCAGGCTGCCATTGGCACTGACCTCTCCCGCTTTTTCAGAGTGCAAATGAATGTCAGTAAGAGGTTGGGCATAGTAGTGATATTCCGTGTCTTTATCCCGGCCAAAGAAGTCTTTGCCTTTTGCAGCCAATCGGGTATCAAAAGCTCCAACAGACTCAGCAGAGTTGAGTAGTACATATTGCCAGGCGCCAGACCAGTTCCAGTCCTGTTCAAAATCATATCCATTATTGCCATTTCCCTGAATCCAGCGCTGGCGCTGAAGTTCTACCGGCACCAGCATATCAAAGCTTAAGTGAGAATTGGCGGGTACTTCTTTCAGAATCCCCGTGACTTTCAGATCATCCCTGTTTTTGTATCTGACGATCTTCCCAACCGGATTCTCATCTCCGAAGTACTTTCTGGCCACAGCAGCCGTCATAACAATGCTGTTCACATCAGTCAGAGCCGTAGCGGCATTTCCTGTTTCCAGTTCAAAATCAAAAACCTGAAACACTTCAGGGTCAGCAAAGAGAATATGGTCTTCAGTAAAGTGCTTGTCTTCATACTTCAGGGTTGAAGCATCCAGCGTGTTACGATAGAAACGCACTACCTGCTCAACTTCCGGGTATTCTTCCAGGAACATGGGCTTAAGAGGAAAAGCAGATTTGGCTACTTCATTTACCGAACCACCGGCCTGGTAAGCATAAGTAACTCTGACTATTCTGTCTGCCTTTGTATGAAACCGATCATAGGACAACTCATGCTGCACATAAGCAGCCATCACCACAAAACCGGCCATACCCATGGCCAGCCCCAGTACATTGATCAAAGTGAATGATTTACTTCCTGCCAGATTGCGCCAGGCGATTTTCAGATAGTTATTGAGCATGTCAAGTCTGGTTAGTCTGTGAGAAATCTGACGCTTCCTGAGCGCAAAGGGCTGGATGAAGGTGAGCACACTGAAAAAGTACCAGAGATTGCCACGAAGCCTTCCCTGCTCTCTGACCTTGCGACCGTAGAGGCAGAGCAAATCACCTTCAACCGCATCGCAAAGCTCTTCTCTGCAAAACCAGCGGAAAAAGCGCCTCATCCAGCCGGGAGGCTGAGGTGTTTTATCGTTTCGGTTTACTCCCATACCACTTTAGGTACCGAGTCCCACATAGCATTGCGCAAGTCCTTCGACTGATTAAGCACCTTCTTACCGGAAACGGTCAACTCGTAGAGTCGCTTCTTCCTTCCTCCTCGCTCATCAGTGGCACCTCCCATATAGGAAGTGAGAAATCCCTTATCCTCCAACCGCACCAGCGCTTTGTGTACCGAGCTGATCATAACTTTGCGTCCGGTTTGCTTTTCCAGCTCATCTCTGATTCCCAGACCATAGGCATCGTTGTATAAAATTCCGACTGTCAGCAGTACCAGCTCTTCAAATTCACCAAGTGATGTACCTTTCATAGATTTATTTGTTTCACCTTTGTCTATTGTAAAAACAGGCGATTCTAAAAAAGGTTGCAAAAAGCGACAACTATTTGTTTCACCTTTGTCTTTTCTATGCTCAGCACTTCAAAATCAGGGGTCGACAATGGAGAATCTCCCTAGACTTTCGGCCTACATTTCATAAATTTCACTCTCGTTACTAACTGACTTTTTCATGAACCGCACACTCAGATTTTGCCTCGCTTTGTTTCTCGTCTTCTCATTTTCATGCGACTCGGGAGACAGTGCTGATACCGTAGATTTTATCATCCTTCAGCTAAACGATGTCTATGAAATTGCACCCATCGAGGGGGGAAAAGCGGGGGGAATGGCCCGGGTGGCCACAGTTCGGAAACAGTTGCTGGCAGAAAACCCCAATGTAATCACAGTCCTTTCCGGTGACTTTGTAAGCCCTTCCCTCATCGGTACGTTGAGATACCAGGGAGAGAAGATTGCCGGTAAACACATGGTAGAGGTAATGAATGCGCTGGGTGTTGACTATGTTGTGCCCGGCAATCACGAATATGATATTAAGGAAGATGAGCATCTCAAACGTGTTGCTGAATCAGAATTTCTCTGGACGACAACCAATACGCTTCATGTGGTAAATGGAGACACTATTCCGTGGGAACAAAATGGCAAGCCCTTCCCTGATCATATCATGCACACTGTCGATGGGGTAAACATAGCCTTCTTTGGCTCAACCGTACCTTTTAACCTTAAAGATTATGTCGCCTACAAGGACAAATATGAATCTGTAAAAGCGACTTACGAAAAGATAAAGGATAAGGCAGATGTATTGATAGGCCTCACCCACCTCGAAGAGGACATGGACGATTCACTGGCGACCTACCACGTACCCGAGCTGGATTTGATACTTGGAGGACACGACCATACCAACATGAAATACACTTACGGTAATACGCTCATGACCAAGGCTGATGCCAATGCTAAAACCGTCTATGTACACCGGGTGAGTTATAATAAAAGAACCCAAAAAACTACCATTAAGCCTGAGTTGGTGACGATAGACGATTCGATTGAAGATGAGCCCGGAGTGAAAGCGGTAGTAGATAAGTGGGTAACCATTGGCGATGAGAGCATGGCCTCTATGGGCTATACGCCTGATGAGCTGGTCATGACCACTACTGACACCCTTGATGGCAGAGAGAGCAGCATACGCTACAGACCCACCAACTACCCCATTATGACAGCCCGGTCCTTTCTCTTTGTGGCTCCCGAGGCAGATCTTGCCATCTTCAATAGCGGATCAATCCGATTGGATGATCAACTCACTGGGTCTATTACTGAGTACGATATTCTTCGGTCTTTTCCCTTTGGCGGAGGTATTTCGCTGGCAGATTTGAAGGGAGATGTGATTGAGCAGATTCTTGAAGTGGGTACTGTGCAAAATGTGGGAATAGGCGGCTACCTGCAACTGGCCAATGCTGAAAAAAAGGCGGATGGCTGGTACATAAAAGGAGCTAAACTATCCAAGACGAAAACTTATAAGATAGCACTGCCCGAATTTGTCATGGGCGGTGGTGAGGCCAATTTACAATTCATTGGTCAGTACGAAAGTCAGGCCAATCAGCCGGAATCTTTCAAAGGCATCAAAAATGATGTAAGAGATATCATCATGGCTTATTTCAGACAGCTATAGCCAGCTGAGAGATAGTCATACTACCTCTCAACGGACTCATATCACCTCATAACCTGGCGCACTGTCCTGGACTTGCCGTCAACTCCTGTCACGCTGACTAATATTAGCTGAGGCCCACTAACGCGGGGGCGGATAGTATAATGATGCCCCTTCTTTACCTCCGAGGCTTCAAAGCCAATTTCTGAACCACCAGCAGAGATCAGCTTTATGCTGCGAATTTCGTTTTCAGACATAATGACAAATTCGCTTTGCGCAGGGTTGGGGTACACCCTGAGCTGCTCAACGCGACTGTTTTCAGTCATGCTTTCATGAACTGCCAAATCAGAAGGGGCTCTGTTACTACCTAATGACCCAGCACCATAATAGACAAAGGCCCCTCCTTCATTGACATGTCCATGATCATACCCCTGGGCTCCCGCTACTACATCGGCAATGCCATCCCCATTTACATCACCTGCATAGGAAACGCTGGAACCCATTTTGGCACCGATCTGATTCGGTTCGTAGGTCCATACCGGTATGGAGTCCAACCCCTGGGCACTTCCCTGATAGATCAACAAAGCTCCTGATAACGAATTGGTGGACTCTGCCCCTACGATAATGTCATCATAGCCGTCATCATTGTAATCTCCGGCATAGGTCAGTGCCTTTCCCAAAGCATTGAGGTTACCATATGCTGCGGCTTCAAAATCAGGTGTGGTTCCCAGGCCGGTACTGCTGCCATGAAAGCCAAAAACCCTGCCCTCCAGTGCCAGACCATCCATACCATAAGCACCAATGACGATATCATCATAGCCATCCTGGTTATTATCACCAGACCAGGAAACATCAAACCCCAACAGCGCATTGGCTTCGTTACCATCCAGCGTCCAGACAGCACTGTCCAGAATGCCGGTGGCCGAACCGGGGAATACATAAGCCCTGCCTTCATCACTTTGACCGGCATCGTACTTGGGAGCCCCGATGATGATATCATCATAACCATCTCCATCAATATCTCCG
This sequence comes from Roseivirga sp. UBA6061, assembly GCA_002427745.1. Taxonomy (GTDB): domain Bacteria; phylum Bacteroidota; class Bacteroidia; order Cytophagales; family Cyclobacteriaceae; genus Roseivirga. The sequence goes on along the minus strand of DIYF01000131.1, from coordinate 7,002 downwards.
GCAGTAGATACGCTCTTACCAAACCAGGCATAAGACTGACCTGAAGTCAGCACCGTGCCGGCCACAGATGAAAGGCCCGAAGCTGAACCATGAAAAACGAAGGCAGCCCCCTCATCTGCCAGAGCACTGTCGTAGAGGTAGGCCCCCACAACCACATCATCATAACCATCTCCGTTCACATCTCCGGCATCGGCCACATCAATTCCCATTCTGGCCTGAGCCTGATCTCCGTTAATGATCAGATCAGCTGTGCTGCTCAGACCAAAGGCTGATCCATAGTACACATAAATTCTTCCGTTGTTAGACATAAGGTGGTCATACCCCATGGCTCCAATGACCACATCCGCATAGCCGTCATTATTCACATCTCCGGCTGTACTCAGGCCGTAGCCGAAAAAGGCATTGTGCTGACCTCCTTCTGCAGACCAGTCAGGACTGGCAGAAGGTCCCTGGGCTGAACCATAATAGAGAAATGCGGCTCCCTCATTCGTATGGCCATTGCTATACAGCCAGGCACTTACCAGCAAATCATCCCAGCCATCTCCGTTGACATCACCTGCATTGGCCACCTCCTGCCCCATATTGGCGTTCGTCACATTGGCCTCGGCATGCCAGTCACTCATGCCCTGTAAGTCATCTGCCGTTTCGCCATAAAAGATCCCTACAGCCCCCTTCGCAACTCCAAAAGTTGAAAAGTTGGGAAAACCGATTACAAAATCATCAATCCCATCCCCGTCCACATCTCCCAGAGTGGCTGCGTTGACATCATCTCTGAATATTTCTCCTTCTGAGTTGTCGAGCACCAGATCATAGGTATTATCCGGCCCTGAAGCACTACCAAAAAACACATAGGCTTTTTCTTCGGCACTGGCCGCAATGAGGTCGTCAAAACCATCTCCATTGATGTCCCCTATCTTCTCAGCCAGTCTGGTTTGCCCATGAGGATAATCTGTATTCGCGATATTCCAGCCTGCCAAAGATGCCAGGCCCGTTGCAGAACCATACACCACAAGCTGTATCTTGAATGACTTGTTACCGGTAAAAACAATGTCGTCATAACCGTCACCATTCAGGTCTCCCGCAGAAGAGGCTTTGGTTCCATAAGATTTGCCCGAAGGCCCCACCATGGTCCAGTCCGGACTACCCCCTATGATGCCATTGGCACTACCATAATAGACTCTGACCTCACCATGACCACTTCCCGATGCACCGGCCGCATCATGCCCCTCAGCACCTACTATGATGTCAGCGTAGCCATCGCCATTCACATCACCTGCCGATCCCAGGTCTTTACCTAGCCTGGTATAAGCATTAATACCATTAATCAGGTCGAAGGAAGAGGAAATGCCGGAAGCATCACCGTAGTAAAGCCATGCTTTACCTCCCTGATAAGCCGTATAGCCATGGTCCAGTGGTGCAGAAAACAGGATGTCATCGTACCCGTCATTGTCTACATCTCCGGCTCCTGCTACTGCCCAGCCCATGGCAACTTCTCCCACTCCGGTTTTCGTCCAGACGGGGGTCTGAGAAAGACCTGAGGCCGAACCCAGAAACACAAAAACCTTCCCGTTACTGTTGTTACCTACGGCTTTCCACGAATAGGCCCCGGCTATGATGTCATCATAACCATCTCCGTTTACATCACCTGCTGAAGAGGCACTAAAACCCAGCCGGGACTGGTTGTTATTGGAATAATAACTCCAGCTGGGCTGAGCGGGAAAACCATTGGCCGAACCGTGGTAGACATGAATAGCCCCCTTGCTGTTATTGGCATAACGTTCTCCAACGATCAGATCTGTAAAACCATCTCCGTTTACATCTCCGGCACTCCTGGCATCACTTCCAAAATTCGCAGAATTGCCTCTTGTCAAAAGGTGATCATCATATTTAATCTGCGCCCGGCAAACAGAAAAGCACAGAAGACACATTACTATAGAAGCAACTCTTTTCATTTTATGAATTTTTGATGTTCAGATAGTCAAATATCAAAAACACCTAAAGCCCGTAAATCATGGAAACTGATGATTTTTCGGATGGAGTGGCTAATCTGTTCAGATGATTAATTCAGGTCGGAACACAGCTGCCTGTCACGTGCAAAGCCCCTGTAATTCCGGAAGACGACCCTCAGGACGATTCCGGTTAGGAGGAAAGAAAGTATCGGTTTATAATCTGAGACAGCAGGAATGCCCGACAACCAACCTAAAGCAAGACTACTGCGTTTAGTCTGCATTAAGTAAGTAATTACATTATGGCCGATTCAATAAATGCGCTTTACTCACATTATTCTGTCATCTTTCCTGTAGACGATGTAGCAGAGACCATCAAATGGTATGAGACCAACCTGGGTTGCAGTCTTTCTTTCTCTTATGGAGAGCCCGTGAATTATGCGGTGCTGAGCCTCAATGAAAATCTGCGGATTCATATCACCAAAAAGGACGATGACTTTAAACCTTCAGGCAGGCATACAGTCATTTACGTTTTCGTACATGATATCGACAAGGTGTTTGATCATATGAAATCCCGTGGACTCACATCAGGCGAGCTGGTCACAGCGGATTATGGCATGCGGGACTTTGACATTACCGACCTCAACGGCTACCGCATCACTTTTGGTCAGGGAGCCTGACCGAAGAACTCAAAAGCACTCATTTGCAGCTTTCCGACAATTGGTCTATGTTGGCTACTGACCCTATGGGAGAACAAAACCTTTGGACATTTTTACTTGAGTACAGTGTGGTTCAGGGCCTGTTGCTTGCCGGATACCTTCTGGTAAAAAAACGGCAGTTTTACCTGGCTGCTTTACTGATTGTGGTTTCAGCCCTGGTACTGAATTACCTCTATGAATACTTTGGCTGGTATCTCATCAGCCCGCACTTGATATGGACCAATGTGCCACTCTGGTTTGCCGTAGGTCCCTTGTTTTTTCTTCACGGCCAGACACCTTTTCGTAAATCGGCCGGGCCGGTCATTAGCGACCTTTTACATTTCATTCCTTCTGTTGTCATCATCGCCCTCTTTGGTGAGTTTTATTTTTCTGATAGCGGAGCAGAAAAAATCGCGGCCTACAAAGACATGTTTGGCAAGGACTATCACTTCGATTTTGTCCAGGTGCTTTACATAATTCAAATACTCATCTATGGCTTTGTGAGTATACGATTCAACAAGTCGGGCATTTCAAAACTGCAGCAAAACGAATCAGATTCAAGCCATGTACACCTGGGCTTTTTAAAAAACACCTATATCAGCCTGATCCTCTATGCTGCCTCTGCCGGAGCACTTGCCATTGTACTGGCTTTGTATCAACAGCAGTACGGCAGCCTTATGAAATATTACAACCTGGTCTTTCTGGCACTGGCTTCTATTGTGCACGTTTCTACTTATCATCTTCTGCTCTATCGTTCTCCGGGACAAACAGATGCTTTAAGAGTTAGTTCCATACAATCCAAGGGTATAGGCAAGTATGCCAGCAGCTCTTTAAGCAGCGATGAGTTGAAAGACCTGCTGGCCATGCTTGAAACACACATTACCACACAGGCTTCTTTCAAGAATCCAAATCTTCGGATTTCTGACCTGGCGAATGAGCTTGACATACCTTCACATCATATTTCGCAATGTCTCAATCAGGTATTGGAAAAGAACTTTTTCGACTTCATAAATGAATACCGGGTTGAAGCGGTCAAGCAACACCTGATCGACCCGGGTTACCGTAATTATACCTTGTTTGCCATAGCTTCTGAAGTGGGCTTTAACAGTCACAGCTCCTTCTACAGAGTATTCAAAAAATTTACCGGGCTTACTCCCAAGACTTATATAGAACAGCATCAGACTTAGTTCAGTCGGCCTTTTACTCTCCTCCTTAAAGCCACGCTATCTGATGAGCAATCTGTCTTATGTTATAAACTGACAGTGATAGCCCTGCCAGGAGCTTCAGAATCAACTAATCTCTTCGTTTCATTGCAGAAAAGCCGTTATGAACAAAGTACTCTGCATCCTCCTCTGCTGGTCAATGCTGACTTACGCTCAAAGTAAAGTTGAGCCCGACCTCAGAGACTACCTCGAATTCCGAACCAGCAAGGGACGTTACAGTGGTGTAACGGGCATTTTTAAGAACGGTGAAATGATATTTGAATATATCGGTGGAGAAGCAAACCAATCCTGGTCGATTCCCAACAGCCCTGAAACCCGATTCAACCTGGCCTCTGTTACCAAAATATTCACAGCCACCGGAATTGGCATCCTGATCGATCGTGGCTCTCTCAAACTTGATGATAAAATCATTGATCACTTCCCACAATTTCCCAATGCGGAAATTGCCAAAAGTGTATCCATAAAAGCGCTGCTATCACATACCAGTGGGCTTAGTGACTTTTTCTTTGAAAGAGCTTACCTCGAATCAGATAAATACCGCCTGCGTTCCCTGGCAGACTACGACCGGTTTCTGGCCAGTCTGCGCAAAGGAGAGGTTCCCGGTGACCGTATTCTCTACTCCAACAGCAACTATATTATCCTGGGCCGGATCATAGAACTGATTACAGGCATAAGCTATTACGATTTTATAAAAGAAGAAATCTTCAGGAAAGCAGGTATGCCGGACACAGACTTTTATGAAGCAGATAGGGTGGTTAAAAATCTCGCTGAGGGTTATTCTACAGACTCCCAGGCCTCCATGGAGTTTGGTGTGCCTCATGATAAAAAAGTACGGAAAAACAATTACATGAAAGCTGTAAAGGGCATGCCTGCTGGTGGAGCCTATTCCACTACGAAAGACATGCACACCTTTATACAAGCCCTGATCAACGGCAAACTTCTGAAACCGTCTACCCTCAGGACGATGACACGCCAGAAACAAGGCGGATATGGTCTGGGTTTCCAGGTCTATGAGCAAAATGGGATTCCCCTTTGGGGTCATTCAGGAGGCTTTTATGGAGTAAGCACCATGGTATTTCACTTACCTTCCTCCGGGCACACTTTCGTGAGCCTCACCAACAGTGATTTTGCAGCCCAACCGGTATTTGACAGGTTTATCAATCTGCTTACCGGGACTGAGACCTACCAGCCAGTCACCATGCAAGCTGAAATGATTAAAGGCTTTGGTGGCCTTTTTGAAGTATATGAAGGAGAAATGCTGGCCAGGCAAATCAGCATAGAAGCCAGAGAAGACCGGTTGATCTTTGATAAAGAACTGGAGTTCTACCCCATTGGTGCTGACCGCTTTTTTGATATCGATAATGATTTATTCACCCTGAACTTCACCAGAGATCAAAACGGAAAAATCGATGGCTTTGAGAGAACCGATAATGGGCGGTTTCACCAGAAGGCACGCTGGATTGACCCCGCTGAAGAACGAAAGCTCACGGCACTGAATATTGCTGATGATGTTCTGGAGCAATTCCTCGGAGAATACCAGTTTGGTGAAGATGGAATGATGGCTGGTCACAAGCCACAGATTAGCATTGACCAGGGAGGCCTGCTGATCGACAATATGATGAAGTTCCTGCCCTTTGACAGAGACAAATTCTTTATGAAGGATGACATGGGGATGCAATTACATTTCCAAAGGAACCCCGAAGGTGATATCACAGGCATACACGTCATGAGGCAAAAAGCAATCGTGGGGCGCGTAAAAAAACTGAATTGAGTTTTGCCGGCAATCGGTGAGCAGTCCAAAATCCAAAACCATTCTCAGCATCGTATTTTAAAAGCTAACTTTAACCAACCCATGACACGATTTCTTACCTCATGCCTCTGCCTCACTTTGGTTTGCCTGCTTTCTGCCTGTCAGAAGACTCCTCCTCAAAAAACTCCGGTAGATCAGCAGCTTATTTACATCGCCAGTCGGGGAAATGGTTTTGATATATACAAATGCAATCAGGACGGTTCATCAGAGGTACAGCTTACAGTTCAGAAAGGTTTTGACTGGGGACCTCGTTGGTGGCAAGCCAAAGAAGGAATTATTCACTACGAGCAGGACACTGCCGGCAATTTTGCTCACAGACTTATCAACAGTCAGGGCATTTCAATGCCTATGGACTTTCAGGAGCTTCCTGATTTTCTAGCATCTCCTGACGGGCAATACGCACTATATACTGAGAAAGTGGATGATCATGACCACATATTTATACAAACACTGGCTACCCGGTCTGCTATCGACCTTACCCCTGTAGATGCTTATCATGGCCGACCTCATTGGTCTCCCGATAGTCAGTCTGTTTTGTTCCTGTCTGACAGGTCCGGAAGCACAGAATTATACCTGTATCAGTTAGCAAATGAGTCTGTGAAGAAACTCACGGAAGGCAATGGCCGGGTAAAATATATTTCATGGGCTCCGGATGGTACCCGGGTAGCCTTTACCAGAGAGATACTGGAAGAACCCAAACAAGACCATGATATCTACCTCTTAAACCTGGAGACCATGGAATCGGAGCGATTTACCAATACACCTTTTGGCGAGCAGGAAATCAGTTGGTCTCCTATGGGAGATAAAATTGCCTACCATGGTACCATTGATGGCAAAGACGACATCTATACTATTGACATCAATACCAGAGAGGTGAACAAGATCACCAAAAGTCAGGGTTATCATGGTGAACCCGCCTGGATTCCGGTGTATAAATAAATCCTTCTTCCACACCTGTACCTTTCCGCATGAAACTGTTTCAATTCTGGTCGCCATGTGTACGTTTTCGTAACACTCATTTTCGGACACTTTTTTTGTAAAACAATCAAACACCTGTATTACAGATAGTTACAAAAACTGGCACGGCCATTGGAATTAATCTGGCAGGTCAGCTGAAAAGCTAAAAAACAATAAAAGGTTATCCCGATAGCTATCGGGACAAAAACAACAAAGGTTAAACTAAAACTCAAAAACAACACAGTCATGAATAGCCCAAAGGTCAAAACTCAAAAAACACTCTCCGCGGTACTTGCTGCTGCTCTTGCTATCGTTACTCTCTTTCAGGCAGGTACTGCCAACTCCAATGAGGTAAGCAAAGAATTCGT